>CAJXKP010000021.1 GCA_913055565.1 uncultured Ectothiorhodospiraceae bacterium
GGGCCTAGATCAACCTGTCCTCGACGGCGCTTCGGGGCTATTGAGGGCGCCCGTTGCCATCGGCTCGTGGCGGGCGGCGGGATCCTCGGGCGACGGCTCGGGTGCGGCCGGTACCGAGATCTCGGCATCGGTGGGCAGGGGCTTAGTGGCGGAGACGAGCATCTCCTGACGCTCGCTGTCGGACAAGCCGAGCTCGCCAGCGCTCGCCGCGAAGTGCTCGTAGAGGGCGCGGTAGTCATGCGCCAGGTTAGCGAACAGTCGCGCGCTCTCGCCAAAGTGCTGATCGACCTGCTCGCGCATGCGGTCCAGCTCGCGCTGGGCGTCATCGCGCTCGCGTCGAAGCCCCTCGTTCTTGCGCAAGCTGGGCGCCGTGAGTCGGCCGACGAAGAACCCGATGACCAGGGCGGCTAGCGCGCCTAGACCCAGGATGAGCCCTAATTCGGTGGTGATGTTGCTCGTCATGATCAGCCCTCCGCGTGCGAGGTGAGCCTGCCTGGTATGGTGCACTGCATGGTTGCGGGCTAGCGTAGCGGATAGCTATCGACGAAGGAAACCGATGCGTATGCCCACACGAAAAGGCCCCACCGAAGCGGGGCCTTTTCACAACACATTAGCGCGGAGGCTATGCGTCTTAGAGCGGCGTAACGTTCGCCGCCGCGAGCCCCTTCGGTGTGGACTCGGTCTCGAACTCAACTTCCTGACCCTCGGACAGGCTCTTAAAGCCCGAGCCGTTGATCGCGGAGTGATGCACGAAAACATCCTTGCCGCCCTCGGCCGGCGCGATAAAACCGTAGCCCTTCGCGTCGTCGAACCACTTAACGGTGCCAGTCACCATCCTGTCTTCTCCTGATAATGCTCAATCGTCGATATACGCAGGCCGTCCTGAAGACCGAAAGCGTGACTGCCAACCGAGGAAGGGTCTTGCCGGTACTACAAGGTTTGCGGCGAACTGCTGTGCACAGGATACACGTAAATGGGCCTTTTCAACACCCTCTCGCGTGAGAGGCCACCCATTCCAGTGATGGGATCCCCAGGATGACGCGACCACCTCGAAGGCTAGATTGAGAGTGGCTGGTGATTGCTCGTTGCAGCGGCAAGCCACGACGGATTGCTATCCTAGGCTCTGTGGTTAGCCTTGGAGACACCCCGTTGCCGGAATACACGATGCCCGGCCAATCCGGCGAGGCCGAACTGAGCGTTCGTGGCAGTCGCTTTGTGGCGTACGCTGCCCCCAGCAGTGCGCGCGCCGAGGCGATGGCTGCGGTCGCGCAACGGCGCGAGGCGCATCCCAAGGCCCGCCATCACTGCTGGGCCTATCTGGTCGGTCCCCCGACGGCGGCGCGGGATGCCGGCAGTAGCGATGACGGCGAGCCTTCGGGCACGGCCGGGCAGCCCATACTGGGGCTGATCCAGCGTCAGGCCATCGGCGATGCGGTCGTCGTGGTCAGTCGCTACTTCGGTGGCGTTAAGCTCGGCGCCGGTGGCTTGGCTCGGACCTACGCCCGGGCCGCCGGCGAGGTTCTCGCTGGGCTGCCGCTCGCGCGCTGCGTGCCGCGCTATACGGTGGAGCTGCGACTGGGCTTCGCCTTGGAGCATGCGGTCCGCGACTGGGCCGCTCACCACGATGCCTGGCTCCAAGACGTCGCCTACGATGACGGCGTTACGCTACGTGTGAGCGTACCGGAGGTCGAACGCCAGGCCCTGGCCGCCTTCTGCAGTGCCCAGGGCATCGCTCACGGCTTCGACGAGTGAGTTGGGTGGCCGGCGGTGCCGGCGAGACGCCTCGGTGTGGGCCAGAGCCGGCCGCTATAGGATACGGGTACCACGCTAATCGCCTCGGAGGCCGATTAGGCGCCGGCCGCGTCGCCCCAAACTTCCTCCAGCCTTGAGTCGCGGCCGCAACTCGCTCGGTAGTACTTGTAGCGAATGGGATTCTTGTCGTAGTAGTCCTGGTGGTAACCCTCGGCGCGGTAGAAGGCCTCCATGGGCTCGATGGTCACCGCGATGGGCTTATCGAAGCGGCCACTGTTGGCTAGGCGCTTGCGGGATTGCTCGGCGAGCCGTTGCTGCTCCTTATTGTGGTAGAAGATGACGGGTCGATAGGAACTGCCCCGGTCACAGAACTGGCCTTTACCGTCCAGCGGATCGACATTGCGCCAGTAGACGTGGAGGAGCTTGCTGTAACTAACCTGCTCCGGGTTGTAGGTCACCTGTACAACCTCGGCGTGACCGGTGCCACCGCCCGATACCTGCTCGTAGGATGGATCGACCGTATCGCCGCCGCTGTAGCCGGAGACGGTCGAGAGCACGCCGTCGAGCTTGTCGTAGGGGGGCTCCATGCACCAGAAGCAGCCTCCCGCGAAGGTGGCCTTGGCTTGATCGGCCATGGCGGGGCCAGCGCCCAATAGCGCCGTGCCGGCTAGGATCAGTAACTGCAAGATGGTTCCGCGTAGCGTCACGTTATTCCCCTTAGGCCGCTCGGAAATCGAGGGCGATGCCGTTGATACAGTAGCGCAGCCCGGTCGGCGGCGGGCCGTCCTCGAAGACATGGCCGAGGTGGCCGCCGCAACGGCTGCAATGGACCTCTGTGCGCTCGCCCAACAGCCCCGGGTCGGGCTTGGTAGCGATGTTGCCCTCGACCGCCGGCTTCCAGAAGCTCGGCCAGCCCGTGTTGCTGTTGTACTTGGAACGCGAGTGGAAGACCAGTTGGTCGCAGCCAGCGCAGTGATACCCGCCCTTGCGTTTTTCATCGAGTAGCTCACTGCGGCCCTGCCGCTCGGTGCCTTCCTCGCGCAGGATGCGGTACTCAGCCTCCGTGAGCCGCTCGCGCCACTGTGACTCGCTGAGTTCCAGCGGGAAGGCCTCGTCCTCGGCGCGGCTCGGCTGAGTACGCCACAGCAGGCTCCCGAATAGGGCCGCGGCGGGTAGTCCGAGAAACAAGCGGCGGCGTCTCGGGTCCATTGGTTGTCCCCTTTGTGTGGGCTGATTTGGGCAGTAATAAGTGTGACAGCGTTTTGGCATGTGACGATCCGTGGTGCTACGTAGTCGTCGCAGCCATTCTTATGTTGGCCTTCGAGGTGGTCGCGTTACCCCTGCCGAGGGACCCCATAAACCCTCCCTGGAGGCTCGACCGCGGCCTTCTCCGGCCGCAGACGCCCTCGGCAGGGGGTAACGCGACCATGCGCCTTCCTGGGGGTCACATAATAAGAATTGCTGTAGCCGTCGCCGTTGCGTTGTCGCGCGCGACCGACGCTGATACAGTTCACACCTATCAGCGCGTCCGCGTCTGCCAGGCAATGGCGGAGGCGTCGGTCCCCCCGCGACGATAAGCTGCGAATCCCGTCAGGCCCGGAAGGGAGCAGCGGTAGCAGTGGATTCGGGCGCCGGGGTGTGGCTGGCGCCGCCGCCTCCATATCTCGAGGGCGGCGTTGCAGTGGAACGCCGCTAGGCAAAGCCGGTTCCAGTGCCCATGACGCATCAGGTCCTTGCCCGCAAATGGCGGCCGCGTACGTTCGACGAGCTCGCCGGCCAGGACCACGTACGGCGCGCGTTGGTCAATGGTCTGGATCATGGCCGCATCCACCACGCCTATCTGTTCACAGGCACGCGCGGTGTCGGCAAGACCACGCTAGCGCGCATACTCGCGAAATGTCTGAACTGCGAGGCCAATGGCATCAGCTCTCTGCCATGTGGGCAGTGTCATGCGTGTACGGCCATTGATGACGGCCGGTTCGTGGACCTCATCGAGGTGGACGCCGCCTCCAGAACGAAGGTCGAGGATACGCGCGAGCTCCTGGACAACGTTCAGTACGCGCCATCGCAGGCGCGCTATAAGATCTATATCGTTGACGAGGTCCACATGCTCTCGGGGCATAGCTTTAATGCCCTGCTCAAGACCCTCGAAGAACCGCCCGACCACGTTAAGTTCCTGCTCGCGACCACCGATCCCCATAAGCTCCCGGTCACCATCCTGTCGCGCTGTTTGCAGTTCAACCTCAAACACCTCCCGGTGACGCTGATCGCCAGCCAGCTCCAGGGCATCATCGAGGCCGAGGGTATGGCGGCCGACGAGGCCGCCGTTCGCCGCCTGGCCCGTGCGGCGGATGGCAGCGTCCGCGATGGGCTGAGCCTGTTGGATCAGGCGCTGGCGTTCGGCGGTGGGCAACGCCTGGCGGACGAGGCCGTGCGGGACATGCTCGGTACCATGGACCAGGGCCAGCTGTTCGCGTTGCTGGAAGCGGCTGCCGGGGGCGACGGCCCCGCCTTGCTGGCAGCCGTCTCGCGCATGGCGGAGCACGCCTGCGATTTCAGCGAGGCCTTGTCGGATATGCTGAGTATCCTGCATCAGGTGGCCGTGGCGCAGACCGCGCCCGAGGCGTTGGATCCAGAAGCGCCCGAGCACGACCGCATTCGCCAACTAGCGGCGACGATCTCGCCGGAGGCGTGTCAGCTGTTCTATGACATCGCCGTGCAGGGGCGGCGTGATCTCGCCCTGGCGCCCGACCCACGAACGGGCTTCGAGATGACGGTCCTGCGCCTGTTGGCGTTCCGCCCCGCCGAGGCAGAGGACGGCGCCGCGCTACCCACCTCGGGCGCGACGGCCGGCGACGCCCCCGCGGCCGACCCGGCAACGGACGCAGCTGGGCTCGATGATCGCAGCGGGGAGGCGACTGCGGACCAAACGGATGACGATGAGGCGCGGCCGCCGGATCCAGCAGCCGCGCCCGAAACACCGGCCGAACTACCATGGTCACAGGTAGTAGCGAAGCTAGAGTTAACGGGGATGGCGCGCGGTCTCGCCGATCATTGCTTCGTCATCGAGTGGCAGGGCGAGCGCGTGACGCTAGGCTTGGCATCGAGCCACGAGCATCTGCTCAACCAATCGATGCAGGAGCGCCTGGAGGCGGCGCTGCGGGCGTATTATGGCGATGGATTGCAGCTGGCGATCGAATTGAGAGACCAGGCTGAGGTCGAGACGCCGGCAGTGGTCAACGAGCGCGTCAGTGCCGAGCGCCAGGCCGCCGCTGAGCGAGCGATTAACGAGGATCCGCAGGTCAACGCCATTAAGGAGGCGTTTGATGCCGAGGTCGCGCCGGCCAGTGTGCGGCCGCGGGACGAACCGTGACGAGCGACCCCTAGAGGAGGCGGCGATGAAAGGTGGCATGGGCAATCTGATGCAGCAGGCTCAGAAGATGCAGGAGGATCTCCAGAAGGCGCAGGAGGAGCTGGCGCAGATGGAGGTAACGGGCGAGTCCGGCGGCGGTATGGTGCAGGTCGTGATGACCGGTAAGCACGAGGTCCGCCGCGTGACCATCGATGACAGCGTCTACGACGACAAGGAGATGGTCGAGGACCTGGTCTCGGCGGCCTTTAATGATGCCGCGCAAAAGGTCGAGCGGACCAGCAAGGAGAAGATGGAGGGCTTCTCGCAGAGCATGGGTCTGCCCTCCGGGATGAATCTGCCGTTCTGAGGAGCGCCGACGCGTGAGCTTCTCACCCGCTGTCCAGGAGCTCATGGAGGCACTCCGCTGCCTCCCCGGTGTGGGGCCGAAGTCGGCGCAGCGCATGACGTTCCAGCTCCTTCAACGCGACCGCGCGGGGGCGCAACGCCTGGCGCGGGCGCTGTCTCGAGCGGCCGAGGATGTCGGTGAGTGCGTGGATTGCCGGACCCTCGCCGAGAGCGAGTACTGTCCGCTGTGCGCTAGCAACGAGCGCGACCGCGCCCTGCTGTGCATCGTGGAGAATCCGGCGGACGTCCACGCCCTGGATGAGGCTACCGACTACCGGGGGCTGTTCTTCGTGCTCAAGGGCCGGCTGTCGCCGCTCGACGGCATCGGCCCGGCGGAACTGGGCCTCGACCGGCTGGAGCAGCGATTCGCCGGTGGTGAGGTGCGTGAGATCATCCTGGCCACCAATCCCACCGTCGAGGGCGAGGCCACGGCGCAGTACGTCGCCGAGATGGCCGCCGAGCACGGCATCGGCATCAGCCGCATCGCCCACGGCGTGCCCGTGGGCGGTGAGCTCGAGCACGTCGACGCGGGCACGCTCTCGCACGCCTTCGCCGGGCGGCGTTCCTATCGCTGAGTGCCGGGGCCCCATGGCCATCGCGCTGTATCGGGGGTGATCGCCCGAGCCCGCGCCGCGGGCCCCTACTAACTGGCAGTTGCTGCCGAGCTCTCGCCGATGGCGACGACCCGGCGGAGCCGAACGGAGGAATTCATGACGCGCTCGTCGCATAATCTGGTATGGATCGATCTCGAGATGACGGGTCTCGATGTCGATCGTGACTACATCATCGAGGTGGCGACCATCGTCACCGATAGCGACCTCAACATACTCGCGGAAGGCCCGGTGTTGGCCGTCCACCAGTCAGCCGAAAGGATGGCGGCTATGGATGACTGGAATACCAAGCAGCACGCCGGCTCCGGATTGACCGAACGGGTGCGTGTCAGCGATATCGACGAGGCGGAGGCGGAGCGCCGGACACTGGCGTTCCTCGAGGCCTGGCTCCCCGCCGGTTGCTCCCCCATGTGCGGCAACAGCATCTGCCAGGATCGGCGTTTCCTGCATCGCTGGATGCCGCGGCTCGAGCAGTTCTTCCACTACCGCAACCTCGACGTCAGCTCGCTGAAGGAACTGGTGCGGCGCTGGGCCCCGGAGCTACTGGACGGCTTTAACAAGAAGGGCTCCCACCTCGCGCTCGACGACATCCGCGATTCCATCGCTGAGCTTCGCTACTACCGCGAGACCTTCCTTCGCCTGCCCCAGGATGCCGGCTGACAACGCTTAGCCGGGGCCGTCTATCGGCGTGTCCCTGCGGTTCCCCCACTCGGACCAGGATCCCGCATAGCCCCGGATAGTGGGGTAGCCCAGATAGCGCAGGACGAATAACGTCAACGACGAGCGATGATGGGTCTGGCAGTGCGTGATGACCATCTTATCGGGAGTCACGCCTAGGGCCTCGAGATCCGCGCGCAGCCGCTCGCTCGACTTCAGCCGAAGATCGCCGTCGTCCATGGCGTGGACCCAGTCGAGGTTAACGGCGCCGGGGATGTGGCCCGCCCTGGCCGCGCGGATATTCTCGCCGCGATATTCCGCCGGTGTGCGGTTATCCAGGATGACGCTCGACGGGTCGTCGACGGCCGCCCGGACGTCGTCGCAGGAAGCGATAAGCTCGCGGTGCTGGAATGCGGGCTGGTAAGTGGTCGGTGTGGCCTCGCCGCGGCCTTGTTCCAGCGCCAGACCGGCGGCGCGCCAGGCGACGAGGCCGCCATCGAGTAACCCGTGGGCTGGATGGCCCAGCGCGGCAAGCATCCAGAGCAGACGGGCGGCGCGGGCGTTGCCCTCGTCGTCGTAGGCGATCACGTAACACTCCTCATCGATCCCAGCTGCGGCGAGGGTCTGCCCCAGCGTCACGGCATCAGGCACCAGGCCCAGTACGGGCGGGGCAGCGTATAGGAGCCGCTCATAATCCAGATGCACCGCGCCCGGCACATGCCCGGCCTCGTGGACCGCGGCGTCCGAGAGATCGACCACCAGCCGCGCCGGATCGTCGTTTTGCTGGGCCAGTCGCTCGGGGCTGACCAGCAGGGGCCTGTGCGTTGTGGGCATACGGTATCCTTATCGGGGTCGGCGATGCTCGGTTTGGGGTTGTACGCGCGCTCTGCCGGATGCTGCGCCCCAGCTGAAGATTGCCGGGGCCGCAGGATAGCGTATTCGCCGCTTATCGGGGGCGTCACGCCGCCGCGGAGCCGGTCCGTGGACGGCTCGCCTCGGGCATGCCATGTGGTAGGATTGCGCCATGCTTAGCGACACTCGAACCAACGCCCTGGAGGTCGATAGCCAGTGCAGCTTCGCTGCACTCATGGAGTTGTACGAGAATAACTACATCTTCATGCGTCGCCTCCTGCCGGACCCTGATCGCAGTGGCGATATCGTGGTATCCCGGGTCAACGGTACCCCGGATCTGCACCTTGAGGTGCGCGAGCGGTGTCCGTATACCACCAGCCTGCGGCTGACGCATTTCTTCGAGGCGGGGGCGGAACCGGAGGTGACGCCCAACCTTGAGGTCCGCATCTATCACGATGCGCGTGTCGCCGAGGTGCTTCCGTCCTCCTGTATTCGGGGGTTTCGTTATTGGCAGGACGCCGAGCCGCCGGAAGCGGGCACGCTGGCGTGGCGCTGGGAGGTAAATCGCTTTCTCAATCGCTGGCTGCGCTACTGTCTCGGTGAGGGCCATGGCTTCGAGGCCCAGTCCGGGCCGGCACCCCGGCCGGCAGCCCGGCGCTGGTCCGTCTAGATGAAGCTATCCACCAAGGGTCGTCACGCCGTTACGGCAATCATGGAGCTGGCCCTGCGCGAGCCGCACGGGCGCGTCACGCTCGCCGCCATCGCGGAGAACCAAGGCATCTCCGTGTCCTATCTGGAGCAGCTCTTCGCCCGGCTCAGGCGCGATGGTCTGGTGGCCGGCTCGCGTGGGCCTGGTGGCGGCTATCGCCTGGCCCGGCCCATGGAGGCGATTAGCGTGGCGGAGGTTGTCCTGGCGGTGGACGACACCGGTGGCGCCGTCGCCGGCAGTGATCAGCGCTGCCTAACCCACGAGCTATGGCAGGATCTGTCGGCGCGCATCGAGGGCTTCCTGGATGGCATCACGCTCGCCGATCTGGCCCAGCGCCCCCAGGTCGCGGCCAGCGCTGGGCGCTACTGAGCCTCGCGGAGGCGCTGCACGGAGCTCGTTTCCACCCCCCAGGCGCCCGCGCGCGTCAGGCGTTGTGCCTCGGCGATCGTGTTGACCTCATAGATCAGCCATCGCCACGGCCCCTGCCATAACCGGCCACCAGCGGTCATTAGGCTGGCGCGGTCGGCGATCAGGTAGTCGGGCGCCATGACCTGGGCCTGTTCCCGGTCCAGCGTGCTGCCCAGCGATACCACCCAGCCAACGGCCGGCGCGCCCATGGAGCGCGCGGTTCGGACGATGCCCGCATCGAAGCCGATGATCACCACGCGCGCGCCGAGGTCGTGGCATGCATGCAGAACCCGGCGTACGGCGGTGCTGGCACCGATGGCGGTTGCCGTCTCGGTCTTGAGCTCACAGATGATACGGGCCTGGGTGTTTGGGTGGGCCTTAATGGTGCTCACCATGGTTGCCAGGCTGGCAACGCGCTCGCCTTCGAAGCGCGTCCCGAAGCGACCCGGCTCATGGGCCGGTAGGCGGCCCTCACGGACGTCGTTGGCATCGTAATCGTCGATGAAACGGCTCAGGCCACCCGTTCGCCGGAGGTCGCGGTCGTGGAGGACGACGGGCTCGCCGTCGCCGGTGAACTGGAGGTCGAATTCCACCCCATCGGCGTCGGCATCCAGGGCGGCCCTTATCGCGGTGACGCTGTTCTCCGGGTGATCGGCGCTGTCACCGCGATGGGCGACCAGATGCGGCAGCGAGGTCATGGCGCCACTCCGGTGTTAGCGGGATGTCGTCCGACGGCGCTCACGGGCGAGCTGCCTGACGGCCGCGCGCAGCTGCGCCAGATCGTCGCGGCTGGGGCGTGGGTAATACCGCAACCGCAGGTAGTACCGCTCGACCTGCCGGATGGTTGCCGCTAGCTCCGGCGCCGTCGCTAGGGCGCGGGCCGCGTAATCGCGCGGACCCTCGCCAGCACGCGGATGTATCCCGCGCTTAGCGAGTTGTCGCTGGGCGCGGCGCCATAAGCGGCTGGCGGGATCGGGGTCGCGCGCGCCCATCTGCTGGCCGATCAACACCAGGCCGAACAGCCCCATGAAGGCCATGACGCCGCCGGCAAGGGCGGCGACCAGCCGCCAGGTTTCGTCCAGGCCGATAGCGGATAGGAAACCGCTCTGACGGCTCGGGCCGTAGCTAATCACCCAGCCCGTCCACGTGGCGTCGATGACGTCCCAGGTTCGGCCCATCGTCCGCAGCCAGCTCGCCTCGCCGCCGCGCGCCATGGTCGGGGCGCCGTCGTCGCTCGATACGGCCGCGCCTAGGCCCGACTCGACGCGCTCCGGCGACACCGCGTTGGTCGGATCGACGCGGCGCCAGCCGGATTCCGGTAACCATACCTCGGTCCAGGCGTGGGCGTCGGACTGGCGTACGGTCCAGTGGTCGCCGGCCGCGGACTCGGTGGCGCCCTGATAGCCCGTGACCACGCGTGCCGGGATGCCGGCAGCGCGCATGAGCACTGCGAAGGCGCCGGCGTAGTGCTCACAGAAGCCGCTTTGGGTCTCGAACAGGAAACCGTCCACGTGATCGTCGGGCAGGGGCTCAGGGCTGAGTGTGTACTCGAAGGGCTGGTTGCGCATGTACGCCAAGGCGCGATCGACCACGGCGCCATCGCTGTCCGCCTTCGCGGCCCACGATCGGGCCAACGAACGGGCGCGTTGGTGCGTGTCGGCCGGGAGTTGCGTGTAGGCATCCCGCAAGCGATCCCCCAGCTCGGGCTGGAGTCGGTATTCGCTATAGGAGCGCCCCGTGTAGCGCCTCGTCTCGCGCACCGGCTCGTCGCTGCGGCGCTCGTGGAAATAGCTCAGTGATCCCGTTCCGGGCCCATTGGCGGGTAGGTCGAGCGCGAAAAGCCAGCGCTCGTTGTGGGGCTCCAGTGTCACCGTGTAGCTCACCGGCTCGGCGCGTTTGCTCACCGGCCGGGGTGAGGCGTCCACATTGGCGTGGGTCCAGTCCTCGCCGTTGTAGTCGGCCAGGACTAGACCCCGCCAGTAGCGCTTTTGAGGCGGCGGCGGGGCGCCATCAAAGCGTACGCGAAAGGCTACGGCATCGGATTGGCTGAGCTGGCTGATCGACCCCGGGCTCATACTGTCCGATAGGCCCGTCACCCCGGAATGGGCATCGTCCGGTAGGCCCCAAAGCGGTCCCGGCAGGCGCGGGAACAGGACGAATAGTAACGCCATGATGGGTAGCCCCTGCACCACCAGGATGGCGGCGAGCCGGCCCTCGGCGGCACCGAGGCGGGCGTAACGCCGCCGGCTGATGGCGATGAGCACGGCGGTCGTGGCCCAGCCCGTAACGAGCATATAGCCCGCGGTCAGCAATGATTGATCGAACAGGAAATGCGTCAGCATGAGGAAGTAGGCGAGGAAGACCGCGATCATGGTGTCGCGGCGGCTTCGCGTCTCCATGAGCTTGAGACAGCTCATGAGGACCAATAGCGCAACCCCGGCGTCGCGCCCGAAGATGGTGCCGAACTCCGCTGTTACCGCCACGGCGGCCAGGCCGGCGCCCGCGAGATTGATGAGCTTGGGTGGCAGATGCCAGCCGCGCCGACTAACGACGCCGCGCCCAACCAACAGAGCCAGCGCTACCGCCGTTAGCCATAGCGGTGCCCGCCACAGATGCGGTAATAACACGGCGGCCAGGACCGTGAGCAGGCCGAGCAGGGTGCGATGCGGTAGCTGGTCAGCGGCCTGACGGCGTAGCATTACACCTCGAACTCCGCGAGGGCGGTCAAACAGGCATCCCGTTGCGCCGGTCCACTAGCGGCCGGCACCTCGCGGCCAGGTAGGGACAGGGCGTAGCGAGCCCCGCGCCGTTCGGCCTCCAGGACCCAGTAACACAGCCGTGACAGACGTTGCTCGGTGCCCGCCAGGTCCGCGGTATCGAGCCAGCTCAGAAGCAGCTCCTCGCTCTCGCCGCCGCTGAACTCCTTGATCTGCAGCTCGCGTGACCCGGTCGCTTTCCAGGCGATTCGGCTTATGGGGTCGCCGCGCCGATACCGGCGCAGGCCGTCGAAGTCGTCGTCGCCGCCCGTGCGCCGGCCGAGGAGACCGCCGGCGGTGGCGCGTCGCGGCGGCGTAGGGCCGTTGGTTTCGGGGGCGGGGTAGACGAGGCAGTGGACGGCGGGATCGACCCAGCTCCAGGCGCGAAAGAGGGCGGCGGGATACTGGGTGTCGAGCGTAATGGCTCCCGTCCGCAGGCGACCACGCCGGCGCGTGATGACGGTAACAACGGCGCGAGCTCGCTCGCCGGCGGGGATGTCGTAGAAGCCCTCAGGGCCATCCGTGCCGACCCCTATATCCGTGCGCGCCGTTCGGGCGTTGTTGTCGAGCTGCAGCGGGAAGCTCGCGGTCTGGCCCGCGAAGACCGGCTCGGCGGCCAGCGGGGTAACCTGGAGGCCGACGAGGTCGCGAAAGGTGTGATTCATTACGGCCAAGAAGATGCCGGCCAGGAGAAAGGTCAGCAGAAAGGCCATGTTGTTGTTGTAGTTAATGGCCGCCAGCCACATCACGATGAGGATGGCCGCGAAGAGGAATCCCTGGCGGGTCGGCAGGATGTAGACGCGGCGGTAGTGGAGGACGGCGCTAGCGCCCGTATCGCCATGGCGTCGTTGCATCCAGCGTCGCAGCCAGACGGGCCATCGCATCAGGGAATAGTGACCTGGTCGAGCAGCTGGCGCGCGCGGTTGCTAGCGCCGGCGCCGTCGTCATCGACGGGCTGCAGCCGATGGCCCGCGACATGGGGGAAGATGGCCTGAACGTCCTCCGGCAGCACCGCTGACCGCCCGTCCAGATAGGCCCAAGCCCGCGAGGCGGCAATCAGGGCCTGACCGGCTCGCGGCGAGAGGCCGAGCCGAAAGGCCCCGCTGTCGCGCGTATGCTCCAGCAACGCCTGGACGTAGGCGATGACGGCATCGGCGCAGTGCACCTGCTCGACGTCGCCTTGAACGGCGGCGAGCTGCTCCGGGGGTAGCGCGGTCTCGAGATGCTCGATGAGGCGTCGCCGGTCCTGACCGCGCAGCAGCTCGCGTTCGGCGCTGCGTTCCGGGTAGCCGATCTCGATACGCATCAGGAACCGGTCCAGTTGCGACTCGGGCAGGGGAAAGGTCCCGAGCTGGCTAACGGGGTTCTGTGTCGCGATCACGAAGAATGGCTCGGGCAGCGCCCGGGTCTCGCCTTCCGCGGTCACCTGGCGCTCGCCCATGGCCTCGAGCAGGGCACTCTGCGCCTTGGGCGTGGCGCGATTGACCTCATCAGCCAGCACCAGCTGCGCGAAGATGGGGCCGGGGTGGAAGACGAACCGATTGGTGTCGCGCTCATAGACGGCAGTCCCCAGGATGTCCGCGGGCAGCAGATCGCTGGTGAACTGGATGCGTTGGAAGCGCATGCCCAGAAGGCGCGCGAGCAGGTGCGCGAGTGTGGTCTTGCCGACGCCCGGCCGGTCCTCGATGAGGAGATGGCCTTGCGCCAGCAGGCACGTCACCGCCAGCCGGATGGTATCGCCCTTGCCGAGTAGTACCGACTCGGCCTGGCGGAAGAGCTCGTCGAGCCTGTGCTGCATGCATCCCCCTCAAAGGCGTCGCCGCAGCGGCGGCGACGCCATCGTGATAACGCCTCATGGACCCATGTCCCACTGGGTTCAATCGAAGATCTCGCGGTAAAAGGCCTTAGTCGCTTGCCAGGAACGCCGATCCGCTTCGGCGTTGTAGCCTACGGGTAGGCCGAACTTGTCGGCGTACTCATCGGCCGCCGGGTTGGTAAACGAATGCTTGGCCGCCGGGTAGCTGTGCACCGCGTAGTCGGCATTCGCCTGGTGCATGGCCGTGACGAAGTCGGCGACTTGGTCGGCCGGCACGAACTCATCCGCGCCACCGGTGTGGACTTGCACGGCGGCCTTAACATCGCCTGGTTCAACCGTCCGGTCGCTCCCGAGGCTGCCGTGGAAGCTGACCACGCCGTCCAGGTCGAGTCCCCGGCGTGCCATTGCCAGCACCACGCCACCACCGAAGCAGTAGCCCTGAGCGGCAATACGCGCCTCGTCCACGCTAGGGTGCTCCTGCAGGCGCGTCATGGCGGCCTTAAAGCGCTGCTCGGCCCGATCCATGTCCGAGAGCGTGGCCTGCATGAATTGCTTGGCCTCGTCGGGGTGATTCGCGCGCCTGCCTTGACCGTACATATCCAGCGCGAATCCGGTATAGCCTAGGCGCGCGAGCTGGCGCGCACGCTGGCGCACGTAGTCGCCGTGTCCCCACCATTCGTGGACCACCAACACCCCGGGGCGTTCTCCGTCTCGGTCGGCATCCCAGGCGATGTAGCCGGTGTAGGGGTCGCCGTTGACCTGGTATTCGATGGTTTCCGTGCGCAGCTCCGTTGCCGTCGCGGTTGCGGCGAACAGACCGGTGGCAAGGGCGAGCAGGGCCAGGGACGTCCGCATGGCTGGTCTCCAGGTGTGTCGCGGTAGTATGTGGTTGGGGCCAACTGAGCGGTATGCTAACGGCGCCGACTCAACGAAACCATGCGTTGGGGACATGGATCGGGGGCTGCTGGTTCAATCGCGGGGCCCCGACAGGTCGTCGATGAGCGTGGGGGTGACCTCGGCGAGGCCGTCCACGCGTGCGTGAGCGCGTGCCAGTTCCGCCGACGTTGGCTCGAAGCCGGGCACCGGTGCAGCGATCGCCCACAGCCCCGCGGCATGCAAGGCCGCCAGACCGTTGGTGGAATCCTCGATGCCGACGGCCTCGGTGGGCGATAGGTCGAGCCGTCGGACGGCCTCGGTATAGATATCGGGGGCCGGCTTGCCGTTGCTGACGGTGTCACCGTAGACGATCGTCGCCATGGCACTGTCGAGCCCACTGGTGGCCATGGTGTAGTCGATGAGATCGGTCGGCGCGCCGGAGGCCAGTGCGACGGTGTAGTGCTCGGCGAGCGCCCGCACGGTCTCAACGGCGCGCTCGCGCAGCGGCAGCGCTCGGGCGTATTCGGCCCGCATGCGCTCGATCATATCGGCGTAGATGGTCTCGGGCGCGAGGTGGGGGGCAATGTGCTGTTGCATGAGGGCCAGCCACTGCTCACTGCCGGTGCCCATCGCCCGGCGTTGCAGCGCGTCGGTCCAGACGGCGCCATGGGCGGCGGCGAATACCTCGCGCGCGCGTTGCCAGCAGCGTTCCGAGTCGATCAAGACCCCGTCGAGGTCGAAGATAACGGCACGCACGCTCATGGTTCGGGTTGCCTCTGGTTGCTGTTTTTGCGGCAGCGGCGTTTTATTCCGTTGCCTGTGACGGCACAATCACGGCTCCGCAGGCCAAACGGGGCGACAGGGTTTATGCACCGCAGTACCGACCGTCGCGTGCGCGCCATCCAGCGCGCGGGCCGGCGCGGCCTCCTGCTGAATAGCCACAAGGGCCTTGAGAAAGAGGGCCTGCGCGTGACGCCGTCCGGTCGCATCGCCCAGAGCCCGCATCCCGAGGCGCTGGGCTCGGCGTTGTGCCATCCGGCGATTACCACGGATTACTCCGAGGCCCTGCTGGAGTTCGTTACCCCGCCCTGTCGGGATGTCGGTGAGCTCATCGAGTTCCTTACGGATCTCCATCGCTACACCTATCACTATATCGGTGATGAACGGCTCTGGGCGACGAGCATGCCCTGTATGCTGGGCGGTGATCGCGAGATCCCCATCGCCGACTACGGCGATTCCAACGTCGGCTGGATGAAGCATATCTACCGGCGCGGCCTGGACTGGCGCTACGGCCGCGCCATGCAGGCCATCTCGGGCATCCACTTCAACTACTCCTTTAGCGACGAGTTCCTGGCCGTGTTGCAGGCGGCCGAGGGCGATCAGCGCGATGCCACGACCTTCCGCTCGGCGGCCTACTTTCGCCTGATCCGCAATTTCCAGCGTTACGGCTGGCTCGTGCCCTATCTCTTCGGCGCGTCACCGGCGATCTGTCGCTCCTTCACGCAGGGCCAGAACCTGCATTTCCACGAGTACGGCGAGCACACCTTCTACGAGCCGTTCGGGACGTCGCTGCGCATGAGCGACATCGGCTACAAGAACAAGGCGCAGGCGGGGCTCAAGGTCTCGTACAATAGCCTCGAATCGTATATCGAGAGCCTGCGCCGTGCCATTAATACGCCGGATCCGGAGTACGCGCGCATCGGTACCCGGGTTGATGGCGAATGGCGGCAACTCAACACCAACGTGCTCCAGATCGAGAACGAGTACTACAGCTTCGTCCGGCCCAAGGCGCGGGCCCATAGCGGTGAGCAGCCGACGGCGGCGCTGGCGCGCGCGGGCGTGGAGTACGTCGAGATCCGGGCATTGGATCTTGACCCGTTCGAGCCCCTGGGGGTCGGCGTGTCGCAGCTCCAGTTCTTGGAGACGCTGCTATTGTTTTGCCTCCTCCAGGACAGCCCACCCATTGATCCCCACGAGCAGGGGCGTATCGACAGCAACCAGGGCCTGGTCGCACGCTGGGGGCGTGATCCCCAGCTGACCCTCTATCGCGGCGACGGACGGCGCGTGTCGCTGAGGCAATGGGCGGATGAGCTGTTCCAGGCCATGGCCGGACCGGCGGAGCTGTTGGACGAGTGCCGCGACGAGGCGAGCTATGCCCCTGTCCTGGCCCACTATCGCCAGCGGGTCCAGGACCCGGATCAAACGCCCTCGGCGCGCGTATTGGCGAGCATGCGCGATCATGATGAGGAGTTCATCGAGTTCGCGCAGCGGTTGTCACGTCAGCACGAGCAGCTATTCAAGCAAACCGCGTTACCAGCCGAGCTCGAGCAGCGGTTGTTAGCGCAAGCGGCCGAATCCCGGGCCGCCCAGCAGCGGATCGAGGCCGCCGAGGAACTGAGCTTCGACGCCTATCTGGCCCACTACTTCGGTGCTGATTAGGGCTGTGGCGATCAGCCGAGGCCGGGCCGGCTGTTCTGGGAAACGCTGAACAATTCGCACGAGCCTCTGGCTGCTGGACGCGCGGGCAGGAAAAGTGCCGGTGAGGCACGCTGCACTGGTAGTGCGGCCAAGCCTTGCGACGCCGCCATGACGCGCAGAGGCCGGCGAGAATTATTTAGCGTTTCCCTTGCGGGCTAAGCCGTTGCGGTAACCAAGAGAGTGATGGCTTTATATGGGCACGTTACGTCGGTTGGTGTATCAGGGTGTGGCGCTGTTTTTCGTCGCACTGGCGACCGCTGGCGTATTCCTGCCCCTCGTTCCCACCACGCCATTCCTGATCGTCGCCGTCTGGGCGGCTGGTCGGAGCTCGCCCGAGCTCAAGCGGTGGCTGCGCGAGCATCCGCGCTTCGGGCCGGTGCTGCGGCGCTGGGAGGATGAGCGGGCGATATCGCGGCCCTCCAAGCGCAATGCCGTTATCGCTATTATTCTGAGCTGGTTGATCGTACTGGTGACGACTTCCGGCTATCTCCTACCCATGGTTGCCGGGGCCGTGATGGTCGGCGTTGCTGGTTTCCTGCTGACGCGCCCCACGGGTACGGACACGAACTAGGCAGTGGCGAACCAGCTGCCTCGGCGAAGTGCCACTGTTAGCCAGGTGGCGAGACCCGCACTACGCACGAACGTGAAGGCGCTAAAGGCGAGCCAGAGCCCATGGTTGCCCAGATCGGTGGTGGCATACCAGCAGGGCAGGTAGACGGCGAGGGCGATGATCATGGTCTCGCGCATGGCGTTCGTGCGCGTCGCCCCGACGAACACGCCATCCAGGAGGTAGCTGCCGGCGGCCAGTATCGGCATGGCGACCATCCACGGGAGATAGGCGCTGGTGCTCGCGCGTACCGCCGGGATGGAGGTCAGCAGGCTGATCAGTGCGTCACCGCCCAGGAGGAAGCCGAAGCTCGCCGCGATGGCCGTTACGGCTGACCAGATGGTGCCCGCGGCCAGCCGCCGTTCGAAGGCCGGGCGATCGTTGGCGCCGAGGCTACGACCTACCAGGGCCTCGCAGGCGTGGGCGAAGCCATCGAGGCCGTAGGACGTGAGCAGGATGAACTGCATGAGTACGGCGTTGGCCGCTAGGACGGTATCGCCGAGCCGCGCACCCTGGGCATGGAAGAAGGCGATGGCGAACAGCAGGCAGAGGGTGCGGATGAATAACGCGCTGTTGACCTGGAAGAGGCGTCGATAGTGCTGCCAGGCGGCGAGGCCGCCGGGGCGGCGCGGCAGCTGCCAGCGATGGATCGCCCGTATGGCCCAGCCGCCACCGGCCAGCAGGGCGCCGTAGTCCGCGAGTACGGACCCCAGGGCTACCCCCTCGACCGTCATCCCCAGGCCCATGACGAACACCAGGTCGAGCACGATGTTGAGGCCGTTATTGACGATCATCAGGGCCAGGGCCACGCGGCTGCGGCCGAGTCCCAAGGCCCAGCCCAGGATGGCGTAATTGGCGAGAACGGCCGGGGCGCTGGCAATCCGAATACCGGCGTAGCGGTAGGCGAGCTCGGTGACAGTGGGACTGCCGTCGAGGAGCCATAGACCCAGCGTGATCAGCGGCGGATGGCAGGCGATGAGGACCAGCCCCAGGATGGCGGCGATGATCAGCCCCTGGAGGAGTAGCCGCGTGACGCTGGGCCAGTCGTCGCCGCCGCGGGCCTGGGCCGTCAGGCCGGTGGTGCCCATGCGCAGGAATCCGAAACCCCAATAGAGGAAGCTAAATAGGGTAGCACCCAGCGTGGCGGCGCCCAGGTAGCGCTCCTCGGACAGGTGGCCAAGGACAGCCGTGTCCACCAGCCCCAGGAGCGGGACGGTGATATTGGAGAGGATCAGCGGCCAGGCGAGACCGCCGACCTCGCGGAGCTCGTGGGTTGGTAGCGAGCGAGCGCGCATACAGCGGTGGCCATCAGGGCAGTGGTGTCGCCGGAGTCGTAGGAGCCCGCTGTGATCTTGGCGGGGGTGATCACACCGGTCGGTCGGGATACCACACCAGGGGCTCGGCGCTACGCTCACGGTCGATGACGAAGCCGTGGCGCTTGTACCAGGCGAGCAGCGCCTCCTGTGTGAGGCCATTTTGGGTGTAGGCCGTGGCCTGGCCGAGCAGGGTGATCCGGTAGTCGTCGCACAAGGCCTTGATGTGCTCGATGAGCCGGCTGGCGTAACCTTCACCGCGGTGATTGGCATCCGTCTCGATACGGCAGAGCACGAGGTACGCGGAGTCGTTATCGAGGACCGCATAGGCGTGGCCGAACTGGCGGTAGTGGAGCCCGTCGTCCGGTTCGTGGGGCGAGGCGGGCTCGGTGTTCGCTAGCCACGCCTCGAAGGCGTCGTTGATGCTGTCTACCGCGGCCATGATAGCTCTCCTCTCGCCGAGACGCCGATTGGCGAGCGAACACTACCATTCACCCGGCCTCGGTTCGATAGCGGTTTGTCCTGACGGATCGTCGGAATCGTCCGACGGACTCAGCCGAAGAAGCCGTGGATGTACCAGTCCTGCCGGCAACGGCGGTTACGGTAGATCCAGAGCTGTTCGCCGGCGGGGTTAACGGCGATGTAGTAGTCGCGGGTGATATCGCCACCGTCCCACCAGCCGGATTCGATGCGCTCCGGCCCCTGCTGGATCGTTAGCGGGCCCTGCCAGACGGGGCCGCGCTCGTTGAGGCCCAGGCGGATGGGCTCGTCGAGAAGCCATAGGGGGCGTGGCGGGGTCGCCAGCTCGGCGCTCGCCTTGCCCGGTGCTTGGTAACACCAGGCCCGTTCCGGGCGGTGCTCGGGGTGAGTGCCGAGGCCTTGGATACACGGCTCACCGAGCCGGGCCGCCAGGCGGTTGATCAAGGCCTCATCATCGTCTCGCCCCGCCGCCTGGTTGTCATCGAGGAGAGGGCGCTCGGTAGGCGGGGCGCGCTGTATGTCCCGGCATTCGAGCTGGATGCCGATTACCGGCGCCGGCAGATGGATGCGTTCCAGGCGCTGGCGTAGCAGCTCGA
This sequence comes from uncultured Ectothiorhodospiraceae bacterium, assembly GCA_913055565.1. Taxonomy (GTDB): domain Bacteria; phylum Pseudomonadota; class Gammaproteobacteria; order Nitrococcales; family Nitrococcaceae; genus CAJXKP01. The sequence continues at coordinate 19,669 of CAJXKP010000021.1, forward strand.
AGAGGTGATCGAGGTCGCGACTTGGGGTAAGCAGCCCCAAGCCGAACGGGGTCGCGCTCTGGTATGGGTGCTCGAGCCGGAAGGTGATGCGCTGGGTTGCCGTCTCGGTGCCCTGCAGAAAGTTACATAGGCCCTGGATGAGCCGCTTGAGGCCGAACACGAGATGATCGCTGTTGGCTACCTCGGCGGGCAGTTCCAGGCGATCCGTGTAATGGGCCGGAGGCTGCCAGCGCGAGCGCGGATCCGGCGCGTTGCCGAGGGCTCGGTCGAGCTCGTCGATCAGGGCCGTGCCGAAGCGCTGGCATAGGCCGTCGCGCGGCAGGGCGAGGCAGTCACTGAGCCGCTCCATACCGAGGGCATCGAGTGCCTGATGCTGGCGCGCTGTCAGCGACAGCACCCCGATGGGCAGCTCGCCCATGCCCTCGGCGAGCTCCGATGGCGTCAAAAGGGGGCGCTCATGGCCTGCCCGCGCCCGCAGACGGGCGGCCGTGGGCGTGGGGGCGATGCCCAGGCGGGCGCTATGACCGAGCTCCGTAAGCGTGCCCTGGATACGACCACGCAGCTGCTCCAGGCCTCCGAAATAGCGCAGGCTGCCACCGATCTCCAGCAGTAGCTCGGCCGGCGGGGCTGGGCTGATGTCGCTGCTATAGGCCAGTAGGCCGGCGCTCAAGCGCTCCAGTAGCTCGCCCTCAGCCTGCTTATCGCGCTCGCGCACGCATAGCGACGGCACCAGCGCCTGGGCGCCGGCCAGGCCCAAACCGGGGGTGACGCCGCCGCGTAGAGCCGCCGTATTGGCCTGGGTGACCTCCCGGCCATCGATGACCACCAGCGGCTCGTTGTTGCCGTTACCCCGCTCGAAGACCGTGAGGGCAAGCCAGGGTAGATGGATGCCGAGCCAGAGCATGCGTTATCAATCGCCTCGGCGAGACATTATCGATGCCTGTCCCTCGTCCTTGCCCGCTTGGTCGGCGCTAGCGCCGCCGAGGAGGCAGCCCCTGCTCGCGTTCGCCGCGAGGGGTTGTGTTGGCGTCGCTCGCGGCGGCCAGTGGCAGATCCATCTGGGCGGCACGCCGGGGGGTATTGCTGCCCCGCCGTCCAGAGCGTCGGATGCTGGTGCTCGGTGTTCGCTCGGATCGTGACGGCGCCTCGGGTTGGCGGGGCATCGCTGCGGGTTCCTCATCGCGGCTCCCCGGTGTTGGGGGGTTGTCGAGGTCCAGCGCCAGATTGTCGTAGCGGGCCCCGCCGCGGCATTTCAAGATATGGGCATGTGGCGTCTCGCCCGGTGCGCGGGTTAGCCGCAATCGCAGGGCGGCCGGCGAGGGTTGCTCCGCCGCGCGCGTCTCCCGGAAGAGCACGCCCAGGGTGTCACCGGCCTCGGCGGCGAGTTGGAGCCGGCGCATGCTCTGGTCGTCGATGCAGCGTGGCCAGGCGAGGACGGCACCGCAGGTGCCAGTTCGCAGGGCCTGCTCGACGGCCCACAGGCTGTCCGTGCGGTCATCGGGATGGATGAGCAGCAGGCGCGACAGGTCGATGCCGTATTGGCGCAGTGCCGGGGCATAAGGGATATGGGGCGGCGCCACCAGCGCGATCCAGCCACCCTGGTGGCTCAGGCGGGCCAGCGCGGGCATGAGCAGGCTCAGCTCGCCGATGCCGGCTTGATCATACAGGATCTCGGTCAACGCCCCGCGCGGCCAGCCGCCACCAGGCAGGACGCCGTCCAGGGACGGATGCTCGCTGGCGATGCGAGCGGTGTCATCGTGGCGGGCCGGCTCGCCGGCTCGCCAGATGGCGGGGTTGTCGAGCAGGGCGTCCAGGGAATCGTTCATGGCGGACCTCATTGGCTGTCTCAGCTAGCGGCTGACGCTAGAGCGAGGCTCGGATGACACCGACGCCCTGACCCTCGATGGCCAGGCCCTCGGTGCGCAGATCCAGCTCGATGGGCTCGAACTCGGGGTTCTCCGGTAGGAGATAGACCATCGGGCCCTCCTGCTGGAAACGCTTGACCGTGACCTCATCGTTGAGCCGTGCCACCACGATCTGCCCGTTCTGGATATCGGATGTGCGGTGGACGGCCAGTAGGTCGTCTTCAAAGATGCCGATGTCCTTCATGCTCATACCGCGTACGCGCAGCAGGTAATCGGCGCGTGGCGAGAACAGATCGGGCGTGATCGGGTAGCGCCAGTCGATGTGCTCCTCGGCGAGGACCGGGCTCCCGGCGGCCACGCGGCCTACCACTGGCAGACCGCTGTCTTCGGCATCCGTGGCGTCGTTCGTGCTACCGGCGGGCTGGAGCAGTAGCCGGATGCCTCGCGAGGTCCCCGCGCGAATCTCGAGAGCGCCCTTGCGCTCCAGGGCGCGGAGGTGTTGCTCGGCGGCGTTGGGGGAGCGAAAACCGAGCTCCTGGGCGATCTCGCTACGCGTCGGTGGGTACCCGGTTTCCGCAATGCAGCGCTGAATCAGCGCGATGATCTGTTGCTGGCGTGGTGTTAGCTCATCCATAGCGATCGCCTCGAATGCTGTTTATAAATACAGTAGTCGTTTGCGCCGTAGGGTGCAAGGGTTGAACCCGGAGCAGGTTCGTGTGGTCTGCGAGGGCGACAGTAATAAGGCTTCGTTAGTATCATGCAGCAGTTGTCGCGAACCCACGCGGTAGCGAGTCAGGTGCTACGAGAGCCGCTCAATAGGGGGCCATACGGGATGGTGCAAGTCTCCGGCGAGTTCGAGGACACCACTGAGCTGCCCCTGGCATTCGACAGCTGGGTCGAGCGGCTGCCGGTCGCTCTGGAGCCGGCGGAACGGGCGTTGCTCGAGCGGGCGTGGTATCACGCCGGTGAGCATCTCGGAGACCGCTATCGCCGCGCGGGGGAATCCTTCTTCAGCCACGCGGCGAGCGTGGCCAGCATCGTAGGCGGCCTCAAGCTCGACCGCGATACGCTGGTGGCCTCATTGCTCCACGATCTGCCGTGGTTCGAGGGCTTCGACGGCGAGGCGCTGGCGCGTACCTTCGGCGACGACGTAGCTACCCTCGTGGATGGCACCGCTCGTATGGTCGTGGTCAGCGATCTCCATCGCGATCCCAAGAACAGCGACAGCGGTGATCGCGTCGAGGCCTTACGCAAGATGCTGCTGGCCATGGCGCGCGATATCCGCGTGGTCTTCATCGTCCTCGCCGAACGTCTGCACGACATGCGTGCGCTCAAGGGCCTCGATGATGCCGAGTGCCGCACCATCGCCCGCGAGACCCAGGATCTGCACGCCCCGCTCGCCAATCGCCTGGGCATCTGGCAGATCAAGTGGGAGCTCGAGGATCTGTCTTTCCGCTACCTCGATCCGGTGACCTACAAGCGCATCGCCAAGCTCCTGGCCGAGAAGCGTGTGGACCGTGAGCGCTACATCGCCCAGGTGCGCGATCAGCTCGCGGCCGCCCTGGACCAGGCCGGTGTCGAGGCGGATGTGGCGGGGCGGCCCAAGCACATCTACAGCATCTGGCGGAAGATGCAGCGCAAGGGCCTGGGCTTCCACGAGCTCTTCGATATCCGAGCGGTTCGGGTCCTGGTCAACGATGTCGCCCAGTGCTATGCCGCGCTCGGTGTGGTTCATGCGGTGTGGCAGCCCATCCCGGGCGAGTTCGATGACTACATCGCGACGCCCAAGGACAATAACTACCAATCCCTGCACACGGCCGTGGTTGGTCCCGAGGGTAAGAACGTCGAGATCCAGATCCGCACCGGGGAGATGCATCAGCACGCGGAGCTGGGCGTGGCGGCCCACTGGCGCTACAAGGAGGGCGTGGGCGCCGATCCGTCGTTCGATCAGAAGGTTGCCTGGCTGCGTCAGCTCCTGGAGACCCCGGCGGATGACCAGGGCGAGGACGACCTCATCGACCGCTTCAAGGCCGAGGTCTTCGAGGACCGCGTCTATGTCATAACGCCCCAGGGCGATGTCATCGATCTACCGCGCGGTGCCACGCCGCTAGATTTCGCCTATCAGGTTCATACCGAGATCGGCCACCGCTGCCGGGGCGCCAAGATCAACGGGCGGATTGTGCCGCTGACTACCGAGCTGCGTAACGGCGATCAGATCGAGGTGCTAACGGCGCGCGAGCCGCGCCCCAGTCGGGACTGGCTCAACCCGGCCCGCGGGTATCTGCGTACGCCGCGAGCGCGCGCCAAGGCGCGGGCCTGGTTCAAGCGCCTGGATTTCGACCACAACGCCGCCGAGGGCCGCCAGATCCTGGATCGCGAGCTCCACCGTCTCGGGCTCACGGGCATGAAGCTCGAGCACATCGCCTCTCGGGCCGGTTATGCGCAGGTGGCTGAGCTATTGGCCGCGATCGGACGCGGCGATATCTCGGGCGGTCAGATTGCCGGCCTGGTCAGTGATTACCTGCTACCGGCCCAAGATGACGATGCGCTTCCGGTCCGGCACTCACAGCAGACGCGCCAGTCCGGCGGGGATGACGATGTCACCATCTATGGGATCGGCAATCTACTCACGCGCATGGCCGGCTGCTGCCAGCCGGCGCCGGGAGATCCCATCATCGGCTTTATCACCCAGGGTCAGGGGGTGACGGTGCATCGCCATGACTGCGACAAGGTCCAGCGCTACGAGGAGGCCGGCGACGAGCGCCTGATCGAGGTGAGCTGGGCCAACGGCCAGCGCCATCGCTACCCCGTGGCCATCCAGGTCGAGGCCTTTGATCGCCAGGGCCTGATGAAGGATATTACCGCGGTCCTGACCCAGGAGCGGATTAACGTCACGGCCACGAATACGCGCGCCGACCCGAATGATCAGCTCGCGCGCATGACGTTAACGCTGGAGGTCCAGGATGTGGCGCAAATGAGCCGCGTCATGGATCGCGTGGCGGCGCTTCGCAACGTCCGCGATGTCCGCCGGGTGCCTAGCGGCTGAGTCATGCCCCGCGCTTCGATGGGACCGGGCGCCGGGGCGAAGGCCATCCGAGATGCCCCGGCGCGTGTTCGGGGGCGCTCGGCTGCAGCATCGAGCCACCCTACCGGTTGCCATCCGGTGGAGCGGCTACAGGGGCTGCGAGTCGCTAGTCGGCCACTGGATGGCAGCCTGCAGCACGCCTTCCTGCGGGTATCGGAATTCGAATCGCGCATTAAACCGTTCAGTGATGCTGCGTACGATTCGCAGCCCTAGGCCATCGCTACGCCCGGGGCTGTGAGCCGGGCTGGTCTGGGTCCGGTTGGTTACCGTCATGACGAGTTCGGAGCCCATCCTCTGGGCCTGGAGTTCCACCGGATCCTCGCCAGAGCCGTGGCGCAGGGCGTTTTCCAGCAGATTGCGTAGGGCTGCTGTAGCCAGTGGTGCGGGAACGGCCAGATCCGGTAGGCACGGTCCCGCCTCAACCCTGATCCGGTCCCCATTGGGCAGGTCCGCCATGGCCTGGTGGATAACCGTCTCGGCGGGCGCGCTTGCGCCGCTGTCGGCGCCGCCGCGTTCAACACGCGCGAGCATCAGCAACTGCTCAATGATGCGCTGCAGGCGTTGCATGGCGGTGTTCGCCTGATCCAGGGCCGGGGCTGCTTCCGGCGCCTGGCGTTGAGCAACCTGCAGGTGGGTCTTAATGGCGGTCAGCGGTGTACGCAGCTCATGCGCCGCCTGGTTGGCAAATTCCTGCTCCCGCTGTAAGGCGTCGTTCAATCGCGCTAAGAGGCTGTTCAATGTTGCGATCACCGGCTGCAGTTCGGCGGGCGTTGAACCGATGTCGACCGGAGCGAGCATGGAGGGGCTGCGTTGGGAAACCGCCCGGTTCAACTTCTCCAGGGGCGCTAGGCCGCGGTTTACGCCAATCCAGACGACGCCGATGCCGCCTGTGAGCGCTAGGGCGAAGGGCGTTACCAACACCAAGAGGATACCCTGGCGCAGTTCATCCCGTTCGCTCATGCGGTCGGCGGTCGTGATGCGCAGGCCATTGTGCGCCTGGGTATAGACGCGCCAACGCTCACCATCGATCTCGGTGGTGCGGTAGCCTAGTTCGTGGGCCGCCAGGCCCTGGCCGTCCGCGCCTTCGGTGCGTACAAGCACCTCACCGCTGGCGGACTGTATTTGGCAGGCCACGCCCTCGGATGCCGGTTCGACTAACTCGGTGTCGCCGCGAGGTTGCTCCAGCAGCTCGGGCTGACGGGCCATGAGGCCGGCGACCATCTGGGCCGAGGCGGCCAGGCGGTCGTCCAGGGTATCCGCAATCTGGCTGCGTAGATCCCAAAACAGCAGCGCGGCGGCCAACGTCCATAGCAGGCCCAAGGCGAGCCCTACGCCCAGAACCAGGCGTCGTTTTAGTGTCATGATCGTTCTCCAGGCCCCTCGGCGGGTGGTGGTCCCAAGCGGTAACCCATGCCCCGCACGGTCTGGATCAGCTCGCGCCCGAGCTTCTGGCGCAGATGGTGGATGTGTACATTGACGGCATTGCTACCGATGTCAGTCCCCATGCCGTAGAGGGCGTCCTTGAGCTGGTCCTCGGTGAGGAGGTTGTTGCCCGCACGCAGGAACTTGTCCAGCAGGAGGAGCTCCCGGCGGGAGAGGGTGACCGGCACGCCGCCCAGCGTCACCTCGCCTCGTTCAGGGAACAAGCGCAGGCAGCCGTGCTCGATGACGGGCGAGGCCTGCCCCGCGCTCCGGCGAAGTAAGGCCCGCAGCCGGGCGGTCAGTTCATCCAGATCGAAGGGCTTGAGGACATAATCATCCGCCCCGGTGTCCAGCCCGGTTACGCGGTCTGCCATGGCATCCCTGGCGGTCAGCACCAGTACGGGTACGTTCACGCCGCGCGTTCGCCACCGGCGCATGAGCTCCAGGCCGTCGCCGTCCGGGAGGCCTAGATCCAGTATCACGATATCCGTGGCCACCGTCGTCATGGCGCTATCCGCACTCGTGGCATCGGTAACCCAATCCACGACGAAGGACTCCATCTCGAGGCCGCTAATCAGGCCCGAGGCGACGAGCTCATCGTCTTCAATCAAAAGCACATGCATGGTGGTACAACCTCTTAATGCCCAGTTAATCCGCACTCGTCAGAGTGCGTCCCCATTAACGGGCGCAAGGAGATAGTGTGATACACACACGGTTAGCATCGGTCATCGTGGCAGCTGTGATCCTGGTGCTGCATGCCGCTCCGACGGCTCAGGGCGCGATCGATCAGTCGGATTTCCTGGCACCGGAGGAGGCCTTCCAGTATGAGGTCGTGCCGCGCGGTGATCAGCTCCTTGTTAAGTGGGACATCGCGCCGGACTACTACCTCTATCGTAAGCGCATGACCATCACCGGCCAGGCGGCCGAGCCGGCGGCCGTGGCGTACCCGGACGGCCAGGTTATTACGGACGAGAATTTCGGCGAGTCCGAGGTCTATTACAACCAGGCGGAGGTGGTGGTTGATCCGGGCGAGGTCCGCACCCTTGAGCTGAGCTGGCAGGGCTGTGCTGAGGCGGGGCTGTGCTACCCGCCCCAGAGCGCCACCGTGAGCCTGGACGGGCAGGTAGCCGATGCCGATTCAGGCACGGCTCCCGATGCCTCACAGCCTCAGGGGGCTGGCTCCCAGGCGGAAGATAAGTACCTCGCTAGCAGTCTCGCGCAAAGCAGCCTTGGCTGGAACCTGGCGTTGTTCTTCGGGCTGGGTCTGCTGCTGGTCTTTACACCTTGTGTGCTGCCCATGGTTCCCATCCTCTCCGCCGTGATCGTGGGCAGTCAGGCGGGGCGTGGTCGGGCCCTTAGCCTGTCACTGGCCTTTGTGGTCACCATGGCCACGACCTATGCCGTCCTCGGGGCGGCGGCGGGACTGGTGGGTGCCAACCTCCAGGCCATGTTCCAGGTGCCGCTGTTCATTGGTGGCCTGGCGGTAATCTTTGTGCTGCTAGCGCTGTCGATGTTTGGTGCCTACGAACTGCAGCTGCCGGCTTTCCTACGGGATCGCCTAGCCAGCATGAACAGCCGCCAGACCGGCGGCCACCTGGGCGGTGCCGCCCTGATGGGGTTCTTTTCCGCCCTGCTGGCCAGCCCCTGCATGACGGCGCCGCTGGCCGGTGCCCTCCTCTACATCGCCCAGTCGGGCGATGCGTTCTACGGCGGTCTGGGCCTATTGGCGCTGGGTCTGGGCATGGGGGCCCCGCTGGTGGCGTTCGGAACCCTGGGCGCCAGTCTGCTCCCCAAACCGGGCATCTGGATGAACGCCGTTAAATCGGTATTCGGCCTGATTTTGCTGGGCACCGCGATCTGGTTTTTGGAGCGGGTCGTTTGGGCCAGCGTGGTCATGGCGCTCTGGGGCATCCTCGCTGTCATTACAGCGGCCATGACCCTGAATGCCGTGCGCCATGCCGCCCTGGCGGAGGCGGTGCGAGCACTGGTGGCCGCGCTGGCCCTGGTGATGGGTCTGTGGGGCGGTCTGATGCTGGTTGGAGCCGCCGGCGGTGGCAGTGATCCGCGCTCACCTTTAACGCCCTACGCCGGTGGTGAGGGGGGCGGCGAGGCCGAAGGGACCGATCGAGCGATGGCGCGTTTTAGCGCCATTAAGTCACCCGACGATCTGAACCAGGCCTTAGCCAGTGCCGGCGAGCAGGACCGGTGGACGCTGCTCGAGTTCTACGCGGACTGGTGCATCAGCTGTGAGGTCATCGAGGAAGAGGTCTTCGGTGACCCCGAGGTCCAGCAGGCACTGGCGGATGTGCAGCTCCTACAAGCGGATGTGACCGCCACGGACCGTGTTGATCAGAGGCTAATGGATGAACTGCAGGTGGTTGGGCCGCCGACCATCATGCTGATCGGCCCGGACGGCAAAGAACGGCGCGGTTATCGGATTACCGGTGAGATCAGCAGTGACGCGTTCCTGGACCGGCTCGCCGCTACTGGTGCGTCGCGCTGATGGGGTCATCGATTGCTGTGGGCCCGCTAAGCCTCCCAGTAGGCCAGGTCCTGATCCTAGTGGGGTTTATCGTGGCCCTGGTTGCCGGCGCCATTGCCGGGCGCTGGGGCCAGGTGAAAGTGGGCGGGCCACTGACGGATATCCTCCTCTGGTCCCTTATCTGTGCGCGTTTGGGCTTCGTCGCCCTCTACTTTCACCACTACTGGGATGATCCGCTGGGTATTATCGACATCCGCGATGGCGGTTTTCATCTGCTCTATGGCCTGGTCGGTGGCGTTTTTGCAACGACCTACCAGCTCTGGCGTTACCCCCCGGTGCGCCAACCGCTGGGTGTTGCGGTGACCGTCGGGGTCTTGGTCTGGGCGCTTCCCGTGGCGCTGATCAAACGGATGCCCGGCGAGGGGCAGGGTGTCCCGGATGGCGTGGTTGAGTCACTTGATGGCGAAGCCCGGGCGCTGGATGCCATGGCCGATGGCCGACCGATGGTCGTTAATCTATGGGCCTCCTGGTGTCCCCCGTGTGTGCGTGAAATGCCCGTGCTGGAAAAGGCCCAGGAAACCCATGACGGGATTGCCTTCGTGTTCGTCAATCAGGGACAAGGCCCGCCGGCCATCAATAGCTTCCTCGAAGAGCAGGGCCTCACGCTAGACAACGTGGTCCTGGACGGTCAGCAGCGGATAGCGTCCGAAACCGGGAGCCGGGGACTGCCTACCACGCTTTTCTACAACGCCTCAGGCCAATTGGTGGCCACCCATCACGGCGCGCTCTCCAGCGCGACGCTCGCGGCTAACCTTTCCGAGTTCGATACCGACGGAGGAGATAACCCTTGATGATCGTAACCGCCGCGCGAACCCAGCGGTTCGTGACTGCCAGCCTATTACTGTTGCTGCTAGCCGTCCCTGCCCATGCCCAGTCAGCGGGCAACGATGGCAAGGCAGTCTGGCAGGCCCTTGAGGACAGCCAGTGGGTGCCGGACGGTGCCGATGATGCCGACACCGTCGTGTATACCTTCACCGACCCCAACTGCCCCTATTGCCACAAGTTCCGGGAGTTGGCTGCGCCCTGGATAAAAGCCGGCAAGGTCCAGCTGCGGCATATCATGGTGGGTCTCATTAAGGAGAGCAGTGTCCCCAAGGCCGCCACCATCCTCGCCAGCAGTGAACCATCCGAGCTCCTAAGCCGCCATCAGCGTACCTTCGATTCCGGTGGCATACAGGCCGCCGAGGAGCTGGATGTAACGGCCCGTCAGCAGGTTGCCCAGAACACACGCCTGATGCAGCAGCTGGGAGCCAGGGCCACGCCAACCGTCGTGTATTGGGATTCAAACGGGGAGATCGCGGCCAAACAGGGCGCTCCCCGGCCTGAGGACATGCCGGCGATTATGGGCAGCCCCAAGCCGGAGTAGATCCGCTTTAGGCTAACGGTACGGGAGCATCGTGCTGTGACTCCCCGGGAGATGCCGGCGACAAGGGCGTCCTTGGCTGGCCGACGTCGTATGCTGCCGCCATCTTCGCCTTGGGCTTTCGTGTGGCGCCAAGCTCAAGGGGCGTCTCGCGTCATGGATTGCATGGCGGCGCTTCGCAATGTCGCTGCGATGCCCGCCGGGTGCCCAGCGCCTGATCGGCGCGTACGCCGTCCTCTGCCGCTGCAATGCCCGCGTAAGTATCAACAATCACCGCAGCGGGTGCTGCCATGGTAAGCACGCCTATTTGACGCGGTTTAAACCAGTTCGCTAATCTAACTAGCAAAGCGAAGGCTGCTTAGTCGATAACGGTCTTTAAAACACATTGCTGCTGACAAAATAAAAGGACTTACAACGATGACGGACCAACTTCCGTATCCCAACGTCCCATCGAGCAAGCGTGGCAAGATCCGCTACTTGGCGCGCGTAATCAGGGTTGAGCCCATCCATCTTAAAGATGTCCCCGACGACAAGGCAGCACAGGCCCTGGTGGGCGTAATCCTCTTCCATCATGCGGATACGCCCGGCAACGGCAAATTAAGAAGCTGATCCATAGCCTGCCCGGACCCGCGCGGATGCGGCTGGATATGCGGATCACGGATACCTTGGTCCACAAGTCCTGGGGTGTCTGGTCTTTATCTACTGAAGAACTCAAGCAGCGTGAAGATGCCTTGGAATGGTTCAATAATGTTGGTTCATTCTTAGGTCTGAGCTTCAGTGGGGCGACAATAAAAGATATTGTTAAAGGCTTTCTTGATCCTAGAAAGATAGAGAAAAAAGCGAACGCTATGTTGGCCCTGGTCATCGGCGGACTTTACCTTAGGACGAGTAATGCCGAGAGCCGGATGGAAGATGAGATTGGCCGGCGTGCCGAGGATTTCTAGGGATGACTAACTCCTCTTCAATGGCTGACGTATATATTAGCGAGGCCGCGTGGAGGCTTTATAGCGCGGAGTGGTTTATTAATGCCCGTGTCTGGTCACCGGTGCTTATCTTTCCCGTGTTTGTGATGGCCTCATTGCTGGGCCTGCCGGTTCCGTTTTTTTTCGAGAATGTAGCGGTGTGGATCGAGGTGGGTGTTTTCTTCATTGCCGTTTATGGTTGTGTCGAATTATTGCCCTGGCTTGCAGCCCGGCTGTGGCCACGGCCGACCCGGCAGATTCTTCGTGTCGATGAAGATACGTTGCATGTTCGCCTTGAACGCCAGCTGGATATCCCTTTGTGTGAGTTGGCTCGGGTGAGCTTTCAATCCCCGAGGCTGGTTCTGTTATTCCCAAGGCTGTATTTGCATTTCGAGCGCCAGGATGGCTCGGAATTTCTGGTTCAGACCGGTGTGGCGGACAGTCGATTATTCGAGGCCCTGGACTCATTGAACCAGTGGCTTCGAGGCGGCGAGGCTTCCGCTGACACCACCGATGAGGGCCGGTAACCGAACAGCGTTCATACGCAGGTTGGTGCTACTGCGATTGGTGTTGGCGGGGTTGCCGGATCGGTTTGAGGATGGCGATTGAACAGCCCGTCATTGCCAGGCGCCGCTTTTGGAAAGAGAGGATTGGCGTTGCGGGCCGTTACGAGGCTGGGGCGCTTGTTAGCGCTCCAGCAGCTCATACTTGCCTTCCTTGCCGTCCCACTGCTCGGCGTCCTCAGGCGGATCCGTCTTCTGGTTGATGACGGGCCACTCTTGAGATAGTTCGGCGTTAAGGTCCTGCCAGAAGCCCATGGAGGGCGGCAGATCGTCCTCGGAATAGATGGCCTCGGCCGGGCACTCCGGCTCGCAGAGGGTGCAGTCGATGCACTCGTCCGGATCGATGGCCAGCATGTTCGGTCCTTCGTGGAAGCAGTCCACGGGGCAGACCTCAACACAGTCGGTGTACTTGCACTTAATGCAATTCTCGGTGACGACGTACGTCATTCACGCTTCTCCATTAACTTAGCATCGATCAAGTTACCAGGCTGCGCTGGGGCATCAACCTACACGCGTGAGGGGAATCTCAGTCCCGGCGCTCAGCGTCCTTTTTGAGCTCGTAGACCAGATCCAGCGCCTGACGTGGCGAGAGCTCATCCGGCGAGGTATCGCGCAGGCGCTCGACCACGGGGTGTAGCGCGGCCGTCTCGGCAGCGCTGAACAGTGGCATCTGGACCTGATCGCTGTCGCCCTGGGCCGCGGTGTCCGTCTCCAGCTGCTCGAGCTTGCTCCGGGCGCTGTCGATGACGGCGGGCGGCACGCCCGCCAGCGCGGCGACCTGCAGGCCGTAGCTCTGGTTGGCCGGCCCGTCCTTAACGGTATGCAGGAACACGATCCGCTCGCCGTGCTCCACGGCGTCCAGATGCACGTTGGCCACACCAGGGTAGTGATCGGGCAGGACGGTCATCTCGAAGTAGTGCGTGGCGAACAGGGTGTAGGCCCCGATGCGCTCCGCTAGATCGGCGGCCGTGGCCCAGGCCAGGGCCAGGCCGTCGAAGGTACTGGTACCGCGGCCGATCTCATCGAGCAGCACCAGGCTGTTAGCCGTGGCGTTATGGAGGATGTTCGCCGTCTCGGTCATCTCGACCATAAAGGTCGAGCGCCCGCCGGCCAGGTCATCGGAGGCGCCGATGCGCGTAAAGACCCGATCCAGCGGGCCCAGGCGCACGCGGGCGGCCGGCACGAAGCTGCCCATGGCAGCGAGGATGGCGATGAGCGCGGTCTGGCGCATGAACGTCGATTTGCCGCCCATGTTGGGGCCCGTGAGGAGCAGCATGCAGCGGTCATCGGTTAGATGCACATCGTTGGGCACGAAGGGCGCGTCGAGCACGCGCTCGACCACGGGGTGGCGGCCAGCCTCGATCTCGACGCCCGGTGCGTCGCCCAGTTCGGGGCGCACGTAGTCCAGGCGCTCGGCACGCTCGGCGAGGGCGGCCAGGGCGTCGGCCTCAGCCATGGCCTCACCGAACCGCTGGATGGCCGACAAGGCCTCGTTGAGCGCGTCCAGCAGTGTCTCGTAGAGGGTCTTCTCACGCGCGAGGGCCTTCTCGCGCGCCGATAGTACCCGATCCTCGAAGTCCTTGAGCTCGGGGGTGATATAGCGCTCGGCGGCCTTGAGCGTCTGGCGGCGGATGTAGTGATCCGGTGCGTCCTCGCTCTGGCCGCGGCTGATCTCGATATAGTAGCCGTGAACGCGGTTGTAGTTGACCTTGAGTGTGCTAATGCCCGTGGCCTCGCGCTCGCGCTGCTCAAGGTCTACCAAGAATTGATCGGCGTTGCGCGACAGGCCACGGAGCTCATCGAGCTCGTCGTCATAGCCGTCGGCGATGACGCCGCCGTCGCGGGTAACCACGGGCGGGTTAGCCACGATGGCCTGATCCAGCGTGGCCGCTAGTTCGGTGAGCGGGGTCAGCCGTTGCGCCAGGTCGGCGAGCAGCGAGGTGTCAGTGTGCGGTTCCAGCAGCTCGGCCAGGCAGGGCAGGCGATGCAGGGCATCGCGTAGACCTGTCAGATCGCGGGGCTTGGCCGAGCGCAGGGCGAGGCGAGCGGTGATGCGCTCGACATCGGCCACACCCCGCAACGCATCGCGCAGCTCAGGGGCCGTGCGCCCCTGGAGGACGGCCTCGATGGCGTCCTGGCGCCGGCGCAGCGTGGCGCGCTCGCGCAACGGTCGCCCCAGCCAGCGCCGCAGCAGCCGGCTGCCCATGCCGCTGACCGCCGTATCGATCACCCAGGCCAGGGTATGCTCGGTGCCGCCGCTTAAGTTGTGCTCGATCTCAAGGTTGCGCCGGCTCGCGGCGTCGATGACCACGGCGTCGTCGCTGGCCTCCAGCTGGAGGCCCCGGATATGGGGCAGGGCGGCGCGCTGGGTCTCGCTAACATACTGCAGCAGGCTACCGGCCGCGCTAATCGCGAGCGGCATCTCGGCGACGCCGAAGCCCGCCAAATCCTGGGTGCCGAACTGGCGCGCGAGCAGCCGCTCGGCGGTGTCGTACTCGAAGTGCCAGGGCGCCCGGCTGGTTACGCCGGGGCGCTCGCGCAGCCCCTCCGGCAGGGTGCCGGCCTCGCTGACCAGCAGCTCCGCGGGTTGCAGGCGCTCAATCTCGGCGAGCAGTTCCTGTTCCGAGGCGGCGGAGGTAACCCGGAACCGCCCGCTGGATAGCTCCAGGGTAGCGATGCCGTAGTCCGTGCCCCCGCCGTGGATGGCGGTAAGCAGGTTGCTGTGGCGCTCTTCGAGTAGCGACTCCTCGGTTAATGTCCCGGGGGTAACCACGCGCACAACCTGGCGTTCCACGGGCCCCTTGGCCGTCGCCGGGTCGCCCAGTTGCTCGCATATCGCCACCGATTCCCCCTGCCGGACGAGCCGTGCCAGGTAGGACTCGCAGGTATGCACGGGCACCCCGGCCATGGGGATGGGCTCGCCGCCCGATTCACCACGTGCGGTGAGCGTAATATCCAGCAGTCCCGCGGCGCGGCGGGCATCCTCGTAGAACAGCTCGTAGAAATCGCCCATGCGGTAGAACAGCAGGATTTCCGGGTGCTCGGCCTTGATGCGCAGGTACTGCTGCATCATGGGTGTGTGCTGGGCGCTGGACTCGGCGCTCTGGCTCATGCGGGGCTCATCGACGGTGCTGCTAGGTAAGCCGGCAGTATACCGGCGTGCGGTCGCCGTTGCCGAGGCGCGCCCTCAATCAGCCTGCGAGTTCGGCGCCGACGCAGCGTATCGCTGCTGAGGTATAACCCTCTCCTCCAAATGCCTGGCGCTTCTTGCGCGCCAAATCTCTTGACTCGGTAAGATTTTGAATCCCGCACGCACACGAGATAGCAGCCTCAGTGCAAGCTACTGTCAGCCAGCCAATCACTGGCCTAAGGAGCTTGGGCCATAGCGGCGCGTTATCGTCGGTCGGTGGGTGAGCTAAGCCAGATGCACTCCTTAAGGGCTATCAAGAACGCTGGCATTCGTTTGCGTGGCCCTGCGCTAGGATTTCGGCGTGAAGGGATGCACAATACGATTAATCGTCCGTCATTTAGCCTAACGCGCATGACTGGTCGCCGACTCTAACGGCCATGGATGGGTCGTAGCGCTGACTGGCGGTCGTCCGATATCTGAAAGTAGCGGCTCAGTGAGATCCAAGCAGCTTGCTTTTAGTCCTCTTAGTAACCAAGCACGCGCCGAATTTCCAATCGGCGCCAAGGCTGTTACGTCAACTGCCGGGCGCGGTGAGAACGGGGCCCAGCCACACTGAGGTGGTCACTGTTATCCAGCAGTCGGCCATAACGGTGACCCCGGGCGCCAGCGTGGCACCTGCCCTGGCTGTCGAATGGCCCGATGGCCAACAACAGCTTCTCTACGGTGAACCCGCTGAGCCGTCTAGATGGCATGCTGAGGATGGGCGTCAAAGAGCGTGGTCGTCCGAGGGGTCGCCTCAACGGGGACAGCAGCCAACCGAACCCGTCCGTGACGCCTCTCGGAAGCCTGATGATAGCCAGGACCGCGCCCGCGAGCCTGAATCCACCCGCGATCTCTTCCGCTCCATTCTGAACAGCTCCCCAGTCGGGCTCGCCTTTCTCGACGACCAGCGCCGTATGCAACGGGTTAATCCAGCCCTTGAGGAGCTCTTAGGTTACTCGGCCGAGGAGCTTATGGGTCACGATACGCGCTTTCTCCACCGCGACGACTCGGAATTCGAGCGCATCGGGCGTGAGGCGCCCCCGATAACGGCCGCTGGTGGGGTCTACCGCACCGTAACGATCCTACAGCGCGGGGACGGTACTGCCATCACCGTTTCGTTGAAGGGACAGGCTGTGATCCCGTCCGGCGATCAGGGATACATCTGGGTGCTCCAGGACATTACCGCCCAGCGTGCTCGCGAGCGCACCCTCCAGACCTACCAAGCGGTGTTTGAGAGCTCGCGCGATGCTGTTCTGCTTACAGCTGAGAACGGTTACTTCCTAGATGCGAACCCGGCGGCGTTGGCGCTTTTCGAGGTACCGGATCGGGCTACGTTTACGCGCAACCACACACCGGCGAGCCTGTCGCCGCCTCATCAGCGCGATGGCCGGCTAACGGCGGCCGTTGCCAACGAGCGCATTCAACAGGCCCTGGAACAAGGCGAGGTTCTGTTCGAGTCTCAGAGCCAGAGTACAACGGGCCAAACCTTCCCCACGGAAATCCTTCTGAGCCGCGTTGACCTCGACGACGGTCCCATCCTTGAGGCCACTATTCGCGACATCTCGGCGAAAAAGGCGGCCTTGGATGAGATCCGCCAGGCGCGAGATCGCGCCGAGACCTATTTCGAGGCGGTGCCGGTGATGCTCCTGATCCTGGATACGCATGGCCGAGTCAGCGCGATTAATCGGCGCGGTTGTGAGCTCCTTGGTCTGGAACGGGACGCCATCGTCGGAACGGACTGGTTTGCGCGCTTTGTCTCGGGTGAGGAGGGCGGTTGGCTGGCGAAGGTCCACCAGGCACTGCGCGAAGGCCGGGAGAAGGTTGCCGAGTACGTGGAGCACACGGTCATTAACGCGGTCGGCGAACGAAGGGTGGTTGCCTTCCGTAGTACGCTTCTGCGTGATGCGACGGGAGAGGTGGAAGGGCTCCTCGCCGCCGGCTCGGATGTCACCGACCAGCGCCAGGTGGAGGCCGCGCTGGAATATCGAGCCAGTCATGATCCGCTGACCGGCGTCTACAATCGACGCAAGATGACCGAGCTTCTTGACGGTGAGATCCGGCGGGCCCAGCGCTACGGTAGCGCCTTTAGCGTCATCCTGTTCGACATCGACCACTTCAAGGCGATCAACGATCATCACGGGCATGACATCGGCGATGCCGTGTTGCAGGAGTTGACTGCCGTCATCACGCGGCGCCTACGTGATGTGGACAGCCTGGCGCGTTGGGGCGGCGAAGAGTTTCTGCTCCTGCTCCCGGAGACCGACCTGGCGGGTGCGCGCCGAGGTGCTGAGGATGTCAGGGCCCTCATTGCCGCCACCGATTTCACAGGTGTGGCGCGGGTAACCATCAGCCTGGGTGTCGCCGCTCTCGAAGTGGGTGAGGCCATGGAGGGGCTTCTCAAACGTGTCGACGATAGTGTGTATGCGGCGAAGACGGGCGGGCGAAACCGCGTCGTGTGACCCGCATCAGGGGCAGCGCCACGAGTGATGATATCGAGGGCTGGGCGAATGGGGATAGGCTACAAGGCGACCATCCGGCGTTTGGTTGCCCTTGCCGGGCGCGGCGCGAGCGTGGCGCCGAGCGTGTCGCGATTTGAGCAGCCATCTCCCATTGCATACGTTCGCTGGACCTGGCTAAAGGGCCGCCCACGAGGTCTTCCTACGCCGCTGTAATTACCGCTAGGCGCAGGGCTTCTACGACGCGACGCCTATGGCGCCCGCCGACTTTAAGGCCTGGCTCGTCTGACCGTATCTGGCCTAAGGCGGGCCCCATGTATCGCCCAGAAAAGCAGCTCGCCAAGCGGGGGCGCCATGCCTGTCGCTTTACGCTGGGCAAAGACCGTGTCCGATAGCAGGCGACGGATGGTTCCTGGTATCGGCCGCCGCAATTGGGCGCGACGCCTTAACGTCATGTAAGTCACACCACGCTTGGCCCTATTTTCCCGAGGGGCAGTGCCCAGGGGTGCCGCCGTCAATCACCTGGCGTGGGTAATGACAGGGCGCATCCGTTCCCCCAGGAGCCGAGGGCGTATGGGGACTCATCGTCTCCGAACGATGGTCGCTGAGGGCGGCTAATCTCAGTGGCTATCGCTGTCGCGGCTCGGCGCGACGATATGTCGTCGCCTCGGTTTCATGGGGCTTCGTTAACAACAGTAAAAACAACGCGCTAAGCGATTTCCCTTATATAGGCATCGTTCTTGCAAGTCTCTGCATTGCGAGGCATCGCGACGGCGATTGGTCGCGCGTTGCGGTGCCGGGTGGCGCTGCTTTGACCTAGATCTCGAATACGGGGGCGTGTTGCCACAGGCATCTAGTATAGCTTTGCGACTGGCGGCGCCAGCGGCCGTTATCGGCGTGCTGTCCATGCTCGTTCTACCGCTGCCGCCCGTCATCCTGGATATGTTGTTTACCTTCAACATCGCGCTGTCGTTGGTGGTCCTGTTGGTCACGATTTACAGCCATAGCCCGCTTGACTTCTCGGTCTTCCCCACCATCCTCCTGGTCGCTACGATCTTCCGGCTGGCCCTGAACATCGCCTCAACGCGCGTCATCCTGATGAGCGGCCAGGAGGGGACGGACGCCGCGGGCAGTGTGATACAGGCCTTCGGGGATTTCGTCGCCGGCGGTAATTACGCGGTCGGTCTGGTCGTCTTTGCCATCCTGATCATCATCAACTTCGTGGTCATTACCAAGGGCGCGGGCCGCGTATCCGAGGTCACCGCGCGTTTTACCCTGGATGCCATGCCGGGTAAACAGATGGCCATTGACGCGGATCTCAATGCCGGACTGATCGAGCCTGACGAGGCGCGTGAGCGCCGCGATCAGATCGGGCGCGAGGCCGATTTCTACGGTGCCATGGATGGCGCGTCCAAGTTCGTACGTGGCGATGCCATCGCGGGCGTCCTCATCCTGGTTATCAACATCCTAGGTGGCCTGGTCATCGGCATGCTGCAATACGGCATGGGGCTGAGTGAGGCGGTTCAGCGCTACACCCTGTTAACCATTGGCGATGGGCTCGTGGCCCAAGTGCCCTCCATCGCGCTGGCCAGTGCGACCGCGATCATCATCACGAGGGTCTCCAAGGCCCGCACCATGGGCTCTCAGATCTTTGAGCAGATGCTCGCCCAACCACGCCCCTTGTTCGTCACCGCCGCGGTCATAGGGTTCCTGGGACTCTTCCCGGCCATGCCGAATGCGGTGTTCTTGATGCTGGCGGGCGGCATCGCCGCTATCGCCTACATGCTGCAGAACCTGTCGCAGGAGCCGGACGCGGAGGAGACCTCGCTTGCCGAGGCCGACACCACAGCAAACCAGCCGTCGCAAGAGCTCGGGGCCGATGCCATTGGGAGCGTGGATATCATTGGCCTCGAGGTTGGGCATCGCCTGATCCCGCTGGTCGACCGCGATCAGGGGGGTCAGCTAATGGATCGCGTCAAGGGGGTGCGTAGTAAGCTCTCCGGCGAGCTTGGTTTCCTGGTTCAATCGGTCCATATCCGGGATAACCTCGAGCTCCAGCCGGACGCCTACCGGATTAGCATCAATGGGGTTCACACCGGCAGCGGCAATGCCCATCCGGAGCGCGAGCTGGCCATTAATCCGGGCCAGGCCGCGGGCCGACTCGAGGGTACGGCAACGCGGGACCCGGCCTTCGGCATGGAGGCGGTATGGATCGATCCGACTCAGCGCGAGCAGGCGCAGTCGCTGGGCTATACCGTCGTTGACTCCAGTACGGTAATCGCGACGCATCTGTCGCAACAGATCCAGGCTCATTCCCACGAGTTGCTGACTCATGAGGCGACGCAGCAGCTCATCGACCGGCTCAAGGAGTCGCTGCCGCGCCTGGCGGAGAATCTGACTCCGAGCACCGTTCCGCTGGCCACGGTGGCTAAGGTGTTACAGAACCTCCTGGCCGAGGGTATTCCCATTCGCGACTTCCGTCGCATCGCGGAGACACTCGTCGAGCATGGCGGCCGCACCCAGGACCCAGCGCAGTTGACACAGGCCGTGCGTGAGGCGCTGGGACGATTCATCGTACAGCACATTAGCGGCAGCGAGCAGGAGGTATCCCTGGTGACATTCGATCCGTCCGTGGAACGGATGCTGAATCAGTCGTTAAGCGGTTCGGGGGAGGGCGCTGGCATCGGGCTGGAGCCTGGGTTGGCCGAACGCATTCAGAAGTCGCTGCGAGAGACAGTGGAACGGCTCCAGGTCCAGGATCGTTCGCCAATCCTGGTGGTTCCCCCCGAGATACGCATGGCCCTAGCGCGGTGGCTGAGGTCCCTTGTCTCGGGGATCCATGTCCTGTCCTACAACGAAATACCCGACGACCGGCAAATCCGCATCGTCGCTACGATCGGAGGCGATGAGGGCGAATCCCAGGCCGCATCACGAGGGAGCGCAACAGCATGAAGATCAAACGCTTTCAGGCGCGCGACATGCGCGACGCGATTCGGACGGTGCGCGACGAGTTCGGCCCGGACGCGGTCATCCTGTCGAACCGCCAGATCAAGGGCGGCATCGAGGTGGTATCGGCGATCGACTTCGACGAGGATGCCATCCGGTCCTTGGCCACCCAGTGGGAGTCGCAGGGCGATGCCAGCGCGTCCAATTCCCCGACTAGCGATACCGGTCAGGCGCAGCCCACCGCCGAGGCGGCGGTAGAGGCCAAGCCGGCGTCCAGCCGGGATGCCGTGCCTGATGATATGAGGCGCCGATCGGCGGCACCGGCGCATGTCGCCGAAGACGATCCCACCATCATGGCCGTACGACGCGAGCTGGAATCGATGCGTGGCTTATTGCAGCGGGAGCTGGCGACGTTCGCACGCAAGGAGTATGGGCGTCGCTCGCCAGTGCGAGCGCGCACCATGGAGCGGCTTCAGCGTCTAGGCCTAAGCGATGCCTTGTGCGAGCAGGTGGTTCGGGGGCTGCAACAGGCCGATAGCGAGGAGCAGGCGTGGCGAGAGAGCCTGGCGCATCTCGGCAATCGCATTCGTATAGCGGACTTCAATCCCATGCATGCCAGCGGCACGCTCGCCTTAGTGGGCCCCAGTGGCAGTGGCAAGACGACCGTGGCCGCGCGCATTGCCAGCGCTGTCGCCGCCCGACACGGCAGTGACGCGGTCGCCATGGTGGCGCTGGATGCTGAGGGCAAAGCGGTGCAGTCACCGCTGATGGGCATTGGCCAGCGCCTCGGTTTACCCACCTGTATGGCGTCCTCCGTCGAGCGGCTGCGCCAGACTCTGGCGTCGTTGGTGGGGAGGCGCCTCGTGCTGGTCGATACCCCGGGGATGGCACGAAGCAATGATGGCAGCGGCCTGTGCTACGATGAACTCGTCGCGATGCAGGGTCTCAGGCATCTTGTGGTGGTGGCTGCGAATACCCAATACGACGATCTGCGGTCGGCGCTGCGGGGTTTCGCCGGTCGGGATCGCGTTGGTTGCGTCATGACCAAGCTCGATGAGGCGTCCGTCTTCGGTAGCGCCCTGTCCGCCGCCATCGAGGAAGATGCCGATATTGCCGCGGTGGCTGCAGCACGCGATATCGAGACGGGCTTCTACCGCCCGAGTGTGGCTAAGCTAGTGGCTCGGGTGGTGCATTCGGCGCGCCAGCGACAGGCCCGGACTCGTAACGATGCCCAAGTCACCGAATCGGAGGTCCCCCATGCCCAGTGACTCGCACGCCGGTGAGCATGTCGCCGATGGCAGTCGACCCATTCGGACGATCGCGGTCTGCAGTGGTAAGGGCGGTGTCGGCAAGACGAACGTATCGGTCAATCTAGCGATGGCTCTATCCGCCCAGGGTGATCGGGTGGCGCTACTGGATGCGGATCTGGCCATGGCGAACGTCGATGTCCTGCTAGGTCTGCAGCAGACGGCAAATCTCTCGCATGTGATCGCTGGCGAGCGCGAGCTTGATGACATCGTCACGGCGGTCCCCCAAGGTCTGCGTGTAATTCCCGCCGCTTCCGGCGTAGCCGCTTTGGCTGGCTTGAGTACCGCCGAGCATGCCGGGCTGATCAATGCCTTCAACGACCTGAGCCTCGGTATTGACACCATGGTGGTCGATATCGCCGCCGGTATATCAGGGACAGTAACCGCGTTTGCCGGCGCCACCCAGGAGGTTGTGGTCGTGGTCTGCGATGAGCCGGCTTCCATGACGGACGCCTATGCCCTTATCAAGGTGCTGTCGCGGGATCATGGTGTGTCGCGCTTTCGGATCCTGGCCAATATGGTGGCTGATGAGCAACAGGGTTATGACCTGTATCGGCGGCTCACGCTGATCTGCGAACGCTTCCTGGAAGTGGCCGTGTTATACATGGGTGCCGTGCCGAGGGATCCGTACGTCCACAAGGCGGTCCAACGCCAAACCGCTGTCGTCGATGCCTACCCGCGGAGTAGGGCGGCCCGCGCGTTCGATCGCCTGGCCCAAGATGTCCAGGAATGGCCCTCACCCGATGGCGCTAGCGGCCGCATCGAGTTCTTTCTTGACCGCCTGGTTGAGGCGAGCTGACAACGGCCATGACGAGTCAGGATGGGCCCAGGGTCTACGCGGAGGTCGCGAATTACGCGCCTCCCGCCTCAGAGGATGAGCTCGTCGAGCAATACGCCCCGCTTGTCAAGCGCCAGGCTTACCATCTCGCCGCGCGGCTTCCTGAAACGGTGCAGATCGACGATCTCATACAGGCCGGCATGATTGGGTTGCTGGAAGCCGCGCGGCGCTATCGATCCGACGGGGGGGCACGTTTCGAGACCTATGCCACGACGCGGGTTAGGGGCGCCATGGTGGATGCCCTGCGTCCGTCGGACTGGACGCCACGCTCAGTTAATCGCCGGGCCCGCGAGATGACCGGGGCGGTGCAGCGAGTCGAGCATCGACTTGGGCGCTCGGCGAGCGATGCGGAGATCATGGCGGAAATGGGCGTCGACGCCGACACCTACCACGAGCTAGTTCGAGACATTACGACGGCGCGCGTGCTCAGCCTGGACGAGGTAATAGATGACGGCCAAGCCGCGGGCCAGCCGGTTACGACGGATACCCCCGAATCACAGACCGCCCAACAGGATGTGCGGCGACGCATCGCTGACGCCATTCACTCGTTGCCAGAGCGCGAACAACAGATCCTCGCGCTGTACTACGACGAGGAGCTGAATCTGCGTGAGATCGGCCAGGTCCTCGATGTCACAGAATCTCGCGTGTCGCAAATCCATGGCCGGGCTTTGGTTCGGCTACGGGCTCGCGTAATGGATGAGGGTCATTAATTTGTTCGTTGGGCGCTGCCGGGCGTGTATCGATAGCATTGACGACGCGTCGTACGGCCACGGCAATGCGTCCATTCGCCGACCCGATCGCCTTGGAGGCAATCGTCGATGATCGATACGCAGACGCTACTGGGACTGCTCATCGGCGTAATCGCGGTGGTGGGTGGCATGTGGCTCGAAGGCGGCGATCCCACGGCACTGGCGCATCGTGGGGCGTTCCTTATTGTCGCTGGCGGCACCCTCGCTGCGATCTTGCTACAAACGCCGGGCCAGGTCTCCTTGCGCGCGCTGCGCATGCTGGTCTGGCTGATTAGGCCGCCGCGGCGCGATGCACGCCCCCTGGTGGCGCGCGTAGTGGGTTGGAATCGTCTGGTCCATCGCGATGGGCGTCTGGCCCTGGAACGGCTAGCAGATGCCGAGAACGATTCGCTTACGCGCAATGGGCTGTTGATGCTGGTCGACGGCTGCAGCGAGAGCGCCGTACGCAGCGCTCTGGAGACCCAGCTCTCGGTCCGCGAGGACGAGCAGCTACGCGCCGCGCGGGTCTTCGAATCTGCCGGCGGCTATGCGCCCACCATCGGCATACTAGGCGCCGTGCTCGGGCTCATACAGGTCATGGGCAATCTAGATGACCCCCAGGGGCTGGGGGCAGGGATCGCTGTCGCCTTTGTCGCCACGGTGTATGGCCTCGCCGCCGCTAATCTCGTTTTGCTACCGCTCGCTAATAAGCTGAAATACCATGTCGAGCGGGACGTTAAACGCCAGGAGCTGCTGATCGACGGCCTAACGGGTATCGCGGCAAATAAGGGCTCCCGAGAGTTGGAATACCAGCTCAATGGCCACATCGAGTAGGGCACAACGTCGCGCACGCGGCCGGCATGCGGGCGGCGATGATGCCGGCGCGACGAATCGCTGGATGGTCTCGTACGCGGATTTCATGACGTTGCTCTTCGCCTTCTTCGTGGCCATGTACGGCATGGCGCA
>CAJXKP010000022.1 GCA_913055565.1 uncultured Ectothiorhodospiraceae bacterium
CGGGGCGGGCGCTTCGAGCTCGCCGACGGCGGCACGCTGTTCCTGGATGAGATCGGCGAGATGCCGCCGGCCATGCAGGTTAAACTGCTACGGGTGCTTCAGGACGGGGCGTTCGAGCGGGTCGGCGGGCAGTCACAGATCACGGCCGATATTCGCCTCATAACCGCTACCAATCGCGATATCGAGGCGATGGTGGAGGACGGGACGTTTCGGGAGGATCTGTACTACCGGATTAATGTCTGCCCGGTACGCGTGCCCGCTTTGCGCGATCGCTTGGCCGATATGGGCCTGCTCATGAGCGAGATCCAGTCGCGGCTGGCCACCCTCGGGTATCCCACCATACGCATCTCACGCGCGGCGTACGACGTCATGCGCCACTGGGCCTGGCCGGGCAATGTACGCGAGCTCGTCAATCTGCTTGAGCGTTTGAGCGTGTTGTACCCGCATCAGTGGATCGAGACGAGCCATCTGCCGAGGGACTATCTTGAGCGCGCCGGCTACGAATTGCCGGCCTTGGAACCGGAGCCGAATCCGCTGGACGGCGAGGCGATGATCGGTGACAGCCCTAATACCGAGGCCGACGATCAATCTCCTGTGGTATTACCGGCCGAGGGTATTGATCTGCGCGATCATCTGGCGCAGATCGAGTGTGAATTCATTCGGCAGGCGCTGGATGAGGCGGAGGGCGTAACGGCGCGAGCGGCGGAGACCTTGGGTCTGCGCCGCACGACGCTGGCCGAGAAGATGCGAAAGTACGGCATTGGCAAGGAGCAGACAGCGACGGGATCTTGACGCTCCGACGATACGTTGGTCTGTAAGATCCTGATTTAAATAGCTTTTAAACCTCTGGTCCGGTTCTTGCTACCTCATGGTCGTCATCGGTGTTATGACGGCCAGCGAGAGCCCAATGGATCAGTCCCGCCAACAACTCGCCGAAGCCTTCGAGCTGTTCAATTCAGCCTCCGAGGAGCTCACGCGCGCTTATCGCGACCTTGAACGTCAGGTCAATGAGCTCAGTGATCAGTTAGCCACCGCGCGCGATGAGCGACTGCGGGAGCTTGCGGCCAAGGAGGATGTTGCGGACCGGCTTGGGACGATCTTCGATCTAATGCCGGCGGCGCTGCTGGTGCTCGATGCATCGGACCGGGTGACCGAGGCCAATCCGGCGGCCTACACGTTGCTGGGCCATGATCTGGTCGGGCGGCCATGGCAGGAAGTGCTGGATAACGCCGGCGCTTACGCCGATGCCAGCGGCGATGAGCTGGTGCTGCCCGGCACCACCCGAGCCACCGTAGCCACCGCGTCGTTGAATCAAAGTGGTGGCCGCATTGTGCTTGTGCAGGACGTCTCCGAGACCCGTCGGCTCCAGGCTCGGCTCGAGCAGACTCACCGCCTCGCGGCCATGGGGGAGATGGTGGCGGGTGCCGCCCATCAACTCCGCACGCCGCTCGCCACGGCACTGCTGCAGGTATCTCGCCTAGCCGATGAGCATGCCGGGGCCGATGCGGCTCTGCGCGAGCTACGACGCCTCGATCAGCTCGTCCACGACATGCTGGTCTTCGCCCGCGGTGGCGATCTCGGCGCTGAGCCGGTGCGGCTGGAGGCCGTTATCGATGAGCTCCGGGGGCGGTTTAGCACTGCCTTCGTGGAGCGTGGCGGTCGCTTGGATCTCGCTGGCCCGGTGCCGTCGGTTACCGTCGAGGTCAATCGCGAGGCGCTCGTCAGCGCGCTCGGGAACCTAATCAATAATTGCCTTCACGCCGTTGATAACGGCCCGGTGCTGGAGCTGCGCCCTTGGGCGGACTCGGACGCTGTTCGCCTGGATCTGATTGATAACGGTCCGGGCATTCGGGCCGACGAGCACCATCGTATCTTCGAGCCGTTCTTCACGACCCGCGCCGACGGGACTGGGCTCGGGCTCGCGGTTACGGCGGAAGTGCTGAGCCAGCACGCCGGTGCCATCGAGAGCCTGCCCGCCGAGCCGAGCGCGGGCGCTCATTTTCGGGTGCAGCTGCCTGCTGTAGCCGCTGAACTCCCCGCACTTACGACAACGTCACCGCCGCATCCGAGCACGCGCGCGCCAAGCGGCATTGCGGATGACGGCAACCAGGAGAAACTGCGATGACCGCAAGCTCGATTCTGCTTGTCGAGGATGACTCCTCGTTGCGCGAGGCCCTTTCGGAGACGCTGGAGGCCGACGGCTACAGCGTGGCTAGAGCCGCTAGTGCCGATGCCGGCCAGTCGTTGATGAGCTCGCAGCGCCCCGAACTGGTTATTACCGATGTCTACATGGACGGCCGCGACGGCTTCGACCTGCTATCGCATGTCCGCGCCCGCTACCCGGCGATTCCGGTGGTGATGATAACGGCTTATGGCAGTATCGAGCGGGCGGTAGACGCCATGCAGCGGGGGGCGGTCGACTACCTGGTCAAGCCGTTCGAGGCGGCATCGATTCGCGCCGTGGTGCAACGATACCTGCCCGCGCGCTCGGCATCGTCACGCGATGCCAGTGCGTCGCCGGCCGTTGACGCGGCCGACGACCTGTGTTGCCACGATCGGGGAACCCGTGAGATTGCCGACATGATGGCCCGCATCGCCGCCACCGATACGACGGTACTGCTCACGGGCGAGTCCGGTACGGGTAAGGAGGTCTTTGCCCGCTATATGCACGATCACTCGGCGCGCGCCGCAGGCCCGTTTGTTGCCCTCAATTGCGCTGCTATTCCCGAGAACCTGCTTGAGGCGACCCTTTTCGGTTACAACCGAGGTGCTTTCACCGGTGCCCAAGAGGCCCACTCGGGCAAATTCGAGCAGGCGCAGGGCGGCACGCTACTACTCGATGAGGTCTCGGAGATGGACCCTGGCCTTCAGGCCAAGCTCTTGCGGGTGCTCCAGGAGCGGGAGGTCGAGCGGCTGGGCGGCAAGCGCCCCATTCCGCTGGACGTACGCGTGCTGGCGACCTCCAACCGCGATCTCAAACGGGCGGTCGCGAACGGGCAGTTCCGCGAGGATCTGTTCTACCGGCTTAATGTGGTACGCATCCATATACCGCCGCTGCGACGGCGGCCATCGGATATCCTGCCGCTTGCGCGGCAACTGCTCGCGAAGCATGCCAGTAACCAGAGGCCGCCCGCGCTGTCGCCCGATGCCGAGTGCCTGCTTACGGCGCGGGATTGGCCGGGCAACATTCGGGAACTCGAGAACGTGATTCAGCGCGCGCTCATTATGGGCTCGCCGAACCGCATCGAGGCCGCGGATCTGCGGTTCGAGCCCATTGGCGCGCCGGACGACGACGAACCGGAGCCGGATACACCTTTGATTGCCACCGATGAACCGGCTACGGCGGCGCCCGACGTCGGTGCGGATCTGGAGCAAGATCTGCGCCAGCGCGAGGTTGAGCTTATCCATCAGGCGCTGCGAGCGCGCAACGGCAACCGTCAGCAGGCCGCGGAGCAGCTGGGCATTAGCCCGCGTACGCTGCGCTATAAGCTCGCCAAGCTCCGGGATCGGGGCGTTAGTACGGAACGCTAGGCGGAGGCGGCTGTGCCTGGCCGCCGTACGAATCGATAAGCGAGAGGGTTATGCCATGTCGACCGAGATGCAGATCGACCAAGTCCTCGCTCAGATGCGCGCCCTATCCGCCCAGGCCGAGGGTCAGCTTGCTGATCCGGCGGCTACGGGCGCGAAAGAGGCCGAGCAGACAACCGATTTCTCGCAGGTACTGCGGGAATCCATCGAGGCGGTAGATGACAGCCAAGCGCAGGCGGCGGCCGTGACCGAGGCGTTCCAGAAGGGTGACCCGTCGGTCAACGTTACCGAGCTGATGACCACATTGGAGAAGGCCAGTCTGTCGTTCGAGGCCATGAATGCGGCGCGTGATCGGCTCCTGAGCGCGTACCGCGAGATTATGAGTATGTCGGTTTAACCGGCCCAATCCGTCGGCAACGAGGCGAGCATGGCCCTACTCAGCAGTGACCAGCTAGCCGCCCAATGGCGCGGCCTGAATAAGCTCGGTGCGGCCCGCCAGGCAGCGCTGATCGTCGGCCTAGCAGGCGCCATGGCCGTCGCGGTCAGTGCTGCCCTCTGGCTCCAGCAGCCCAACTACCGCCTGCTCGCCGAGGCCGGTGCCGGCTCGGAAATGGCCGCCATGACCCAGGCGTTGGACCAGGCGGCCATCGATTACCGGATCAACCCCGGAGGCACGCGGCTAATGGTATCTGCCAGCGATCTCGCGCGGGCCCGCATGGAGCTGGCGAGCGCGGATCTGCCATCCGAGCCGGCCCAGGGCTACGAGTTGCTCGATAAGGATCGTGGCCTGGGTGTCAGCCGTGAGGCCGAGGCGGTCCGCCACCGACGCGCGCTCGAGGGCGAGCTCGCCCAGACCATTAGCTCGATCGATGGTGTCGACCAGGCCCGGGTGCATCTGGCGCTGCCCGACGCCAGCGCCTTCCTGCGCGACCAGCAGCAGCCCAGTGCCTCGGTCGCGGCGCAGCTCGGCTCGGCCGGAAGCGTGTCTGATAAGTACGTCGAGGGCATCGTTAATCTGGTCGCGAACTCCGTGCCGCAATTGGAGCCCGAGCATGTGAGCGTGGTGGATGAGGAGGGCACGCTGTTAAGCGATAACGGCGAGAACTCGGCGGTCGAGGATGTCGGGCGCTATCAGCAGTTGACGCGCCAGCTGGAGTCCGAGTACGTCGATCGTATCCGCGATATCCTGGCGCCGCTGGTCGGTTCGGATGGGGTGAGAGCGCAGGTTGACGCCAATATGGATTATACCCGCTCCGAGGTAACGAGCGAGGAGTATAGCCCCGACGATACAGCGCTACGCAGTGAGCAGATCGAGCGCGAAGGCGAGCAGGGCGACATCGCTCAGGGTGTGCCGGGTGCCTTGGCTAATCAGCCGCCGGGTGAGGCGCAGGCGCAACCTCCGGGCGAGGGTGGCAACCAAGAGGCTGGTGGTAACGGTGATAATGCGGGTACCAGTCGGGAGAATATAACCCGCAATTACGAGGTGGATCGGCGCCTAGAGCACTCCCAGCCCGTGCCCGGTGAGCTCCAGCGGCTGTCGGTCGCGGTTGTCGTTGATAACCCGGCCGCGGGGGGTGACGCCGGGGGTGAGGGCGGCAATGAGCAAGCCCCCCTCTCCGATGAGCAGCTCGAGCGGGCGCGCTCACTCGTGCGCCAAGCCGTTGGCTTTAACGCCGAGCGCGGCGACACGCTGACGCTGACCGGCGAGGCCTTTAATCGCAACGAGCAGCCCATGGGCGAGCCGGCCGATACGCCTTTCTGGGAGGACCCCTCCCTGCGTAGTTGGGTTAGCGATCTGCTGGTGGGGCTCGGGCTCATCGCGCTGGTGCTGTTCGTGCTACGGCCCACGCTCAAGGGGCTGGCGGCGCGCGGCCAGTCGGACACGGAAGCGCTACCCAATGACAGCCAATCGGCGTCGACCATGCTGCCCGGATCGGCTGAGGCCGCGCCGGCCGCGATGGCGAACGAGAAACCCTACGAACAGCGCCTGAGCGAGGCGCGTGGGCTTGCTCAGCAAGATCCGCAGCGAACCGCGCGCATTGCCCAGGAGTGGCTGGATGGAGGCAGCAGCTGATATGGCGGGTGAGGATGAGGGCGCGGAGCAGACCGCGATCCTGCTGCTCGCCCTAGGCGAGACCCAGGCGGCGGCCGTTCTCAAGCAAATGGCGCCGCGCCAGGTCAAGCGCGTTAGCCGGGCGATGAGCTCGCTCGGCGGTGTGTCGCGGGAGCGGGCCCAGGAGGTGCTCGAGCGCTTCACCGGGCGCATGGCCGAGGACTCCGGCCTCGGCGGTGATCCGGAGCAGTACCTACGAGCCGTGTTGACCCAGGCCCTGGGCGATGACCAGGCGAAGGGGCTGTTGGACCGCGTGCTAAAGGGGCGCGGCACCAAGGGCCTAGAGGCGCTGGAGTGGATGGAGGCACGCGAGGTGGCTCGTCTGCTCGCCTCGGAACACCCGCAGGTAGTAGCCCTGGTCCTGTCGTATATCGATTCCGATCAGGGCGCTGAGGTTCTGGCCGAGCTGCCGGAAGGGCTGGCCGGCGATGTAACGGTGCGCTTGGCCTCCATCGATGAGATCGATCCGGATGCGTTGCAGCAGCTCGACGACATCCTCGAGCGCCAGCTCGCGAGCGGTAGGGCGGGCCAGGGAGCAACGCCCATGGACGGCGTCGAGCGGGCGGCGGGACTGCTTAACGCGCTCGATGCCGATCGCGGGCAGGCGGTTATGGAGCATCTCCGCAATACCGACAAGGATCTGTCGGACCGGGTCGAGGATAAGATGTTCGTCTTCGAGGACCTGGGCAAGCTGGATGGGCGCAGCATGCAGCGCCTTCTGCGCGAGGTCGACAATGATCGCCTGATCATCGCGCTAAAGGGCGCCGATGCCCATATATCGGAGGCGGTATTCGGCAACATGTCGCGCCGCGCCGCCAACAACCTGCGCGATGAGCTCGACCTGGCGGGACCGGTGAGGCTGTCCGAGGTTGAGGCAGCGCAAAAGGAGATCCTGGCGACCACACGCCGGCTCGCCGAGTCGGATGAGATTACCCTAGGCGGCAGTGGCGGAGATGCCCTTGTCTAGCGATTCCGATGCGTCATCCGAGCCAGACTACCGGGTATGGCGTGCGCCGCGCGTCGGCAACGCGGCCGCTGCCGAGGCCGACGCGCAGGCCAGCGCTGAGGCCCAGGCCCGCGAGCGTGGCTACGAGGCCGGTCTGGCGGAAGGGCGTGCCGCCGGGCAGGAGGAGATCAATGCCCGCATGGAGCGCTTGACCGCGCTTCTACAGGCGCTGGAGCGGCCGCTCGATAGCGTTGAGGAGGATACGCAGCGGGTGCTGGCCGAGCTGGCTTGCTCGGTTGCCGGGCAGCTGGTGCGCCGCGAGATGAGTCGCGACCCCGATGCGATTGTGCCGGTGGTCCGCGAGGCCATGGAGACCCTGCAGGCCGAATCCGAGGCACCCGAGATCCGGCTGCATCCCGAGGATGCGCCCCTGGTGCGCGAGGCGTTTCAGACGCAGTGTGATGAGGGAAACTGGCGCATCGTCGATGACCAGACGCTCAGCCGTGGCGATTGCTGGGTGCGTGCGGGGCATACGTCCATCGACGCGCGGCTGGAGAGTCGTATCCGGCGTGTGACCGATCATGTCCTGGGGGATGATGCGGATGCTCCGCCCAGTGGTGCCGCCTCCGGGGACGGCCCATCATGAGCGCGCTGCTGCCCGAGCGCGCGCCCTGGAGCGAGCTCCTCAGCGGTTACGTCGAGCGAGCGCAAACGCCGGTGCCGCCGCTGGTCGAGGGCGAGCTGGTGCGAGTCGTCGGGCTAACGCTGGAAGCGGTCGGGTTCCGAGCACCGCTCGGCGGACAGTGCTGCATCGCACGCCCCTACGATGAGGCCACGGTTGATGCCGAGGTGGTTGGAGCCGCCGATGACCGCCTATTCCTGATGCCGGTGTCCGGGTCCCAGGGCCTCATGGCGGGCTCCCGTGTGACGCCCGCGGGTCACGGCGACGGTGTCCCGGTGGGCTCAGGGCTGCTGGGGCGCGTCATCGATGCCCGCGGCGCCAGTCTGGACGGTAGTAGTCTGCCCGAGCCTGAAGGGCATGTCGGGCTGAGGGCCGAGCCACTGAATCCTTTAGGGCGTCCGTCCATTCGGGAGCCGCTCGATGTCGGTGTGCGCGCGATCAATGGCCTACTGACGGTGGCACGGGGCCAGCGCATGGGGTTGTTCGCCGGCAGCGGCGTGGGCAAGAGCGTGCTGCTGGGGATGATGACGCGCTTTACGGACGCGGATGTCACGGTGGTTGCGCTGGTGGGTGAGCGAGGCCGCGAGGTCAATGACTTCCTGGAGCGAACACTGGGCACGGCGGGGCGCGCGCGCGCCGTCGTGGTCACCGCGCCGGCGGATCAGCCGCCGCTGGCGCGGGTTCATTGTGCCCTGCGCGCGACGGCCATTGCGGAGTTCTTTCGTGATCGCGGTCAGCGCGTGCTATTGCTCATGGATTCGCTGACACGCTACGCCCAGGCAGAGCGCGAGATCGCCCTCGCAACGGGGGAACCGCCGGCGACCAAGGGCTACACCCCCTCGGTATTCGCCCGCTTGCCGCAGCTGGTGGAGCGTGCTGGCGTCGGCCCTGAGGGTGGCTCCATAACGGCCTTCTACACGGTACTCACCGAGGGTGACGACCCCCAGGACCCGATAGCGGACGGCGCCCGCGCCATCCTTGACGGCCAGATCATCCTGTCGCGCGAGATCGCAGACCGCGGCCGGTTCCCGGCGATCGATCTTGAGGGGTCGGTTAGTCGCCTGATGAACGATGTCGTGGGCGCCGAGCAGATCGAGGCGGCACGGCGCTTTCGCCAGCTCTATAGTACCTACAGTCAGCAGCGTGATCTGATTAATGTCGGCGCGTATCGGCGGGGTAGCGACGCCGAGGTGGACGCCGCCATCGAGCGTCGCCCGCATCTTGAGGCCTTCCTGCAGCAGGATCTCAACGAGTGCGTGTCGCTCGATGCCAGCGCCTCGGCGCTGCAGCAGCTCGTGCCATCGCAGGCCGGAGATAAGTCGGCATGAGTCGCGCCGCGCGCCTGCAGCCCGCTGTATCCCAGCAGGAGCGCGCGGTCGCGGCGGCGGCGCGTGAGCTTCGCGAGGCATTGGAGACGCAGCAGGCCACCTACACCCGCCTGGAGCAACTACAACGCTATCAGGCCGAGTATCAGGCGGATCTGCGCTCGCGCCAGGGGGCTGCCGACCTGCGACTGGATATCGTGCGCTGCTATCGTAGCCTTCTCGATCAGTTGGATGCCGCGATTACTCAGCAGCGGCAACGCCTGGCAACCGTGGATGACGATGTGACCAAGCGCCAGGAGGCTTGGCAGGCTGAGCGTGCCCGGCTGCAGGCCCTCCAGCAAACCCAGCAGCGCCTGCAGCAAGCCGAGTATAAACGCCGCGAACGTCTGGAGCAGCGTGAGCAGGACGATCGCCCAAGGCGCCTCGGGAGCTGGCCACCGCGTTAGCCCAGCGCGGCGGTCACTGCGAGAGGGTATGTTGGCCTTCATCTTGCATAGAGACAGGCAAAGATGGAGGGCATCATGACGTCAGCACTGCAGGCGATTGAGTCCGGGGTTCGGGTGCCGGGCAGCGATTCGGGTGGCTCGCGAGGGGGGTCGAGTAGTCGGCCAACGGGCCGTGATGCCCTGCATGTCGCGGGTTCAATGGGCAACAGGGCAGACAGTAACGGCAGCTCGTCGCGTGGTGACGACTCGGCGGATTCGTTCGCCGATCTCGTGCGAGGTATCACATCGGAGTCCAGCTCGGGCCGCCAGGATGGCAGGGCGCTGCCGGCATCCGGCAGTGATTTGCCGGGCCAGGCTGCCTCCGACCTGGCCGGGGCAGCCGACCTGGCGTCGCTATCTGAATCGCAAGCGCAGGAGCTATTGGCGAATCTGCGCGACAAGCTCGCTGAGGGGGGCGAGGGCGCTGATCTGCTGGCGGCACTGGAGCAGGCGCTCAATGCCGAAGGGGGCGCGAGTGCTAAGGGGCTGATGGCGATGCTGGCTAAGGCCGTCGAGCTGGCGCCGGATGCCGCCGGCGCCATGCCCCAAGGCTCAGAGGGACAGGCTAGTGATGGTGACGCGAGCGCTGAGAGTAGCCAGCAATCCTTGGTGACCATCCTTGCCGAGGCGCTTACCGGTGGCGGTAGTGATCATAACGTAAGCGCTGAGGCTACACCGCTACAACGCCTGGTTAGCGGTCTCGAGCGATTAACGGGGGAGGCCGGCCGGCAAAGCGGCGGTGAGGGCAACCCGGCCCAACGGCTGCTGTCTGCGTTGGATCGGTTTACCGGGGAAGGCGCCAGTAACACGGGCAAGGCCACGGCGTCCGGAGGCCAGGGTAGTAATCCTGGCGGTAGCGCAATGACGGAGGCACTGGAGCGTTTGCTCGCCCGTGCGGCGCAAGGCAGTGCCGGCAATGCTGGTGCCGCGGCGACGACCCAATCCGTTAGCGCCTCCAACATCCTTACGGGTGTGATGAGTGGTGGGGTGGGTGGATCCGCCGCGCGTAACGGCGACGCCCCGTCGGGCTCAACGCCAACGCTGGCGCAATCGATGGCGGGTTCTGGAGGAGCCCTATCGCAGGCCGGGTCGGGCACGCTGAGCTTCGCGGCCCTCGGGGCGAGCGGGCGCGGTGGGGGTGGCGAGCAGGCCCTGGCCAATCGCGTTATGTGGATGACGTCCAACAGCCTCGAGCAGGCGGATTTCAAAATGCACCCGCCGCAGCTCGGATCCGTGGGGGTTCGCCTGCGCTTCGAGAACGATCAGGCCAATCTGGTCTTCCAGGCCCCTAATGCCCAGGTCCGGGATGCCATCGAGCAGTCGCTGCCGCGGCTGCGTGATCAACTCGCCGAGCAGGGCATTACGCTCGGGGATGCCTCGGTCTCGGATGGCGAAACGGACTCGCAGGAGGCATCAGACCAATCCGAACGAGGTGGCTCCCTCCCAGATAGCGTGGCTGCCGGTGCCGTTGAGCCGGCCGAAGGTCGGGGTGATGAGCCGACAACCGGCGCGCTAAGCCTGGTCGACACCTACGCCTAAATCCCGCCGCTACCAGCTGTCTTGCTAACTCGCTAGGGTCATGCCGGGGCGCCACAGCGCCGCTCCCGGCGCCGTCGTCGATGAATGGCACGCTAGTTGCAACTTTTGTTGTGCCACTCGTTTCGCGACGGAATTCTGTCAATGGCTGATACCAAGAAGATCTCGTTTATCCTCGCCGCCGTGCTGGGCGCCATCGTGCTCGTGGCCGCCAGCGTTGCCGCGACGATCGTCTTTTTCCCGTCAGAAACCGTCCAGCAGGCCGAGGGAGGCGAGGAGTCGGGTAATGGCGACACCGCTGCCGATGGCGCCGACAAGTCCAGCGGCGAGGCGCACTATCTGGCTGTTGAGATCCCGCCGGTCAATTTTGGGCCTGATGATCCCAAGCGCTTCCTGCAGCTGGAGTTCCAGCTGATGACGCATGACGAGAAGGTAAAGTCGGCAGTAGAGAAGCACATGCCGGCCGTGCGCAATGGCCTGATTCTCCTGTTGAGCGAGCAGAGCTCAAAAAAGCTAGCCACGCGCCAAGGCAAGCAGGGCCTTCGAGAGTCGATGCGCAAGCGGATCGAGTCCGTGCTGGACGATAAGAACGCGAAGGCATCGATCAAAGAGATCTATCTCACCCGCATGGTGATGCAGTAGGCGCTTATGGCGGATGATGATGTTCTATCGAGTGACGAGCTGGAGGCGCTTTCCCAGGGCGCAGCGCCCGCGAGCGGCGGTTCTGAGACTGAGGGCAGGCCGGTGGATCTGGCGTCGCTGGAGCGCCGCGTCCCGCTGCCCCTGCCGGGCCTCGACGCCGTACTGGAGCAATTCGCAACGGACTTGGCCCGCCGTCTAGGAATGCTACTAGGCGCGCCGGTGGAGGCCCGGCCGCAGGGGCTTCGCGCCCTTTCGTGCGAGGACTACGCCAATGGCCTGGCTATCCCTAGCCATATAACGCCGCTCGCCTTGGACGGCCAACTCCAGGGTCACGCCGTTCTGGTGTTGAGCGCCGGTCTGGTCGATCAGCTGGTGAGCCGCCGTTTCGGTGGCGGGTCATCGAGCCGCCGTGGCGAAGCCCAGAATCGCAGCCTCAGCCCGGCCGAGAGCCGTCTGGGTGAGCAGGTCGCGCGCGATCTAGCGGCCGGTCTCGCCGAGTCCCTACGACCGCTAGCTGCCGTTGAGGTTCGGCCGGGCGATGTCGTTGGTAATCAGCGCTTGGTGGGATCCTTCGCCGGCTCGCGCGAGCCGCTAGTCACATCGGCCTTCGAACTGAGTTGCGACGACCAAACGAGCCGCGTCGAGTTGGCGATCCCGTATAGCCTCCTGCGGCCGCTGGAAGCGACCTTGCGCGCGGGCCTACCGGATCGGCCGGAGGAAGACGCCCCGAAGCAATACGATCTCAACACGCACGGTGCCTCGGACGTCGAGCTCGAGCTCGCGGTTTGCCTTACGGGGCAGGGACTGACACTTGCCGAGGTAAGCGCGCTCCAAGTGGGTGATGTGCTGCGCATCGATCCGCCCGAACAGGCACGACTCGTCGCCGACGGTGTGACGCTGGCGGAAGGGGCCTTCGGTGTCGTCGGCGATTTTAATGCTATCCGCATTGATCGCACGCATCTGGGAAAGCGGCAACGACAGCGCCGGTAACGTAGACCGGGGAGCCGTCCGCGATGACGCGCGGTGCGGCTGGCTAACTCGCGGAGGAGATTCATGGCGGAAGAAGACGAGCCAACCGGCAATACCGATGCAGGGACCGAATCGGGCACGACGGGCTACGCACCGGCCGAATTCGAGCGAAGCACCCAGCGTCCGGACGCCGGGCACCAAAGCGGTGGCTTCGACGCCATTATGGATATCCCGGTGGAGATCTCGGTCGAGATCGGGCGCACGCGCATGCCCATCTCGGAACTTATCCGGCTTACTCCCGGTTCCGTGGTCGAGCTTGAGCGTCTAGCCGGCGAGCCCTTGGATGTGCTTGCCAATGGTCGCCTGGTAGGCCGGGGTGAGGTGGTCGTCATGAACGATCGCTACGGCATGCGGTTAACCGAGGTCGTCGGCTCCGGCAGCGAAGATAACTCCTGATGGGACGCCTCAGCCGCCATCTTGGGATCAGTACGCTGGCCTGGGCCCCGCTGTCGGCGATGGCGGGCGCCGATGCGGGCGGTGGCGCCGCGGTCGTTAGCGGCGGCGACGTCCTGCGGATGGTACTGACGCTGGGGTTGGTGCTCGCCGCGATACTCCTGTTGGCCTGGCTGCTGCGTCGAGCCGGAGGTATCGGCGGCGCAGCGCCGGGTATGCGGGTGCTTGGGAGCCTGTCAGTGGGGCAGCGCGAGCGCGTGGTGCTCGTGGATGTCGGGGGCCGTCAGATCCTGGTGGGCGTGGCGCCCGGCAACGTTCGCCTATTAGAGAGCTTTAGTGAGGCCGTTGTTGACAGTGACCCGGGCGCGGCCGTCGGCGGCGATTTCGCGGCGCGGCTTCGTACCGCGTTAGCCGGGCAAGGGGGGAAGGCCCGATGATGCGCGTCTGGCTACTCGTTGTCTTGCTGCTACTGGGCTGCAGCGATGCCGCCGCGCAGGCGGATATTCCGCTACTGACTAGTGACTCGGATGGTGAGGGGGGTCAGACATTCTCGGCTAAGCTTGAATTGGTGGCCGTGCTCACCCTCTTGTCGATCTTGCCCGCGCTTTTCATGACCATGACCGCCTTTACCCGCATCATCGTGGTATTGGGGTTGCTTCGGCAGGGGATAGGCACACAGCAGACACCGTCGAATCAGATCCTGATCGGGCTGGCGTTCTTCCTGACGGTTTTCGTCATGTCGCCCGTGATCTCCAAGTCCTACGAGCAGGGCGTACAGCCCTATATGGCCGAGGAGATGGCGACCACGGAGGCCGTCTCGGCGGCGGCGCAGCCTTTCCGCCAATTCATGCTTGCCCAGGTTCGGAGCAAAGACCTCATGCTCTTCGCCCGTTTGGGTGGCCATGAGGGCTTTGAGTCTCGCTCCGATATCCCGTTCTCGGTGCTCATGCCGGCCTTCGCGACGAGTGAGCTCAAGACCGCTTTCCAGATCGGTTTTTTGATACTGATCCCGTTTTTGATCATTGATCTGGTGGTGTCGGCAGTCCTGATGTCGATGGGCATGGTCATGCTGTCGCCGCTCATCATCTCGCTGCCGTTCAAGCTGATGCTGTTTGTTCTCGTCGATGGCTGGTCACTGATCATGGGGACGTTGGCGCGTAGTTTTCAGGCGGTGTGATGGGCACCACGCTGCTCAGGAGGACGCTCATGTCGGAGAGTGAGGTAATGGGTGTGGCCGCGGAGGCCATGCGAGTGATTACGCTGCTGTCGGCGCCGATGCTGCTAGCAGCGCTCGGGCTGGGGCTCGCCATTGGGATGCTCCAGGCCGCCACGCAGATCCAGGAGATGACGCTGTCATTTATCCCCAAGCTGCTGGGGATCCTCGTTGCCATTCTGCTCACAGGGCCTTGGATGATCCGGCTAATCGTCGATTACACCGAGCGGCTCTATCAGCAGATCCCCGCCATGGTCGGGTAACGAAGTGCCCCTAGCGACGGGCGAGGTGCTAGAGGCGGCACGCGGGGTTATATGGGCACTGCCGCGCATTGGGGCTATGTTGTTGGCGGTGCCCATCTTCGGCAGCCAAACCATGCCGACGACGATTCGCTCGTTGGTGACGTTGACCCTGGCGGTATTCGTCGCATCGTTTACGCCCACGACGGCGGAGCTCGACCCGCTGAGCGTCGTTGGTTTGGTGACGGTGGTCCACGAGGTCCTTGTTGGGATTGCGATGGGATTCGCGTTACAGCTAGTGATGAGTGCGTTCGCCCAGGCGGGCGAATCGATTGCGCTGGCGATGGGCCTGGGCTTCGCCTCCATGGTGGATCCGCAGAACGGACTACGCGTGCCGGTGATATCGCAGTATTATGTGATCATCATCACATTGTTGTTCCTGACATTCGACGCCCATCTCATCGCATTAGAGGTGCTCGTGGACTCATTTCGCACTCTGCCGGTGGGTGCGGGCCTGGCGCCCGAGGCGGCGATGCGTATTGCTCAATGGGGCAGCCACATGTTCCTCGGCGCCGTCATCATCTCGCTGCCGATCGTCGCCAGCCAGCTCATGATCTACCTAGCGCTGGGGGTTATCACGCGTGCGGCACCCCAACTCAATATCTTCGCCGTCGGTTTCCCCATGCTGATCCTGGCCGGGTTCATCATGATGTGGCTAACGCTGCCCGGCATACCCGGCCTATTCGAGGGTCTGCTGGAGGACGGCGTCGCCCTGATGCGCGACACGGTACGAGGTAACTAGCTATGGCGGAGGGACAGGACGACGCCCAGGAAAAGACCGAAGACCCCACGCCACGACGGCGCGAGCAGGCGCGCGAGAAGGGTCAAGTCCCGCGGTCGCGGGAGCTCAACACGGCCGTCCTCATGCTGGCGACGGGGGGCTACGTGGTGCTCCTCGGCGGCAACATCGTCGATGGGCTTGCCGATACGGCGAGGACGCAATTCGATTTGTCAGCCCAAGCGGCGCGTGGCGATGCTTCGGTCATGATACAGCACCTAAGCCGGTCGATTTTCGGCGCCTTAAGCGCCCTGGCACCGTTCCTGCTGGTCAGCTATGTGGTGGCCGCAGTCAGCCCCATGCTCTTGGGAGGGTGGTCATTCAATCTTGGGTCGGCGGCTCCGAAGCTGGATAAGATAAGCCCGGTTAAGGGGCTCCAGCGGGTCTTCGGTACCCAGGGTCTGATGGAGTTTGTGAAGGCGTTTGCCAAGTTCGTCCTTCTTTCGGCTGGGGCCGTATTGCTTATCTGGTCGCGGTTGGGCGAGCTTACGGCCTTGGGCCGCGAGCCGGGCACGCAAGCCATAGCGCATGCGGGCACGATACTGGGTGAGGGCTTTCTGTTGATGTCGCTGGGCCTATTACTCATTGCTGCCATCGACGTGCCGTTCCAAATCTTTCAGCACACCAAGAGCCTGCGCATGACCCATCAGGAGGTGCGCGACGAGAGCAAGGAAACGGAGGGCCGGCCCGAGGTGCGTGGGGAGATCAAAAGGCGTCAGCAGGAGATGGCCCAGGGCCGCATGATGCAGGACGTCCCGGAGGCCGATGTGGTGGTCACCAATCCCACGCATTACGCGGTAGCCCTAAGCTATTCGGGCGATATGCGCGCGCCTAAAGTGGTGGCCAAGGGCCAGGATCGAGTGGCCCTTAGGATTCGTGAGTTGGCGGGGGATCACGGTGTTCCCTTGTTCGAGGAGCCCACGCTGGCGCGTATGCTCCATGACACAACGGAGCTGGGTAAGGAGATACCGGCGCGGCTCTACGTGGCGGTGGCGCAGGTGCTCGCCTATGTCTACCGCCTCGATACCGCCCGTCGTGAGGGGCGTAGCGATCCGGAACCGCCCGCGGATCTTGATATGCCGCCATGGGAGGACGAGGCACCGCGACATCCTGCGCGACCTTGAGGCGTCTAAAGCCAAGAACCCAATTCGGAGTAACCGTTAATGGCGGCTGATAAACAGCCACAGGGCCGCGGTGAGGGGGATGACTCCGGGCGTCGAGACTCCCTGGCACCGTATCGCCTGGCGGAGCGAGCGGCCGTGTTGCGACTACTTCGCCGCCTTTGCCGGACAACGGCCATCGTTACGGTGACGCCGGATGGTAGTGAGGACGCCATAACAACGGCGATCGTCGAGGTTGATGCCAAGCGTGATCGATTGATCCTCGACTATGGGCCGGATAAGGCTGTTAATAAGAAGCTGCTGCAGGCGCGCGGTGCCACAGTCGTTGCTAATGACGAAGGCGTGCGCGTGGTATTCCAAATTAGCAACGTCAGTGACAACCGAAATGGCACGAACCCCGGCTTGGTAGCGCTCCTACCGCGATCAGTGGCCCGCATACAACGCCGGCGTTTTTATCGGCTGCCGCTACCTCGCAGCGGTGATTTCATATGCCGCATCGCACCGCCCGATGGGTCCGAAAGGTGGCGTGCCTACACCATTGTCGATGTGAGCCTTGGGGGATTGGCGCTGCTGGAGCCGGACGCCGATGCCATAGAGCAATGGCCAGTTGGCCTCGTCATACGGGACGCCGTCTTTCACGCGGGCGACTATGGGGAGCTGCCCGTGACGTTCCAGGTGCTCAATCGCCGTTCGCACGGCGCCCATGATCGCCAGCTCGTCATAGGTTGTAGCTGGCGAGAGCTGACAAGTCCCGGCGCTGCCTGGCTGGAACGGCTGATACGTGATCAGGAGCGCCGCTACCTGGCCGCACGAGGCCGCGGCGACTAGCCGATGCTCGCCCCATCCCGGCAATTACTGCGCCTGCGGTTGGGTGTTCGCGAGGTCAGCGTTGGTTGGCCGGGCTCAGCCGTTCCACCTTGAGGTAGACATACCGGTTGCCACCCTCAAGCGTTCGCGTGCTGTAGCTGGTAGCCTCCCCGTGTGCGCCACGCTCGGCCGCATCATTAGCGCTAATGGCTAACCAACGGCCCGGTTTGCCACGGACGGTCGTTATCGTGCGCCCGCGGTCAATACGCATCGTCCGGTTACCGTGATTACCGTCGTTCGCCGCTCGATCGAGGGCGGCGGCCACGTGGATCATTACCTGGCCGTCGGCTAGCGGCCGCACCGTGACGCCTAGGCCGTTCGCGACGCGCTTATAACGCACGCGCTTACTGCTAGTAACGCCCTGCTTACCAAGCTGCAGATCGCGTTCCACCACGGGAACAGCTACCGAGGTGTCGAACTTGGCCGGTTGACCCTCGACGGCCTGAATCACATGCCGCTCACCCCTATTGGCGCTGCGCGTACTATAGCGGTGTTGGCTTCGGAAGGCGTCGTCCGCTGTCCGATCGCTCGGGCTGATGGGGTGGGGTCGTTGGAGCAGGCTAATGCGCAAGCGTTGCCGGGGCCTGTCGAGACGCTGAATGAGTGCTTTCAGTTCAGAGAGGTGATCAGCTGGCGCCTTTAGTACTAACATCTGGGCGTCACCACCGATTTGCACATCATCATCGACCACGGGATCGACCATTTGTCGCAGCTCCGCCACGGTCCGGTGAGCCAAGTCAACAGTACTCCGGCGCGGTCCATCAGCCGCGCTGGCAGCGCCAAGCGCGCTCGTTACGCCGCATGCCAACGCCAGAAGCGCGCTACGGAGCGACTTGAGCGCCAGGCGACGGCCCGTTGCGTTATGTCGATTCGTGCATGGCATGAGGCACACCTCATCGCGCATCGGTCTAGCCCATCTTCGACTTAATAGTTTGTCATGAGGCGTGATGGCGAGGCCATCGCACGCGGCGTGCTGCACGAGTTATCGGGTGCGCCGTGGCGCGTGGAGCGCTGTAAGCGCTCCTTCGTCCGCTGGTGTCATTGTCAGCTGCGGTTTACATGGAACCAGCCACACCGTGCCACTAAGCGGTCACTAATCGACGGTCCCTAGACTTTGCATGGTGCTATCGGCCCACTCCAATGCGTTGAGATACGCTCCCGATAGCTCGGAGATCGATAGAAGCTCGAGAGATGGCGATCCCCACAAGCCCTGCTCATACGCGATCGTTGCTGCCAGCGTCTCGCCAAGCGGGCCCTGCCGCGAGACAAGGGCCTCCTGGACCGATTGCGTTAGGGGCAGCTCCTCGGTGATCTCCGCCATTGGCCGATCCATCAACGCATCAAGTACGGATAGCAGACCGGCAGTGAACGACTGGTCGGGACTGCCCGAGTTGCTCAGCTGGTCGCTCAACAAAAATCCCATGCGGCCGCGAATGAGCGCAATTCGCATGAGTTCTGGCGGCTTATCGTCGATCCGAGTCATCAACAGGAGGCTGGCCCAGTCGCGTATCCGGTCCGCGCCGATAAGCGCAAGCGCGCGATTGACGGTTTCTACTGGGCGAGTCATGCCAAAAGCCGGTGAATTAATGTAGCGAAGCAACCGGTAGGTTAGGGTAACATCCTGAATGATAAGGCTTTGGAGCTCGGGTAGCTCGACGTTCGGGTCTTGAAGCTGCGCGATCAGGTTAAGAATGACGAGCCGGTTACTGGCGACACGATGGCCTTGGACCACGTGCGGTTTACAAAAGAAGAATCCCTGGAAGCGCTCGAATCCCAGCTCCTGACAGGTTTGGAATTCCTCGTGGGTTTCAACCTTCTCAGCGAGTAGCTCGACGTTGTACTGCTGGAGGCGCTGAACCTGTTGCCTGAGCTGGTCGGGGTCGCGCCCGAGCACCTCGATTTTGACGATATCGGCGAGCTCGAGCAGCGGCGCTACAATGTCGCTGTATTGGAAGTCGTCGAGCGCTATGGTGAAGCCTTTGCTACGCCAGGCTTCAATGCCGCGCAGGACATCCTCGTCCGGCTCAATGTCTTCGAGTATCTCTAGCACGGTCCGGTCTTGATCTAGCGGCAGCGCGTGGTCGCCACGGATGAAGCTAGCTGTAACATTAAAGTAAGCAGGCTGATGCCCGACGAGTCGGTCCAGCCCAACACCTAGGGTGCTATTGATCAGTACCTCGGTGGTTGCCCTGTCGCCGTCGAGTGCGGTGTTTCGATTGTCATACCCCGACCGGTAGAGTAGCTCGTAGCCGATGACGCGCTGGTATCGGTCCCAGATCGGCTGACGCGCAACGAACACGGCGTCCTGACTGCTAGCGTCACTCATAAGTCTCCTTGTGTCGGTGGGAGGGCGGGCAGCTCCTAAGCAGCCGCTAACTCGTGGCCGCCAGGCCATTCATGGTGCCATCGGCCCATGCCAATGCGTTGAGATACAGCTGTGATAATTCTTCTGCGGCCAGCAGCTGAAGGCTGGGGGCGTCCCATAATCCTTGCTCGTAAGCGATGGTTGCTTTCAATACCTCCCCCAAGTCACCCCCGCGCGATATGAGTGCCTCCTGCACGGCCGTCGTTAGAGGTAGCGGTTCGATGAGTTCGGCCATGGGGCGGTCCATTAGGGCGTCAATCACGGACAGCAGACCGGCGGTGAATGATTGATCCGGTTCCGTATTGCTCAGTCGCTGGCTAATTAAAGCCGCCATTCGGCCTCGGATGAGTGCAATTCGGATGAGCTCCGGTGGTTTGTCGTCCATTCGAGTCATCAAAAGCAGGCTGGCCCAGTTGCGTATCCGGTCCATGCCAATAAGCGCTAGCGCTCGATGGACACTTTCTACCCGGCGAGACATGCCAATAGCCGCTGAATTGATGTAGCGAAGCAGACGGTAGGTGAGGGTGACGTCCTGGATGATCAGTTCCTGGAGCTCGGCTAGCTCGACCGTCGGATCTTGGAGCCTCGCGATGAGTTTAAGGATGACAAGCCGATTGCTGGCTACACTTTGGCCTTTGACGACGTCGGGTTGACAGAAGAAGAATCCCTGAAAGCGATGGAAACCCAGTTCCTGACAGGTTCGGAATGCGTCGTGGGTCTCGACCTTTTCAGCCAGTAGCGTGACGTTATATCCCGCTAGACGCTCAACATGTTGCCTGATCTGATCAGGTTCGCGCCCCAATACCTCGAGTTTAACGATATCGGCCAGTTCGAGAAGGGGTATCAGATTGTCGCTGTATTCAAAGTCGTCCAGCGCGATCGTGAAGCCGCTTTGGCGCAAGGCGGTGATGCCACTTAAGACATCCTGGTCAGGGGCAATGTCCTCAAGCACCTCTAGAACGCTGCGGTCTTGATCGAGCGGGAGCGCGTAGTCGCCACGAATGAAACTGGCGGTCACGTTGTAATAAGCGGTGTGATTTCCAACGAGGCGGTCTAACCCAACACCCAGGATGCTATTGATGAGTACTTCGGTGGTCGCGATATCGCCATCAATGACAGTAGCCAGATTCTCATCGCCGGCTCGGTAGAGTAGCTCATAGCCGATAACGCGCCGCCGTCGGTCCCAGATGGGTTGACGCGCGACGAATACGCTGTCCTGCCTGCTAGCGTCACTCATGGGTTGCCTCGCAACGCTGAGATGGGACGACAGCGCGATGGCGGATGCCATCCCGGCCCGGGCAAGCCGCATAAGCTCCTAGCTGCCCTGGCTCACGCGGTGGGGTTATTGAGCTAGCGTGTTGGCCTCATAGCGTCAAGTCGAACCTAAAGCAAGCCTGGCGACCCCGAGCGACAGTCGGGCTTTGAGCTTGCAATGCCAGCGCCGACGGGT
Organism: uncultured Ectothiorhodospiraceae bacterium; assembly: GCA_913055565.1. GTDB lineage: Bacteria > Pseudomonadota > Gammaproteobacteria > Nitrococcales > Nitrococcaceae > CAJXKP01. The sequence goes on from CAJXKP010000022.1 coordinate 20,773, forward strand.
CAATGCCGCATCACGGGCGTTGCCAGTGGTAGAGCTTTGTGATCTCGTAATGCTTGCTCAAGTGTAACTGGGATCCTGGCGCCGGTTCGCTGTGCGCGAATACTAGGCGTAGCGGGCGCGTTGGATGGGCTTTGGCTTGTTGAGCTGGTAGCCCGAGCGCATCAAACGGTTCGGCGGACTGCCGGAGGACTAGCGACGCCAGGGCAAACGCGGAATGAGCCGCGTGTACTTATCCATTGTCAACGGCGTCGCGGAAGCCCGTCGCAGACGGCGATAGTCGTGCTGCCTCGGTGAAGCTGGCCGCATCGACGGCCGCCGAGTACCAGAAGCCTTGCGCCTTGTTACAGCCAAGCCGCTTGAGTACATCCACCTGGCCGGATCCCTCGACGCCCTCGGCGACGACCGCGAGTCCGAGCCGTTGCCCGAGCTCAACAATCGTCCTAATAATGGTCGAGGCCGTGTCGTGATCGACGCCACCGAGCTCAGCGACGAATCCGCGATCGATCTTAAGGGTGTCGAGGGGGAGCCGGCTTAGGTACTGCAGCGATGAGTAGCCCGATCCGAAGTCGTCCATCGCGACCCGAATGCCCGGTGCTCGCCGCTTTAAGGATGTAAGCTTGTAATATGCGTCCGCGAAGTCCGTCATGACGACCGTCTCGGTGATCTCGAGCTCAAGCCCGCTCGGGCATGCGCCGCTTGCACGCAGCGCCGCCACAACGATGTCCGCAAAGGACTCACTCTGCAGCATACGCGCCGAGATATTGACGGATATCAGCCATGTATTGCCGGCGGCTTGCATGGCCGCGATTCGCCTGGCGGCATGATGGATGACGTAACGATCGATCTCCGCGATGAGGGAGCTCTGCTCGGCGACGGGCAGGAACTCACCTGGGCCGAGGATGCCATGCTCGGGGTGGCGCCACCGTAGCAGGATCTCGGCGCCGTCAATGGCCTCATCGGCGAGCGCGACCGAGGGTTGGCAGAATAGATCGAGCTCCGCTTGATCGATCGCGGATCGCAGCTCGCTCTCGATACGAAGGCGATCCGCGAAACGCTCGTTTATACTGTCGGAGAAGTAGTGATACTGATTGCGGCCGGCGCCTTTGGCGCTATACAGCGCCGTATCGGCGGCCTGAAGCAGTAATTCCGGCGTGTCGCCATCCTGGGGGGATACCCCAATGCCGATGCTGGTGCGGACGATCAGCTCCCGGTCGTCCACTGATATAGGAGCATGCAGCTCGGAGAGCACTCGCTCACAGACCTGGCTGGCGTCCGCGGCCTCACTGAGCGGTACGACCACGACGAACTCGTCGCCCCCGAAACGCGCGATGGTGTCGCTGGCACGCATGGCGCGGCTCAAGCGCTCGCCCACCTGATAAAGCAGCTGGTCGCCTGCGGCATGGCCGAGCGTATCGTTGACGAGCTTGAACTCATCGAGATCAATCATGAGGGCGGCGACCGAGTGGTCATGGCGCTCGGCATCGTGGATCAGCTGCTGGATACGGTCGTCGAGCAGCAGGCGATTGGGGAGGCCGGTTAGCGGGTCGTACTGTGCCTTTTCGAGTAGCTGATCGAAGAGTTTGCTTTGCTCGAATCCGATGGCGGCGATCTGCGCCATCTCATGCAACACCATCCGAATCTGATCATCGAGCGCTTCCGTTGAGGGTGACAGTGCGACCAGTGCGCCCAGCGCCATGCCAGTCTGACTGAGGATCGGCATGGTGATCGCGTCTGAGTATCCCAACCGCTGAACAGTGGATGCCGAGTCGTTGCGGCCACCGCAGGGGCAATCAGTATCCAGGGTTGCGACGCCGTCGCGCATGGCGCATCCGATCGAGCTATCGGCGAGGTCGCCGAGTGGCTGGCGCCCGATGGCGTCTCGGGATTCGTTATCGAGGCTCGGCGCCGTTTGCAATACGGCCGAGTCGTCTTCGACCCGATAGATGACGGTCGCCATCGCTGGTTGGTACGCCTCGATGGTGTCGACGATGGTGTCCGTGACACGTTCGATGGGCTGACTACGGGCGATCATCTCGAGTATTTCGCTGCGGCGTCCAGCGAGCCGATTCATCAGCTCGCGGTCCGTGACGTCGCGCACGCTGCCTTGGTAATAGAGGAGCTGGCCGTTGTGATTCACAACGGCGCGGGCCGTCTCGCTCGCCAAAAAGGTCTCGCCCGTACCCGCACGGTAGATCCAGGAACGAAAGTCCTCGACCTCACCACGGGCCTCAACCTGCCGACGCAGCTGCGTTGCCGCCTCGGGATCGGTATACCAGTCGCGCGAGACATCGCCGATCCGGGCTATCAAATCTTGCTTGCTGTCGCAGCGGTGCATACGGACCAGCGGCCAGTTGACATCCAGGAGTTGGCCATCGGGCCGCGATCGGTACAGGCCTTCGGTGGTCTGATCAAAAACGACCCGGTAATCGGTCTCGACTTGATCCAGTCGCTCCTCCGTGCGCTTGCGCCCCGTGATATCGAACATGACGCCGTTCCATACCACGCTACCGTCCGCCTCGGTCTGCGGCTGCGAGACCCCTTGGAGCCAGATCAGGCCATTGGGTGTCTCGAAGGGCCATTCGTGGGCCCAGGTGGTCAGATGGATACGGGATTGCTCAAGGCTATCCATGTACGCATCGTGCTCGCAGGGAGGCAGCCATGCCTGCCAGCGCTCGAAGTCAGCGATTTCTTGGTCGGCCGTAAAGCCGCCTATGCGGCGCAGCCCGCTGCTGACGTCGCCGACCTCGTAGCCCCTATCGGCGCGATAGCGGAGCTGGAACACGGCGCCCGGGATACTGGCCATGATATCGCGTAGCTGGCCCTCGCTTGCGCTGGTACGCCCGGCCGATTCGGGGCGGTGCGTTACGTCAACGAGCGACGCGAAATAAGCCGGCTGGCCAGCCAATTCCTGCTGTTCATAGACAAGATAGACAGTGCGACGCTCGCCGGACGGCCGGTAAATGACATGCTCAGAGGGCAGGCCCGCGCTTGCGAGGTCATCCAGTGGGTTGGCGCTACCGTAGGAGACGAGCATCTGGGATAGCAGGTCACCGAGCCGGTGCCCGACGAACATTGCACGTGGCCAGCCGAAGATCCGCGCCAACGCCTGGTTAACGAACTGCACGCGTTCGTTATGATCCGCGACCGCCAGCCCCACAGGCCAGTGGATCGGTGCCGCACTGTGGACGTCGGCTGGCGGCTCAAGCGGCTGGGCGTAGACATAATACTGGTCGCCTGACGCCTGTTCGAAGCGCCACGCGAGATTCGCTGTACCGCCCCGCAGCGGCAGCTCCTGGGTTGTGGAGCCTGCTTTACGGGCCGCGTTGATCGCGGTTTGTAAGTCAGCCGCGGAAAGATCGGCGACCTCGCTTAGGGCGGTTTGATCCATCAAGTGGCCCCAGTAGGGGCCCAGCGTAAGCAGGTAGCCAGCGCCATCGATGGTCCCAAGCCACGCATCACCGCACTCCACGCTAGCGACCGGTAGCGTGCTCTCCGGGCGGTTTATGTAGTGCGTCATAACCCCTCATGCTAAGCCGCCGTCGCGCGTGCTTGGGCTGACCGAGCGTCGATAACCCCTGAATAGTCACGACGGTAACTGACAATAGCACGGCCCTGAAACTCATTAGCCACGGCGATCGGCAGATAAGCAAAAGGTTACGACAACGCGGCAGCGCGTTTGGCCGGGCTGACCAGCGTGATCGAGCCGTGCCGATGCGCGGTCGATAGCTGGCTGCTTCGGCGACCCGGGGCGGCTCGGGGCACCCACGACGGGCTGTGATGGCGGTAGGCACGTTGGCCCGGATGTGACGTTCAGCGCTGGGTGGTCCTGATACGCGAGAGCTCTTCTACGCCGTCTCAACCTTGAGTACCTCATCGCAGAATGCAGACCCCCAGCTACATTTTGTATAACTCTCGTTTAAATTAGTTTAGTGTCTACTAAATCAATGCCTTGTGAAACTGATTACTATGACTCAGCCGAGCATTTATCGATCCCAAACCGCACAGCGAGAGCGGGACCGCCAAGGAGGCCTGGCCTGGGGCGGCCGCAGCGTCGCGGCGCTGGATGAGATCCGCGAGCTGTATTGCGATGTCGTTGAGTGTGAGGAACGGTTGCGCGCACTGCAGCGAGTAGTGGCAATAGACAACACTCCGCCTAGCGTTTGGCGAACGCTCACCGACGGTTTACGCACAAGCCTCGATGTCAGCGCCGCTCGGGTCCATCTCCTTGATGATACCCAACAGCGGGTCAAGGCAGGCCTGGCTGACGAGTTGTCGGGCATGACGCCCGTCGAGAGCTCGGCTTGTCAGTACGCTATTCGCCAGAACGACATCCTCGTCATTGGGGATCTGACGGCCTGTGACGAGCTTGAACCGGTCATCGTTGGTGGCGAGACCATGCGCTCGTATGCGGGTGCCCCGTTGGTTACCACCGACGGTCACGCGATCGGCGTTGTTTGCCTACTTGATGCGAGGGATCACCGGGAGTTTTCGAACGCTGAGCTTGAATTGCTCAAGATAATGGCGCGGGTCGTGGTAAGCATCATGGAAGAAGGCACACAGGCGGATACCGACCGGCATAAGCCGCCAGCCACATTGGATAGGGACCCGGTAACTGGACTACTTGGTCGCCAGGAGCTTTTGGGTCGGCTGCACCAGCTAGTGGATGCGGACCAAGCTGTAAGGCGGGTGGTCGGCGTCCTAGCAGTCCATGTACGACGGATGGATCGCATCACCCACGCGCACGGGTGGGCGGCGGCGAACCAGCTGCGTTGGGATATAAGCGAACGCCTTAGGGCCGGATTGGGCAACGAGGAGGTCCTTGGCCACACCGACGACCGAACGTTCGTTGTTATTACGCCAGTCGACAGCGACGGCGACGGTGGCGCGGATCACTGGCTGAACGTACGGGCGCGGGATCTGTTAGCGCTCATTCGGGGCGAGGCCTTTGCTGTCGGGGGTGATCGCGTGCAACCGGAGGTCGGCGTCGGAGTAGCCATTGCCCCGCGGGACAGCGAGTACGCGCCTAATCTAATGGCGATGGCCGATGAGGCCGCGGCCGAAGCCGCCAGTCGGTATCTTGATCGGATCGGTAATCCGAATTACGACGACATCGCTAGCAAGCGCCGGCTGCTCGCCCTCGAGGGTCCATTACGGCGCGCGGTCGCTCGAGGCGACTTCTGCGTCCACTACCAACCCATTGTTGATCTGAGTAGGGACGGCCGCGTTGTAGGGGCTGAGGCGCTCGTGCGCTGGCCTCAGCCCGACGGCGAGGAGCCCATTGGGCCGGATGTCTTCATCCCGCTGGCCGAGGAGTTGGGCCTCATGGACGCCATTGGGCGCTACGTTTTCGAGACTAGCTGTCGCCAGTTACGGCACTGGCAGAGCCAACCGGGCGGCAGCGGTCTATGGGTGTCAGTCAACGTATCGCCGAGTCAGCTCAGCGATCCCAATCTGGCAAGCCGATTCGCCGAGATCGCCAGAGAGGAGCGCGTCTCGCCGGCGGACCTCAAGCTAGAGATCACCGAAGGGGTGATCGATGAGCGTGGCGGCACGGCTACGCCGGTGATCCACGAGCTGGCTCGCGTGGGGTTTCCGTTAGCCTTGGACGATTTCGGTACCGGCCACTCATCGCTCGCTCGCGTGATCAGTCTGCCGTTTCAGCTTCTCAAAGTAGACCGCAGCTTCGTCTGGGATAGCCCTAACGGTGCTGGGGCCGGAGTGGTATCGAGCCTGTCGCAGCTCGCGGGCTACTTGCAGCTCGCATCGCTAGGTGAGGGCGTAGAAACGAAAGAGCACGAGGCGTTCCTGTGCCGGTGTGGCTATACCTACGCTCAGGGCTATCGCTACGGCAAGCCTATTCCGGCGCACGAGTTTGCATTTGGGACGAACAACCTCTTGGCTTTCCAGCACAGGCAAGGGGGAAGTCCTACGAGCGATGTGTAGCGGGGCGATAGCCGCTGCTGAATGGCACAAGCTGCAACCACTCAAGGACCCGACTAGAAGGCGTGGCGAACGCAAGGGGTGTACGCGTTGTGTCTGGCATCCTCTGCGGAAGACCGCCAAAATGCCGTATGAACTCCTAGCAGGGTTTGGTCGCTTGGGTCCCGTTTAGGGCCTTGGGCTAGGCGATCAGAGCGCTTGTCGCTTCAGGCGGCGAGCTGAAGTGGCAAGCAATACCAGAGCATGCGAGTGCTTGAAGCCGTTGAAAGGGTTTCGGTGGTAGGTATGGCATTGAGCCAATCGATTGATCTGATTGTGTCACTACTAGGCTAGAGCGCCCTCATGGCCTGCAATAGCTGCTAGTCTTATCCATGTGGATACTGTTATGACAGCAGGTCCCGTCACGAACGCCGACGCAGATGAGGAAGGTTCCGTATGGCCGCTTCAACACCCAGTTTGGATATTGGTATCGACGAGGACACACGCCGGAGTATTGCCCAGGGTCTATCCCGGCTGCTCGCGGATAGCTATACGCTGTATCTGAAAACGCATAACTTTCACTGGAACGTCACGGGGCCTAGCTTCCAGACCCTGCATGACGTCTTCGAGACGCAGTATACGGAGCTCGCTGAGGCGGTGGATCAGATCGCGGAGCGCATCCGCTCGCTCGGGTTCCCGGCGCCGGCTAGCTATAGTCAATTCGGCGAATTGACGAGCATCCCGGAGGAAACCGGGCACCCTGATGCGCAGACCATGATCGCGCAGCTCGTATCGGATCAGCAGACCGTGGTCCGGACGGCGCGTGAGGTCTTTACCGTCGTCGACCAGGCGGCCGACGAGCCGAGTGCCGATCTGCTGACGCAACGCATGCAGGTCCACGAGAAGACGGCCTGGATGTTGCGGAGCATGCTTGAGTAGGTAAGCAAGCTCGGCTCGACGCTGGCCGATGAGGCGAGGGGCCAAACAGCCGCTCGCCCCGTTGCCAGCGATTGGGGCGTCGTTGCCTCGGGCGCCCAGTCATTACGCGGCTTTGCACTCGCGGGTATGCCGAATCAAGCCGCCCGCCATGACCACCTCGATCTGGCGCTCGGACAGGCTGTGCGTCAGCGGATAACGCTCATCACGAGTTTTGTTGTGCGCCTCGATGGGGTCGCCGCCGGCCAATGCGTCCCGCAGACCGTCGATGACCAGGACATCGTCGCGCTCGACCCGCTCGTAATCCGCGTCGTCCGCGAACTCCAACGGTAGAACGCCGAAGTTAACCAGGTTCTGCCAGTGGATGCGGGCAAAGGACTTGGCCAGCACGGCTTTAACGCCTAGGTAGGCGGGCGCGATGGCAGCGTGCTCGCGGCTCGAGCCCTGGCCGTAGTTAGCGCCGCCGACGACCAGCGACCCCGCTTGCTGGTATTCGATCGCGCGGTCGTGGTAGTCCTCATCAAGGCGGGAGAAGGTGAAGGTGCTGATAACGGGTATGTTGCTGCGATAGGGGAGCACCTTGGCGCCGGCCGGCATAATCTCATCGGTGGAGACGTCATCGCCGGTCTTAAGCAGTACCGGTGCCTCGATCCGTTCGTCTAGCGGTTCGAACTCGGGCAGGCTGGCGATGTTCGGCCCCTTCTGCAGGGCCATGCCGGCGGTGTCCTCGGTCGGCGGATGCATGATGTCGACATTGCCGTCGCTTGCCTTTGGCTCGTCGAGTTGCGGGTAGGGCTGCTCCAGGGTACGCGGGTCGGTGATCGTGCCGTTGAGCCCCGATGCCGCCGCGACCTCGGGGCTGCAGAGGAAGACGGCATCCTCCTCGGTGCCGGATCGACCAGGGAAGTTACGCGGCACCGTACGCAGGCTGTTGCGCCCGGTCGCCGGTGCCTGCCCCATGCCGATACAGCCGTTGCAGCCGGTCTGATGCAGGCGCCCCCCGGCGCTGACCAGATCACCCAAGGATCCGAGTTCGATCATCTGTTGCAGGACCTGGCGCGAGGTAGGGTTGACATCAAACGATACCCCCTCGTCGATGCGTTGCCCCCGGACAATGGCGGCGGCCATGCCGAAGTCACGCAAGCCCGGATTGGCTGAGGATCCGACATAGGTCTGGTAGACCGGCTTGCCGGCTACCTCGCGTACTGGGACGACATTCTCGGGGCTGCTCGGTAGCGCAATGAGCGGCTCCAGGATGGATAGATCAATGGCGTCGGTGACGTCGTAGCCGGCGTCGGAGTCGGCCTTTAGTTCCACCCAGTCGTGCTCCCGCCCCTGCGCGCGCAAGAAGGCGCGGGTCGTCTCGTCGGACGGGAAAACGGTTGCCGTGGCGCCGAGCTCGGCGCCCATGTTGGCGATGACGTGCCGGTCCATGGCGCTGAGCTCGCTAAGGCCGGGACCGTAGTACTCGATGATGCGCCCCTTGCCGCCGGAGACGCCGTGACGGCGCAGCATCTCCAGGATAACGTCCTTGGCACTGACCCAGGCCGGGAGCTTGCCGGTCAGCTCTACGCCCATGATATCTGGCATGCGTGTATGGAAGGGCTCGCCCGCCATGGCCATGGCGACCTCAAGGCCGCCGGCACCAATGGCCAGCATGCCGAGTGAGCCCGCGGCACAGGTGTGACTGTCCGAGCCGAGCAGGGTCTTGGCCGGAACCCCGAGCCGCTCCATGTGCACGGGGTGGCTGACCCCATTGCCCGGTGGGCTGAACCAGAGGCCGTACTTCTTGGCGGCGCTGGCCAGGAATACGTGATCGTCGGGGTTGCGGAAATCCTCCTGGATGAGGTTGTGATCCACGTACTGGGCGGAGACCTCGGTGCGGACCCGCTCCAGACCCAGCGCCTCGAATTCCAGCATCACGAGGGTGCCGGTCGCGTCTTGGGTGAGCGTTTGATCGATGCGCAGGCCGATCTCTTTGCCGGACGCCATATTGCCTTCCACCAGGTGGTCGGCGATGAGCTTCTGGCTGACGTTTTGTGCCATGGTTAGCCCTCCCGAGCGTCGCCCCATCGGATCGTCGCCGGGTCAGGCGTTGTCAGATCCCGGCGGCAATAGTCGGATCATTGGGTCGGGGAAGCGGAGCCGTCCCCGAGACTGTGTAACTAGATACCGCGGAAGACTTCCAACGCCTTGGCGGCGTACATCACGGCGGGCCCACCGCCCATCTCGATGGCGACCTCTAGGACCTCAACGAGATCGGCCTCCTCGGCACCGTGCTTCTTGGCCCCGTCCACGTGATAGAGGATGCAGTCCTCACAGCCCTGTATCACGCCCATGCCGGTGGCGATCAACTCTTTTTGAGCAGCGCTGAAGTTGCCCTCGCTGGTCGCTGCCTTGGCTAGCCGCGAGAAGCCATCGAATAGATTGGGTGCGGCCTTGGCGAACGTGCTCACGCGGCCCTTGGTCTCGGTTACTTTGTCGCTCATGTCGGCCATGATCGGCTCCTTGGTTGCTCGTGTTGGTCACTGCTCGTAAGCGAAATGGTGCATGTTGCAAGCATGAATCGCTAGCGATCGGCGTATACAACTGCCGCTTTCAGGATACGCCATCGGGCTGTGTCGGCTCGCGGTCGGTGTAACACCGTGGTTAGCCCAGCCACCTTGCACTGGGTGATTAACGTCTTGGTGGACCACCGAGGGCAGCTGCCAAATACGCCGGCCTCTACAGCGAGTCCGGCTGAAAGCTGCCCTGGCGCTGCTCGCCCACAGGCACCTCCAGTTGTCGGGCGCCCGCTGAGGCCGAGAGCAGTGCCTTGCCGACCTCGGCACCCGACAGGCTCGCGGCGGTTCGACGCCCGTTGCGGTAAACCGCCTCAATGCTCGCGGACCCGTTGGGTACGAGACGGCAACCGGGGCGCAGGTCGTAGTCACAGGCCCCGCGCCAGAGGCCCGCGAGCGCTAGACCGAATGCATAGGTTGCCAAACCACTGCTAGCCGCCTCGAGGGCGCGCAGGCCGGCTAGGTCGAGTGTGGCGGTATGCTGGATCCGCCCGTGGACGAGGAGACCGCCTAGTCGCCCACCCTGAGTTGGGGCCTCGTTGTCGCCGCAGCGCTCATCGGCGCCGCCGAACGCGCCGGGGGCCGACAGGCTATCTACATCCCAGGCATGGATCTCGCTACGCACCAGCTGTCGCACCCCAACGTCGGTGTCCGGATCCCGCGCCCCGTGGATAAGGGTCAACGGATCGATTGCCGCCAGCGCTAGGGGCTGGCCCTGGGCGTAGGCCGTCAGGGCGTCGCGCGCCTCAGAGGCCAGATCGCTGGCCCTAACCCGCTCGTCCGCCAGGCCATCCGAAAGCTCCGTTAGCCGCCAAGTCTGCACGCCATCCGTAATGGTGACATTGGGGATATAGCCCGCGAGCGCGTCACTGAAGATGCCCTTCATGCGCAGCATTTGGCTTGTCGTGTTGTCTAGGCAGACGATCTGGGTACCGTCCTTGAGCACGTTGCTCGGGTAGCTCGGCGCGTTGGTGTCAGTCAGTGATGGTGAGTTAGCCCACCCCGCGGTGGGAAACACCGGAAGATCCCAGCCAGCCAGGGGTGCGAGTGGTTGGTGCAAGTTAACAGCCAGGCAGTCGGTATCCGCTAGCAGCTGCTCCACGGCGGTCGCCCTCCGTACCGAAAAGTGAAACAGGACTATAACAGTCCCCATTATGGCTTGCCTGGGTGAGCGGTGCTGGGCGCCCTAACCCTTCAGTGTTAACACTTGAGTGGGGCGCAGGGGCTTGTGCGGGTTTTACGCCTACGATTGCGGGTTCTCAGTCGTCCCAGAGAATCTCGACCGATCCATTGCCATCGTTGTTATAGCGGAGATCAGCAATACGCTCGCCATCTACCTTGTAACGCCAGCAGTAAACGAAGGAATCACTACTGCAGTCACTGGCCGAGGTCTGGACCCATCCACCGCTTGGATTCTCATCTGGATCCTGGATTGCCGGTGTGGCGACGAATAAGTCCCAGAGCTGTTCGCTTCGATTATTGCTGACAAAACCGGTTGTGCCGATAGGTACATTACCGTTCAAGCAGACTTTCCCCGGAGAGTTTCCGCCATAGCTAAAACCTTCGAGGCTTGCATCGCCGCTTCGGCAACCATCTTCCAGATCCGAAGTGGCTGCTTCGCTTCGAACAAGTGCGACCCCAGTGCTGATCTGCCCCGCGGTAGCCTTAACGGTGGCCCGGTGTGCTTGCTCGGATAGATCAACGAAGCGCGGCAATGCCACGACAGCTAGCGTGCCGAGGATGACGATGACCGCCACGAGCTCGATTAACGTGAACCCGGTCATCGCGACATGGCCAGGTGATACCCGTCGCGGACGCGAGACCCCGATTTCGAATCGGTTAGGCATGCTTCCCCTCCCGTAGCCCCTTGGACACAGAGTTTGACAGGGCGTAAGGCGGTGCGTCACCTAAGCCCGTCGGGTGGTACCAAGGATCTAGGGTTCGGTGATCGCGCCATGGCGTGGCGGCGTTGATCGGTGTTGTAACGGCAACGCGTCGTACGTCAGCCGTTCACGAACGATCATGGCCGCTCGCTTGGCCGGTGGGGGCGGGTACGGTTGCCAACTGTCGGGTCGTCGGCTGTATTAGCGGCAAGGGATATAGGGCCACCAAGCTCACCTACCAGGGCTGGCTAATCGTTCCTCTAGGGGGTTCACTGGACCGGCTAATCGATGACGCCTAGCCATGCCTAAGCTACGGTCAGCAGAACCCGGCGCGGGGCTTGGTGTCCATTACCACGTGATGCGGCGTATCATCTTCGCCTACAGCGGCCTGTTGATTACCGGCCGCGCCCCTCCTTCGTTACTGGAGTTCCAATGCAACAGCAAGATACCCCGCTTGATTCGCCTCTTTTTGAGGCGCTCGCCGAGCTATCCTTCGAATCCGTAATGGTCACGCGCGCCGGTGGTCCGGGCGGTGACCCCGAGGTGGTCTACGTCAACGCGCGGTTCACCGAGCTCACGGGTTACCGCGCCGACGAGGTGATCGGCGGCACGCCTGGCTTGCTTCAGGGGCCGGATACCGATACCAGCGTGACCAAGCGCCTCGCCGACGACATCAGCAACGGGCGGACCTTCCACGGGCAGACCGTTAACTACCGCAAGGACGGCACGCCTTTCGAGATCGAATGGAAGGTGACACCCGTTTCGGCTGACGGTCAGACCACCTATCACGTGGCCGTACAACGGGACGTGACTGAGCGCTGATCTGGCACTCAACGGAGCCTCGCTCTGCCGAGGAATCCGCCCCGTTGGCATAGCGTGAGGAATGGATCGACGTCAGCGACCTGATTCTCGCGCCAGCGCGGGGCTGCCCCCGGGGAATGCTGACCAGCGCGGGCGGTGCTGAATTGCTGAGTGCGCGCCGATAAGGCGCGGCGCGCTGCGCTGTACTGCAAGCGCGGTCAAGCGTCGCGACGGCGATTGAGTACTCACCCAGTGGTCCGACGGCCGCACTGCGGCGCGCAATGGCCCAGGCGAATAGGGCGGTGCGTCTCGCAGGCGTGCCGTCTTCGCGTTGCCTTCGGTGTTGAAGGTTCGTCGCGTCGCTTAGCCAGAGTCGTCGCGGTACGTCGCCGGTCGCCGTGTTGGTATCATCCACTCACTCGATTTGGTCGCCGCGTCCAGGGCCGACTGAGCACGCGAGTTCTGTTGCGGCCGGGACCAGCGGCTAGGGCGCCATCTTGCCTTTGGGTATTAGATGTCACTCAGGCCAAGCGTTTACGAGTACCGACAAAACCCGCGCCGTCGCGCTCACCTCGGAGCCCGCCCAATCTGTTTCCAATAATGTATGTATAGTACACTTTTGGGTGAATGCATTGTGTGGAAACGCCATGAGCCAGCGATTACTGGATGAGCTCCGTGAGGACCACGCTAGTCTTCGAACGATGACGCGAGGCTTCGCCGCGCTGGTCGACATGGTGGCCGCGGAGGACGAGCCCGATTACGAGTTCATGGCTGAGCTCCTCTCGTGTCTGCTGCACTTCCCCGAGCACTGCCATTTTCCGTTAAAGCGATCACTTGTCGCTAATCTACGGGCCCGGCGGGGCGATATGGAGGAGTTTGAGCAATGGTGGCGACGCGAGCATCGCCGGGTGGCCCGTATCGGGCGGCGTTTGCAGCGGCAGTTCGAGCACATTGCCGTCGAGGTGCCGGTACCCCGCCGCTCGTTCGTTCGCCTCGCACAGCGCTATCTAGATCGCCATGAGGCGCTGCTTGCGGTTGAGGAGCACGAGCTCTTCCCGCTCTTGGATTCGAGCCTCGAGCCGGTCGATTGGCTGGAAGCCACGACTCGGTTGTATTGGTACCTCGACAGGCTGGATGCCGCCAGGGCGTCAACAGCGCAGCATGATCTGCGTTATCGCCTGGCCCTTACGATGGGTAACCAACCACCCTCGACTGAGGCCGGTCTTTGTCACCTGTTGGCCGCGGAGGAATAGCCCTGACAACGGGTTACGAGTTGGCGGTATCTAGCTCGCCTTTTAACGGCCCCTAGGCGGGCCGAGTGACACCGTCTTGCGAAAGGGTTAAGGCTGATCGTGGCAACGCCTGGGGTGTAGGACGACACGCCCGCCGCTTAGTCTCAGGCGTCCCGCCGTTTGTGCCGCGTGTGCTATAACGCTTCGCACCGATGAGCGAGGAATCTCCAAGACGTTAATGGACCGCTGAGCAATTCGCGCGAGCCTTTGGCCGCTGAGCCCGCGCGTAGGTAGGGCGCGGCGAGCAGCGCTGTACTGGCGGTACTATCAATAGTCGCGATAAAGGCTGCGTGCGCACTCAGCGGCCCCAGAGGGCGCGCCACCGCGCCGCTGTGGGCTGCTTTGGCCTTCTTCCTAAGTAACATCCTCCAAGTTGCCACTAATTTCCAGGTTCGACGATGCTCGAATACGGTCTCTAGCAACCACCCGTACAGCAAAACCTCGAGATCCCGGATGCGCTCTTGCGAGCGCTCCGGGATGACGTATGAGGTGGTGGCCACAAGCACGTCATTCCCGCCGCGTCGGCAGACGCGAGCGGGAATCCCGCTTGTTCCCCGAATGGGTGCCACGAGCTAGGCGTACAGCAAAACGTCGGGATTCTCGATCCGCCTGCGGCGGTCGAGTGTGACACTACCATGTCCATAGCAGAGGGTGGCCCGGTCGGATGCCGCATCTAAGCGCGCGCTAGGATACGTGTTACAAGCCGTACAAGCGCGGGGGCGCCCCGGCACGCTGGGAAGTTGCAAAGGGCGACGGCTATCCACTGCGAACCCCGACTTGCCACAGCGCCGCCTGGGCGCAGAGAGGTCAGAGGGTATTAGCCAGCGTTGCCTTGAGCCGGGCGACAGAGACGGTGCGCGTCATCGTCATCAGTGCGACGACTCGACCGCGGTGACCTCCTCCTCGGCGACGTCCTCCTCCGTCGCGGCGAGGCGCCATTCCGGGAAGGGGTCGGGTAGGTGGGCCCACTGGGATGGCTCGAAACGCTCTCCGCCACCATGTTCAACGAGGCAGCTGTCCAACGCCATGCGCAGCGCGGCCTCATCCATGCCCGTGCCGATGAAAACGAGCTCCTGTCGCCGATCGCCGAATACGGGGTCCCAGTAGCGCGCGATCATGTCCCGCCACTCACGCTCCTCGGGCCATTGGTCGCGGGCAAGGGCGTCCCACCAGAGGCCGGCGGCTTGATGGGTCACCATGGCACCCGCTTGGCTGAGTTCGCCTACCCAGTCGGGGCGGGTCGCCAGCCAAAAGTGGCCCTTGGCCCGGATAACGCCCTGCCAGCTCTGATTGAATAGGGCGTATAGGCGTTCGGGATGGAACGGCCGACGCGCCCGGTAGATAAAACTGCTAATGCCGTACTCCTCGGTTTCCGGTACGTGTTGGGCCGAGCCGTAGAGCTCCTGGTGCCAGAGGGGGTGCTGAGTAGCGCGCTCGTAGTCGAAGCGACCGGTATTCAGCATCTGCGCGGGATCGACATGGGCGAAACTCGCCTCGACGACCGTCGCGCGGGCGTTAAGGGCCGCGATGATACGCCGGGCATTGTCCGATTCCTCCAATTCGGCGACGTCGAGCTTGTTGAGCACAATGGTGTCCGCGAACTCGATCTGTTCGACCAGTAGCTCAACCAGGGCGCGGTCATCGTCGGCGTCGGCCACTTCACCGCGATCCGCTAGGAAGTCGCTGGTGCTGTAGTCCTGAACCAGGTTAGCGGCGTCCACGACCGTGACCAGGTTGTCGAGCCGCGCGATATCCCCGAGGCAATAGCCGTCCTCGTCCCGGAAATCGAAGGTGGTCGCCACGGGGAGCGGCTCGGAGATGCCGGTGGACTCGATAACCAGGTAATCAAAGCGATCCGCCTCGGCCAGGGCCCGTACCTGCTGCATTAGGTCATCGCGCAGCGTGCAGCAGATGCAGCCGTTGCTCATCTCCACCAGCTCCTCGTCCGTGCGCGTTAGACCGCCGTCGCGGACCAGATCGGCGTCGATGTTCACCTCGCTCATGTCGTTAACGATGACCGCGATACGCCAGCCCGCGCGCTGGTTGAGTAGGTGGTTGAGCAATGTCGTCTTGCCGGCGCCAAGAAAGCCCGATAGGACCGTAACCGGGAGGCGGCTGTCAGCAGTACTGTCGTCTACCATAGTAGGCTCCTAGTGAGTTTAAACACGTTATAACATAACAAATTACGGAAGTCAGTCTACAGACGTAGGCCGGACATGGTGTGCCCGCCTACGCCACCGCGAACATGATTGGCGTAACGATCGTTTTCGATTGCCCAGAGGTTTGCTCTTTAGCTCGCCGATCGGCTAGGTATCGGTTAGGCGCGGCGCCCGCGCCGACTCCGTCCGCCGCCCATCGAAAGCCGGCGCCAGCCAATGACGACGCCCGTCAGGCTAAAGAGCAATCCCAGGGTGCACAGGGTAAGCATGACCACATCCCAGAGGGGGCGGTTACCCCAGAGGAACGGGAAGTCCAGGCTGTGCAGGCCGTTGTAGAGCCAGCGCCGCCAGCGGGTGCTGCGCTCGAAGCGCGCCTCGATGCGGGCGTCATCGGGGTTGATGTAGAGCGTTGTGGCCGCCGGGTCGTCCATCCGGATGCGAAGGACCGGCAGGGGCGGTGGATCATGGCGGTCGTAGTAGTAGTGGCTGTGGCGAGTCAGCCGGGTCACGTCCACCGGCTTACCATCGTCGATGACCGCGTCGGCCCGTTTGACCAACTCATCGCGTCCCAGATCGGGGCGAGCGCCAGCGGCGGTATGGACCGATCGACCGCTGGGGCCCCGGACCAACGCCAGCGGTGTGCCGGCATGGCGCTGCCATACGATTTCCCGCACGTCGCTTCCGGCCGTTAATAGATCGGACGGTGATGCTGTGGCGTCGGGTATCAGCGGTCCGTCCGCCCAACGCGCGGCCATGCTCGCGCCGGGGCTGGGGTAGCTAAAGATCCCGCCCGGGTTCATGGACATCAGGCCGCTGAACATAAAGCTGGTCACGAAGACCGTGCAGGTAATGCCCAGCAGGTGATGCCAGCGCTGGATGCCGCGGTAGGGCGTTACCCGGTTGTGCTTGTAACGACGGCGCAGGCGTAAGCGCTGCAGGCCGACGATGGTGCCGGTAATGATCAGGGCTAGCGCGGGGATGCAGAGGATGATGACCACGTTGCTCCAGAGAGAGGGATATTGGCGCAGCTGCCACGGGTAGATCCAGTGCAATACCGCGCCGACCCAATTCCATGTCCGCTCATGGTGCGTTGCTGCCTGAACGACCTCGCCCGTGCGTGAGGATAGATACAGGTAGGTCCCAGCCTCGTCATCCATGACCGCTCGTACCAGCGGACGATGGGGGTCGTAATCGCTGGTTACCGTCCACTGATCCACACGCACCTGTTGGAGCGACGCCACGGGGGCGTCGCCATGGCGCTCGGCTGCCTTCCGCAGGGCTTGGTTATCCGGTGCCGTTCGAACACCGGTAACCGCGTCGATGTTCTGCCAGGTATCGTCCCGCAGGACATGATAGGTGGGCTTACCGGTCACCGACGTGAGTCGCAGCGCGTCGATTGCCGCGTGATCGTCGACGACCTGCGATGGCGCCAATAGGTCCTGCCCTGAGGGCAACGCCGGCAGCCCGGCGAGACGGTGCTCGCCGGACAGCGACGGGTAGTGGACGTACATCAACACCATGCCGGAGGCGAACCACATCACCAGGAACAGGCACAGCGTGATCCCGAGATAGCGGTGCCAGAGGAACAGCTGGCGTTTCGCGGACATGGCCTAGAACGACCAGCTCAGCTCGATCTCGCCCGAACGTTCGTCGCCGACGTAGAACTGCGGCCCGAACTGGGCCTGGGTGTAGTAGCGCTCGTCGGTGACGTTGCGTACCCGGCCGGTGAGCTTCAGCCCGGGGCTCAGGGTGTGGCTCGCCGATAGGTTGAGCCGCGTGTAGGACGGGACCTCGAGGTTGTTGGCATTGCTGGCCTCTGCTTCGCCCACGTAGCGGACGTGGGCCCGGGCGGATGTCCCCGGAGTAAACGACCAGGTCGCCCACAGATTGGCCAGCTGCTCGGGCACGTTGGCCGGCGTATTGCCATCCAGCCCGGCCTCGTCCTCCAGCTCCGCCGACAGGATACTGCCATTCGCCTCCAGTTCCAGCTGGGGTAGGGGCTGCCAATAGCCGCTTAGCTCGATGCCCTGGGAGGTCTGGCGGCCGACCTGGCGCTGCTCCGTCGGGTTGTCGGGGTCGTCGACCAGCCGATTACGCTTCTCGATGTCGAACAGCGTGGCTTCCCACTGCCAGCGCCCGTCGCTCGCGCTACCGCGCGCGCCCAGCTCGAGCCCGCGCGAGCGTTCGAGGTCCTGATCGAACTCACTGACTTTCGGGATATTGGGATTAAGGGCGAATTGGGATCCTGTGCTGGCCTGGCCGAATAGGGTCAGACGCTGTGTAGCGTCCCAGACAAAGCCGAGCCGGCCGTCCACGGTGGTGAAGTCCTCACTGCCATCGACGAAGCGACCACCGGCGGTGGCGTTTTCGCGGACGTCCAGGCGGATCCACTCGCCCCGCAGCCCGGAGATCAGACTAAAGCGGTCCGTGAGCTCGAGGCGGTTCTCGCCGAATAGCGCAATGGTGTCACGCTCCGTTTCGAAAACCGACTCGGAGCGGTCGAAACCAATGGCGTCGATGGTGCCGCGATCAGGGTTCTGCGGGTCGCCAACGTTGCGATCGATATTCGGCCGCCGCGAGCGCGTCGAGCGGAAGTCATCGCGGCTAACCTCCAGGCCCACCACCGAGCGGCTGGCTCGGCCCATGATCGCGTGGTTGAACGTCACGTCACTACGGTTAGCGAAGTACGTCTGGTCGTGGTCAAGCGAGAACGCGAATCGCTGCGTGACAACGCCGTCATCGAATTCCGAGGACTCGACGTTCGCCCAGTCGCGTTCGCCGGTGTAGGCGTAGAACCGGTTACTGAATCGGACATCGGACGTCATGCGGTAGTCGGCATCGAAGCTAAAGCGCAGCTCATCGCCCTCGATCCGCCCATCCCGAGCGTTGAAGTTACTGCGCGCCAACGCCTCGGTAGGTTCGCCCGTCTCGCGATCCACAGGTGCCCCAAAGTAGGGCGGCAACTCGTCGTCCAGATACACCAGATTGGCGCTCAACGAGAGCCGATCAGTGGCCTCGTAGGCCAGGCTCGTGCTGAAGGTATCACGACGCAGCTCGGCGTTGTCGGCGTAGCCATCGCTGGTCTGGCGTTCGCCGTCGATGCGATAGGACAGCCCTTCGATCCCCGTCGGGCCGCCCCGTCCCGCGGCGATGCGCGTACTGTCGAAGGACCCGCCGGACATGAGGACGTCGGTGCTGGTCTCATCCGGATCGGGGCGACGCGGGACGAAATTAACGGCACCGCTAATGGCGCCCTCACCGTGGAGGATCGACGACGGGCCGCTGATGGTCTCGACGCGCTCGTAGATCCAGGTGCCCTGCGGCCGGGCGAACATGCCCGGTGTGCCCAGCGAGATCCCGTCATAGAGCACGGCGATGTCGTTGAAACCGCGGGCACTAAAGCCCGATAGATTGCCGCCCTGGTTGGCGGATGAGAAACCCGGCGCGCCGGTCACCGCCTCCGTGGTGTCGCGCACGCCGCGCTCGCGCATTTGCTCCCGGTCGATGACCTCGACGGCCGCGGACTCTTCATTCGGCAGGAGGTCCAGACGACTGCCGATGGCGGCGCTCGGTTCCGACTCGCCGCTAACGATAAGGGGATCAAGTGTCGCTTGATCCTGGCCCCATGCGGCTAGTGGCGCTGCCAGTAAAGCCGCGGACGCCAGGCTGCAGCGCACATCCGCGCCAAGCCTCGGCGAGAGACTGCGTCGTCTTGACGGGCGTAGAGGGCTACCCATTCCCACGTTCATAACTATTAATCCTCTTTGGAGCTTAGTGGAGGCGCTCGTAACTGGCCTCAAGCGGCCGTTAAGCGAGCGCCGTTATTGACTATTAAGACGTTATAACATAACTTTTATAGGAAGCAATTAGACATGCCTCAACCGATGGAGAGATAGCCATGAGCGATCAAATCCCCGTCACGGTCCTGACCGGCTTCCTGGGGGCCGGTAAGACCACTCTCCTGAACCGCATCCTCGAGGCCAATCACGGCAAGCGGATCGCCGTGGTGGTTAACGAGTTCGGGGAGGTCGGCATCGACGATGCCCTCGTCGTCAATGCCGATGAGGAGGTCTTTGAGATGAACAACGGGTGCATTTGTTGCACCGTGCGCGGCGACCTGATCCGGACCTTGGGCGCCCTGAGTCGCCGACGGGACCAGTTCGACGCCATCCTCATCGAGACCACGGGCCTGGCCGACCCGGGGCCGGTGTCGCAGACCTTCTTCATGGACGACGAAATCGCCGAGCAATTCCGGCTGGACGCGGTGGTAACCATGGTCGATGCGGGGCATGTCGCCCAGCATCTCCCCGACAGTAGTGAGGTCCAGGAGCAGATCGCGTTCGCCGATGTCCTCGTGCTCAACAAGACGGATCTGATTAGCGAGGACGAGCTCGCGGATCTGGAGCGGCGCCTGCGGGGCATGAATGCCCTGGCGCCGATCCATCGCGCGGCCCAAGCCGAGGTTGAGCTGGATCAGATCCTCGATGTGGGCGGCTTCGACCTGGAGCGCGTGCTCTCGCGTAAGCCTGACTTCCTCGCCCCCGAGTATCCCTTCGAATGGGGCGGTATCTATTCCCTAGCAGCGGGTGATTATTGCTTGGAGCTCGATGGCGGCGATGAGCCGTCGCTGCAGATTGCAATTATGCCCGCAACCGGCATGGATGACTCGACACGCGAGGAGGCGGTGCGACGCTTCGCTGAGCCGGCGGCACAGCCTGACGAAGGCACAGTTATTACGCCGTCGCAGACGCCATACCGACTCGCGGCGGCTAGCGGCGGTGTCTGGTTCCTACGCATAGCGGAGGCCGGACAGTACGCGCTATTTACGGAGCACATGCCGGCCGAGTTCGGGCTGCGCCTAACGACCGATAGCGACGCGCTGGAAACGCTAACCAGTGAGACCTTCGATGTCGGTCATTCCCACGACGAGGAGGTGAGCTCCGTTGGTATCCAGCTACCGGGTAGCGTCGATCCCGGGCGACTCGATGACTGGCTCGGCCCCTTACTGCGCGACAAGGGTGTGGATATATTCCGCTCCAAAGGGATACTCAACCTCAAGGGCACGGACCGGCGCTACGTCTTCCAAGGGGTCCATATGCTCCTCGAAGGCCATCTCGATCGGCCGTGGGGTAGCCAGGAGGAACCGCAAAACCAATTGGTATTTATCGGCCGTAATCTCGATCGCGATGAGCTCACCGAGGGGTTTCGCCAATGCCTGAGCTAGTTGAATCTTCCGGTCCGGCGGCGCTGAGCGCTCGGTGGCGAACGGCGATCGATGGCTACCCGGCGCGGCTTGTGTGGTCCCCGGACGGCCGCTGTCTGGCGGTCGCCGCCGCCGAGGGAATCGTCTCATTGTATAGCGCCACGGCCGAGGCGAACCGGCATTTCGAGGCGCACGAGTTGGGGATTCAGGACATCGCCTGGTCTCACGACGGTAGCCGCCTAGCAACCGGCGGCCTGGATGGCTACGCCCGCCTTTGGGACCGCCTCGGTAATGAGATCGCGGCACTGGATGCCGGTGGTTGTTGGGTCCAGCGGGTTTGCTTTAGTCCCCAGGGGGCCATCCTCGCCACCACGGCCGGGCGTGAGCTGCGCTTTTGGGACCTTGATGGTGCGCCGCTCAATGCCTGTCGGCCCGAGACCTACACCATCGAGGACGCGCATTGGCTCGCCGGCGGCAGCGGCGTGGTCACCTGCGCCTACG
>CAJXKP010000023.1 GCA_913055565.1 uncultured Ectothiorhodospiraceae bacterium
CACCCTTACAGCAAAACCTCGGGGTCCCGGATGCGCTCTTAGGAGCGCTCCGGGATGACGTATGAGGTGGGGGCCACAAGCACGTCATTCCCGCGCCGCCGGCAGGCGGCAGCGGGAATCTCAGTTGCCTACCGCAGGGCATCCATTAGCCACCCGTACAGCAAAACGTCGGGATTCTCGATCCGCCTGCGGCGCTCGAGAATGACTCCGCTATCCTTAAGACGAGAGCATTACCTAGTCGGATGCCCCGTTTAAGCCCGGTCCAGCACACATGCTACAACACGGGCAAGCGCGAGGCGCCCGGGCCGCCGGTGAGTTGCGAAAACACCCCCTTAATACGCACCAGGCCTTGCTATGACGATCCCGATGCGTCAAAACTGACGCCGAACACAGCGATGAGGTTCCCCATGGACTGGCTAATACTAATGCCCCTGCTCGCCGCCTGCGCCAGCGCCGCTGCGACGGGCGCCCTGTTCCAGCCCGGCAGCTGGTATCGCGGGCTCGACAAGCCGGCGTGGACGCCCCCCAATTGGCTCTTCCCCGTCGCCTGGACCACCTTGTATCTCATGATTGCCCTGGCCGCGTGGCTCATCGCTACCACCAAACACGAATGGGCCACGCTAGGGCTGGCGCTTTGGGCCTGGCAGTTGACGCTGAATGCCATTTGGAGCCCCGTATTCTTCGGGCTCAGGCGCCTGCGCATCGCGCTCGGTGTGATCAGCCTGCTGTGGCTGGTCATCGCGGCGATGATCGTCGTTTTCGCGCCCATTCATGCCGGTGCGGCCTGGCTCCTGGTGCCCTACTGGGTCTGGATCAGCTACGCCGTGGCACTCAACACCACGATCTATCAGCGCAATCCGTCGGAGGCACCGCTGAGCCCCTCGGAGCAACCCCGCGATGCGTAATGGCGTGCCTTGGTAGGGCGCTGCGCCGCGGCGCTCCCCGGAACCCCGCGGTGTGGGCTAGACGAAAAACCGGCGCCTGACGCCCGTCCTCAGGCCGAGCACCGAGTTGGGCTAGGCATTAACGGACCATGTCCCCCAGCGGCAAGAAGCCCTGGTGGCGCGGCGCTAGGCCTAGCTCAGTCCTCGGAACGCGACGGCCGGGCGGCTCGCTCGATGGCGGCGTAGTGCCAATCGAAGCCGAGGCCCTCGACGCGGGCAATGAGATCGCGCAGCCCGGCAGCCACCGCGTCGGGCGTGCCGCGCAGGCCCAGCTCGAGGTCGTGGCGCCCAGCCTCAGCCGCTGGCAGGCAAGACAGGCGCAACTCCGGATGGGCGGTCTCAAACGCCTCCATGAGCGGGATGACGTGGCTCTCCCGCGCCTCAGGCACGTTGATCGCCACCTCCCGCGCGGCATCCGGCGCTTGCCGGTCACGGTAGTGGTTATCGAGGACCCACTCGATCATGGGCCAGGCCATCTTCGGGAAGCCGGGCACGAAGTAGTGCTCGCGCAGGGAGAAGCCCGGGATCCGGTTGACCGGATTGGGGATGATCTCGGAGCCCTCCGGGAAGGTCACCAGCCGCAACCGTTCCGGCGGCTCGACGGGCCGCCCGAATCGCGCCTCCAGCTCACGCTCGCCGTGCGGATGAACGGCGAGCTCACGGCCCGCGGCCTCGGCCGCGCACTGCCGGGTCCGGTCATCCGGCGTGGCGCCGATACCGCCGCAGCTAAAGACCACGTCGGGACCGGCGAGCGTCTCGGCGAGGGTGCGGGTAATCAATCGAGGATCGTCGCTAATGAATCGCGACCAGGCCAGTTCGAGGCCGCGCTCGGCGAGCATCGCTACGACCTCCTGGAAGTGGCCGTCCCGGCGCTTGCCGGACAGGATTTCGTCGCCGATGACGATCAATCCGAAACCAGCTGCCGCACTCATGACTGCCTCCGGCGGGCTTGGGACGGGAGATGGGGCGCCAGAATCCGGGTCAGCTCCGAGAGGCTGCGCACCCGCGCGTGCTCGGGCATATGGAGATCCTCGGGCCAGTCTTCGCCCGCGTACGGGATCCACACCGCCTGCATCCCCGCCTGCGCGGCGCCGACCACATCGCACTCGCAATTATCGCCGACATGGACGATCGAGCCCCGCGCTACCTCGGCTCGACCCGCCGCCGCCTCGAACACAAGATGCGAGGGCTTGGACGCGCCGATCTCCATGGCCGATACCGTGAAGTCGAAATGCCCACTCAACGACAGGCGCCGGACGTCCGCGTTGCCGTTGGTAATCGCCCCCAGGGGGACGTAGCAACCGAGCCAGTCGAGCAACGGGATGGTCTCGTCGTATAGCCGGACCTCATGGCGACCCTGGATGAACGCCTCGAAGGCGCCCTCGACCAGGGCCTCCAAAGCGGTCCCCGCATAGCCGCACTCGCGCCCGGCAGCCCGCAGGCCCTCGCGCCTCAAAGCCGTGACATCATGGCCGAGCTCGGGCTGGCGCTCGGCTATCGCCGAGCGGAGCTGCCGCAGCGTCGAGGCATCGTGCCGGCTGGCGACGTCGGGGTAGTGGCGGCTAAGCCACTCATCCGTGCGCTGCTCCGCGAGCTCGATCACACCGGCGAGATCCCACAGCGTGTTGTCGAGATCGAAGGTGACCGCGTGGACGGGTCCAGCCAGGGCGTCCGCCATCAGCCCTCGCTCACCCCCGAGGCGCGCCACAGGCACTCACCACCCACCGCCTCATCCAGCGTGGCCAACCAGTCCTCGTGAGCACTCGCTTCGGCCTCGTTAGGCCCAATCACGGGCAGCACCGCGCGGTCAGTCGCCAGGCGTTGGATATCGCCGGCACCATGCTGCTCCCCGGCACTGGTCGCATCCAGGGAGAGAGCGGTCTGCCCGCCGGTCATCGCCAGATAGACATCCGCCAGGATCTCGGCGTCCAGCAGGGCGCCGTGGAGCTCCCGCTCGGTGTTATCGATACCGTAGCGCTTGCACAAGGCATCCAAGCCGTTGCGCTGCCCGGGGTGCATCTGCCGGGCCATGACCAGGGAGTCAGTCACCTGGGCGTAATCACCAACGCGCCCCCAGTCGCCGCCTAGCAGGCTGAGCTCATGATCCAGGAAGCCGACGTCGAACGGGGCGTTGTGGATAATCAGCTCGGCATCCTTAATGAACTCGACGAACGCCTCCGCGATGGCATCAAACGGCGGCTTGTCGGCAAGGAACTCGTTACTGATGCCGTGGACCTCGAGTGCCCCCTCATCGACCTCCCGATCCGGGTTGATGTAGTGATGGAAGGTCCGGCCCGTCGGGCGCCGGTAATGCAGCTCGTAGCAACCGATCTCAATGATGCGATGCCCATCACTGGGCTCGAGACCCGTGGTCTCCGTATCGAGGATGATCTGACGCATGGACTAGCTCGCTCCTAGTGCGGTGTTAGACGTCGTTGACGTCGCGCTCATCGATGCCGCGATTGGCCAGCTCGTCGGCCTTCTCGTTGCCGTTGTGACCCTCATGGCCGCGCACCCAGTACCAGCTCACCTCGTGGTGCTGGCACAACGCATCGAGGCGCTGCCATAGGTCCGCGTTCTGGACCGGCTTTTTCGATGCCGTCCGCCAGCCGCGACGCTTCCAGGCCGCCATCCATTCGGTCATGCCTTTGCGCAGGTATTGCGAATCCGTGGTAAGCGCTACCGAGCACGGGCGCTTCAGGGCCTCCAGCGCCTGGATGGCGGCCATGAGCTCCATGCGATTGTTGGTGGTGTAGTCCTCGCCGCCATATAGCTCGCGCTGGTGATCGCCATAGCGCAGCAGCACACCCCAACCCCCTGGGCCCGGATTGCCACGACAAGCCCCGTCCGTGAATACCTCGACGTCGCTCATTAGCCCCAATTGGCTCCTCTACGGCGTTTCATTGACCCCGTACAGCTTGTGGGCGGCGGCGGGCAGCGGGCCGCACCCGCGCCTGTGCCAAACCACCGGGGACGACTTTCAGGCGCGGCGACGCCGCCGTGGGCAGCGGCGTAACACCCTCGACATGCTTACGCGCGACCGTCGCGTGGGCCCCGCCGAGCCAGCGGCCATAGTGTCGCGCCCACTGCTCCACCGGTTCCATGCGTTCGAGCAGGCGCCGGCGCCCCACGGGCGGGCGCAGCATCAGGCCGTCGCGATGATCGATCCTCAGACCAAGCACCCGCAGCCAGTCCTCCACCCGGGCGCGGCTATAGTAACGGCCCAGCCACGGGCTCGCGTCGCGCCCCTGGGCCACCAATCGCCGCACACCCCAAAAGCTGTAGGGATTGAAGCCGAGGTTGATCAGCCAGCCCTCGGGCGCCACGATCCGGGCGACCTCCCGCAGGACATCGTGCGGCGCGTCCGCGAACTCCAGCTGATGCACCAGCACCACGGCATCCATACTGTCAGCCGCGAACGGCAACGACTCGCTGCCGGCCACCACATCCAGCGGCCCGGCGTTGCCCGCGTCAACCAGCCACCGCCGCGTGCTACCGAACAGCGCCGGCCCCTGGCCGTTGCCGAACGCCCCGATCTGGAGCACGGTCCGCGCCGGCGTGCCGGCCAGATGATGGCTCAAGAATCGGCATTCGGCGTCGGCCAGTGCCTGGCCCAGATCCGTAGCGAACCAGCGATGCAGCTGCTCCATGCTTCCCTCCCGTCGCGACTCACGTGGCAGCGCTAGGGCTTGCCAGCGCCAACCCGATAATAGCCGCAAACACGGAATGCCGTCACCTACGGCCGGGTTTTATCGGCGACGACGCTCGGTTTAGTATCACGGCATGATTGAGGTAACCGCTATACCCGCATTCCGGGATAACTACATCTGGGCCCTGAGCAACGAGCATGGCGAGGTCGTTGTGGTGGATCCTGGCGAGGCCCAGCCCGTGGCAGAGCACATCGACCAGCGAGGCCAACGCCTCGTCGGCATCCTCGTCACGCACCACCACCCCGACCACGTCGGCGGCGTAACGGCCCTCGCCTCTCGCGGCGACGTGCCGGTCTGGGGGCCGGCTCGGGAACGCGTCCCGGGCCGAACGGTCGCCCTGACGGAGGGCGACCAGGTCACCATCGAGGCCCTGGACGGCCTGACGCTGGACGTGCTGGACGTCCCCGGCCACACCGCGGGCCATATCGCCTTCTACGGCGGCGGCATGCTGCTAGCCGGGGATGCCCTGTTCGCCGGCGGTTGCGGTCGGCTCTTCGAGGGGACGCCCGCGCAGATGCGGGCCTCACTGGCCAAGCTGAGGGAACTCCCGCCGGAGACTCAGCTCTATTGCGGCCACGAATACACGCAGGCCAACCTGACCTTCGCCATGGCCGTTGAGCCGGACAACGAGGCACTGCGTGAGCGCTATGACCGCGTCGCCGAATGGCGCGCCGAGGGCCGCTACACGTTGCCCTCCACCCTGGCGACGGAGCTGGCGACCAATCCGTTCCTGCGCTGGGATCAGCCAGCCGTGCAGGCCAATGCGGCGACGCATGCCGGCAACGCGGCATCATCGCCGGACGATGTCTTCGCCATCGTGCGCAGCTGGAAGGACAGCTTCTGACGACACCGTTTGAGCCAACGGGGCGGCGGGCCGTGAACGATTACGGCGCGGCGTCAATTTGAGGGGGTTAGCACCCGACCCTGGGTGTTATAACGAGGAGACAAGCAATCGTGCGTAACAGCGTCACGGTAGCATCCAGCCTAGCACTAGGCATGCTGAGCGGGTGCGCGGGCCTACCAGAAGCAGGCAACAAGACCTCGCAAACGGCCGACGGCAAACCGGGGCGACAAGCGACCGCTATGACCGTCGTGCCAGACGAGGCCATCATCCCCGAACTACGCGTAACGGGCCCCGAGATCCCCCCGCCGCTTGCGAGACCGCTCCCCGAGGCGCCGTACGCCAGCGCCTGGAAACGCATGCGCTCGGGCTTTCGTCTGGCCGATCACGACGGTCGCCTCATCAGCCGCCAGCGCGACTACTTCGCCGATCGGCCAGACTATATGGCGCGGGTGAGCGAACGGGCCAGGCCCTGGATGCACCACATCCTGGAGGCGATCGAGGCCCGCGATATGCCGACCGAGGTCGCCCTCGTGCCCATGGTGGAGAGCGCCTTCCGACCGTTCGCCTACTCGTCCGGGCGGGCCAGTGGGATCTGGCAGATCGTGCCGGGGACAGCGGACCATATGGGGCTCAAGCGGAACTGGTGGTACGACGGCCGCCGCGACCCCGTTACGGCGACGGAAGCCGCGCTCGACTATCTGGCGCGACTCGAAGAGCTCTATGACGGCGACTGGCTGCTGGCCTTCGCCGCCTATAACGCGGGGGAGGGCACGGTAAACCGAGCCATTAGACGCAACCGCCGCGCCGGCGAGCCCACGGACTTTTGGCACCTCGACCTACCCACGGAGACCGAGCGCTACGTCCCCCGCATCCTCGCCCTGCGGGACCTGGTGACCGAGCCCACGGCCTACGGCCTTGAGGCACTCCCCGACCTGCCGAACGAGCCCGGCAGCGCGATAGTGGCATTAGAACACCAATTGGACATGGCGAACGCCGCGGAGATGGCCGGCATCTCCATTGAGCGCCTCTACAAGCTGAACCCGGGCTTCAACCGCTGGGCGACGCCGCCAAACGGCCCTCAGCGGCTCGTCATCCCCGCTGATCGCGCCGATCGGTTCCAGACACGCCTGGCTGAGACCGCGCCCGACGAGCGCATGCGCTGGCGCCGCCACGAGGTCGCACCCGGGGAGACGCTCAGCGAGATCGCGAGCGCCTACCAGACTCGCGTCGAGATCGTGCGCGAGGCCAATGACGTCGACGGTAATACCATTCGGGTCGGTCAGGACCTGATCGTGCCGGTCGCGAGCGAATCGCCCGAGAAATACGTCCTAAGCGCCAGACAGCGCCTCCAGACCCAACGGCAAAGCCGCCGTAACGGCGAGCAGCGTCGGTATACCGTGCGCCAGGGTGACAGCTTCTGGGAGATTGCCCGCCGTTTCGATGTCAGCGTGCGCGAGCTCGCGAGCTGGAACGGCATGTCACCGGGGGATACCCTCCGGCCTGGTGATAACCTGGTTTTATGGACGGAGCAAGCCACCGCCTCCAACCCATCGGCCGATCAGTCTTCGCCCTCGCCTCTTAGCAACGGGGAGACGACCCAATACACGGTCCGCGAGGGCGACAACCTATGGCTCATCGCGCGGCGTTTCGATCAACGAGTCCAGAAGATCGCACAATGGAATGGCATCAGCATCGACGAGACGCTGCAACCAGGCCAAGAGCTGGTCATATTGACCGGCTCCGGGAATCCTGACAACGACGAGACGGCAAGTGCTAGCGGTAACAACAAATCCGAGACGCAGCCCAACGTCGGCGATGGCAGGCGTGAGCCCGCGGGGGCGCGCTACACCGTTCGCGAGGGAGATAGCCTATGGCGCATCGCGCGCCAACACGGCGTCACGGTCGATGATCTCGTTCGCTGGAACGAGCTATCGGAGCAAGCGACCCTGCAATCGGGCCAGGAGCTTATCCTCCGGGCCGCATCGCGCTCCGACGACACGGATACGGCCTCTTCCAGCGGCAGCGACGACGTTAAAGAGGCCGCCGAGTCGGTCGACTACACCGTGCGCGAGGGCGACTCGCTGTACCGAATCGCCCGCCAATTCGACGTCACCGTCCCGGAACTGCGTCGCTGGAACAACATCACCCCGGAAACCTACCTCCAGCCAGGGCAGACCCTGCGCATGAAGATTCGGTCACGAGGCGACAGCTAACGCCGACCACCCCATCCGCGCAGCGGTAGACGCGGTGGCGCAACCCGGCGCTCGGCTGACTCAGGGCTCGCCTGCTGACACCGGCGAGTGCGAACCTTCTGGCAGGGTCACGTTGAGCTCCAACACCTCATAGTCGCCATCTCGGTCGACCTGCAAGCGCACGGCATCGTCACCGACATCGACGTAGCGCCGGATCACCTGGAGGAGCTCGTCCTGCATCATCGGGAGATAGTCCGGCCCACCGCGTTGGCCACGTTCGTGCGCCACGATGATCTGGAGCCGCTCCTTGGCCACGGCCGCCGACCGTTTTTTCTGCGAGCGGAAATAATCTAGAAAACTCATCCCGCATCAGCTCCCGAAAAGTCGCCCTAGCAGTCCCTTTTTCTCATCGAGGAAACGATGCGCGCGTTCCTCGCCGAGATAGCGGGCCACCGCATCGTTATAGGCCTGGCCGGCGTCGGTGTCCGATTCAAGCACAACCGGCACACCCGCATTGGAGGCGTTGAGCACGGCCTCCGATTCGGGGATCACACCGAGCAACGGGATCGACAGGATCTCGTGGACATCCTCGTGACTGAGCATCTCGCCCTTATCGACGCGCGCCGGCGAATAACGCGTCAGCAGCAGGTACTCCGTCACCGGCTCGCGCCCTTCCTCCGCTCGCTTGGTCTTGCTCGCCAGCAAGCCCAGCACGCGATCCGAGTCACGCACCGACGAGACCTCGGGGTTGGTCACGACCACCGCGTCGTCGGCGTGATACATCGCCAAGGCCGCCCCACGCTCGATGCCCGCTGGCGAATCGCAGACGATGTAGTCGAAGCGCTCACGCAACGCATCGAGCACATCGGCCACGCCGGCCTCGCTGAGCGCGTCCTTGTCACGCGTCTGCGACGCGGGCAGGACATGCAGACCCTCCACGCGTTTGTCCTTGACCAGCGCCTGATTCAGATTGGCGTCGCCGTTGATGACGTTAATAAAGTCATAGACCACACGACGCTCGCAGCCCATGACCAGGTCCAGGTTCCGCAGGCCAACGTCGAAATCGACAACGGCCGTGCTGTAGCCGGCGCGCGCCAGGCCCGCGCCCAGGGCGGCGCTGGTCGTCGTCTTGCCGACGCCTCCCTTACCCGACGTTACGACGATAATTCTCGCCACCGCTACCTCCTATTGCGTAGGCATGCCCGGCTCAACCGGATCCGGGCATCGTTTCGATCGTCAGGTCCTCATCACGCAAGCCGATTCGGACCTCAGCGCCCCGGTCGGCCTCGATGAATTGGTCACTGACCTGATAATGGCCCGCTACCGCGACGAGCTCCGCGTTGAACCGGCGGCAGAATATGCAGGCATGACGATCCCCCCGGACACCCGCCATAGCGCGGCCGTTAAGGGCACCGTAGACGTGGATATGCCCGTCCGCCATGACCTCGGCGCCGGGGCTGACCGTCGCCGTGACGACCAGATCACCACCGCGGGCGTAGACCTGCTGGCCCGAGCGTACCGGCTGCTGGACGACCCGCGCCGACACCGCCGAGCCGGCATCGCTGGCCGGCGCCTCACTGGCAGCGCCAACGCGGGCGGATCCCGTATCCGCGGCGCCGGCAACGACCCCAAGTCCCAGGCGTTCGGCGAGGGCATCGGCGCCATTGCCGGTCAGAGCGACAGGAACCACGCGCCGGCCGCGAAGACCATCCATGAGCTCCTGCAGATCGGCCTCTTCCGGCCAGGCATCCAGCGCCGAGGCATCCAGGAGCACGGGCATACCGACGAACATGGCGGGCGCATCGGCCATGCGCTCGTCCAACAACGCCAGCACCCGTTGCGGGTCCGCGTCCAGGAGGCGTAGCACGGTCAGCGTGCTCATTCGCCCCTTGAGCTCCAGTGCCGGCCCCGGCTCGGTCTCGCCGCTTAGTGCCATTGATCCTCCGCCGGCGTGAAGGCAGTGCTGCTCGGCGCCAGCCCAGCACGCCGCTGCTGGCGCTTATAGACGCTCGCCAACCAGCATGCAAGCGCCACGGATCAGGCCGCGCCCTGCGTGCGGCTAACCAGGAGGTCATTGAGGCGGCGCACGAATGAGGACGGATCCTCTAATTGACCGCCGTCGGTAAGCACGGCCTGGTCCATTAGCAGGGCGGCCCAGTCCTCGAAGCGCCCGTCATCCTCGCCCTCGTTGAGCTGCTTGATAACGGCGTGATCCGCATTGATCTCCAGGGCCGGCGCGCTCTGCGGCAGATCATGGCCAGCGGCCTTGAGCATGCGGCGCATGTGCATGCCGAACTCGTAATCCGCAACCACCAGACAGGCCGGCGATTCGGTCAGCCGATGGCTGACCCGAACATCGGAGACGCGCTCACCCAGTGCCTCCTTGAGCCGCTCGGTCAGGCCCTGCAGGGCCTCCTCCTGCTCCTTCTGCGCCTCGCGCTCGGACTCGTCCTCGATCTCGTCGAGGTCCAATTCCCCCTTGGCGATGGATTGCAGGGGATACTCGTTGTACTCGGTGAGATGGGCGACCAGCCACTCGTCGATGGCCTCCCCGAGTAGCAGGACCTCGATGCCCTTCTTGCGGAACAACTCCAGATGTGGGCTGTTCTTGGCCGCCTGCAGCGTATCCCCGGTGACGTAGTAGATGCGTTTCTGGCCCTCGCGCATGCGGCTGATGTAGTCGTCCAGCGAGGCCACCGCGCCACCGTCGGGATTATTGGTGGAGTGGAAGCGCAGCAGGCTGCCGATACGCTCCTTGTTGGAGGGGTCCTCGACGGGCCCCTCCTTGAGGACGCTACCGAACTGGTTCCAGAACTGGTCGTAGTCCTCAGGGCGATCCCTGGCGAGCCGCTCCAGCGTATCCAGAACGCGCTTGACGTTGGCACCGCGGATACGGTCGATGAGCTTGTTGTGCTGCAGCAGCTCCCGCGAGATGTTGAGCGGCAGATCGTCGGAGTCCACAACGCCGCGCACGAACCGCAGCCAGCGCGGCAGCAGGTTCTCGGTATCGTCCATGATGAACACACGGCGCACGTAGAGCTTGACGCCGTGCGCCTGCTCCCGGTCGAAAAGATCGAACGGTTGCCGCGTGGGGATGAACAGCAGCGAGGTATAAGACTGATTGCCCTCGACCTTGTTGTGGACCCAGGTCAGCGGCTCGTCGAAGTCGTGAGCGATGTGCTTGTAGAACGCCCGGTATTCGTCCTCGCCGATCTCGTTCTTGGGCCGCAACCACAGCGCCGAGGCAGAATTAACCGTCTCCTCGGTTGCCTCGTCGGCGTTCGATTCCGCCTGGTCGTCTGATTCCGACTCATCGTCACCATTGCCAGCCTCGCTGGGCTTCGGCATCAGGATGGGCGTGGCGATGTGATCGGAGTAGCGCTGGATGATCTCGCGCAGCCGCGCCTCATCCAGGAATTCCTGTTGGTCATCACGGACGTGGAGGACGACCGAGGTGCCGCGCTGCGCGCACCGGCAACTGGCGATCTGATACTCGCCGTTACCGTCCGAGGCCCAGTAGACGCCGTTATCGGGCGCATCACCGGCACGGCGGGTGTAGACCTCGACGCGATCCGCGACGATAAAGGCGGAATAGAAGCCGACACCGAATTGCCCGATGAGCTTGGCGTCCTCTTGCTGATCGCCGGTCAGGGCGTCGAGGAAGCGCTGGGTACCGGAGCGCGCGATCGTGCCCAGATTCTCGACGACGTCGTCGCGCGTCATGCCAACGCCGTTGTCGCGAACGGTGATGGTGCCGGCGTCATGGTCAACCCCGACGCGGATGGCCAGCTCCGGATCATCCTCAAACAGGGACTCATCCTGAATGGCCTCGAAGCGGAGCTTGTCCGTGGCGTCCGAGGCATTGGAGATGAGCTCGCGCAGGAAGATCTCGCTGCTGGAATACAGCGAGTAGACCATGAGGTTTAGCAGCTGCTGCACCTCGGTCTCAAAAGCGCGGGTTTCGGTTTCCGGTTGTGCCGCCATGATCCTCGTCATCCCCTTTCTGGTTGATGCAATATAGTCGATTCGGGCGAGCGCTGTCGCCGCACAGGCGCCCGATGTGGGGATGCACGAGCTGCTTTTCAAGCCACTGGGCATCACGGCCCCGCCGCCTAGCGGTCGGCGGCTCGGAACCGGTCGATCGAAGGACGCCGAATAATCCTCGTGAGCCTCGGCGCGCCACGCCAGCATGATGGCGCAGCGTTCTGGGCCGCTGGGCGCCTACACCCTCGGCGCCCCAAAAGCCTAACTATGGTGCCAATCCAGCGCGGCACGCTCCGCGTTGCACGCGAGCCAGCTTAGTGCCCAGAGGCTCGCGCGGGTTGTTCAGCGTCTCCCTAGAGCATCTCCGAGGAGTCGATATCGGTACTAGCCGCCTGGTCGGGATCACGGCCCTTGATGTGGTCGCCCGTGACCATCTCCTTATAGCCCTTGCCCGGCCCGACCATCGGGTAGACGCCCGCATCGGGATCGACCATGACCTCCAGAAACGCCGGCCCGTCGTAATTCACGAACGCCGCGAGCGTCTCACTCAACGACTCGTTATCATTAACGCGTTCGGCGAAGCCGAAGCCGTCAGCCTCCGCCGCCTTAACGAAGTCCTTACGATGCAGCGACTTATCGCTACCGGAGAAGCGATCATTGAAGTAGAGCTTCTGCCACTGGCGCACCATGCCGTCGCCGCTGTTATTCAGCAGCAGGATCTTCACTGGCAGGTCATAGGTCGTAACGGTCTCCATCTCGCCCAGATTCATGCGGATACTGCCGTCGCCATCAACATCGATGACCAGCTTGTCGGGGTTGGCGAACTGGGCACCGATGGCGGCGGGCAGACCGAAGCCCATGGTACCCATGGAACCGGATGTCAGCCATTGCCGCGGGCGCCGGAAATCCATGAACTGGGCCGCCCACATCTGGTGCTGGCCGACGCCGGTGCTAACGATGGCCTCGCCGCCGGTCAGCCGGTTCACCTCCTCCAGCACGCGCTGCGGCTGAATCAGTGGGCTCTCGCGCTCATAGTCCATGGGATGGCGCTCACGCAGCCGAGAGCAGTGCGTAACCCAGGGCATGAAGTCCTTATCGAAACCGGTCTGCCGGCCGTAATCCGTTAGCTCACGCAGCGTTGTGCCGGCCTGGCCGACGTGCGACCAATCCACGAGCTTGACCTTGCCGATCTCCGCGGCATCGACATCGATATGCGCAACGTGCTCGGCCTGCGGTGCGAACAGCTCGGCCTTGGCGGCGACCCGATCATCGAAGCGCGACCCGACCGCGATAATGAAATCGCAGTCCTCCACGGCGTAGTTGGCGTACGCCGTGCCGTGCATACCGAGCATGTGCAGTGACAGCTCGTCCGTCGTATCCATGGAGCCCAAGCCCATGACCGTCGACACCACCGGAATATTGAAGGCGCGGGCGAAGGCCCTGAGCTCATCGGCGGCACCCGAGTTGATCACGCCGCCGCCGACGTACAGCAGCGGGCGGTTGGCATTCCCCAGCATCTCGAAGAATCGCCGCGCTTCATCATCCGAGAGGTTACTGCGGCGCAGGGATTCCATGCGCTGGCGATAGCCGCGGATACCCAGCAGCTCGTGGCCCTTGTACTCACCCACCCAGGTCTGGACGTCCTTAGGCAGATCAACAACCACGGGGCCTGGGCGGCCCGAGCGAGCGACCTCAAAGGCCGTCCGGATCGTCTGCTCCAGCTTCTCGGGATCAGTCACCAAGAACACATGCTTCGCGCAGTTGCCCATGATGTTCACGATGGGCGCCTCCTGGAAGGCATCAGTGCCCATCGCACCACGCGCGACCTGGCCCGTAATGGCCACCACCGGGATGGAGTCGGCCATGCTGTCCCGAATCGGGGT
This sequence comes from uncultured Ectothiorhodospiraceae bacterium, assembly GCA_913055565.1. Taxonomy (GTDB): domain Bacteria; phylum Pseudomonadota; class Gammaproteobacteria; order Nitrococcales; family Nitrococcaceae; genus CAJXKP01. The sequence continues at coordinate 13,558 of CAJXKP010000023.1, forward strand.
GACGGTATTGGTAGCCCCCGGTCCGGAGGTAACCATAAACACGCCGACGTCCCCGGAGCTGCGGGCATAGCCCGCCGCCATGAAGCCGGCGCCCTGCTCGTTTGCCGGCACCACCAACTTTATGGGGTCGATGCCATCGCTGGCACGATTGTCCTCGTTATAGCGGAAGATGGCGTCGTAGGTCGGCAGAATCGCCCCGCCGCTGTAGCCGAAGATCGTGTCCACGCCCTCGTCCGCGAGGACCTGGAGGACCATATCCGCGCCGCTCATGCGCTCGCCAGCTCGTGGATGGGGGAGTCGCTGGTCGGCGGGTGCGATATTGACTGCTTTCTCTGCCATGGTGCCGTCTGGTGCTTCGAAATGTGTCTTTGGCAGGTCGATACTACTTGGCGGCGACATGTACTTACAAGATGCTGCGCCGCCGCGCAGCAATTCTAATTATGTGATCCCCAGGATGGCGCGTGCTCGCGTCCCCTCCTGCCGAGGGACACCATAAACCTTCCCTGGAGGCTCGACTGCGGCCTTCGCTGGCCGCAGACGCCCTCGGCAGGAGGTGACGCGAGCACCTCGAAGGCCAAAATGAGAATCGCTGACCGCCACGCGTTAGCGCGGCTCGAAATCCAGCGCGACCGAATTGATGCAATAGCGCAGCCCCGTGGGCTCCGGGCCGTCCTCGAAGACATGCCCCAGATGGGCCGCGCAGCGACCGCAGTGGACCTCGGTGCGACGCATACCCATGCTGGCATCGGTCTCATTGGCTACATTCTCGGGATCGGCGGGCGTCCAGAAGCTGGGCCAGCCCGTTCCAGAGTCGAATTTGTGGCGGCTATCGAACAGCACATCACCGCAGCATATGCACCGAAATACGCCGTCGTCCTTGAGGCTATTGTAGGTCCCTGAGAACGGTGGCTCCGTACCCTGCTGGCGCGTCACGCGATAGCTCTCGGGCGTGAGCTCCGCGCGCCAATCGGCGTCCGTCTTATCCTCGGGTCGTGTCATGGATGCCTCGTGTGTCGCTAACGAACGGCGCTGACCGTTCAACCGGCCAGCCATGGATGCACCATCGCGATGCAGCATATACGCCGATGATGGCATACAATGCCTAGCTATCATCGCTCGGCCGGGCGACACACCATCAGCGCGGGAGTACCTATGAGCGAAATCGTGCTCGTCAATCTCTCCGGCCAGGACCAGCCGGGCATCACCTCATCATTGATGTCCATCCTGGCGGAATACGACGTACGGATCCTCGACATTGGCCAGGCGATGATCCATGACACCCTGGCCCTGGGCATCCTGTTGGAGCTACCCGACAAGACCCAGGATTCACCAGTCCTCAAAGACCTGCTCTTCGAGGCGCATCAGCTCGACCTGCGCATCCAGTTCACACCTATCTCGCAGCCGGAGTACGAGCAATGGGTACGCAACGCCAACCAGCAGCGCTACGTCGTCACCTTAGTGGGGCGCAGCGTGACTGCGGACCAGATCGCGCGCATCGGTCGGGCCATTACCGATAATGACCTCAACATCGAGGATATCGTTCGGCTGTCGGGTCGCAGTCCGCTCCACGACGAGGACCCCAACAGCCGCGCCTGCATCGAGCTCACGCTCCGGGGCCGACCCCACAGCGTCGATAGCATGAAGGCCGACTTCCTGGACATCTCCGATGAGCTCGGCATCGACATCTCTTTCCAGGAGGACAACTTCTATCGGCGCAATCGGCGCCTGGTGGTGTTCGACATGGACTCCACACTGATCCAGCAGGAGGTCATTAATGAGCTCGCCGCCGAGGCGGGGGTACGCGAGAAGGTCACGGAGGTCACCGAGGCCGCCATGCGTGGCGAGATCGACTTCACCGAGAGCCTGCGCCAGCGCGTCGCGCTTTTGGAGGGGCTGCCCGAGTCCGTGCTCCAGCGCGTCGCCCACCGACTGACGCTCACCGAGGGCGCCGAGCGCCTCATCGCGACACTGCAGACACTCGGTTATCGCACGGGCGTGATCTCCGGCGGTTTCGGCTACTTCGGACGCTACCTGCAGGAGCAGCTCGGCCTGGATTACGTCCACGCCAACGAGCTCGAGATCGTGGACGGCGTCCTCACCGGACGCGTCAGCGGACCCGTGGTCGATGGCGAGCGTAAGGCGCAGTTGCTGCAGGACATAGCGGCACAGGAGGCCGTTGACCTGGCCCAGGTAATCGCCGTTGGCGACGGCGCCAACGATCTACCCATGCTGCGCCTGGCCGGCCTGGGCATCGCCTTCCATGCCAAGCCCCTGGTTCAGAAGAGCGCCCGTCAGGCGATCTCAACCATTGGCCTGGATGGCGTGCTCTACCTCATGGGCATGAAGGACTCGGAGAACCCGCACTAGGGCAACGCTGACTGACGTCGTGGGCCTGTGCCGCGAGGCGGATCGCGAACCGAGGCGCGCTACCATATGACCGCTAGCGCGGGCCCTCCGGCGCGGTCATCCCTATGAAGCGACGCCGACGGCCCCGGGAACAAACCCGGGCCGTAGTACGGATTATCGACCGTGGCGGCCTACGGCGAGGCGCTTAGGCCGGCGCAGTTATTCCGCGGTCGCACCCCCTGAGCACGTCTCAGGGGAAGGTAGCCGGCCCGAGGCAGGTGAGGGTGGCTCAGCGGGCGGCCTTCGACTCGCCCTTCTTGCTGGCCTTGCTCTCCACCTTCTCCTTGATGCGCGCCGCCTTACCGGAACGCTCACGGAGGTAATAGAGCTTGGCACGCCGGACGTCACCGCGGCGCCGGACGCTAATGCTCTCGATCTGGGGGCTGTGGAGCTGGAACACGCGCTCCACACCCTGACCGTGTGAGACCTTGCGCACGGTGAACGAGGAGTTGATGCCACGACTCGACTTCGCGATCACTGTGCCCTCGAAGGGCTGCGTGCGCTCGCGATTGCCCTCGACCACCCAGACGTTCACCAACACGGTGTCGCCCGGATTGAAGGCGTCTAGGCTGCGGCCGCTCTTGGCGACTTCCTCACGCTCGATCTCGTCGATGATATTGGTCATGCCTCAATCCCCTAATCTGCCGGGTCACCCCGGTATTCCTCGATAAACTCATCCAACAAGGCCCGCGACTCGTCATCAAGGCCCTGCTGGGTTAACAACTCCGGGCGCCGCAACCAGGTCCGCCCAAGCGCCTGCTTGCGACGCCACCGCGCTACTGCGCCGTGGTCACCCCCGCGCAATACCTCGGGGACGTCGCGGCCGTCGATGGTCTCGGGCCGTGTGTAGTGCGGGCAATCCAGCAGCCCGCCGGTAAACGAATCGGCCTCCGCCGAGCCCTCGTGCCCCAGCACGCCCGGCACCCAACGCGCCACCGCATCGATGAGCACCATGGCCGGCAGTTCGCCGCCGCTGGTCACGTAATCGCCGATCGAGACCTCATAATCGACTTCCGCCGCGATCAGACGCTCGTCAATACCCTCGTAGCGCCCGCACAGCAAGATCAGCCGCGAGTGCTCCGCCCAGCCCGCCACGCCCTGTTGCGTGAGGCGCTCGCCCTGGGGGCTGAGATAGACCACCGGGGCATCATCGTCGCGGGCCGCTCGAGCCGCCCGAATGACGTCCCGCAACGGCTCGACCTTCATCACCATGCCCGGGCCACCACCGTAGGGCCTGGCGTCGACACTACGATGCCGATCGCGCGCGAAATCGCGCGGATTCCAGGCCACCAGCTCGATGAGCCCAGCCTCATGGGCCTTGCCCATTATGCCGTCCGCTACCAGCGCTGACACCAACGCCGGGAACAATGTGATGACATCAAAACGCACGGGCGTCGTCAGAACGCCGGATCCCAATCCACTTCGAGCCAGCCACCCTCCGTGTCGACAGCGGTCACGTAGGTGCCCACCACGCACGGGATGAGCCGCTCGACCTCTCCCCGCACTACCATCACGTCATTGGCGCCCGTTGCGAACAGGTGCGACACCGACCCCAAATCGACGCCATCCGTGGTATACACGGCCAACCCCTCAAGATCGACCCAGTAGTATTCATCCCCAGTCAGCGGCGGCAGCGCGGTGCGCGGCACGCTAATCGTCGTGCCCATCAGTGAGCGCGCTTGATCGCGGTCGGTGATCCCGTCAAGCGCCGCTATCAGGCCACGCCCCCCGCGACGCCCCGCCACCAGGCGCACGGAATCGACCACAGCCCCCTGGCGCTCAAGCTGCCATTGCTCGTAGGTGAACAGGTTGTCTCGTGGCTCCGTCCAGGATTCCACCTTGATCCAGCCCTGCACACCGTGGACACCTACAACGCGCCCCAGGGGCACGCTCGGCGCATTGTCCGAGCTCGCCACCGAAGCGTTAGACGCTCGTGGTCTCCGCGGCCTCGCCCTTGCGGGCCTTCTCGATCAACGACCTGGCACGCTCGGATGGCTTCGCCCCATGCGCGAGCCATGCGTCAACCCGCTCTAGGTCGACCTTCATGCGCACGTCCTGCCCACGAGCGACTGGATTGAGGTAGCCAAGGCGCTCGATAAAGCGCCCGTCGCGCGGACTGCTGCTGCCCGTGACCACGAGATGGAAAAAGGGCTTTTTCTTCGCGCCGCTGTGTTGCAGACGAATGGTTACCATCGTGTCTCCTGACTTCTTCGCTAACCGGCTCTTGAGCCAATCCCCATTAAAGCGCACCAGTGTACGCCACGCCCCGGAGATAGGGGAACCCCTCAGCCGGCCCGGGCTGCGCCCCGGCTCAGCGGCTCGCGGCCATGGTTTAGCGTCCCCCTCAACGGCCCATGCCCGGTGGCAGGCCACCGCCGCCGCCCGGCATACCACCACCGCCGCCAAGCTGGCTCATGAGCTGCTGCATGCCGCCCTTCTTCTTCATCTGCTTCATCATCTTCTGCATCTGCTTGTGCTGCTTGAGCAGACGGTTCACGTCTTGGACCTGCATCCCCGCGCCGCCGGCGATACGACGCTTGCGTGAACCGTTGATGACATCGGGGCGCCGGCGCTCGCGCGGCGTCATGCTGTTGATGATCGCGATCTGGCGCGCGACCTGACGGTCGTCGACCTGGCCTTTCATCTGCTCGGTGACATTGCCCATGCCGGGCATCTTGTCCATCAGCCCTGCCATGCCACCCATCTGGCCGATCTGACTCATCTGCTGGCGCATGTCCTCGAGATCGAAGGACTTGCCCTTCTTGAGCTTATCCGCGAGCTGCTGCGCCTCGTCCTGATCGACGGAGCGCTCCGCCTCCTCGACCAGGCTCAACACATCGCCCATGCCCAGGATGCGGGAGGCGATGCGATCGGGATGGAACGGCTCCAGCGCCTCCGTCTTCTCGCCGACACCGAGGAACTTAATGGGCTTACCCGTGGTGTAGCGAATAGACAGCGCCGCACCGCCGCGCGCATCGCCGTCCGTCTTGGTCAGGATGGCGCCGGTCAGCGGCAGGGCGTCGGTGAAGGCCTGGGCGGTATTAACGGCGTCCTGGCCGGTCATGCTATCGACCACGAACAGCGTCTCCACCGGCGAGACCGCCGACTGAAGGCGCTGGACCTCGTCCATCATGCCCTCGTCGACGTGCATGCGCCCGGCCGTATCCACAAGAAGCACGTCATAGTAGCCCGTGCGAGCCGCCTCCACCGCGCGCTCCACCGCTGCCACGGGATCGTCGCTGGACTGCGTCGGCTGAAAGCCGACCTCTACCTCGGCGGCCAGCGTCTCCAGCTGATCGATGGCCGCCGGGCGGTAGACGTCCGCGGATACGGTAAGGACCTTCTTACCCTCGCGCTCGCGCAGCCAGCGCCCGAGTTTGGCGACACTGGTCGTCTTACCCGAGCCCTGCAGCCCCGCCACCATGACCACGGCCGGTGGCCGGACGCGCAGATCCAGGCCGTCGTTGGCCTCGCCCATCACGCGCATCAGCTCGTCACGGACGACCTTCACGAAGGCCTGGCCCGGCGACAGGCTCTTCATGACCTCCTCGCCAAGCGCACGCTCACGCACATCGGCGATGAACTGCTTCACCACCGGCAGCGCCACATCCGCCTCGAGCAGGGCCATCCGGACCTCGCGGAGGGTCTCCTGGATATTGTCTTCGGTCAGGCGGCCGTGGCCGCGAAGCCGCTTAAGCGTACCCTCGAGCCGCTCACTGAGATTATTGAACATCGGACCAATCCCGTCGGCGTACTGATTCCGGCGGCGCTCGCGCCGCCTTGTATTGTCACGAGCTGCCCCGCTCATTGCGGCGCAGGCAGCGCCTATCGAACGATGCCTCGCAACTGTGCCATCATCCCGCCAACTCCGCCAGGATGGCCCACCAGCGCATGAGCCTCCTAGTCACTGCGAGCCTTCTAGCCGCCGGCCTGTACCTACTCGCCGCCGCCCTATTGGCCCGGCGTCTGATCGGCGGACCGACCGGACGCGGTTGCGCGGTGCTGACCGCCGCCGGCGGCGTTGTGTGTCACGCCGCCACATTGGGCGCGATAGTCACCATCGGTGGCGGGCTCGGCTTGGGCCTGTATAACGCGGCCTCACTGACGGCCTGGCTCATGGCCCTAATCCTCATCGTGAGCGCCCGGCGCCATGCTGTCACCGACCTCGGCTTGGCGGTGTTCCCCATTGCAGCGCTGGCGATCCTGGCCGATGCGCTGCTCACCAACACCCATGCGCCCGCTCACCCACTGGCAGGCCGCATCGAGATACACGTCGTCCTGGCGATGCTGGCCCATGCCGTGCTTGGGCTTGCGGCCGCCCAAGCCGTACTGGTCGCCGTGCAGGACCACCATCTCCGCCATCACCGGCCGGGCGGTTTCATCCGTCGCCTACCGGCGCTGCAGGTTATGGAGACCATCCAGTTCGGTCTCCTGCGGGTGGGCTTTGCGCTGCTGACCATCGGGCTGATCACCGGCGCTATCTTCGTCGATGATCTGTTCGCCCAGCACCTGGTGCACAAGACGGTGCTCTCGATCGCCGCCTGGCTGGTGTTCGGCACCCTACTCTGGGGCCATCACCGCTATGGCTGGCGCGGCCGCACGGCAACCCATGGCATCCTGGCAGGCTTCGCGGTGCTGGCGGTCGGGTTTTTCGGTAGCAAGATCGTGCTCGAACTCATCCTGCAGTACTGATCCGGCGGCCGCCACACCGAGCCAACCGTCCTTCATTGTGTTTCCCTGTCGCGAGCGTCGACCGTCGCTAGTGGAGAGTAACTGCCGTGACCGAGATCCCGTTGAGTATTCTATTCCCGCTCCTCGGCCTGCTCGTTGTGCTATCGGGCTGCTTCTCGGGCTCCGAGACCGCGCTCATGACGCTCAATCGCTATCGCCTTCGCCATCTGGCGCGCAACGGCCATCGCGGCGCCCGTATCGCGGATCGTCTGCTGGAACGCCCTGATCGCCTCATCGGCCTGATCCTGCTGGGCAATAACTTCGTCAACATCCTGGCCTCGTCGGTCGCCACGCTCATTGCGCTACAGCTGCTCGAGGAGAACGCCATCCTGGCGTCGACGGTACTGCTAACGCTGGTCATCCTCATCTTCTCCGAGGTCGCGCCGAAGACCGTGGCCGCTCTGCTACCCGAGCGCATCGCCTTCCCCGCCGCGTTCGTTCTGGCGCCACTACTGCGCGTCTTCTACCCCCTTGTCTGGACGGTCAACATGATCGCCAATGGGCTCCTGCGCCTGCTGGGCGTGCGACTGGACCACGCCACTAGCGACAACCTCAGCCGCGAGGAGCTGCGGACGGTCGTCAATGAGGCCGGCGCCATGATCCCGCAGCGCCACCAGCGCATGCTCATCAATATCCTTGATCTGGAGAAGGCCACGGTCGAGGACATCATGATCCCGCGCACCGAGATAGCGGGCATTGATATCAACGATGACTGGGACGCCATCATCGCCCAACTCGCCGCGAGCCAGTACACCCGCCTGCCCGTCTACCGCGACACCGTGGACAACATCATCGGCGTGCTGCATGTCCGCTACGTAGTCCGCCAGCTCCTTGGCAACGAGTTCACGCGCGAGAGCCTGCAAGCCCACATGCGCGAGCCCTACTTCGTACCGGAGGCGACCCCGCTGAATGTCCAACTGCTCAACTTCCAGGCCCGGCGACGCCGCATCGGGCTGGTCGTCGACGAGTACGGTGACATCCTGGGACTCATCACCCTGGAGGATCTGCTCGAGGAAATCGTGGGCGAGTTCACCACCGATCCGGCGGCGGGCATTACCGAGATCCAACCCCAGGAGGACGGTAGCTACCTCGTGGAAGGCAGTGCCAGCATTCGCGAGCTCAACCGGCTACTGGGCTGGCACATGCCGACCGATGGGCCCAAGACCCTGAACGGCCTGATCCTGGAGCAGCTCGAGAGCATCCCGGAACCGGGCACCCATCTAACGCTGGGCCGCCACGACGTCACCATCGTCCAGACACGCGATAACCGGGTGCGTATCGCGCGCATACGCCCGCAGGATCACGGGCAGATTAGCCATGACGGCAACCACGCGACCGCGGGCGGGCCGGCGCCGTAGTCGCTGCGCTCAAACGCGCCGCCAGCTCGTCCCCTCGGGCCCATCTTCCAGGATGATCCCCGCGGCCTGGAGCTGATCGCGCAAGGCATCGGCACGCTCGAACTCGCGGTCCTTACGCGCCTGCGTGCGCTCCGCAACCATCGCCTCCACCGTTGGGTCGTCTAGGCCGCTGGCCCCCGTTCCGCTCTTGAGGAAGCGCTCCGGGTCGTCGCCGAGCAGCCCGAGGAGGCCGCCGAGCTCGCGCAGTCGGGCCGCCAGGCCGGCCGCGGTTCGCTCATCCCCGGCCTCGCGCTGGCGGTTCACCTCACGAGCCAGATCGAACAACACCGCCAGGGCCTCCGGCGTATTGAAGTCATCCTGCATGGCCTCGTGGAACCGCGCCGCTTCGGCCTCGCCACCGCTCGGCTCGCCCCATGGCAAGCCGCGTAAGGCCCGATAGAAACGCTCCAGACTCGAGCGCGCGTTCGCCAGCGCCTCCAGGGTGTAATTCAGCGGGCCACGATAGTGGCTGGCGACCAGGAAGTACCGCACCACCTCCGCTGGGTACTGCGCCAGGATGTCCCGCACGGTAAAGAAGTTGCCCAGGGACTTGGCCATCTTCTCGCCATCGATGCGGACGTGACCGTTGTGCAGCCAATAATTGACCCAGCCGTGACCGCAGGCGGCCTCCGACTGGGCAATCTCGTTCTCGTGATGCGGGAACTTCAGGTCCAGGCCGCCACCGTGGATATCGAACCGCTCGCCAAGCTCGTTGGTGGCCATCGCCGAGCACTCGATATGCCAGCCGGGTCGCCCCTCACCCCATGGGGACGGCCAGCTCGGCTCGCCGGGCTTCGCCGCCTTCCAGAGCGCGAAGTCGGCCGCGTCGGTCTTGCCCTCGCCGGACTCGACGCGCGCGCCCTCGCGCAGATCGCTAAGCCGCTCCCCAGAGAGCTGGCCATAGTCCGGGAATCGCGCGACGGCAAAATAGACATCGCCGTGCTCACTGACGTAGGCGTAGCCCGCATCGATGAGCCGCTGTATGAGCGCCTGCATGGCGTCGACATTGGCCGTAGCGCGAGGCTCCCGGTCCGGGCGCCGGCAGCCCATGGCGTCGGCGTCCTCGTACATCGCCTCGGTAAAGCGCCGCGTCACCACCCCCATGGACTCACCGAGCTCGTCGGCCCGCGCGATGATCTTATCGTCGATATCGGTGATGTTGCGCACGTAGGTCACGCGATAGCCCAACGCGCGCAGATAACGCTGGACCACGTCAAAGACCACCATGGCCCGCGCATGCCCCAGATGGCAGTAGTCATAGACCGTCATGCCGCAGACATAGAGACCGACATGGCCGTCTTCGATGGGCCGAAAGACCTCCTTGCGGCCGGTCAGACTATTATGGATTCGCAGCATGGAAACTCCTCGGGATCAGTCGCCGCGCGCCCGCGCCGCAGCGGCCTGCAACCGGCCTCGCACGGTCGCCGCCGGCAGTAGCGCGATAACACGGGCGAGCTCGGGCCCGCTGGTCGCCGCCGTCAGGGCGACACGCAGCGGCATGAACAGACCCTTCCCGCGCCGCCCGGTGGCCTCGCGGAGCGCCCCGGTCAACGCCTGCCAATCGCTCCCCACCGCGTCGTAGCTGGCCAACGCCTGGTCAAAGAAGTCGCCGCCGGCATCCTTCAGCCAGGCGTTCATCGCGTCATCCCACGCCGGCGCCCCGAACAGCCGCTCGGCCCACTGCCGCAACTCCTGCGGGAAGCGCACATTGGCGCGCACGCAGTCCACAAAGGCATGGCGCTGGTCGACGGGCACGGGGTCGTCCGGGCCCAACCAATCGAGCAGCTTCGGCGTGGGCGCGGCGGCCACCGCCTCGTCCTGCCAGTGCGCGAGTTGTTCCGGATCGAAGCGCGCCGGTGACCCGCTCAGCCGCTGGGTATCAAACCCCGCCGCGAGCTCGTCCAGCCCCAGCAAGCCGTTATCGGTGTAGGCGTGCCCGAGTCGGGCCAGGTAATTGACGAGCGCCAACGGCAGATAGCCCGCCTCGCGCAGTTCAGCGACGGAGCCGGCGCCATGCCGCTTGGCCAACGGCGCGCCGTCTGACCCGGCTATGAGCCCGATATGCCCCCATATCGGCGGCGTCAGCCCCAGCGCCTCCAGGATGAGATACTGCCGCGGCGTGTTGGCGGCATGGTCCTCGCCGCGCAGGACATGGGTGACCCCCATCAGGGCATCATCGACGGCGTTGCTAAAGAAGAACGCCGCGGAGCCGTCGGCCCGGCGGATCACGAAATCCCCGATATCGGCGAGGGCATAGCGCTGCTCGCCGCGAACCAGGTCCGGCATGACCAGTTCGCGGTCGGTATCGACGCGAAAACGCAGCGCCGGCTTGTCGCCGTTGGCCTCGCGTTCATCGGCCTCCGCGCGGGTCAGCCCGGCGCAGGTTCCCGGATAACGCGGTGGTTGGCCGGCAGCGCGCTGCGCCGCGCGGACGCGCTGGAGCTCGGCCTGGGTACAAAAGCAGCGATAGGCTCGCCCGGCGTCGACGAGCTGCTGGTAGTAGCGCGCGTAGATCGGCGCGCGCGCCGACTGCCAGGCGCCACCCTCGGGCGCGTCACAGCCCGGCCCCTCTTGCCACGCCAGACCCAGCCAGCGCAGATCATCCAGCAGGGCCTCCATGGTCGCCGGATCGCTGCGGTCGCGATCCGTGTCCTCGACACGCACCAGAAAGGGGCCGCCATCCCGGCGTGCCAACAGGGCGTTAAATAGCGCCGTCCGCAGATTGCCCGGGTGCATGGCCCCGCTCGGGCTGGGTGCGAAACGTGTGCGCGTTAATGAGTCACTCGCCATAGACGCGTAAGGATACTAGCCCCGAGATGGCACGCAAGCGCTGCGTCGGACCAACATCCGTGGACGATCACTGGCTTATGTCCGGTGGAGCAAGACCGCCGCGGGAAACAACCCATTCCCCAGGAACCGACCCGCGGTGTCCGCCGGCGCAAGCAAGCATGCCAACACCGCTTGCCGGGATTAGGGCGTGGCGTCTCGAGGCGATTTGGCGCAGACCACAACGGCGCGCTAGCCTCGCCGCTTTGCCAACTGCGAGGCTAGCGCCATGGAGCACGACACCCACCGAGCCCCTGTTTTGTTCGTCGCCGACCTACACCTCGATGCCAGGCGCCCGGCCATTAGCGAGCTATTCCTGGCGTTCCTGGCCGGCGAGGCACGCCATGCCGGTGCCCTATACATCCTTGGCGATCTCTTCGAGGCCTGGATCGGCGACGATGCCGTCTCAAGCGAGGACCCGATTATCGCCGGCTTGCGCTGTTTGAGCGACAGCGGCGTCGCGATCTATGTGATGCACGGCAATCGGGATTTCCTGCTGGGCGAGGATTTCGCCGCCATGACGGGCGCCCAACTGCTCCCCGAGCCCTGCCGCATCGAGATCGACGGCGAACCCACGCTGCTCATGCACGGCGACTCGTTGTGCGTCGACGATGTCGAGTATCAGCGCTTCCGCGCCATGGTCCGCGATCCGGACTGGCAGGCGCAATTCCTGGCCAAGCCACTCGGCGAGCGTCAGGCGTTCGCGGAGCAAGCGCGCACCGAAAGCGCGCATCAGACCAGCCAGCTAGACAACGCCATTACCGATGTCAACGCCGAGGCGGTGGAGCGCAGCATGGCCGACCACGGCGTGCGCCAGCTGATCCATGGTCATACGCATCGGCCAGCGATCCACGAGCTCACGCTCGCCGGCGAACCGGCGCAGCGGATCGTGCTGGGGGATTGGTTCGAGCAAGGCAGCGTACTTCGTGCGCGCTCCGGGGCACTCCACCTGGAGGCGCTGCCCATCGATCAATAACGGCTCAGACCGCGGCGTCACGAACCAAGGCCTCCATGGCCGCCGCCACGCGCGCTCGCTCCCCCGCGTCGGCCGCGCCCCCCAGAGCGGCCCATTCGGCCACGCACTGCCAGGGCTCGATGGCGACATCGCCGCCCTGCATATTGCCGGCGAGCCGATCCATCTGTTGCTCCATGCGAAGGGCCTGATCCGCCGGCGGGGTCTCCAGCCCGGCCCCGATCTCCAGCCAAACGCACAGCAAACGGCGACGCGACGCGGCGTCATCGTCGGCCGGTGCCACCGCCGCTAGGGCCTCGCCGAGGGGAGCCGGCGTGCCATCCGGCAGCTGAGATACCGAGCCGCCTTCCGCGAGATGCTCCAGGACCCGCGTTAGCCCCGAGAGCTCGCGTTGTACTCGCTGCTCGCCGCAGCGACCCCGCGCCGCCATCTCGGCGCGCTGGAAACGATGGTGCAAGGCCCTTCCGACGCGGCCCTCGGGAAGCTCAATCGCCTCGAACCGCGCGCGCAAGCCACGCACGCGTTCGGCCAGGGCGTCATCATCGCTATCCGCCGATGCCTCGAACGCCTCCAACTCGGCGCACACGCGCTCGGCCTCGGCCACCGTTGCCTGGTGGCGTTCCCGCGCCGCCGCCCGTCGGGCATCACGGGTCTCGAACAGCCGGTCGCAGGCGGTACGAAAGGCGCGCGCCAATCCCCGCTCCACCGACGGCCACGTCGTATCCGCCGGATCCCAGGCGGCCTGTAACGCCTTGGCGCGATCGGCGGCGGCCTCCACATCCTGCCAGGATAGAAGGCCATCCAATTCATCGACCAACGCCTGTTTGCGCTCGCGCGCGGCTTGTCGGCGCTCATCGATGACCGCCGAGAGCCGGTCCATGAGCCCCTCGAAGCGCTCAGTTAGCGCGCTGACCTCGTCCTGATCGACGGGAGCCGCCGCCTTCCAATCCGAGCGCGCGGTATCCCGAATACGGATGAGCTCATCCGTCGCCACATCGGCGAGCTCACTTGCCGCCACAAACGACTCGAGCTGATCCGTTACCCGCTCGCGGGCCGCCAGATTGGCACGCCGGCGTTCCGATTCGCGCTGGAAATGGACCCGACACGGCTCGAACGCCTTCTCGGCGGCGGCGTTGAAGCGCTCCCAAAGCTCCCGGGCCTCCCCGGAACCGCCGCCCCCGGTACCACGCCAGGCCTCGCGCAGCTCACGGATACGCCGGGCGCGATCGGGTGGCGCGAGCTGGTCGTCGTCGACCAACGCCTCCATGCGGTCGCACAGATCCCGCTGTTTCGGGATTACCGCGAAACGGCGCCAATCCTCGAGCTCCGCCAGTCGCGAGCGCGCCTGAGCCAGTCGACGCTCGTGCTCACTGGGAAGGCTGCCCATTGCCTCGGCGGCCGAGCGCGCGGCCTTCATGGCGCGCTGAGCCGGCTTGTAATGCCCCTCGTCCAAGGCCTGCTCGAGCTCATCTAGGCGGCTTGCCAAATCGGCCAGCGCCCGCGAGCGTTCGCCATCCGGCGACGTCTCGGCAGTAGCCTCCTCCTGATCACGATCACTCGCGTCCGTAGCCTCCACGGGTGCCGGCTCCTCGGGCGACGCCGGTTCCTCGTTGGCCGTGCCATGCCGGGCGCGGGTCAACGGCGCAGGCTCCGGCAGGCCAGCGGGCCAATCGACCGCCGCCACCACCGCGTCGCGGGCCTCGGCATCCAGGCTGTCCATGAGCTCGTGATAATGCACCAGATACCGCTGGCCGGCCTCCAGCCACTCGCGAGCGCGAACCTGGCGGGTCTCGGCCGAGGTCGGCAGCTGATCCAGCGCGCGGCGCACGCGCTCGAGCGCCTCAGTGCTCGGCGCCTCGGCTTCCTCGAGCGCCGACAGCGCCTCGTCGAGCTCACCACGGGCGTCGTCGGCAGCCGTCTCATCGGCGGCCCGATGCGGCGCCAGACGCGCCTGCAAGCGATTCATGAGCACCCCGAAGCGCTCCTTGGGGGCGTCCTCCGGCAGCTCACCCATCGCCTGCCAGCGATTGCGAAGCCGCTCCACCTCGGCATGCTCCGTGCCCGCGAGCACGGCACGATCCACCAACTCGCGCGCGGATTCGCAGAGCTCACCCAGCTCATCCATGCGGCGCTGGCGCTCCGCCTCGGACTCCCGAAGCCTCGCCGCATGTTCGCGCGCCATGCGGGCGATACGGCGATCAATGGAGCGCCCCTGCTGCGCGATCCGATCCAGCACCTCGAGATCCGTGAGGCGATTGACGGCGGCCTGGCGCATGCGGAAGAGCTCGTCGTTGAGTGCGACCTGCTCGATGACGCCGCTATCCGTAATCCGCTCGAGGGCGGCGGCTCGCATGGCCTCCTCGCGGGCGTTACGCACCACGTGTGCCAAGGTGGCGGCTTCCGCCGTCAGCGCCACTTCCCCCAAGCGCTGCTCCACGCCGCCGTCGCTGCCGATGCCGCCCGCGAGGAGCTGGCGGTAGCGTAGACTCGCGGCCTCCCGGACGTCGGCGCCGCTCTCGGCCTCGCTAATCCGGCGCAGCGCGGCGAGATCATCGAGGCGCTTCGTCGCCGCCGCCCGAACGGATTCATCCGGATCCTCCAGGGCGAGCACACGGAGGTTGCGGCCCTGCTCCGGATCCTGGGGAGTCAGGCGGGCTACCTCCTGGCGACGTACTGCCGGGTCACGATGCTGCCAGCGCGGACGCCGGAACCGCTCGAATAGCATGGCTTGGCCACCTCTGTGCGCTTGTCGTTGGCGCCCGGGGGCGCCCTGAACGCCGAAATTGTGCACCGCCGGGCGGTTACGCGTCACTGGGCAATTAAACGGCCGCGGGGGCAAACTAGGTGGGCCAGCAAACAAGGAGTGACCATGACATCCCCCTGCGCTACCGTCACCGGTGCGGCCCGCGGCATCGGGTTCGCCATCGCCCGACGGCTGACGCGCGATGGCTGGCGCATCGTCATCGCCGACTGCGAGACCGATCGGGGACGGCGAGCGGCTGAGCAGCTCGACCAGGCGCGATTCGTACCAACCGACGTCACCGACGAGACGGCAGTCGAGGCGCTATTCCGGGATCTGGGGCAAAGCGAGGGGGGCCTGGACCTACTGGTCAATAACGCCGCCATCGCCGACCCCAGCAATGGCCCCATCGAGTCGTTGAGCCCGGCGGCATGGCATCAGCGCCTGAACACCAATCTCACGAGCGCCTACCTGTGCACGCATTTCGCCGTGCCGCTATTGCGCGCGCGTGAGGGCGGCATTGTTAACATCGCATCCACGCGGGCGCTGCAATCGGAACCGGACTGCGAGGCCTACGCGGCCGCCAAAGGGGGGTTGATCGCGCTGACCCATGCCCTCGCCGTCAGCCTCGGGCCAGCGATCCGCGTCAATGCCGTCAGCCCGGGCTGGATCGATACCAGCGCTAGCCCAACCGACGCCAACCCGCAATCCGAGGCGCTGACTGCGAGCGATCATGCGCAGCATCCCGTGGGGCGGGTCGGCGGCGTGGATGACGTCGCGGCCGCCGTTGCCTGGCTCGCCTCGGCGGACAGCAGCTTCATGAGCGGCGAGAATCTTGTGCTCGATGGCGGCATGCGGCGGCGCATGATCTACACGGACTAGGCCACACCATACCCATGACTACTCGCTACCCCGTCCATATCACTACAGCCCATAAGCTCGAGGGGCTACTGCGCGATGAGGCCCATGCCCTCGGCTTGGCCGACGCCAAAGAGACGCGCGGCGCCGTCCACGGCAACGCGGCGCTGGACACCATCTACCGCCTCCTGCTCGGCTCACGGCTGGCGTCCCGCGTTCTGCTCCCCCTGACCGAGGTGCCCGCCGACGACGCCGACGACCTCTATAACGCCCTGCGTGCCTTCCCTTGGGAGGATCATGCCCGCTTCCCCCTCAGCCTGGCCGTGCAGTGCCACGGCCGCTCGGCCGGGATCCGGCACACGCGCTTCGGTGCCCAGCGCGTCAAGGACGCCATCGCCGACCGGGCTCGGTCGATGGGGACGTCCGTAACCGTCGAGACGCAACAACCCGACATCCAAATCAGCGTGCGACTGCGCCATGAGCGCGCCCAGATTGCCCTCGACCTGGCCGGCGAGAGCCTCCACCGCCGCGGCTATCGCCAGGACGGCGTCGAGGCGCCTCTCAAGGAACCGCTGGCGGCCGCCATACTGCTGCGAGCCGGTTGGGGCACGCGCAGCGCCCCCAATGAGGTCCTGTTCGACCCGTGCTGTGGCTCCGGCACACTACTAGCCGAGGGCGCCATGATGGCCGCCCATGTCGCGCCGCGCCTGGCGCGCGAGCGTTTCGCGCTAACCGGCTGGGCTCAGGACGACGCCGCTCGCTGGCAGGCATGCCGTGATCGCCTAGCGGCGGAGGTCATCGATGACCCGGAGAGGCTGCCCTGGATCCGGGGCCATGATCGCGACCCGGCGGCCGTGCGCGCGACCCAGGCGAACCTGGAGCGACTCGGCGTCGCGTGCCGGTATCGCATCGATGTCGCCGATATCGATGCCGACCAGCCGCCGTGGCCGACTGGACCGGGCATGATGGTAACCAATCCACCCTACGGCCATCGCACGACCCCCAATAGCGGCGCGCAGCCACTGTATCGCCGGCTGGGCGAGCGGGCTCGCGCCGAGCTCGGTGGTTGGCGCATCGCCGTGCTGAGCGATCGCTCGGCGCATCTCGCCGCCCTGGGGCTGAGATCCGAACGCATCTATCGGCTGCTCAACGGACAGCTCTACTGCCAGCTCGGCGTCTACACGATCCATTCCGAATCGGTCTCCGACGACGCCCGACAGGCGCCCCGCGCCGCCAAAGCGGCACCCGAGCTACACAATCGCCTTCTCAAGAATGACCGCCACCTCGCGCGCTGGCGGCGACGGCAAGGCATCCACGGCTATCGCGTCTACGACGCCGATATCCCGGACTACCCCTTCGCTGTTGACGTCTACCGCACGGAGGCGGGCACCCACGTCCGGCTGCTGGCGTATGCATCGATCCCCGGCGGCGTCGCGCGCCGAGCCGCCGCGGGGCAACGCGCGGCCCTAAGAGGGGTGGCCGAGACCTACGACGTGGCCGACGACCGCGTCCACCAGCCAGCCACCTCGGGGGCGACGGGCGCGACAGCCGGAGACGGGCACGCGGGCGCCTCGGCGGCCTCGCCCATCATCCGCGAGGGCGACGCCCGGTTCCTGGTTGCTCCGGACGGTGCTCGCGATACGGGCCTGCCGCTGGCCCTGCGCGGGCTGCGCGAGCGCCTCTATGGCGAGGCCGCTGATCGCAGCCTGCTCAACCTGTTCGCGGCCACCGGGACGGCGACGATCCAGGCGGCGCTCGGCGGCGCCCGCGAGACCACCAGCGTCGATCCATCGGGCGAGCACATCGACTGGCTGACACGTAACCTAGCCCTCAACGACCTCGCCGATGGCCCCCATCGCGCGGTGGTAACGGGCGACGTCATCGAATGGCTACGTGAGGCGGCGCGTGCTGGCGAAGACTGGGATCTGGTACTGCTCAACCTGGGCAACGGCGACGGGGAATCAGGCACTAATACCTCGGCACTAGTGGATCTCGTGGAAGCAAGCCGCCGCGTTCTTAGCCCGTCCGGCCGGGTCTACGTGAGCGTCCCGAGCGGCGCGGCCGCCCCCGAGCCGGACGCCTTCGAAGGCCTCTCAGTCACCGAGATCACGCGCGCGGTTACCCCGATGGACTACCGCCGCGGGCAACCGCCCCAGCGTTGCTGGTTACTGCAATTACCGACCACGGGTTAGCACCGGGATAGGCCATGGTCCCGTTGAATGCTGTTATGGCGGCAAAAAAAAGCCGGCATTAAATGCCGGCCAGAAGGAGGAGAGATCAGCTGTAATCCTAAGATTACAGTTATTCGGACAGCTATAACGGCGACTAGTTCACAGGATGGGCAGGCGGTTCCCTGACGCACCGCAGCACAACTCACCGTTTGCACGCCCCCAGCGATGTCGTACAGTCCCAGCCGATAAGAGGCCGTCGCTAAGGCTAAGCGGCCCGGAAAGACCAACAATAAAAAATGCTGGTAGTGTGGGCTCGCATTAGCGAGCCCAATCTTTGTGACGCCAGCGAGGCGAGCGAGTTCCTCGATCGTCAGATGGCTCCGTGTTGCGGACATACCCACCGCGGCTGCCCTCGTTGATCCCCTCGGCGGGCGCGTTGGAGCGTCAGGCGGGCATCGCAGTGCGGACACCGATGGTGTTCCGGCGATCCGCTCCGGGACTCGACGCCGCCGCCCGTCGGATTGGCGCCACCAGCCCCGCGGCGGCGCGCCGACCTGCCCACCAGGATCGCGACGAGCGACCAGCCCGCGAGCCAAAGCACCGCCGCAGCCGTCGCATACCACGCAGCCCCCAAGTCGTACGCCCAGGCAGCCAGTGCAACGCCCCCTGCAATGGCGATGACGACACACAAACCACAAACACCCCAGCGGCGGCGTACCCCCAGGCCCGACGCCATCCACGCGCCCCGATGTTGCCGTGTCAGAATAAGGTCCCTCCTAACCCGTATGGAGATCCGGTGACCCAGACGACGACCATCCAGGCCCTCATTGATAACTACGACGCCCTACTGCTCGATGCCTACGGGGTGCTAGTAACCGCTGGCGGCAGCCTGCCGGGCGCCGCGGCGGTCGTCCAGAACCTGGCGTCGCGCGGGCGTCCCTACTTTGTTGTCACCAACGACGCCTCCCGGTTACCTGGGGCCATTGCCGCGCGCCTCCAGGGGCTCGGGCTGCCCATAGAGGCCGAACGCGTGGTTAGCTCGGGGGCCTTGTTGACCCCCTACTTCCGCGAGCACGGCCTGGCCGGATGCCACACGGCTGTCTTCGGCCCCGCGGACAGCCAGACCTATGTTCGTGATGCCGGCGGCGTGGTGGTCGAGCCCGGCGAGGCTTTCGATGTCCTGGCGGTCTGTGATGAGCACGATACGCCCTTCCTGGAAGGCGCCAACGAGGCCTTGTCGAGCGCCTATGCACAGCTGGAGCGAGGCGCCACACCGCGCCTCGTGTTACCCAATCCCGATCTCATTGCGCCCCACGGGCACGGGCGATTCGGTTTCACCGCGGGCGCGCTGGCACTGCTCATCGAGCACGGCCTGGCCTTGCGTTACCCCGAGCGCGACGATCTGCGCTTCGACGCCCTCGGCAAGCCGCAGACACCGCTGTTCGACGAGGCCATACGCCGCGCCGGCAGCCGCAACGTCGTCATGATCGGCGATCAACTGGCCACGGACATCGCGGGCGCGAACGCCGCTGGCATCGACTCGGCGCTCATCACGGGCGGCGTCGCCACGGCGAGCATCCCTGCCGGCGGCCCCCAACCCACCTGGCTACTGCCGCCACTCGGAGACGCCTGAGCCGATGGCCGGCCAGCGAGCCTAGGACGGCCGGTAGCTAGCCCAGCAGTTGGGCGTCTCCCAGACAATCATCTCGATCATCGCGGCGTTGCCGTCGCTCACCTCGGCCACTCGCGGCGCCAGGCGTTGGAACCAGTGGGCGGCCAGGACCTCGGCGGTGGGGGGCTCGGCGATGACATAGAGCCGCCCCGCCAAGGCGTTGGCCTGGTCGAGGGCGTAGCCATCGCGCGCCACGGCCTCACTCAACCGGCGCCACCATTGGCCCTCCGGGTCATCAGCCGGGGCCAGGCAGTCCAGTAGCTGCTGATCATCGATCGCCGCGATGAGGCCATGATCACAGAGGCCCTCGATCTCACGGCGCATGAGCTCGGCGAGGAAGCCGAAATCGACCACCATGCCCCGTTCGCCGCCACGGCGATGGAGCTCGCCAGCCTCGCAGACGGCCTCGATGACATAGCGATGGCCGTGCAGATGCCGACACTGCGAGCGGTGATCGGGAATGCGGTGCGCGGCATCGATCTCGATGCGGCGACTGACGCGGTAGCGAGTCATGGCAACCCCAGGTACTTATGGGTCTGCAGGCTCAGTCGCCATGCCGGGTGGGCCAGGCAGTACTCGGCCGCTGCCGGCGTATGATCCGGCTCGCCCCCCTCGTCCATGGGCTGCAGGCAGTAGTGTTGGAAGCCCGTGGCGGGCAGATCGTCCGGCATAAGCCCCGGCTGCGGATAGATGAGCTTGAGCTCGTCGCCCCGTGTCAGCAGCCAGGGGGCGCCGGCCTTGGGGGAGACACAGAGCCAGTCCACGCCGGCCGGCGGCTCACGCGTGCCGTTGGTCTCCACCGCGACCTCGAAGCCGCGCTCATGGAAGGCGCCCACCAGGGCGTCATCCAACTGGAGCAACGGCTCGCCCCCGGTACAGACGACGTAGGGCGCGCCACCACCCGGCCAGGCCGCGGCCACCGCATCGGCCAGCGACGGCGCGTTAGCGAACACGCCGCCACCCGGGCCGTCAGTGCCCAAGAAATCGGTATCGCAGAATTGGCAGATGGCATTAAGGCGATGGGCCTCGTGGCCGCTCCAGAGGTTGCAGCCCGTGAAGCGGCAGAATACGGACGGCCGACCCGCCCGCGCGCCCTCGCCCTGCAAGGTGTAGAAGATGCTCTTAATCCGGTAGCTCAACACCACCCTCCTGGAAGCGCTGCCACCCCCCAGCGCGCAACTCGCAGGCCGGGCATTCGCCGCAGCCGTAGCCCCACGGGTGGCGCTGGCCGCGCTCACCCCGATAACAGGTATGGCTGTACTCGGCGACCAGCTCGACGAAATCGTGACCACCGAGCTCATGGATGAGCGCCCAGGTCTGGCCCTTATCGAGCCACATCAGCGGCGTATGCAGCACGAACCGCCGCGCCATGCCCAGATTGAGCGCCAGTTGCATCGCCTTGATGGCGTCGTCGCGGCAATCGGGATAGCCCGAGTAATCGGTCTCACAGACACCGATGACGATGTGATCGATGGCACGGCGATACGCCAGCGCCGCCGCGTAGGTCAGAAAGACCAGATTGCGCCCCGGCACGAAGGTCGAAGGCAGGCCGTCGTCCTGGAGCCGTATGGCCGCGTCGGAGGTCAGTGCCGTGTCACCCAGCCCGGCGAGGCTGCTGACGTCGACAACATGATCCGCGCCCAAGCGGGCGCGCCACTCGGCACCCAGCGCGGCGGTGCGCTCGCGCACCGCACGCCGACAGTCCAGCTCCACGTCGTGGCGCTGACCGTAGGACAAGCCCATGGTCTCGACCGTGTCGAACCGCGACAGCGCCCATCCCAGACAGGCGGCGGAATCCTGACCACCGGATAGCAGGACCATGGCTGTAGCCGCTTGGGTCATGATCGCTCTAGCTCGCGGGCTCGTTGCATCCCACCATTGTCGCGCCTAGCCGGCGCCGCGGGAAGGTGCTGTTCGGGGGACGCCGACGCACCCGGCGCCCGCATGCGCCGCTCACGACCACGGCGCTGGCCCATAAGCCGGCGGCCCGCCGCCCCTCAATGGCTCAAGGGGGGCGTAGCGCATCACTGCACGGGCAGCCACTCTGGGCCCTTCAGTTCCATCAGCGCTCGTCTCATGGCAGCCGTCGTGGCCATGCCCACCGACCGGATCAGCGTGCCAGGTCCCAGTCATACAGGCGACGCAGGCCCACCGCCGCGGCGTAGAGGGCGACGGTCACCAGGACGATCACCGAGCCAACCGGGAGATCCGGCTCGTAGGCTAGCGCCAATCCGCCAACGTTAGCGGTTAGCCCGACCAGTGTGGCAACAACCATCATGCCCGCCAGCGAACGTGTCCATACGCTCGCTGCCGCGGCCGGTAGGCTCAGCAGCGCGATAACAAGGATAAGCCCCACGACCTGGATTAAAAGCACAATGGTCAACGCCACCAGGCAAAGCAACAGGAAATAGAACGCGGTCACGCGCAGTCCGCGCAGGCGCGCGAACTCCTCGTCGAAGCACACCGCCATGAACTGCCGGTAGAAGGCCATTACCAGCAGGCCCAGCACGCCATCGAGAGCGGCCATGAGCCGTAGATCGTTGGCGGTGACCAATAGGATGTTACCGAACAGGTAGCTCTTGAGACTCACCTGATAGCCCGGAATCTGGGCCATGAGCACCACGCCGGTAGCCATGCCACCGGCCCATAGGGCGGCAATGACCATATCCTCCTGGCCCCGCAGCCGCTGGCTAACCCAGCCCACGATCAACGCCATGACAACGGCGCCCACGAGAGCGCCCGCCAGCGGATCCACGCCGACATACAAGGCAACGCCCACGGCGCCGAGAACGGCGTGGGCGATGCCGCCGGCCAGATAGCCGATGCGCTTGACCACCACATAGGGGCCCACCAGGCCGCAGCCGATACTTGCCAGCACCCCGGCCAGCAGGGCCTTTTGAAAAAACGCCTGATTGACGAGGGCATCAAGGACATTCATGGGGCCGCCCGTTAGGCGTGGCTGTGGTGGTCGATGGCCCGTACGGGGTGGCCGTAGAGCTCGGCAAGCTGGTCGCCGCTCAACGGCACCGTGCTGTGGCAAGCCAACCGGCGATTGAGACAGGCCACACGTTGCGCGTAGTCGGTAACGAACGCCAGGTCGTGGCTAACCACCACCACCGTCATACGCCGGTTGAGATCGCGCAGCAGCTGGAATAGATCGCGCTCGACGCGCGGATCGACGTTGGCCGTGGGCTCATCAAGGAAGATGATCTCGGGCTCGCAGGCCAGTGCCCGAGCGATGAGTACGCGCTGGAGCTCACCGCCGGACAGCGCGCCTAGGGGCCGACGCGCGAGCCCCTCGATCTCGGTGTCCGCGAGGCAACGTTGCACCACCGCGTGATCCGCGCGGGTGTAGCGCAGCCGCGAGCTCGTCCGCCCCAATCGCCCCGTTAGCACGACCTCCCGTACCGAGATGGGAAAATCACGGCGGAAGGCGGCGTATTGCGGTACGTACCCGGCGCGGTGGCGTGTCCGCTGCGGCGGCCCACCGAGCAGCTGGATCCGTCCCGAGCGGGCCGGGATCAGCCCCAACAAGGTTTTAATCAGCACACTCTTGCCGCCGCCGTTGGGGCCGACTAGCCCTAGGAACTCGCCGGATGGCACGGCGAGATCAATGGCTTCCAGGACATCGACACCGTCCAGGCGCACGGTTAAGCCAGTCACGGCGATGGCGTCCGTCACGGCGCCACCGCCTCCGCGATAACACGGCCAACACGTCGCATATTGGCGATGTAGTCCGCCGCCAGTGGATCAACGCTGACCACCCGGGCACCGATGGCCTCCGCTACCCGCTCGGCACTGCGCTTATTGAACTCGTCTTGCAGGAAGACCACGCCAATGCCGGCCGCGCGGGCTCGCTGGATAATGCGATCCAGCGACCGCGGTCCCGGCTCCTTGCCCTCGGTCTCGATGGTGATCTGCTCCAGCCCGTAGGCATCCGCGAAGTGGCCCCAGGCCGGGTGATAGACCAGAAAGGGCTCGCCAGCCAACGGGGCGAAACGTTCCCGGAGCTGTTGATCCAAGGCCTCGAGCTCGTCGCGAAAGGCGCGGTAGTTGGCCCGATAGGCCGCCTCACCGTCCGGGTCTAGGGCGACCAGTCGATCCCGGATGTGCTCGGCCATGTGCATGACATGCCGCGGGTCCGTCCAGACGTGCGGATCACTATCGCCTCCGCGTGGCTGCGCGCCCTCATCGTGCTGCCCATGCGCGGCCATACCCCGCCGCTCGATGCGCTCACGCAGGTCAACAATGGCCATCTCGGGATGCGCGGCGCGTAGCTGTGGCAGCCAGGCGCGCTCGAAGGGCACACCGACCCGGAACAGGGCCGCCGCCTCACCGATGGCGGCCATCTGTCGGGCGCGGGGCTCGTAGGTGGCCGGGCTGGCCTGGGGGCCCACCACCACCGTGACATCGACTCGATCACCGCCAACACGCTCGACGAAGGTCTGAACGGGCACGATACTCGCGGCCACCCGCAGCCGATCCGCATCCGCCGCTGCGGTCGCCGCCAGCATAAGGAGTATTAACCCCCAACCAATCCGTTTCATGGCACCCATCCACCACCGCTTATTTTGTTATGTTATTACGTTATCGGGGAAGCCGCAACCCCACCACGCCTCAGGCCGACGCCAAGGCCTCCAAGAGATCGGCCTCGATGCCATCCCAGTCCATCGTACCCTCGGCGATAACCTCCAAACGGCTATCTCGGCGCCACACCGAGCGCTCGGCCACGAGATCCGTACCGTCGTACTGGATCGCATACCAGCCCTGATCGGTTCGGAAAACGCCCTTCAGACGCTGAACGGGCCGCAGCCGGGCCATCACGGCCAGCAGGGCGTCGTAATCGAAGCAATCGTCCGGCAGCCAGATCCAGCCGCAGGCCGAGACGCGGCGCGACGCCGTGACGTGACGTGCCGGCCTGGCGGGCGCGGGCTCAAGAGCGGGTGCCTCGTCGGGCGATAGATCATGCTCGTGCGCGGCCGAATCACTCAGCAGTGCCCGGCGCTCGGCGCCGGCCTGCGTTAGCCAGCTCGGATCGGCATCCCGACCGTCCGCAACCAGGCCCTTGGGCGGATAACAAGCGGCCGCCAGGAACCGGAAACGGTCCCAGTCGTCGGAGGTACAGGCATCACCGTGGCTCGCGACGAGACCGTCCGCCAGGGCCACCTGATGGCGAAAGACGTCCAGGTCATGAACGCGCTGCTCCGCTAAACGCCGCGGATCGACCACCGTCAGGATGGTCTCCAGGCGTAACGCCGGTCCGAGCTCAGGGCCCTGCAGGCGATCGACGATCTCGGCGGGATGGCCGATGCCCGTGGGCTCGATGATCAACCGATCGGGGGCAACACGCCGCAGCAGATCCACCACGGCCACTCGGAAGGGTACGCCGAGCGTGCAACACAGGCAGCCACCCGGTAATTCCCGCACGGTGCCGCTGCCACCGGCGAAAAGGGCCTCATCGATGCCCACCTGCCCCATCTCGTTAACCAGCACGGCCCAGCGCTCGTGCGACGGACTCGCGGCCAGCAGCCGGCGGATGAGGCTGGTCTTACCCGCTCCCAACAGCCCGGTCACTACATTGGCGGGCACCGCCACCGTCACGTGCCGGCTCCACTACGGCCAGAGCAATCGGGGCACTCGCCCTCAAGCTCCACCGTCCGCCGCCGGACCTGGAAGCCCAGCTCCGCCGCCTTGGCATCCATCAACTCATTGATCTGGCTATCCGACAGCTCCGCGATGGCACCACAATGGCGGCAGATCAGGAACTGCCCCCCATGGGGCTGTGTTGGATCGCCGCAGCCGATGAAGGCGTTCAATGACTCGATGCGATGGATGAGGCCTTCGTCGTGGAGGAATTCCAGCGCGCGATACACCGTCGGCGGCGCGGCGCGCTGATTCTCGTCACGCAGCAGGTCCAACAGGTCGTAGGCCTTCTGCGGGCGATGGCTTTGCCACACCAGCTCCAAAACGCGCCGCCGCAGCTTGGTGAGACGAACGCCACGCTCGGCACAGACCCGCTCCGCGACCGCCAGCGCATCCTGGATACAGCCGCTGTGGTCGTGGCGCTCACCATGAAAGGCCCGGACGATCACCGAATCGGTCACTGTAGCCTCACCCGGCGAGCATCGGCCCCAGCGGTCGCCCGCCGAGCAGATGCATGTGCAAGTGGAAGACCTCCTGGCCGGCGTGCTCGTTACAGTTCATCAGCAGCCGGAACCCATCATCAGCAATGCCTTCCTTGCGGGCGAGATCACGGGCCACAGTCACCATATGACCGATCACCAGCTCATCGTCATCGGCGATGTCGTTGACGGTCGCAATGGCCTTATTGGGGACCACCAGGATATGGGTCGGCGCCTTGGGGTCGATATCGCGAAACGCCGTCACCTGCGAGTCCTGGTGGACGATATCGGCATCCATCTCGCCGTTAATAATCTTCTCGAACAACGTCGCCATGGCGGTCTTCTCCTCGTCAAACCAATGCTCAGCCTTGCCAGCGCGCGCCCAGCCGTCAAGCGGACTGTTCCGTTTGCGAGGGGTCATCCAGCAATGGCTGAACCCCCTGGAGCTGCTCCGCACTTAACGAGCGCGCCCGCTCGATGAAGGCGTGCATGTAGGGCGCCTGTTCCTCACCAACGCGCACAGCGGCGTAGAGGGTGCTCCACAGCCCGCTGCCGAGACGGCGTGTGACGATGTCATCGCGGTCGGCGTACTCAGCGAGCGCCCAGTTCGGCAGGGCCGCGACCCCGCGCCGGCTAGCAACGAGCTGGATGATCATAACGGTGAGCTCGGCAGTACGCACGGCGGCCGGATCCACTCCGGCCGGCTCGAGGAAGCCATTGAAGACATCCAGCCGATCACGGCAGACCGGATAGGTAATGAGCGTCTGATCGGCGAGCTCGGCCGGCGCGACGGCGCCGGTACCCGCCAGCGGCGACCCCGTCGGCACCGCGAGACGGACCTCATAACGGAACAGGGGCGCGTAATAGATGCCACCGAGACTCGGCTCGGGGTCGGAGGTGACGACCAGATCGATATCACCCCGGACCAAGGCCGGTAGCGGGTGAAAGCTAAAGCCCAGCGACAGATCCATCTCCACGCCCGGCCAGTCACGGCGGTAGATATCCATGGTCGGCAAGAGCCACTGGAAGCAGCTATGGCACTCCATGGCCACATGCAGACGCCCCACGTTGCCCTCGGAGAGCGCATGGAGGCTGGATTCCACGGCCTCCACCTCGGGCAGTACCCGACGCGCCAGGGCAAGCAACTGCTCACCCGCCGCTGTCAGGCGAACCGGTCGGGAACGACGAAAGAACAGCGCCACCTCGAACTGATGCTCAAGGCTCTTGATCTGATGCGAGAGCGCACTCTCGGTGAGATGCATGCGATCGGCCGCGCGGGCAAGGCTACCCGTCTCCTGGATGGCACGCAGGGTGCGCAGGTGTCGCAGTTCCAGATACATCGATAGGATACGCCGGACAATTGAATTGCTTTCAAGTCTAACCTGAAAACGTCGAAATTGTCTCACTTGCTGGTCGGCGCGATACTACATATGCCGGTTGGAGGGACAGCGCCCCTTGGCCGGTTGGGTGACGCCGGTTCGCGGCGGGGCGCCTCCGCTTGAGGCTTGAATCATCCTCTGCGGCGGCGGAGGTGTCCCCGCGGTGAGCCCACCCGTTTAGCGCAGAAGACCCAACCCATCTCAACCCCCACACTCGCCGGA
>CAJXKP010000024.1 GCA_913055565.1 uncultured Ectothiorhodospiraceae bacterium
GAGCCGCGAGGTCCGTTAGCCTACTCGCGTCGAAGGGTCGTTGATCTGTCAGCGTGGCATAAAAGCCGTTGACGGCGTCGGTGAGCATGACTGGGTCGACCGTCACAAGCACCGTAGCGGTGGCTAGCACAAATCCGCCGCGATCCGCCGCGCCGCGCCACACCTGGCTGGTGCCCGCGATCTTGCGCCCCTGGAGATGGATGTCATAGCGCCCGGCGCAGAAGGCGCCGGTTACCTCGCCGACCTCAGGGGCGTAGCCCAAATCCGTGAGCGCAGCCGTCAGTAGCCCGGCGAGCGCGCGGTAGACGGTCTCGATGGAAGCGGCTGCCGGCGACGGGCGTGGCAGCGCCATGGCAAATTGGGCGGTGCCACTACCGATGGGAAACGCGCTGCCACCGCAATGACGCGTCGTGACCGGCCAGCCCGCCTCGGCGGAGGCCGCCGCGGCGGCATGGAAGCGCGGGTGGCGGGCATCGCTGGGTGGCACCATGAGGGCGGAACGGCTCGTGGACCAGCACCACAGCGTCGGTGGCCGCTCGGCGCGGCCGACGCGGCGCCCCAGAGTGCCTTGCTCGGTCACCGCCGCCGCGGGGGTTAGCGGTTGCTGTGCGGCCGTGAAGGCCAGACCTGGAATCGCGTCCTGGCAACGTACGCGCTTGGCTAAGCACCGCCGCAAGCGGCCGGACGCGTCATCCCATGGCGATGTAACCAATGACGGTCCCCGGCTGAACGACACCATCCTGCGGTACCGCAATGGTTAATGTCCCCGCGGCGGGGGCGACCACGTCGTAAGTGCTTTTCTCGACCGCGACCTCGGCGATGGTAGCGCCTTGCTCGACTTGCGCGCCGTCCTCACAAAACCAGTTGGCGATCACGCCCTCCTCGGTCTCGCTCGGATCCCAGAGATCGTTGGGCACGCGTACCTGGATACGTCCACTAGCCATGGCTTACCCCCTCCCGGTGGTGTGTCGGGCCGCGCTGGCAATACGTTCGGCATTGGGCAGCATGGCGTCCTCCATGGGGCGGCTGTAGGGCACGGGGATGTCCGGCATCGCCACGCGTTGCGGGGGCCCCTTGAGGTAGTCGGGATGGGCTTCGACCACGGAGGTGATGACCTCGCTGGTCAACCCGTAACTGCGGTAATCCTCATCGGCGACCACGAGATGGCCGGTACGCTTGACGGACTCGATAACCGTGTCACGGTCCAGCGGGACTAGGGTCCTGAGGTCGATGACCTCGGCCTCGATGCCCTCTGTCGCCAGTTCCTCCGCCGCCGCCAGAGCGCCGTGCACCGTCATGCTAATGGCGACGATGGTCACGTCTCGACCGGAGCGCACGGTGCGCGCCTCGCCGAACGGGATGGTGTAGCTCTCTTCCGGTACTTCGGTGGCCGCACCTGCCGGTGATGCCATCCAGACTAGGCCCTGCAGGCCCTTGTGGAACATATAGACCACCGGGTTATCGTCGCGAATCGCTGTGGTCAGCAAGCCCTTGGCGTCGTAGGCGTTGGACGGCGCGACGACCTTGAGGCCCGGCAGGTGGGCGAAGGTGGCGTGCAGTGCCTGGGAATGCTGGGCGGCGTCGTTGTAGCCACCGCCGGTGCCGGTCATTAAGACCATCGGCACTTTACAATTGCCGGCCGAGAAATAGGTGTTCTTGGCCGCTAGGTTGTAGACGGCGTTCATGCAGACGCCGATGAAATCCACGAACATCAGCTCGACGATGGGGCGCATGCCGCTCATCGCCGCGCCGACGCCGGCACCGATGAAGCCGGTCTCCGAGATGGGCGTATCGCGCACGCGCTCCTCGCCGAACTCCTCCAGTAGGCCGAGGGTGGAATCGAATACGCCCTCAAAGGCGCCCACGTCCTCGCCCATGACGAACGTTTGCGGATCGGCGCGCATCTCCTGAGCGATGGCCTCGCTCATGGCCCGGGATACGGTCAGTTTGCGGCTGCTTGGCATGGTTCATACCTCCGTTAATCTAGCGGCGCCGCGGCGCGCGTCGTTTGGGTCATACGAAGACGTGCTCGAGTGCGGCCTCGGGCGCTGGCTCGGGCGATTTCCTGGCAAAGGCGTAGGCGGCGTCGACCTCCTCGCGGCAGCGCTGGGCGATCGCTTCTAGATCGCTGCTGTCGGTTATTTGATTGTCCATGAGGTAGTGGTAGAGACGGTCGATGGGGTCCTTGGCCTTAAGGCCCTTGACCTCGTCTTTTGGCCGGTAGATCTCCGGGTCGCCTTGGAAGTGGCCGTAATAGCGGTAGGTCTCAACCTCGATAAGCGTCGGTCCCTGGCCGGCCCGCGCCCGGGCGACGGCGTCGGCGGCGGCGTCGTACAAGGTCAGTACGTCGTTGTTTTCGATGCGCACCCCCGGCATGGCGTAGCCAGGCGCCCGGATGGCGTTGTCCGCAACGGCGGTGGATTTGCTTTTCGGTACGGAAATGCCCCAACTGTTGTCCTCGATGATGAAGACAACGGGCAGCTGCCAAACGCCGGCTAGGTTGAGGGCCTCATGGAAGCCGCCCTGGTTCGGGGCCCCTTCGCCGACGTAGCTCACCGCAATCGCGTCCCGGCCGTTCATGCGTGCTCCCAGTGCCGCCCCGACGGCTGGTGGCGCGCCTTCGGCGATAATGCCGCTGCACACGAAGTTAACGGCCGGATCGAACAGGTGCATGTGGCCACCGCGG
Source organism: uncultured Ectothiorhodospiraceae bacterium (assembly GCA_913055565.1). Lineage (GTDB taxonomy): Bacteria > Pseudomonadota > Gammaproteobacteria > Nitrococcales > Nitrococcaceae > CAJXKP01. The sequence goes on from CAJXKP010000024.1 coordinate 2,687, forward strand.
CCGCCGCCGAGGCCGTCGACCCGGCCGAAGATCTCGGCGGTCATGCGGTTGAGGTCGACGCCCTTGGCGATGGCGACGTGATGGGGCCGGTGGGGCGCGGTGACCGTGTCGTCGTTGCGTAGGTGGACGCAGACACCGGCGGCACACGGTTCCTGGCCGGCGGCGAGGTGCATCTCGCCGGGGACGAGCCCGGCGCCGATATCGAATTTGGGCTTTTTACCCTCCATGTAGACGGTTGCCATGGTGTCCTCGTAGTAGCGCGCCTTTACCATGGCGGCGTACATCCACAACAGATCGTCTTTGGTGGCGCTCATTTGGCGTGTCTCCTCGGTCGTTGAAGCCAGTCCCCGCATTGGTCCCTAGTTGGCGACCGTCGGGCAGGGGCCTACACCGGCGGTGGTCCGCCGGTGTCGGTCGGTCAGTGGTCGACCTACTGCTTGGCTTCCTTGAGGATCTTAGCCGTCGACCTATGCACCCGCGGATACGCGGCGTCCATCGGCACGCGCCGATATTCCTCGGACAGGATCTCGTTGCCCCAGGGGCCGTGGAAGCCCGCCTCGCCGAGGGCGTTGATTAGGCCCACGAGGTCGAATTCACCGTTACCGGGAATGCGCCGCAGATTCACGGTCCGCTCGATGAAGCCGATATAGGGGCTGTCGATATCGGTGAAGCCGTCGTTCAATTCCGCCGCGACGATGTCGTCGGCGTCGAGGTTGCTGATCGCCTCGTAGGTGTAGCCCTCCATGTGATTGACGTGCCAGGCATCGACGAACAAGCCGCACTGACTGTCGTCGCCGATCCAGGACATAGCCTCTTCGAGTGTGTCTGAGTTGACATCGGGTGGCAGTATCTCCATGGCAATCGTGGTGCCGTGCTTCTGACCCTCCTGGCAAAGCTGGGCGAAGCGCTGCTTAAGCTGCTCCGTCGGCACGGGGTAGCCAAAGATATTGCCCACCTTGATATGGTCGGCATCGAGGGCCTTGGCGGCATCCATCAATAGGCTACGGGTCTCCTTCTCCGCCTGGCGGCGATAGTCGTCCTTCGGCAGCATCCATTTCGTCAGGAACTCAAGCTCGACGTACTCCATGTCGTTGGCCTCAAGGACATCGGCCATCCATTGCAGACGCTCTTTGCGCGTATCTCCCTCGGCCTCATTCTCGAGCACGTACTGCAGGCTTTGGTGAAAGATGCCGATGCCCTCGAAGCCGGCGTCGGCGAGATTCTCGACGCGCCGCTCGAATGGCCAGGGGCTCCACATGCGCCCCGTAAAGGGCTTCACATCGCCAGCGTGCATCCAATAGGACGCTATCTGGTCGTGATAGGCGTCGTGATCGGCAGCTACCACCGGCGCGCCGGTGCACAGCAGCGCGACGGACGCGAAGACACTTGCGGTTAGGGTTCTCATCGCTACCTCCTCATCGAGGAAAAACGTTCAATCATCCAGGGTTGTTTTGGTGTAGGCCCTGGTGTCGTTTGGTACCGGCGTTCGCGTGTCGTCGCCGGTATCCGATGTATTGCAGCGGACGTGCCAATCCTGTTGCGGCGACGGAAAAAGGTTTATAAGTAATTGATTTATAAATTTTTTATCGGCGTGATTCGGCGATTGGCACCAACCTCACCGGCGTTACCGAGTGGGGTACAGCTGTTAGAGCCGTTACAGACGTACGGCGGGGTTTTTGTTACACTTGTAACGCGTTTAGAACAATTTTTGCTTTGGCATCGGGGGTGGTGTAGTACTAGGGGGAAGTAGCTGGTTCATCCGTGCTAAAGCGTTACAACAACAACGAGCGGCACGGTGGGTGTCTTGAAGCAATTGGCCTGCTGGTAGCGCTAGGCCAGAGGAGGAGTCCGATGGGGGGTGTCGTCGAGCATCACCACGTGCGCCACGTCCTCAATGAGGTCCACGGCCGAGCGTCCGGCGCCGTTCCCGAGGTTATTCACCGCTCCTGGCGCCGGTGCCTGGAAGACTACGCACTCGATCCCAGCCATCGCGCGGCGGCACCGCTGGTGTCGCAGCAGTGCCTGCGCGAGCATCGCGAGCGGGTCGAGGCGCTGTTGGGCGTCGCGCGAGCTGGTCTGGAGCAGCTCTACAGCCATGTCGCGCCCCACGGCTATGCCTTGTTACTTAGCGATGATCGCGGCATTGCCGTCGATTATTTGGGCGATCTGCCCGCCAGCTCGGCGCGGCGTACCGCGCTGTACCTCGGTGCTGACTGGAGCGAGCCGCATTCCGGGACCTCGGCCGTCGGTACCTGCCTCGCCGAGGGGCAGGCGTTGACTTGCCACGGCGCGGATCATTTCTACGTTGGCAACATCGGGCTCACCTGCACCTCGGCGCCGCTGTTTGGGCCGGACGGCGCCGTGATGGCGGCCCTCGATGTCTCCGCGGCGCGCGCCGTTGCCGACCGCAGCAGCCAGAACTTCGCGCTCCAGCTGGTGTTGCTCTACGCGCGCATGATCGAGGATGCCTATTTCCTGCGCTGTTACCGCGACCATCCGATACTGCGGTTTAGCCGCTCGCGTGAGATGGTCCAGCTCAACGGCGAGTACCTTGTCGCGTTGGCCGATGACGGTACGGTGGCGGCGGCCAATACGCGCGCCCGTGCGCTGATCACCAGCGAGGGCGGTATGGATGGCCCTGGGCGTACCCCGGAGCAACACGCCATTACCGAGCTATTCGATTGCGACTTGGATGATGTTTTAAGCATCCCGACGGCGACCGATGATGCCACGCGCGCCTTTCGCATGTTGCCGTTCGGGGCCATCTATTTCGCCACCCTCATCGAGCCCAAGCGCCCGCGGCATCACGCCGTCGCATCGCCGACCGCGGAAACCGATCCCGCACCGGCGCTGGACGCGCTCGGTGGTGATGACCCGACCATGCGCAAGACCATCGACTACGCCAAGCGTTTGCGCAACGAGCCGGTCAATCTGCTCATCGTCGGTGAGACGGGTACGGGCAAGGAGTGCGTCGCGCGCGCGGTTCATGACAGCAGTGAGCGCTCCGATCACAACTTTATCGCCGTCAATTGCGCCGCGATCCCCGAGTCGTTGATCGAGAGCGAGCTCTTTGGCTATCGCCCCGGCACGTTTACCGGGGCACGCAACAAGGGCATGACTGGTTTGATCCAGCAGGCCGACGGCGGCACGCTGTTGCTCGACGAGATCGGCGATATGCCGCTTAACCTCCAGACGCGCCTGCTTCGAGCGCTTGCTGAGAACGCCATCATGCCCCTCGGTGCGGAGCGCCCAATACCGGTTGATTTGCGTGTTATCGCGGCGACTCACCAAAGCCTCCATGAGCTCATCCGTCAGGGGCAATTCCGCGAGGATCTGTATTACCGCCTGGACGGGGCGACCTTGCACGTGCCGCCAGTGCGTTGCCGTGCCGATAGCGAATACATCATCCGGTCGGTTTTCGATGCCCTCTGCCGGGAGCGCGGCGTTCGCCTTGTCATACGCGGCGACGCCATGAGCGCGTTGCTGGCCCATGATTGGCCCGGCAACATCCGGGAGCTGGGTAATGCTCTGCGCTTTGCCATTGCCACGCGGCAAGGCGATGAGATTCGCATCGACGATCTGCCCGATGAGTGCCGGGCAGGTGCGCACACCGAGGTTCGCCGTACGGCCCCGGCGCCGGCTTCGGCGAACGGGGCACATGCCGATCATCACGGCGACGAATTGCAGGATCTGCTGCGGCGGTATCGTTGGAACGTCGCCCAGGTGGCCCGCGTCCTTGGGGTCTCGCGCCCCACGGTCTATCGGCGCATGCGCCACCGCGGCATCGTACCGCCGCATTTACGGGAGTGATTGTCCGATCGCGCGGTGCCGCTCAAGGGCACCGCTCAAGTTCTCCGGAGCCTAGGGGGACTTATTCGACGATGGCCGGTGCTCGGTGACGAGCTCATCAAGACCGGCGGCGAACAGGCCGCGTAGCGTTTCTTGGACCTTGCCCGCATCGCCTGTCGGGCGGTAAGTCGCCGACCAAACGACCCGGCTGGTTGAGCCCAGCGGGATAACGCGTACCGTGCCCACGTAGTCGGTAAACGGTAGCGGGTTGGGATCCTCCACGCGATAGCGATACCGGTAGCGTCGCAGGTCGTACGTCATCAAGGTTTCAACGAACTCGGCGCCGTCGTTGAGGGTGATGCGACGTTGGCGGCCGTCGGCGGCCATGGTCGATGCCCTGATGGCGGGGTGCCAATCGGCGAGGGCGAAGAAACCGCCCATGCGTTGCCATAGTGGTTCCGCAGCTGTGGCGATATCGCGGTGGACGCGGGCCATGGCTCGTTCGGGCTCAGCCCATGCGCTGATGGGAACGAGGGCGGTAACTAGGCATGTTATGGCTATCTTAGTCCAACCTTGTCTCATCATCGCTCTCCCCTCGACTGCCGGCTCGTTATATTACCGATGCGGTTACCAAACAGGCGGCGCTGGCGCTCCGGTAGCCGGTTGAACCGGTACGCTTCGCCGTCTGGTGGTAAAACTCGCAACTTGCGTGCCGACACCGGAGTTTGTGGTTTATGATCAGTTAAAGCCCTGATAAAAATGAAAAATAAGCCTTTTTTTAGAGACGAATACGACATCACAGCGACAGCGCGGCACGTTACACCTGTAACGCCCCTAATCGCTCGTAACGCCTAGGCGTGACAGTTGTTTCCCTGTTGCTCCGATAGGGGGTGGGCGCGTTAGCGGTGGATATGCGGCAGATGGCGTTGTAATCAGCGCGCCCAGCGGCGCGTACGGTGACGCTGTCGCCAGGGGACGGCGACCCCTGTGGGCCGCGGCTCGCGCCGGTTCACTCAGGGCTTATTGCAGCAGTCGAATCGCGAAGGGGTAGCGATAGGTGTCGCCCTGGCTGGTCTTAACGGCGGCGATGATGCAGAAGACCAGGTTGGCGATCCCAACGATGGGCATTAAGACGATGCCAATAAGAACCAGGGTTAGAACCCAACAGGCCACGAAGGCGATCAGGACCGTGATCTGGAAGTTCAGTGCCTCCTTGGCGTGCTCGCGGAGGGTGGCATCGTCGGTCTTGATTAGATACACCAACAAGCTGGGGATGAAGCCCAGGATGATGCCGCCGAGGTGGGTGAGCATGGCGATGTTGCGTTGCTCGTTGCTACCCATGGTGGTGATCTCTTTGCGCGTTTTGGGATCGTTTTCCGCCATTGCTGGCTCCTTTTAGCAGTCCCTCATGGAAGGATAATGCGGCTAGCGGTGTTGTCCACGGGTATCGGGGGCGCAACAGTCGATCAAGCCCGTCGGCAATCCGGGCCGGCAGCATAGCGTAGCGCGCCCGGATAGCCGACGGGCGCATGAATGGCTCAGCGTTTGGTACCGGCGTGCTAGACCGGCGGAATGACACTCGGTGGCAGCTACCAGGGGCTTACCAGGGGTAGCTCACCGGCACGCAGGCCGCGCGAGACGGGCTTCCAGAAGGCGAAGAAGCCACGGGTCGCGTGTGGCCAAACGTGGCTATCCCAGTCGCGGCGCACGCGGTAGACGTCGATGCCGGCCTCGGCGAGGGCTGGTATGGCGGCGGCAAGGTAATCGGCCGCCGGGCCCTGCGGTGCCCATGGCACGACGACCGTGGCCATGCCGCTGGCCCGTGCCCACTGGAGGATCGACGCCACGGGGTCGACGGTGTGCAACAACTGGCCTGAGCGCCCGGTTCGCCGTTCCGCCTCGGCGAGCGCCTGCCTACACGCCTCGGTGGCGAAATCTCGGGCCTTCTCGCCGGTCGGGAGGGGGGATCGGGTACCGGCCGCTTCCAGGACCCCGAGTCCGGTTCCGGCGGGTAGGCATTCGAGGCTATCTAGGCCGGTTAGGTCGTCCTCGGTGAGCAGGATGGCGGCCTCTCGTGGCGTTGAGTCGGCCGGTGGGAGCTCCTGGAGCGGCGGTAGGTCGGGGTCCCCCACGGCTGGGGCCGTCGTCGCCAGCTCGTCGGGTGCGGGGGTAAATCGGTCGTTGGTGTGGCGCCGGATATTGTCGGGTTTGGCCAGGTAGGTTTTGCCGGGTGTCTGGAGCCCAGCGACCCAGCGCCACGATAGGGTGTTAGAAGCGGGATCGCCATCCAGCAGATGCCGCAGGAAAAAATCTGCCCCCAATGCCCAGGGCAGGCCGAGGGTGAATACCCAGATACTGGCGAACCACATGCGGGCGTGGTTGTGTAAATAGCCCGTGGTGACGAGCTCCTCGACCCAGGCGTCGAAGCACGCGATCCCTGTTTGCCCTCCTGTTGCCGATTGATAGCGGTCTTGGCGCGCGTCGTCCGCCCGTATGGCCTCAAGCTCGCTGCGCACCGAGTCGCGATACCGCGACCACAGCTCGGGTCGGCGCTCGAGATACCCCTTCCAGTAGCTGCGCCAGCAGACCTCCTGTAGGAATTTCTCCGCCGTGCCGAAGGCGTGTCGCTCTAGGGTGGCGGCAACGACCTCGGGCTCGGTAAGCAGGCGATGGCGCAGCCACGGCGATAGTTGCGAGACGGCGTCGCGTTCTTCCGGGCCCGGATCGGTGTTGCGATGGCGCTTGTAGTAGGCGCCGGCCCGCGGCAGGAACTGGTTGAGATGGGCAAGGGCAGCTTCTCGGTCAGGTTGCCAGGCCTGCGGAGGTGTTGTATCCGAGCTCGTGCTCATTGAGCCATCTCCATACCAAAGGGATTGGGTTGGGTTACTGCGGTGTCGATGGCGTTCCAGTCATCAGCCTGGATCGCCCACTGGCCATGATCCCGCGTGCTCCACGGCCGCAGGCCGTTAGTCCAGGAATCGTATGGTCGCCCATCCGGCAACAACGATATGCGCCAGGGTCAGGCCAACGGCAAGGCCGTGGAGCCAGCCGAATCGAGTGGTTTGGCCAGTATCTGTGGCTCGGTTGATGGCGGGCGTGAGGATTTGGCGCGCCGCGATGGCTGTTACCGCGATCGCAACGAGCGCACCCGCCGACAGCTGGTCGATAGGCCAGACGAGCGCCGCGCACGCGGTCGCCGTGGTAATGACGAAGGCATAGAAACGGGGGAATGTTTCGCGAAGCACCTGCCCGACCGTTTCCTTAGGCAGGGATTTGTAAAGGACCCCGGCAAAACCGGATGCAAACAATAGCATTCCGCCGAACAGCAAGGCGGTCAGCAGTAGCGCAGTGGCCTCGATCATGGGCTTCCCCCTACCGGTTGTGACCCGAAGAGTGATCGCTTGGACGTCGTTAGGGGTTCAGTCGTTCGGCAATACGGTTGCGGCCGGCGCGCTTGGCCTCATAAAGGGCCGTATCAGACCGATCGATGGCGGCCCGCGTGTCGGGATCTGCGGCCGTCATCGCCGTTGCCCCGACGCTCACGGTAATCGGTTCGCCATCCGGGCGCTTACAGCCCGAGTCCGCGGCAGCGAGGCGCACCCGCTCCGCCACCAGGCGACCCTCCTTAATAGGGGTCTCAGGCAACAGGATCAGGAACTCCTCGCCGCCGAATCGGCCAATGATATCGCTTGGGCGTAGCACCGTTTGTAGCGCCTGAGCGACTTGGATGAGGATTTGGTCACCTACGTGGTGCCCGAATAGATCATTGACGGCCTTAAAGTGGTCGACATCAACGAGCAGTACGGTGGCGGAGGCGGCATCCGAATGCATGCGCGCTAGCCTCGCCGCCAGGCTCGCGTCCGTGCTGCGGCGGTTGGGAAGCCCCGTTAACCAGTCATGCTGAGCATCCCAACGTAGCGTCTCCTCGGTATGTCGACGGCCAGTGACGTCTTCGTATTGCCAGAAATGGCCGCGGTACGCACCGTCCACGAAGATGGGCTGATAGCTCAGGGTGAGCAGGCGGCCATCGGCTAGGGGGACTTCTTCACCGGAGACAGGCAGCTGGGCCGCTAGGATCGTCTCGATCCGTGCTGTGAAGGAATCGGCATCAGCGGCGGCATCCTCAGCCTGGTCCAACAGGCGCTGGCAGTCGAGACCCATGAGATCCTGCGGAGGCATGCCCAAATCGAACATCCGGCAAAAGGCTTTATTGACGGTTGTCACGCGACGATCCTCGTCCTCCACGAGGATGGCGATGGGCAGTCGGTCGATAAGCTCGTTGAGCAGGGCATTGGCGGTTGCCAGCGAGGCCGTGAGATTTTGGCGCTCCGTATCATCTTGCTCATAGGTCACGACTAGCTGGCGGCCACTCACCGGATCGCGCGTTAATTGGGCCTCGATGAGGTGATAGCGCCGGCCACTAACGGTGCTCGTCTGCATGCCGCCACTGGATCCGCCGTCCTGGAGGATGCTCTGCCATAGCGCATCGGCGGCTTGCGGATCCTCGAAGTAGTCGCCAAAAACCCCACCGGGGCCGAACGCGTCCATTGCTCGAGCGTTGCGCATTACGAGCTGCCCGCGCGAGTCATACACGCTGACGAGGGCGGGTAGGTGTTGCATTGCCACCAGGTATCGCAGGCTCGCGTCGTCGAGCTCAGGGCATTCGTGGATAACCTCCACCTGCATGCCAGTGCGATGGTCGTCCAGAATCGCCGGGGTGCAGCGGCATAGCAAGGCCGTCGGAGTGCCGCGTGGGTAGAGGGTCCAAACCTCGACAATGGTTTGCCCGCTCTGCAATGCCCTCAGGTAGGTGGCCAGCCGCGCCCGCGTGGTGCCAGTCATGTCGTGGCTAAAGTCGCGCGACAGGAGCTCATCAAGACTCTCGGCAGACCATACCTTCAGGGCCGCCGCGTTTGCCGACACCATGCACTCGCGCTCGATATCAAAGACCCAGCGCGCGGCGCGGACAGTGCCACTTGATCCATCGCCGCCAGAGGGCGCTGGAGCTGACCCCGGGGTGTCGCCGGTGACCATCAGGCGTAGCCGCCAATTATGCAATAGCCTTTACGGCACATCGCTACCCCCCATCAGCGCTTTGAGTGGCCGAGACACAACAGCGCAGTCTCGCGGCCCATCAAAATGGGTCATGGACGAATGAGACCGTGCGTTGAGCTTAACTATACCAAGGGGTTGGGCAATCGACACCTATTCGTTGCGCTGCTCGTCAACGCCGGCGTACCGAGAAGCCGACGGCGAAGCCGGAACTGGCCGGCAGCTCATGGTGTGCTCCCTGGTAGGGGCAGCGATAGGACTGGTTGCGCGGCTAGCACAAGGAGGGTGAGGCCGAGAATCACGGGTATCGCGTAAAGCCATTGCGGGTGGTTCTCCAGAAAGGCGTATCGCGGATCCGAAGGCTTGTAGTAGGCGGTTACCTCGGCGCCCTTGGGATAGCGCCGCTGAAGGCGTCGGATGTGGAAGAAGCCGCCGCGCGGCTGCGGTCCGGGTGGTGGGTAGACGCGGCTGCTTCGATACTCGGTGCCATCGACCACGTAACGGTAGTTGACCCAAACGACGCTCTTATCGTCGACGCGCTCGCTGCCGCTGTCGAGAACCGTGGCCCGCACCGGGACGGCACCGCGTCGTGCCGCGCACTGGCGCCAGTGCATGATCACCCCGGAGGCGATGAGAACAGGCCCAGCAACGGCCATTATTAAAGGCTTCAACATAGCGTTAGGTACCCTTGGTTAGTCGTATCGGCGCCCCCGGCCCGGAGCCGTTCGGTCGGTTGGCTTGGGGGACGCCGCGTCGGTGTTGGGATTAGTCCAGCTGAGGGGGGTCATCGATGTTATCGGCTACCCAGTTGGTCAGTTGTTCGAGCTCATCGCGGTACGGCCGGACCGCCGGCCAATCCGGGCGGGTTGTCTCAATGTGCTCCTTGTCGGATTCGTAGATGTCGTCTTGTTGGGCTAGGTCGATACCGGTATCGGCCCGCCTAATACGCTTTGCCGTCGCCTCAAAATCCTCGACCGTCCAACCCGCTTGCTCAAGTAGCACCTTTCGTTTTCGGAAGTACGCCAGGATGACTCGCTCGTAATCGCCGGCGTTAGCCCGCATCGCATCCTGTAGTCGATTGCTCGCGATACGCGCCTTGATCCAATAGCGGACCTTGGTCTTATTGAAGGGCATGGCGGCGATGTCGCCGCCATCGAGTGATAATGAGATGTTGTCGGGATTACGGGGGGCCGGCTTCGCTGAACCCTGGCCGTTACGCTGGTTAGCGGTCGCGTCGCTCTCTTCGAACGGCCACGTCTCACCTAGCTCATCGGTACGCGCCCTAGCAACGCGAAACGGCCAGCGATGTGCCTGGGAGAGTCCGACCGCGTTTGCGGTGGCTACACCGTCGGTAACAACGCCTGTATAGCGCCTGCCCGTCGTTAGCGGTTCCTTGGGCGCGATTCGGATGGTTTGGCTTGATGGCTTATAGCGCCCCTCGATGGGCACACGCTCGCCATCGGGCCCCAGCAGGCGAATCGTCTCTGCGGTCACGCTCGCTGGGTCAAGCGGGGCATTAAGCACGATGCGAACATCGCTATGAGGTGCCAGTGTGCCGTCCTCGGAGGGGACGGTCGCCAAGACCCTTAACCCAGCGGTTTCACCCACGCCGACCGTGCGCTGGGTCGCGTTGAATCCATCGCTGGCGGTGAGGCGTAACCGAGGCCGTGATCCGGGCGCGAGCTCCGCTGCGGGAATCGTGATCTGTTGCGCTGTTAGCCCGAGGGCCAGTGGCCGATAGTTCGAGCCGTCCCGGCTATAGCTGACATCGAAGCTCAATCGATCGCTGTCCGGATCGCGGGCATCCCAGGCCAACTCGACGGTGCCGTCGGCTGTGCTTGGCTCGGCGACGGTTAATCGGGGCGCGCTGCCGGTACGCTCGTGGTGCGCAACCACTTCTCCATTGCGGCTTAGAGTGGCCGCGGCGACGCCGTCTTGCCGCGGCAGTCGGACGGTGAAGGGACACGCCTGCGCCTCGCCAGTACGACCGCAACGCGGGATGGCAACGGGCGCGGCGGCGATGACGTCGCCGGCGTCGTCTCGCAGTTGCACGCGGGCGTCCGAGGCGGCGTTGTCAGGCCTGGTTACCGAACCCCGTCCAGGACTAACGGCATCGATACGGGCGCGGTTGCCGTCCGGCTCAACGAGCCCCCCAACGAGCCAAACGGGACGGCGTTGTTCAGGCACCGTGTCGTCAGCGCTCGCGAGCCGAATGCGAGCGTTGCGTCGAGTCAGCCGTGACGGGGGCTCGGCGATGGTCTCGATTAATCGCTCGTAGTTGTCGTTCGTGATAAAGGTAGCGGCCGCGGGGGTCTGGCCGGCGACCATCAGGGGGTAGACCTTGGTTCCTTTGGGGTGGCCGTTGCCCTCGGTGGTGGACTTGTTGGTGCCACCCTGGCCCCATTGGCTCAGACGAAAGCCCTCGATGCGCTGGCCAGCGGTATTGGCGTAGTCCCCGAGCCAGTCACCGCGTGACAGATGCCTTTCATCGTCCAGGAGGATGTGGCCGAGCTCGTGAGCGACATCTACCGTCGCTTTCGAGATCATGTTGGCGCGGTTACGGTCGAGAAACAGCCCGAAAAGGCCCGTTTGCAGCTGCGGCTGCGGGCTTTTGCTCAGCCAATCCCGGACGAGAGCCCGCTCTCGATAGCTTTTCCCGCCAGTGGCGCTAATGTCGCCGGCAAAGAACAACATCACGGCGTCGGCGTCGGGGTTGAAGCGTTTTAGCTTCTGCTTGATTTGGTGCACGAGCCAGCGGTCGGTTGACCAGCTTACGGGCCACTGGTTGGTGAATAGGCCACCCGTCTCCGCGGTCAGAGTGCCGTGGTACCGCGTATTGGTGCGCCACACTGGGAAGTTCTGCGTCGTGTAGCTGGCACCCTCGGCGGCGATCCGTTGGGCCGCGGGCAGTGCCCATTGGGCCTTGCCACTGGTCAGCGCGTCCCCGGACCAATTGCCGGCACGAACGATGTAGTAGTCGATGTCCAGGTCTTTCGTTAGCGTCGTGTAGCTTAGATCCCGGGATTCGCTCTCGAATATTCGGGGCTCGTCGCGGCATTGGTCGGCGGGCTCGATTTCGGCCGTCATTGCCGAGCCGTCGCCCGAGCGAGGCCGCCAGCCGTAAAAGTTCACGGAGTTGGCCGCGCGCTGGCGATAGGCAGCCGTCCACTGATCCGGCCGCGTGAGCATGACGCGCTCCTTGGCTGGATAGAGCGGCTGGTCGCCTTTGACGCGGACGTCCGCGAGGAAGCGTTTGACCTGCCAGCCCTCAGCGACCGTTTGATCCGCACGCCACTTGGCGTAAACCCGGGTCAGCGTGTTCTTACCCGGCACTAGCGGGGCGTCGCGCGCTGTTTGGAATACATGGGGCTCGACGCCCGAGGTCCCTTGTAGATGTGCCTTTACGGCGGGAACGGTCTCCTTGCGGTCGAGGTTGACCAGGGTATAGAAGGCCCAACGGTAGTCACTGGCGAGAGACTCGCCCGCGCGGCTTTGCAGCCCCTGGTTGCCGCCTTTCGCCGTGACGCGGTAGCGCACGCCGTCTTTGAGGCCCCGTTTAGGGCTGATCTGGACGCGGCGTTGGCCGGTGCGATTAATGCGCAGCGGCACCTCTTGCAGGCTCCCTTGGGCATCGCGGTAGGCGAGTGTCAGCGTCTGCGGCGACAGGCTGTTGGGCTCGATGCGGTGGTTAAACGACAGCGTTATTTGGGGATCCGTACCGTCGACGTTGCGCTTATTCGCCCGTGGCTGGTGCGAGGCGACGCGGAAGGGCGCTCGCTCGTCCGCCGCGCTTTCATCAGCGCCAGCGTTTGGCACGATGACCGTCTGCGCTCGCAGTGCCTTGGCCTGTCGGCTGCCGTCCCGATAGTTGGGATTGAGCGACAGGCCACTAATTGTGTTGGGGGCGGCAAAGCTCCCGCTCACCGTCAGACTGCCCCGGCGGTTGTCGTCGACGCGGATCTGCTTAACTTGTCGCGTGTCGGGTTTCGGGTAGTAGATCTGGTCCGCGTCCGGTGCATTGCCGCGGATGAAGCGATAGTCGCTGGCCTCGAGGCGGGCTTGACCCTCGAGGCGGAATCGCCCGGTGACGCGCTCGTCGGTAATCGCGGTAATGGACACCTCGCCGGTGAGCTGGGTTGCCGAGACCCGGCGGGTAGTGCCCTCGAAGTAGGCCTTGCGGTCGCAGGGCTGGGACTGGGCCTGCGAGACGACGGCGGGGAAGTTCTGCCACTTGGCCGCCACGGACTGTTTGCCCTGGCGGCAGAGGCGCTTGGTCTGGGTGCCGCCATCCCTCGGGAAATCGCGCGAACGCCCGCGGGCGTCCGAGTACAGTGTTTGATCCTTGCCGCGGACGACGGCCTCATAGGTCTCGCCAGCCCTGAGCTCGGTGTGTTCGGTACCCGGCAGCACGATGGTGACCTTGCCCGTGCTATTGGCCGGCCAACCGGCGATGCTCGGGTGGCTGGCCTTGGCGGAGCCACTGATGCCCAGGGGCTCGACGCCGAGCTCGAACAGCCCGAGCTGCGGGCTGAACAATGACAGCACCACGCCGTCACCGGCGCTCGCGAGCCGTGCGCGCTGGCCACGTGCCGATTCGCGGGCCTGCTCGGCGCGCTTGCGCGCCTTTCGGACCTTCTCGCGCATCGCTTCCGGTAAGCGCTCCAGATTAATGTCGGCGGCCGGCCCGCCGCCTGCCTCCGCGGCGTCCAGGGCCTGGACGTGGTGGCTGCAGGCGGCCCCGCCGGCTTGGATGAGCCCGGAGAAACGCAAATGCCCCTCGCCGGGGAACGGACCGGCGCGCCAATCGGTGTGCCGCGCGTACCATGCCTCGCTATCGGCAGGCGGTACCACGTATCCCGGTTGACCACGCTGCATCCAGACCAGCCGGCTCGTATCCAGTCCGTCGACCATGCCCGATACCGAGCAGCTGCCGGCGCCGCGGTCCTCGATGGTGGCGCGCTCACAGGCCTCAGATGAGGCTAGCCCAACGGGCACCCACGCGAGCAGGCTCACGGCGGCGGCCCAGAGCCAGGGTCGGTGGTGTCTCGCGCTAGCGCGTAACCGGGTCGGTGGCTTGGTTGTGATGGGGCTTGGACTAGCGCGCATCGTTGGCGTCTCCGCGTTCAATTGGTCGACGGTCATTCGCTACTTCAAAACGCCAGCGGACCGCGTCTGACAGGGACGAGCCATGGGTGGCGCTGATACTGGGGGCTAACACCGCCGTGTAACGTCCGGGTTGGAGCGGCTCGTTGGGGATGAAATCGATCCGTCCGGTGCCGCGTTGATGGTCCAGCCGTCCTGGAACCGACTGCTTATCGGCGTCCAGGACCCGTAAGGCGTGGCTGTCTATGCTGGCCTGAGCTAAAGGCGCGTTGAAGACGGCGGTGATCGGTTGCCAGGGCGTCATGGATGCCCCTGCGGCCGGCAGGGTGGCGAGTGCCCGTAGGCGCCCTGTTTCAGGGGCGGAGACGCTGCGCTCGCGGGTATGGAAGCCGTCGCTGACCGTGACCCGCAGCCTGGGATCGGGGCCCGGCGCGAGCTCGGCGCTGGCAACGTTTACCGCCGTGTCAGCTAATCCCACCGCCAAAGGTCGGAAGCGCCCGCCGTCGCGACTGTAGGCGATATCGAAACGGAGCTCATTGTGGCGGTCCGGGTCGCGCGCCTGCCACGTCAGGCGAATGCGCTCGTCGCGTATGCGTGGCGGGGCAACGTCGAGCTGTGGGGCGTTGGGCGAGAGTGCTCGCCGCGCGATGGTGCGATCCTGGTGCCGGATGATCAGGGCATCGGCCTTGTCGGTGCGGGCTAGGGTGGCCGTGAAGCGCCTTGCCGACGAGGCCGCGTTAGGCTTGAGTGCTGCCTGCGGCTCGATAGCCGTCGTTGCCAGGATGGTGCCGGCGTCATCGGTCAGTGCTAATCGCCAATGGCCCTGCGTCGAGTCGGCGTTGCGGGTTGTCCCCCGTGTGGCGTCCACGCGGGTGAAGGCGGCCTCTTGGCGCGCGGCGTCGACCATCCCATGTACCGTCCACACGGGGCGCATGGCCGGGGTCGCGTCGGCGTCACGCGCGGCTAGACGCAGTGGTCCCCCGCGCCCCGCTAAGCGTGAAGGCGGGTGGGTCAGCGCCTCGATGAGATCATCATAGGAGTCGTTGGTCACGAAGCTCGCGCCCACCAGCATCTGACCTGCCATCATCAGGGGGTAGAGACGAGAGCCATTGGGGCTCGCATTGCCCTCGGCGTGGGATTTGTTGCGCCCGCCGTGGCCGACGCGCGGTAGCCGGAAGCCCTCAATCTGGTTCTCGCGCGTGGTCTCGTAGGCACTGGTCCAGGCCCCACGGTCATAGTGGCGGTCGTCGGCCATCATGACGTGGCCGAGCTCGTGGGCGAAATCCACTACGCCCTTGCGTATCGGTTGGAACCGCTCGTCGTCGAGAAAAACACCCACGATACCCGGCTGCGCCGCGGTGGCCTCTTGGTAGGCATAGCCGCCATCAGCGCGGATGTCGCTGCCCATGAACAGGACCACCGCGTCGGCGTCGCCGGCCTCCCGGTTCAGGCGTGGGCGCAGCCGTTCGATGAGGCGTTGATCGCGTGGCTGGCGGTTGAGCAGGTCGTTGGCTGCCTGACGCCAGCTCTTGTCACCGACCGCAATGGTGCCTCGATAGGTGAGACGGGTGTCCACCACGGGAAAGTTCTGGGTGGTAAAGCGGGCACCGCTCGTCGCGATGGTATGGGCCGTGCCCGGCACCCATTGCTGGTCGCCACCAGTGAGGGCGTCGCCGCCCCAGTCACCGGCGCGGACGATGTAGTAGTCGAGATCCAGGCTGGGCGATCGCGGTGTGTAGGTGAGGTCAAGCGGGTCGCTGCGAAAGACCCTGGGCTCGGCGACGCATTGATCCACGGGCTCGACGGTGGCGAATAGCTCGTCGCCATCGGCCCGCTGGGGAAACCAGCCGTGGAAATTGACACTGGTCTCAGCATGAACCCGTTGGGTCGCCGTCCACTGATCGGGGCGTTGCAGCCGCACTCCGATCTTGGCTTGATAGAGTCGTCTCGTGCCCTCAACCGCAACATCGGCGTCGAAATGCCGCACCTGCCACCTTGGGGCGATGTTGGGATGGCCCCGCCATTTGACGTAGACCCGCGTCAGGGTGTTCTTACCGGCTACCAGCTCCGCATCGCGAGCGGCCTGGAAGACATGCGGCTCGATGCCACGTTGGCCCGTGAGGTGATTGCCGGTGGCGTAAATCTTTTGGCTTCGATCCAGATCCACCATGGTGGCGAAGCGCCATCGGTAGTCCTGGTCGAGGCGCTGACCCTGGCGGGAGCTAATGCCGCTCGGCCCGGCGTTGACCGTAACGCGGTAGTGCACGCCATCCTTGAGTCCCCGTGGGATCGCGACGCGCACCGCCTGCTCGCCGGCGAGCCGCACCTGGGCGCGCGCCGCTACCATGTTTCCCTGTGTGCTGCCGGTGGCGACGCGCACGGCCCCATTGGTCACGGTCGCCGGATCAATGGGCCGGTTAAAGGCAACGCGAATGCCTGGTTTGTCCCAATGGACGTTGCGCCGATCACGGGCAGGTTGGTGGCTTGCGATGCCGAACGATGGCTCCGGTCTGAGGGGATCGACTTCGTCGTTTCCGGTGTCCGTCGGGACGATCACCGTGTGGGCGTCCAGCATCGGCTGGGCACCGCCCCGTGGGCGGTAATTCGGTGACAGGCGTTGGTCCGCAATGCGATTCGGCGCGCGCAGATAGCCCTTGATGTGGACGGGCCCCTCTCGCACGGACTCCCGCCGTACCTGCTTGAGGTGTTCGTCGGTGGGGTCGGGCTCGCCCATGATGTCGCCCTTGGGGCTTTCGGCGCGGGTTAGATGGTAGCGCCCGATCTCGACGCGGCCTTGGCCAGCGAGCTCGAAACGCGCCCGGATGCGGCCGTCATGGATGTCGACCACAGAGACCGTGCCGGTTAGTTGTCGGGCGATGAGCTTTCGGCGCGTACCGGTAAAGATTCGGGACTCGTTACAGCCCCGGTCTTGGGCATCGCTGACGACCGACGGGTAGTGCTGCCACTTGCTGGCCACCGCCTCAAGGCCGCGCTGGCAGATGCGCTGCGCCATGGCCTGATGTGGACCCTTCCGCGACCGGCGAAACGCGTGGATCTTGCCCTGCCACTGGCGCAGCAGCTGAGGGTCGACGCCGCGCACCTCGGCCGGGTAGGTCCCGCCGGCTCGCAGGTCCGCCGGCTGTACGCCAGGTAGGGCGATGGTGAAGGTCGCGTAGCTCCCCGCCGGCCAGCCGGCGATTGTGCCTTGGCCGCTGCCATCGAGTGCGGCCGGGATGCTGTCTTCGACGCCCAGTTCTTTTAGACCGGCCTGGGGCGAGAAGACCTCAAACAGAATCGAGCGACTGGTATCGGTGGGTCCCGCGCCGCGCTCGCGGTTGAGCCGCTTTTTCGCCGCCTCGACGCGTTGGCGCAGCGCCTCGGGTAGAGCCTTTAGCTTGCCGCTGGTAATGGGATCGGCCTCACCGCGCTTAGCGGTTATCGCCTGGACATGGTGATTACAGGTCGTGCCCTGGCTGTCGAGCAGCCCCGACAAGCGCAGCCACCCCTGTCCTGGAAAGGGGGCCTCGCGGAAGCCCGCGCTGCGCGCCTGCCAGCGTGGGCTATCGGCTGGTGGCACCGCCTTGCCGCCCGACAGCGAGCGGTAACCGATGGGGAAGTCGCTGCCGCTGACCCCGGCTAGCATACTAGCTACCGAGCATTGGCCCTGTGGGGTGGGGTTGGGCACCTCCAGTCGCGTCGGCGCGCACGTCTGGGGGGCGGCGCTGGCCGAGGCGGCCAGCGCCGCTACGGCGACCAGCGTGGCACGCAAGGCCATTCCCATCGCGGGTCTGAGGTGCCGCCACCGCTCGCCATTCATGGTTCCCCCTCCCCGCCGACGCTACCGGATGGTTAAGGGCAGCTCACCCCGGGGAACGAGACCTCCGCCGGATACGCGAAATCGCTGACCTCATTGAGATTCCACTCTCCGCTTCGGTTGCTGTCCAGCCATCCCCAGCGCCCGCTGCGGAAGTCCCCCGTCTTGGACAGGAACTTCAGATCGAACCAGCCCGTGCGGTCGTTGTTCGTAAAACGGCCGACGAACGAGTCACCGTCCCACATGCCTAGAAGTAGGCCCTTCTTGGCGTAGTCGCCGACCACGAATAGATGACGGGCCCATAGGGCCACGCGCCCGTGGTTGCTTTCATAGATGCCGTCGAACACATCGCGTTTGTTCGTGGTCGAGGTGATCGTGCTGCCGTCGCGGGTGAAGTTGCGGAAGGTATCTGGTGCCGGACCGCTGCGTTGCCCACTCCAGGGTTTGCTCGGTGACTGCCCGTGCCAGGCCCATTGGCCCTCGAAGCGGTCGGCGCCCTTCATGGTGAAGCGAAAAACGCCGTTACGCGGGCCGTTCGTAAATGTCCCCGCTACACAGGCGCCATCGATGCGACCGATAAGCACGCCGCGATCGGCGTAGTCGCCCACGATGAGGTCACCGAGCTGTCGCAGACGCAGCTCGCCGTGCTGCGTATCCCACCGCCCGGCCAGCCGAGCTGCATCCGCCATGCCCTTCTGCGAGGCCTGGGCCTCGACGGGCGTGATGCCAGGGTCCAGATTGGGGTTGTCGACGGGAACGGACTCAAGATCGGCGCCGTCGTTATTGTCGTTATTATTGTTGCCGCTGGGGTCGGCGGCGGCCGTCGTGCTGTCGCGAATGTCGCGAACACCCTCGGCAACATCGCCAGAGCCGCTGGGAACTCCTTTGCTAACGCCGCCCTGTTCGTCGTTCGATCCACCGCTATTCGAATTGCCATCGCCACTCGCGCTGGGCGCCGGGCTGGTGTTGGCCCATAGGGTGTATTTCATGCTCTTGGCGGCACTTTTGCCGTTGAGGAACACGGAAACGATCCGGCCTCGGACGCCGCTGTATTCCTTGATCCAGGCCTGGCCCTTGTTATCGAGGCCTTTACCAATGGTGTAGTGGTCGATCTGGGTCCCGTCGTTACTACCCGGTAGGTATTTGCAGACGACGACGTCTGTTTTGCCCCGAAAGCGTTTCTTGGTGAGATTGACCATCAGTCGGTCGTGACGTAGCGGCGACTCGGTGATGAACATCCGAGTGAATGCGCTGCGGATGGTGCCGGTGTGCCGAGTGTCCAGGGCGAGTCGACGGGGACCGATGGTGCCCCAGCCGTTCTTGTTGAGCTCGTTCCACTTGGCGATCATCTTGCGGGTGGTTTTGTCCGCCTCGTTCGCCTTGTCCAGACATTTGCGATAGATCTGGACGCTTTTGGGCAGCGTCGCACCCGAACTCGCGATCGCGGCCGCGCCGGTGCCGACGGCGCAGCCGACCTGCTTGGCGATCTCGTCATACTCCTTCCAGAGGTCAGCGGCGGCCTTGGCCCCGGACTGGCAACTGACGGCTTGGGCCGCTCCACTGGTCGCCAGACCGACGATGAGGGCAACAAGGCTAGTGAGACGGACCTGCCTGGGCTTGATGTTGATTCGAGTCATGAGGCATCCCCAGATTCGGCTTGTACTTATCGGGCGGGTGGATCGTAAATGGCAGCGGCTTGGCGTTGCGATCTAGGTATATAACCTGAAAGATCGCATACGCCGCACACCTAAATGTTGAGGCTAAACGAGGGGGGTAGCCGCCGCAAGCTCCCGCTACGGCAGTCTTCGCGATGCACATGCTAATTGTTTCGGTGTGAGCGGAATCACAAATCGATACACCGCCGCATGCGTAATGGTGGCCGTGTGTGCTCTGTTGGGAGCACTCCCACTCGGGATATCGGGTTTTGGTACAGTACTAGTTTGTGATGACCGAAGGGCTGGCCGGCCGCGGTTGGATGCCCTCAACGATTCCGCACGGGCGTGGATGCGCGGCGGTCTACCAGGAGAAGACGGGCGACACGCTCCAGCACCACCAGGAGTTGCATATCGCCGCCGATGTTCGCTAGGCCATACGCTGCGGTCGGTTCGAGCGCTACGGCCAGCTCATTCAGCCCTGTGATCCGTCGGCGAGCAATAGTCCGGTGCCCATGGAATTGCTGGTGCGCATGACCGATGCCAACGGTGTGCTAGTGCGACTGGATTACTTCATCCCCGCTGCCGGGCGCTATGACATGATGAGCGCCGTGGATCGATGGGTCTTGCGCGAGGCGCTACTGGCTAAGTGGCCGGGGTTGGCGCGCCGAAAAGGCCTGCGCCTGTCGGTCAACCTGTCGGGCCAATCCCTCAGCGATTCGGGGTTGGTGGCGTTTATCGGGGCGCTTATTCAGCAGTCATGTTTGCCCGCCGAGCAGCTGAATCTGGAGATCACGGAGACGGCGGTCATGGCGCAGCTGGACCATGCGGGTCAGGTGGTCCGAGAGTTGCGCGCGCTGGGCTGCACCGTCGCCCTCGATGATTTCGGCAGCGGATTGTCCTCGTTTCGCTATCTTCGCCACTTCCCGGTGGATATCGTCAAGGTGGATGGCGGTTTCGTACGGCTCATGGAGGACAGCGAGCCCGATCGGGTGATTGTCGAATCCATTAACGATCTGGCGCATCGTTTGGGGGCTCTGACGGTCGCGGAATATGTCTGCAACACGGCCGTGTTGGAGCATGTCCGGGCGCTCGGGGTCGACTATGCGCAGGGCTTCGCCCTGGCGCGGCCGTCACCATGCGCCGAGCTGGCGAGTTAGTCGTTTGCCTAGGCGCTAGTGGTCAGCAGGCTGGTGCTAACAGGTCTGTTGCTAACCGCGTCACGATCTCGGCGCGGCCTCGCTGTGCCGCGCGATGACCTCGCCGGAGTCCTCGTCGACTTCGTTGATAGTGACCGGATACCCCCACAGGAAGGCGAGCTGGCGCAGGGTCCGGCGGGCCTCGAGGGCGTCCAGGGTGCGTCCCCGGCGCACGGTGTGGCGCAGGGTCAGCTCGCGCGTACCACGCATATCGGCATCAACGACCTCGATGCGCGGGCGGATCTCCGAGGGGTCGTGATTGGCGGCTAGCGCCTGGCGGACGCGGCGATAGCCGCGCTCGTCATGGATGGCGCCCACCACGAAGGCGTCCTCGCTCGGGTCGTCATCCAGGCGGAAGAGGTGGAATTCCCGAATCAGCCGCGGCGAGAGGAACTGGCGGATGAAGCTCTCGTCCCGGAAATCCGCCCAGGCGCGCTTGAGCGTCGCCACGGGCTCTTGGTTGCCGGCGATCTCAGGGAACCACGCCCAGTCCTCATCGGTGGGCTCGGTGCAGAGACGCTCGATATCGCGGCACATGGCGAAGCCGAGGGCGTAGGGGTTGATGCCGCTAAAGCCGCGATGATCGAAGGGCGGCTGGGCGACGACGGAGGAGTGCAGGTGCAGGAACTCCAGCATCGCGCCCTCGGTTAGCAGCCCCTTATCCCGCAGCCGATGCATGATGGTGTAGTGGCACCAGCAGGCACAGCCCTCGTTCATCATCTTGGTCTGGCGCTGCGGCTCGAAATAGGTCGATAGGTTCCGCACGATGCGCAGCAGCTCGCGTTGCCAGCCGGCGAGCAGCGGCGCCTTCTTCTCCAGGAAGTAGAGCAGGTTCTCCTCGGGCAGGGTCATGGCCCGCGCCTCGGCCTCGCGCTCGGGGTCCGGCTCGGCTTCCGCCTCGCCGAAGTGCGTGGTTACGCGCCAGAGCTCATGCTCGCCCTCGCGTTCCGCGACCCGGCGTTGGGCCAGGCGCTGGCGCTCCTCGTCAACGGTATACCGCCGCCGGGCGATGACATGGTCGATGCCCTGCTCCTGGAGGGCATGAGCGGCATCCAGAGTGCGCTCCACCGCGTCCAGGCCGTAGGCCCGCTCACATTGGGCTACATAGGCTCGCACGAACTCCGCGTAGTCCAGGATGGCCTCGGCCTCGGTCCACTCCTGGAAGGTCTGATTGTTACGAAAGAAGTGGTTATGGCCCATGGCGGCATGGGCCAGCACCGTGGTCTGGGCCGTGGCGTTATTGTCCTCCATGAGATAGCACACCGCGGGATCGGAATTGACGATCATCTCCAGGGCCAGGTTGGTTAGGCCCTTGCGGTAGAGCCCCTCCTGGTGGGCAAAGCGCTTGCCGAACGACCAGTGCCGATACATATGCGGCAGTCCCAGCGAGGCGTAGGCGTCCAGCATCTGCTCCGAGGTGATCACCTCGATGCGGTTGCGGTAGGTGGCAAGGCCCAGCTCGTTCTCGCCGATCTCGGCGACCGCCTCCTGGATCCGGTGCAGGTCGCTAACGGTCCAGTCACCGGTCTCGAAAAGCGGTTGCTGTGTCGATACCTCGCTTGTGCCCAGTCTCATGTCGTCACGCCCTTGCGTCGGAAAAGGTCCTGGAAGACCGGAAATATATCGCCCGGATCCGCAATCCGCCGACGGGCGAAGTGCTCGTGCTGCTGGGTGACGGCGTCGTAGGAGCGCCAGAGGTCGCTGTTGCCGCCGCCGAGCAGCCCCGCACCGGCGGCGGCGCCGCGGGCAACCTCGACATAGGCGCCGTACTGGCACAGAGGCAGGACCTGCTCGCTGAGGACGCGCGGGCAGCGGTCGAGGTCTTGAGGCCAGTTATCGCCGTCCGAGGCCTGGGCCAGATAGATATTCCAGTCGTCGACGGGGTAGCGCTCGTCGATCACGCGCAGCATCTCGTCGAACGCGGACGATACGATGGTGCCGCCGGTCTGGCGACTGTGGAAGAAGGCCTCCTCGTCGACCTCCTGGGCGTACTGGGTGTGGCGGATGAACACCAGCTCGACGCGCTCGTATTCCCGTTTAAGGAACAGGTGCAGGAGGATGAAGAAGCGCTTGGCCAGATCCTTCATCGCCTCGTCCATGGAGCCCGAGACGTCCATGAGACAGAACATCACCGCCTGGCTAACAGGCTTGGGGACGGATTCCACATGGCTGTAGCGCAGGTCGATGGGGTCGATGAACGGCACCGTGCGGCGGCGCTCTTGGGCCCGCGTTAGCATTGCCTCGAGCTCGGCGATGCGCGTCTCGGCGGCGCGGCCGTCGGCGGGCTGGATGCGCCCGGAGCGTAGATCCTCGAGCTCGCGCTCCATGGCCTCAACGGCCGCCTGGGTCGGGCGCCCCAGCGCGACCCGCCGCGCCATGGAATGGCGCATGGTCCGCTCCAGGCTCATGCGCACCGGCGGGCCGGTGGTGGTAAAGCCGGCGCGTCGCGGCTCGGCAGCGCTCTCGCCGCTGACGCGCGACTTCACCAGATCGGGCAGTTCGAGGTCCTCGAAGAAGACATCCAGGAACTCCTCGCGGCTGAGCTCGAAGGTGAATGAGTCTTCGCCCTCGCCGCTGTCGCTGCCCTGGCTGCCGCCGCCTTGACCGCCCTCGGGGCGCTGGATGCGGTCGCCCTCGACGAAGTCCCGATTGCCCGGCAGGACGCGCTCGCGTGCGCCGGCGTCCGGGTCCTGGCCGAACTGCGGCTCGTGGACCTCGTCCTCCGGGATGGCCACCGCGCCGCCCTGATCGGCATCGGAGACCCCACGCTCGCGCAGGTTCTCGCGTATCGAGCGGCGGATGTGCGAGCGTGCGCGGCGTAGGAAGCGCTGGCGATTGCCGAGGTTCTTGCCCCGCGGTTGCTGGCGTCGGTCAATGATGCTGTCCAAGCTCTTAGCCCGCCTTGCGAACGCGCATGTACCAGTCCACCAGGCGCCGGACCTGGCGCTCGGTATAGCCGCGCTCGACCATGCGCTCCAGGAACGCCTGGTGCTTGCTCTCGGTCTCACTGTCCTGTTTGGCGCCGAACGAGATCACCGGCAGCAGTTCCTCGACGTTGGCAAACATCCGTTGCTCGATAACCTCGCGGATCTTCTCGTAGGACGTCCAGCGCGGATTGCGGCCGTCGTTGCGCGCCCGCTCCCGCAGGGCGTACTTAACGACCTCGTTGCGAAAGTCCTTGGGGTTGGCGATGCCAGCCGGCTTCTCCGTCTTGGACAGCTCCCGGTCCAGGGTCTCGCGGTCCATGAGCTGCCCTGTATCGGGGTCCTTGTAGTCCTGGTTCTCGACCCAGGCGTCGGCGTAGGCGACGTAGCGGTCGAACAGGTTCTGGCCATAGTCGTCGTAGGACTCGAGATACGCCTTCTGGATCTCCTTGCCGATCTGCTCGGCGTAGCGCGGCGCCAGCTCCTCCTTGATGAAGCTCAGATAGCGCGATTCCAGGTCGTCGGGGAACTGCTCGCGGCGCACCGTCTGCTCCAGGACGTACATCAGGTGGACCGGGTCGGCGGCGACCTCCTCGGTGTCGAAGTTAAAGGTCTCTGCCAGCGCCTTGAAGGCGAAACGTGTGGAAAGCCCCGTCATGCCCTCGTTCACGCCAGCGACATCCCGGTACTCCTGGACCGTCCGGGCGGTGGGATCGGTGTCGCGCAGGCCCTCGCCGTTGTAGACCTGCATCTTGGCGAACAGGGAGGAGTTCTCATGGTCCTTGAGGCGTGTGAGCACCGAGAACTGCGCTA
The DNA here is from genome assembly GCA_913055565.1 of uncultured Ectothiorhodospiraceae bacterium. Taxonomy (GTDB): domain Bacteria; phylum Pseudomonadota; class Gammaproteobacteria; order Nitrococcales; family Nitrococcaceae; genus CAJXKP01. The sequence continues at coordinate 27,033 of CAJXKP010000024.1, forward strand.
GCATCTCCAGCGTGCCGGGGGCGCATGGCGCCGCCGCCAGCTCCGACTGGCGCAGCATCTTGGCGTAGATCTGCGCCTCCTCGGTGTAGCGCAGGCAGTAAGGCACCTCGATAACACAAATGCGATCGAGGAAGGCCTCGTTATTGCGATTGGCCTTAAAGCTCTGCCACTCGGACTCATTGGAATGCGCCAGGATGATGCCGTGGAAGGGCAGCGCCCCTAGGTTCTCCGAGCCCACGTAGTTGTGCTCCTGGGTCGCGGTGAGCAGCGGATGGAGCATCTTCTGCGGCGCCTTGAACATCTCAACGAACTCAAGCAGTCCCTGCGAGGTGAGGTTGAGGGCGCCCGAGTAGGCGTAGGCGTCGGGGTCCTCCTGGCTGTAGAACTCCAGCTTGCGGATGTCCGGCTTGCCCACGAGTGTCGAGATGTCCTGATTGTTCTCGTCGCCGGGCTCGGTCTTGGCAATGCCGATCTGGCGCAGCTTGGAGGGATAGACCCGCATCACGGAGAATTTCGTCAGGTCACCGCCGAATTCGTCCAGGCGCTTGAGTGCCCAGGCCGAGCACATCCCCGGCAGCTGGCGCTGGGGGATGCCGTACTGCGCCTCGAGCTGTGGGCCGTGGCGGTCGGCGTCGAACAGCCCCAGGGGGCTCTCATAGATGGGGCTCCACTCGTCGCCGGCCTTGAGGACGTAGATGGGCCGCTCCTCCATGAGCCGCTTGAGCTGCTCGGCGAGTGAGGACTTGCCGCCGCCGACGGGGCCGAGGAGGTAGAGGATCTGCTTACGCTCCTCTAGCCCCTGAGCGGCGTGGCGCAGGAAGCCGACCAGGCGTTCGACAACCTCCTCCATGCCGTAGAAGTCGGCGAAGTAGGGGTAATACTTGATGGTGCGGTTTTGGAAGATCCGGCCCAGGCGCTCGTCCTGGGAGGTGTCGACCAGCTCGGGCTCGCCGATGGCGTCCAGCATACGCTCGGCAGGGCCCGCGTACACCGTCGGGTCGTCGCGACATGTCTCGAGATACGCCTGCAGCGACATCTCCGCCGCCGACCTCCGACGCCCGTATTCCTCCTGGGCCGCCGCCAATACGTCGTTTTCGCTCATGTTTGACTCCCGCTGCCGCTCGCTAGGAAAACCCCTCCAGTTCCTGTTGTTCTTCTTGCGTTATGCCTGGGCTAGCTACTGCCGTTGGACTGCAGCGACTCACGGACGTGCCTGCTCGCCAGGGGTCCTCGCTCCCCGGTCTACCAGGCAGGCTCGCCTGTCAGCGCGTCCCCCGCCCGCTGCAACATCGGCCGCCCGGCGAATCGCCATGAGTCCAATCAATCACACAGGCAACCGGGGCGCAACGCTTGTGATCTTATACGGAATATGCTCGACCTCCCATCTGTTACTGCTTAGAGCCGCGACCTGCCCAGCCAGTTCCCGTGATCGTAACGAGCTCGGGCGAGGCCTGAGTGGTCTGCCCGTGCTTGGGTCGACGTCGTCTCCCGGCCCGGAAGCGTGTGGCGGCGCCCCTAGCAATGGCGATTGCTCTGGCGCTGCGGGCTTTTCCCCGTCGCATCTTAGCCACTGGCGGGTGGGCCGCTTGGCGCCATTGCCTGGCCTGAGCCATTACCGTGGTCGCCAGTGGCCGCGGCTATCTCGGTGCCAGCCTTTTCGCAACGCGTACGGGCTTTGGGGGAAAGCTCACGCATCGCCGAGAGGACTCGGCTGCGGCGGGGCCCGCCGCCCTTGGCGCCTTGCTCCTTCCCGGGTAACACCCTCGCGGTTGCCTTACTTGTCGGGGGTTTAGGGATCTGCCCTTGACCGCTCGTGCCGTCCGGGAGGTGTGTTGCACGCTCAAGCGCGGTGCAGCCTGGGCGGCTGGCGTGTTCCTAAGCAAAACCTTCCGATGCCTTTAGTTCCCCGGTTCCACGATGCTCGAATGCGGTCTCTAGTGACCACCCGTGCAGCAAAACCTCGGGTTCCCGGATGCGCTCTCACGAGCGCTCCGGGATGACGTATGAGGTGGTGGCCACAAGCACGTCATTCCCGCGCCGCCGGCAGGCGGCAGCGGGAATCTCAGTTGGCTACCGCAGGGCATCCATTAGCCACCCGTACAGCAAAACGTCGGGATTCTCGATCGACCTTTCGGTCGTCGAGAATGACGCCGGTTTTTTGACGCCGTCAGTTCCCCGTAAGGCTAGCCAGAGCCTCGTCATTCTCTCGGATGCGAGCATCTCGCTAGACACCCGTAAGGCTTCCATTGGCTCCCTTTGCGATGAGAGCTCGGGGTTCTCGATCCGCCTGCGGCGGTTAAGAATGACACTACCAGCTCCAAAGCGGGTGACTACCCGGTCGGATACCCCATCTCAGCCCGCGCCAGTAGACGTGTTACAAGCCGCACAAGCGCAGGGCGCCCTGGCCCGCTGAGAAGTTGCCCTTTGCGGCTACCACGTCGACCCGCGGCTGCCATACTGCCTGTCGCCTCTCATTGCGGGCGTCACGGAAGCGCGCCTCGCTCTGCGAGGCTGCGTGAGGCGACCGCCGTTGGGGCACGAAGGCACCGTCGCTTGAGGCCTATCGGCGGTCGTCTCCTCGACGCGCGCTTCCATCCGACACCGCTACCCGGTTAGCGATGTTGCTCGACGCAGTTGGCGCGGTGACCGCCTGGGTCGACGTCGATCCGCTCCCATTGGATTCCTGACTACTCCTCGGAGCAAGATACCAACCAGCCACCGCGCCCGCAGCGGCCAGAATGGCTAAAAGCAAGATGCGCGATAGCGGCATGCCGGGTTGCCCTCCTGGTTCGATCCATACAAGCGCGGCTCACCGCGAGGGACCGCGTGCCTGACTCAACGGGATTGGCCCTCGGGCACGTCCCCATCGCGAGGCCGCGATTCCAACACGGCGCTAGAGCAATTGGTTGACGACTACAGAGGCGCTGGCCGCTAACTCACGCGGCATGGGAACCGTCACCGCTGTTTGGGCCTAAGCAGCCAAACCAATCGTTGCCTTCGCCTGTCTCCAAAGCTTATCCCGTTAGGTCATACGTAGCCACCCCGCTGCGCTATTACGAGACAGACCGAAGCACAGCAAGCAGAGGGCCGGCGATGGCCGAACTAAGGTCTGGCATGTAACCGGGGGGCGCCAAGGGGCGACGCAACGTAAGCGTCACAGCGAACGCGTCTTGACGGACTATTATACCGTGGCTGCGGGATCAGGGAGATCGACGTTCCAGGGCAGCAGATCGTTGATCGGGTCCCCGGCGGCGATGTCGCGATTGGCGAGCTCGTGGAAGACGTGGGTTAGATAGGCGTAGGGCTCGACGCCGTTGGCTTTTGCCGTCTCGACGACGCTGTACAGCGCCGCGCTGGCGTGGGCGCCGTTGGCGTTATTAGCAAAGAGCCAATTCTTTCGCCCAATCACGAACGGCTTAATCGCGCGCTCAGCGGTGTTGTTGTCGATCGCGGTGTAGCCGGACTCGATGTAGCGCACCAGGCTCGGCCACTGCCGCCGGGCGTAGTTGACCGCCTTGCCGAGCAGGGTCTTCGGCGGCACGCCGTTGAGCCCGGTCAGGCGCTCGCCGATTTCATCGAGGATCGGCGCGGCCTCGGTCTGGCGGCGCCGGTAACGCTCGTCCGGGCTGACGTCGGCGCAATCGCGCTCGACTGCATAGAGCTCGCCGATGCGTTCGACGAACCACGCGGCCTCGCCGTCGGCGTGCTCGCCGGCGCCGGCCTTTTGGACATCGACGAACTTGCGCCGCGCATGCGCCCAGCAGCCCACGCCGGTGAGCTGGGGCTGGGCGCGCGCCAACGCGTCGTAGCCACTGAAGCCATCCGACTGCAAATAACCGGCAAAGCCGTCGAGGAACCGCCGCGGGTGCTCGCTGCTGGTGTTGGCTTGGTACTGATAGACCCGGATCGGCGGGTCGGTACCGCCGCTGGCGTAGACCCAGATCGCTGATTTCTGCTTCGCCGATCGACCGGGTTCGTTCAGGACCTGGAGCCGGGTCTCGTCGGCGTGGATAACCGCACCGGTCAGCAGCAGAGCGTGGCAGCGGTCCACAAGAGGCTGGACCAGCTCGCCGGCGCGTACCGCCCAACGCCCCAGGGTCTGGCGGTCGAAGTCGGTGCCATGGCGCTGGTAATACGCCGCCAGCCGGTATAGCGGCATCCCCTCGACGTATTTGCTGGCCACCAGCGCGGCCAACAGACTCGGCCCGGCCTGGGCACCAGGGATCGGCGCCTTTGGCGCCGGTGCCCGCTCGACGCCGCTGTCGCAGTGGCGGCAGGCGTAGCGCCGCCGATGATGCTCGACCACAACGACCTTGGCCGGAATCTGCTCGACCGTCTCGGTGACCTCGGTGTCGACGACGTGGCGCTCGGCGCCGCAGTCGCAGCGGCGCTCGGCCTCGTCGAGCTCATGGACCCGCGTCTCGCGCGGGAGGCCTTTGGGCAGCGGGCGCCGGCCGCCGCCTTTGTTCGAGTGGCCCTTCTTGGACTTTGCCGCCTGACGCCGCTCGCGCTGCTGTTCACGCTCGGGTTCATTGAATAGCGGCCCTTGCTCGGCGGGGCCCTGATCCTGGCTGGCCGCGAAGCGCTTGGCTCGGTCGAGGCGGAACTGCTCCTCATACCAGGCCACTTGGTCGTGGAGCTCACGCACCTTGGCCTTGAGCGCGTCGATGTCGTCGGGGAGTTGTTCCGCCTCGTTTGACATGGCTACATGGTACCAAAAACCCCCCTTTTAAACCAGCCAAACAACGACTTAGTATACCGTATCGACGGCCAACGGCTGGTGCGCGCTGCGGCACTGGACGGGGTTGAGTCCCTCCAGCAGCCAATCCAGCTCCCGGCGGGTAAGCGTGACCACGCGCTGGTCGGTATCGGCGTCCGGCCAGCGAAAGCGGCCTCGCTCGATGCGCTTGTAGTGCAGCCAAAACCCAGTGCCGGTCCACTGCAGGATCTTGAGCTTGTCCCGGCCGCGGTTGCAGAAGACAAACCATTGCCGTGAGAGCGGATCGGCGCCGAGGACATCGGCGACCAACACGGCGAGGCCATCGATCGATTTACGCATGTCGGTGACCCCGGCGGCCAGATACACGCGCGCGCCCGGATCAACACCCAGCATCGGCGAGCACCGTGATCGCCCGCTCAAGGGCGGCCGCATCGAAGCCGCTCGTCAGCCGCAATCGCAGCCCGCTGGCGAGCTCGACGCTGACACCCGCATCGCCGTCAGCATGGCCACGGTCCCGAGCGAGCTCGGCGGCATCAAGCTCGACGGCGAGCAGCGCGGCCCCGGCCGAGCTCCCTTGCGTTCCCCCGCTGTCAGCTGTGCCGGCGGTACGTTCGAGGCGCTGTTGCTCGAAATGGCGCTTCCACTGCGAGAAGGTGGGGATCGACAGTCCGAGCCGGCGACAATACGCGCTTTGGCTCTCATTACCGCTGCGCCAGGCGACCACATGGCCATGCCAGAAGGCGGCTCGATCCGTTCGCGTCATCGCTAGGGCTCCTTATCGCGCTGAAGGAGCCTCTAGCATCGCTGCCGTCGCTAACCTAGGGAACGTGCAGTCGCTGTTACGCTTACAGTGAGCCGTCAGTGCGCACTGCTGGATCTGCCAGGCAGTACGTATTACTACCATCCGTGTCAACGCCGGCCGAGATTGGCCGCTTTTCAACGGTGTAATTTGTCCGGTTGTTACGCGCTGGCGGGTGGCGAGCCCGCTGTTCGGTTTTAGTCGCCGGCGTTGCCGTTTTCCTCCTCGGTCGGCGTTGGTTGAGTGTTTGTCGGTGAGGCCTCGCCGCGATTGTTGATCAGCCCGGCGCGGCGCTTTTCCTTGAGCCGGTAGCTCTCGCCCTTGATGTTGATCGTGGTGGCGTGGTGGAGCAGCCGATCAAGCACCGCGGTGGCGATAACCTGCTCGCCGAAGATCTCGCCCCATTCGCTGTCGGACTTATTGGAGGTCAGAATCATCGAAGCGCGCTCGTAGCGGCGATTGACCAGTCGGAAGAACAGCGAGGCCTCGTCGCGGCTCAGCGGCAAGTAGCCGATCTCGTCGACGATGAGCACCCGCGAGTAGGTGAGCTGGCGTAACGTGCGATCGAGGCGATTTTCCTCGCGGGCCTTTTTCAGCCGCTGCATGAGCTGATCCAGGGTCTGGAAGTGGACGCGGTAGCCGGCCTCGATGGCCTTCACGCCCAGCCCGATGGCGAGATGGGTCTTGCCCACGCCGGGCGGGCCGAGCAGGACGACGTTCTCGGCGCGCTCGACGAAATTAAGGGCGCTGAGCTGGCGAATAACATCGCGGTCGATCGAGGGCTGGAAGTCGAAGTCAAAGGCTTCCAGGGTTTTGACCTGCGGGAAGCGCGCCTGGCTCATCCGCGACTCGATGCCTTTGCGGTTACGCCCCGCCCACTCGGTCTCGAGGGCCTTGGCGAGGAAGTCGGGATAGGCGAGCTGTTCCTTGGCCGCTTGCTCGCAGACGGCATCAAGCTGATCGGGCAGGTGCTCGAATTTCAGCTGCGCAAACAGTCGCTCGAGCTGCATCACGCCACCTCCTCGTAGACGCCCAGATCGCGGACGGCGACGAGGGTGCCGTCCCACAGCCGCTGATGGTGGTTGGGCAACTGCTGCCAGCCCGCTGACGGATCCGTGAGGACGTGCTCGGCGATCGGCTCGTCGGGGCAATCCAGGTCCCCGCGGCCGTAGACGCTGAGCACCCCGGACAGGCTCAACCGGCAGGCCACGCGCTCACCACAGAAGGCGTCGGGGACGCTGTAGCGGTTGCCTTCAACATCGATGAAGCCGTCCCAGCCGACGATGCGGTGGAAACGGTAGGAGGTATCGAAGCGCGCCCGCGGCAGCGGCTCCAGCACGGGGAGCTCATCGCGCTCGAAGCGCGAACGTACCCGCTCGCCATGGGTGCCGTGGATGCGCTCGTCAGCCACCTCGCGCAGCCACTGCTCAAGGCAGCGATTGAGGTGCTCGAAGCTCTCGAAGCCCTGATAGCACTGGAAGAAGTGCTCCTTGATGTAGCGCACCATGCGCTCGGTCTTGCCCTTCGTCCGCGCCCGATAGGGGCGGCAGGCGCGCGGGGCGAAGCCGTAGCGCTCGGCGAGATCGGCGAAACGTGGATTGAATACCGCCTCGCCGCCGCTGTGACTCAGCACCGCCGCGCGTTGGTTATCCACCAACACCTCGCCAGGCACACCGCCGAACCATTCGAACGACCGAACAAGGCTCTCATAGGTATGCTCAGCGTCCTGACAAGGGGCGGCGTAGACATGAAAGTGGCGTGAATAGCCCAGCGTGTTCACCGCGAAGTGGATCCGGCGGCGTTCGCCGCCCGTTCCCGACTCCCTCGTCGCGATCGCCGGCGATACGACACTTTACATTCGACGACGCACAATCGGGCTCTAATGGACGTCGCCGACGTGTCCGGGGTGCCGCCGTGGTTCGCGGCGCACCTCCGGGAGGAGGGCATCGAGTCGCTGTATCCGCCGCAGGCCGAGGCCGTCGAGGCCGGGGTCGCAGACGGGGACAGCCTGGTCGCGTCGATCCCGACCGCCAGCGGCAAGACCCTCATCGCCCAACTCGCGATGCTGTCGGCGGTCGAGCGCGGCGGGAAGGCGCTGTACATCGTCCCCCTGCGCGCGCTCGCGAGCGAGAAACGCGAGGAGTTCGAGGCGTTCGAGCCCTACGACGTCTCGATCGGCGTCGCGACCGGTAACTACGAGGACTCGGGCGAGTGGCTCGCCGGAAAGGACATTATCGTCGCCACGAGCGAGAAGGTCGACTCGCTGGTCAGAAACGGCGCGCCGTGGATCGACGACCTCGACTGCGTCGTCAGCGACGAGGTCCACCTCGTCGACGACCCCAACCGGGGGCCGACCCTGGAGGTGACGATCGCGAAGCTCCGGCGGATCAACCCGAACCTCCAGGTCGTCGCGCTGTCGGCGACGGTCGGCAACGCCGACGAGATGGCGGCGTGGCTCGACGCCGAGTTGGTCGACTCCTCGTGGCGACCGATCGAACTCAGGACGGGGGTCCAGTACGGGCAGGCGCTGCATTTCGGCGACGGCTCCCAGCGCGAACTCCGCGTCGGGTCGAACGAGAAACCCACCGAGGCGATCGTTCGCGACACGCTCGCCGAGGACGGTTCGACGCTCGTGTTCGTCAACTCCCGGCGGAACGCCGAGGGGGCGGCAAAGCGGTTGGCCAACACGAGCCGCGACGGACTCGAGGACGACGAGCGCCGGCGACTGGCCGACCTCGCCGAGGAGATCCGCGGCGTCTCCGACACCGAGACCAGCGAGGACCTCGCCGCCTGCGTCGAAAAGGGCGCCGCCTTCCACCACGCCGGCTGTTCGAGCGAGCACCGCTCGATCGTCGAGGACGCCTTCCGCGACCGGTTGATAAAGGTCGTCTCGGCGACGCCGACGCTCGCGGCCGGCGTGAACACCCCATCCAGGCGCGTCGTCGTCCGGGACTGGCGGCGCTACTCCGGGGAGGCCGGCGGCATGAAACCCCTCTCGGTGCTGGAGGTCCACCAGATGATGGGTCGGGCGGGCCGTCCCGGGCGGGACCCCTACGGCGAGGCGTTGCTGTTGGCGAAGAGCCACGACGAACTCGACGAGTTGCTCGACCGCTACGTCTGGGCCGACCCCGAACCGGTCGAGTCGAAGCTCGCGCGCGAGCCGTCGATGCGAACCCACCTGCTCGCGACGGTCGCCTCCGGCTTCGCGGACTCGCGGGCGGCGCTTTTGGAGTTCCTCGACCGGACGCTGTACGCGACCCAGTACCGACGCGGGGCCGGATCCGACGGCGGACCTGGGACGGGAACCGAGGGCGGAAGGGGAGCCCAAAGCGGCGCGGTCGACGACAACCTCGAACGGATCGTCGATTCGACGCTCGAGTACCTGGGAACGAACGGCTTCATCGATCGCGACGGGACGATCGAGGCGACGAACCTCGGCCACACCGTCTCGCGGCTGTACCTCGACCCGATGAGCGCGGCGGAGATCCTCGACGGTCTCGAGGGTGCGACCGCCCCGACGGCGATGGGGTTGTATCACCTCGTCTCCCGCACGCCCGACATGTACGAGCTGTACCTCCGCTCGGGCGATCGCGAGGAGTACACGATGGTGGCCCACGAGCGCGAGTCGGAGTTCCTCGGTGCGATCCCCAGCGAGTTCGAGGAGGAGCGCTTCGAGGACTGGCTGTCGGCGCTGAAGACCGCCCGGATGCTCGAAGACTGGGCGAGCGAGCTCGACGAGGACGAGATCGCCGAACGCTACGGGGTCGGCCCGGGCGACATCCGCGGGAAAGTCGACACCGCCGAGTGGCTGCTCGGGGCGGCGGAATCGCTCGCGGGCGAACTCGACCTCGAGTGCGTCGCGACGATCCGCGAGGCCAGACAGCGCGTCAAACACGGCGTCGGCGAGGAGCTGATCGACCTCGCGGGCGTCCGTGGCGTCGGGCGCAAGCGCGCCCGGCGGCTCTACGACGCCGGTATCGAGACGCGCGCCGACCTCCGCGAGGCCGACAAGGCGGTCGTCCTCGGCGCGCTCCGCGGGCGCGAAAAGACGGCCGAGAACGTCCTCGAGGCCGCCGGCCACCCCGACCCGGACGTCGACGGCGTCACCCCGGACGCGACGGCGACCCCCGAGACGACACCCGGCGACGGCGAGCACGCGGGCGCGGCGCCCGGGGGCGGCGACGACCAGTCCAACCTCGGTGACTTCTGATGTGCGGTGATCGGTGATGCGGCTGGTCGAGGGCATCGCGGAGATCGGCGGCGGCCGGTTCGCGGACGTCGACGCGTTCCTCGAACGGACGAGCGAGGTCGCGGACGCCCACGACGTGACCGTACAGGCGTTCGACGCCCGCTACGTCGTCTCCAGGCGGCACCTCGAACGCGCCGTCGAACTCGCGGACCGCGAGCGCGGCCGCGGCGAGGCGATCGCCCGCGATCGGGGCGTCGAGATCGCGCTGTACGCGGCCGGTCGCAGACAGATCGACCGGGCCTTCGAGATGGGGGTCTCGCCCGGCGAGACGCCGACGGTCGTCCTCGTCGACGGTCCCGGCGAGGAGGCCGCGGCGGCCGCGGCCGTCGCGGACCTCCTCACCCCGGCCGCGACGCTCGGGGCGTACGACGAGGCCAGGGTTCGTTCGTTCTACGATATCGGCGCGGCCGAACTCGAAGCGACCGACGCCGGCCTGCCGGCGCTGGTCCTCGAACGGGTCGCGCTCCTCGTCGTCGAGCGGTAGGTCACAGCAGGAAGACGTCGGCGCTGTCGAACTCCCGCGAGCAGTCCCGACACTGGTAGTTCATCCCCCCATCGTTCGACCGCAACTGGCCACCGCACTCCGGGCAGTCCGATCCGGCGCGTCCTGACATACGTCCCCGTGGGTCATCTCAGGACATATACCTTTCGTGACCGGATCGCGCACCCGCTTCGAACGGCGCGCCCGACGGCGCGTTCGCCGTCTTCCCCGTCGTCAGGCGCTCGCGACCGCGACTCGGCCGGCGGCCGTACCGGTCAGTCCCAGCCCCTGCCATCAGCCGTCATCAACCCCCGCGGTCGGTCGATTCGCGCCACCGGTCCTTCACGGTCTTGGACAGGATTTATTTCCTCCGCTGTCGTCCATCGACGTATGTATGATCCCGACTCGATGACGTTCGCACAACGAATTACCCTCTGCTGTCTGGCCGATATGGCCGAGGCGGATCGCACGCCCGCCGACGCCGCCGAAATCAAGGCCGAGGCGAAGGAGATCCTCGAGAACGCCGACGGCCAACCGGTCGGGAGCCTCTCGGACGCCGACGTGATCCGTGCGCTGGCCGGTCTGGCCGATACGGACCTCGTCGACGAACGGCGCCCCGAGGACCGTTCGCCCGTCGGGAAGGGCCGCCCCCAGTACGCCGTCGAAGCCGATCTGGGCCGTCTCCGGGAGGGACTCGAGGCCGACGAGGAACTCGGTGGCCTCCCGAACTGATTCCGTACACATCGACACAGCGAAACCGGCGGTCGGTCGGCGTCGCTTCCGAGCAAAAGCAGGTCGTCTCCGGACGAGAGCGGCTTCGAGCGGACACGGCACGTCCCCGGCAAGCGCTGACTCGGGCACCCACCGGGGAGGCCCCGACGGTCGAGTTCAGTCCTCCGCCGGCGGTTCGTCGATGAGGACGACGGCCTCGCCCTCGATGACTGCGTCCTCCGTCTCGTTCACGACGGTCGTCTGGATCCGGTACTGGTCGCCGCCGAGATCCTCGACGATCTCGATCGTCGCGGTGACCTCGTCCCCGATCCGGACGGGGGCGCGGAACTCGAGGTCCTGCGAGAGGTAGACGACGCTGCCCGGGATGCGGGCGAGCGCGGCGCTTATCAACCCCGACACCAGGATCCCGTGGGCGATGCGCCCGTTGAACCGGGTGTCAGCGGCGAACTCGTCGTCGAGGTGGATCGGGTTCGTGTCCCCGGAGGCGGCCGCGAACCGCTCGATGTCGTCCTGGGAGATCGTCTTGGTGAACTTGACCGAGTCGCCGACGGAGAGTTCCCCCTCGATCAGCCGTTCGGTCTCCCACCCCATGAGGTCAGCCCCGGCTTCGAGCCGCTCTTCCTCGGGCTTGGCGGCGACCGCGGATTTGCTCGCCCCGTTCTGGGACGCCGGTTGGATCGCTTTCGACCCGAACGCCGAAAACGCGGCTTTGTTAGCCGCTCGGTTCGCTTCGAGAAACGTATTGAGTACGCGCGAGGACGTTTCCGCCCATGTGTTGAACGGCATCGGGTACGAACTGTTGCTCATCTCCTCTCGATATACGGGCCACCACTACTAAAACCTGGTGCCTTTTCGGGGGTTGAAAACCACTAATTGGTTTCGAAAACCATCTGATGTCATGCTCCGGAAGATTTATCCACTGCCGGGGTCTACTCGTTGCTATGCCGGAAGCGAACGAGAACACGGACGGCCTGATGTGGCCGCCGAACGTGATGAAAGCGATACAGGAGACCTCCGAACAGGCGACGCGGAAACAACAGGAGGCGCTCCAGAACCTCTTCGTGGGCGCCGGGTCGGGCGCCTCCCCCGATCTCGGAAACATCTCCGAGCAGCTCGGGACGATGACACAGATGGCGACGTTCAAGACCCGGATCCAAAGCGGTGGCCGGATCTCGATCCCGGACGCCGAGCGCGAGGCCCTCGATATCGGCGAGGGCGACATCGTCCAGACAGTCGTCGTGCCGGTCAAGCGAAAGCGGGGTGACGACGATGAGTGAGCGCCCGAACCCTTTCGAGACCGCCTTCGAACTCCAGCGGACGAGCATCGAACAGAGCCGGAAGGCGATGGAGGAGGGGATCGAACTCCAACGGCGGATGGGTGAGGCCCTCCTCGAGGGCGTCGACGAGACCGAGGACGTCCAGCGCCGGGGCGTCCAACTGACACGGAACGGCCTCCACGACTACCTCGACGCGGTCGAAGCGACGATTCCCGGAACCGACGAGGCCGTCGCGGAGATCCGATCCACCGTCGACGAGCAGTTCGACGAGATCGAGTCCCGCCACGCGGACGCCTTCGAGGCGGTCGGGGCCGACGCCGAGGACCGATCCGACGCCTACGAGGAACTGACCGCGGAATCGCTGGCGACGCTCAACGACCAACTCGACGCGGTACTCGATGCCCACGAGGAGATCGAGGCCCAGACGCTCGAAGCCTTCGAGGAGGCCGAAGCGCAGTTCGAGGAACTGCGGGACCAACTCGAGTCGGGCGATGCCGACTTCGCCGCGGGGCTCGAAGCGCCGACCGAGGCGTTCACCGAGCAGTTCGAAACCCAACTCCAGCAGTTCCGGACCCAACTCGAAGAGATGCTCGAGCGCGTCGAGTCGGCGGGGTTCGACGCCGACGAGTGAGGAGCCCACACAGATGACGAACACAATGCACCGGATTTTTGTAGCCCAACCGAGGACATACCAATAATGAGTGATACTAACAAGCAGATGCAGGCCGAGTGGAACGAACTAGTCGAAAACATGAACGACGCGGTCGCCCAATCGATGGAGCAGAACATGGAGGCCAGCGCGGCGTTCATGGAGTCGTGGGCCGACGCAATGGAGGACTCGATGCCGGACGACGAGGCTCTCTCGAGCAGCGTCGAGGGGTACAGCGACGCCTACGAGGTGTGGATGAACGCCGCCGAGGAGATGTCC
>CAJXKP010000025.1 GCA_913055565.1 uncultured Ectothiorhodospiraceae bacterium
CCGCTCATAATCCCCCGAGCTGAAGACGGCCTCGCCGCTCGCCGGCTCCAGCGTGGCGAGCACACCGCCACCGGGATCGCGGATGCCGATCCGCCAGGATCGCCCTGGCGGTTGCCCCAGTACGCGTAGGTCGCCGCCGGCGTTGACCAGGGCGGCGTTAGCCCCGGCCTCCCGGAGCAGCGTCAGCGCGCGATCCACGGTGTCGCCTTTGGCGATGGCGCCCAGATCCAGTCTCACGGCCGTATTGCTGGATACGATGTGGCCCTCGCGGAACGTCAGATCGGCCAGGCTGGGGCGAGAGCTCCGCCATCGCTGGATGGCGTCACCACTTGGGGCGGGTTGATCGTAGGGTGGCGGCTGATCGAAGCCCCATAATTCGATCGCAGAGCCGATGGCGGGATTGAAACGACCGCCGCTCGCCGCCTCCAGTCGCCGGGCCTCGCGAAGCAGCGTGATGAGGGCCTCGCCGCTTGTCGCCGGTTTACCGACGCCGAGGCGGCGGTTGATGCGCGCTAGCGCCGAGTCGGGGCGCCAGGGATACCAACGCTGATGACGGCGCTCGAACAGGGCGCGCACGCGCTCGACCCCGTCGCGAAGCTGGCTAGGTTGGTCACCAAAGACGCGAACGGTGATGACCGTCCCCATGGCGCGAAAGCGCTCCGTCAGCTCGCTGCTGCCCGCGTTGGCGCTAGCGGCACCACTGGCCAGGATGAGCGCTATCAGGCCCCGCGCTAGTGTCGTCGTGACCACACCCAGACCCCCGTAACGGCGAGTGCCAGCAAGGCCAAGGCGGCTGCATCCATGATGATCTGTCCCGTCCATCCGGCGATCCTTCCGCTGGGACGCGCGATCAGTAGCGGCTCCCCGTCGAGTCTCGCGGCCGCCACGCGATGCCGCAGGCGCTCTGCGATGTCGGCCGGCACCCGCTACCTTATGACAATCTGACGATGCCACCATCGTAACGCCGGAAAGGGAGTCAATCGCGCCTCGCCGGCCAGACCGGCGCTTCCCCGCGTGGTAGGCCGCGGCCCCTCGGGTTGCGCCATACCCATCGGGGGAGGGTTTGTTGCCGCAACCCGGAGCGTCAACCTAGGGGCTAACGGCTGGCAGAGGGATTCTTACGCAAGCTGCCGGCGGCGAGCTGCTGTGACGATCTCAACTCGATGATCGGGCAGGAACAACGCCTGTATAGGCCACCGGATGCCGCAACGCGCGCTTGGCCATTAGGATCTCGCCAAAACCTCAAGGCTTGGTAGCCGGGTTATTCGGATTGTTTCGTGACTAGGAGCTTGGCAGGAGTTTGGCGGGAGCTACTATACAAGTCAGTCACCGGGGAAAGAGCCAGTCTTGCCCCGGTGACTCGAGAGCCGCTAGAAGTCTAGCTCGGCCGCCACGAAGGCCGTCCGTGGCTTACCCGGGCGAGGCCCGTGAGGTAGCCGTGAGGCCATGTATTCCTTATCGAACAGGTTGTGGGCGCCTACAGATACCTTGAGGTTGTTCTGTAGCTGGTAGTAGACGCTGGCATCGGCGATGAAGTAGGAGTCGATTTGGCCAAACCGGGCATCCGGATCGCCGTTCTGATCCACAGGATCATCGTTGTTCGCCGCCGTGGCGAAGACCTCGTCGACGTAGGTGCCAACCAGTTCGCCACCCCAGTTGGGTCCCTCGACACTGGCCGTTGCCGTGAACTGCACGTCGGGCACATACGGTACGTCGGCGCCGTCTTCACCGCCGGAGAATATGGACTCCGCATCATTGGCGGTAGACGCGTTGGTGATCTCGGCGTCCGTCAACGTTGCTGACAGCGTCAAAGGCGTATTGACGGCCCACTCTCGACCCGCCGCGGGATCCCACTGGCCGGATAGTTCCAGGCCCTGGGTTGTTATCTCGCCCACGGATGTGGTCTCCCCGGAGCCGCCAGCAGTGGCGCCTACATTACTCGGCACGACGAGGTCATCGAAGTCCGTGCGGAAGGCCGTCACCTTACCCTGGAAGGTCCGATTGTTGCTGGTGTAGGTCACGCCCAGCTCGCTGGAGATGCTGGTCTCCTCGTCAAGACCGCCGGCGATGGTGCCCTTGGGACCGGGTGGCGAGAAGCCGCGGAAGACACCGGCGCGGAAGGTCCAGTTGCGATCATGGTCCCAGATGGCGCCCAGACCGCCACCGACCATATCGAGTGTGCCATTCCCGCCATCAGGGGAGGCGCCGGCAGCGTTGGTGCGCTGATCTTCTTCGAACTCTTGGTCCAGATGCTCGACGCGAATACCCGGCGTCAACGTCAGGCGTCCGATCTGTAGCCGGTCCTCAAGGTGCGCGGCGAGCGCCTCGGTTTGCTGGATACGGTCGCCGGCGGCGCCGGCTGGCGTCCGCTGCCGGTTGGCTATCGTGCCATTCGAGCGTTGCGTGAAGTTGTCCTCGAACTGGAAGCGATCGATCTCATCCTCGTGGTATCGCAGCCCAGCCGTTAGCTCGTGGTCGAACGACCCCGTCGTGAATCGGTGCTTTAGCGTCGTCTGGACGCCCCGGCTATAGTACTCGCGGGAGTTGGCCCGAACGTTGAGGACCCCGTCGCCCTCTCCCTTGAGCGTCGCCAGTCCGGCACCCTTCTCGGCAATCGCCTGGCTGAGGTTCTGGAGGTTACTCGGATTGCTCGGGTCGGGACCCACCTTGTTGAGCTTGAACCAGTTACGCTCAAACTCATTGTTATAGATGGCGGTCGTCAGGTTCGTTTGGTCGTCGAACTCGATGAAATGGCGTAGGGCGATACGCTCCTGCTCGGTGTCGATGTTGTCGAACCGTGATGCCGAGTAGCGCCGGAAGGGGTCGTCGTCAAAGTCGTCGTCGGTCAACCCGAGGTAGGTCTCCTCGGCGTCCAGGTCCGTTTTGCCGAGGGAAAGTTGGAAGCGTTGGTAGAGCTCGGTCTCTGGCTCCCAAGAGAACTTGAGGTTGTAGTCATTATTCGACAGACCCGTGTCATCGTTGTCACGGAAATCGGACGTTTTGTCGATGGTCTTAAAGCCGTCGTTGCGCCGGAAGAAGCCCTCAGCCAAGTAGCCCACGCGACCGATGGCGGTGTCGAAGGTATCCCCGAAGTAGGCATGCGTTCGCTGCTCGCCGTCCTGGCCGATCACCTGCTTGATGAACCCGGATTGCTCGGCGGGGATGGGGGTTGAGAGGTAGTTAACAACACCGCCCGTTACATGCGGCCCATGCTGGACCTGGCTCGAGCCCTTGAGGACCTCCATGCCATCCATGCGGCCGGTGGTTGGGGAGAAGTACGCTGATGGCGCGGAGTAGGGCGCGGGCGCTTGGGGGATGCCATCCTCAAGCAGCATGACCTTGGCGCTGCGACCGTGGTCGACGCCGCGGATGCTGATGTTGGGGAACAAGCCGAAGCCATCTTCCTCACGGATGTAAACGCCCGGCACCTTGCGGAGGACGCGGTTAACGTCGTCGTAGGACTGGCGCCGGATGTCTTCGGTATCCACATAGGTGCCGGAGCCGGCCAGAGACTCCTCGCCGGCCTTGGAGCCGATGATATCGATGCCGGGAAGCCGCTCCGGTGCCTTACCTTCCTCTTGCGCGCCTGCCGGCGTGGCGATGCTGAGCGCTCCCAAGGTTGCGCCCAGGATCGGCACGTACCGCCTGTGGAATGTGGTCATGGTACTGCCCTATGCGTGAGTGACGGTAGGAGGCTACCAATCGCGGATACGCCTAACAAGCGTTATCATTCGTAATGTAAGGAGGATTGATACGTGCGCCCTCTGCACTCTCGCCAGTTAAAGTACTGTCCAGGGATATGCTTAACCCGACAATTGGCGCGGCGACGTCCATAGGCCGCGCCGACGATCTGTGTCCGGCTTCGGTTACACTAGGCAGTCTGGGAAGACTTGTCCTTCGGTTATTCCTGGTGTAGTCTCTCGATTCTTTCAGGAAGAGCGGCAGCTCGGAGTGCGGTTGATGAAGACCTTCAGTGCGAAACCAGCTGACGTCCAGCGCGATTGGTATGTCGTTGACGCCACCGGTAAGACGCTTGGGCGCTTGGCGTCGGAGATCGCCTATCGGTTGCGCGGTAAGCACAAGGCGATTTTCACGCCGCATGTGGACACCGGCGATTACATCGTCGTCATTAACGCCGACAAGGTGGTGTTGACCGGGCGTAAGGCCGAGCAAAAGACCTATCACCGCTGGACTGGCTACATGGGCAACATGAAGGAATACAACTTCCGTGAGCTCATGGAGCAGGCCCCGGAGCGCGCGGTTCGCTATGCCGTTAAGGGGATGCTACCCAAGAATCCGTTGGGGCGGCAGATGGGTAAGAAGCTCAAGGTCTATAGCGGCCCCGAGCACCGGCATCACGCCCAGGCGCCGCAGGCGCTGGAGATCTGAATCGCCCTGTGATCACAAGGCGGCGACAAGACGGAAAGCGAGAGCATGGCAGTTGAACAGTACTACGGCACCGGCCGACGCAAGACATCACGGGCGCGCGTGTTCTTGCGCCGCGGCTCGGGCAATATTAAGGTCAATGGCCAAGCGCTAGATCAGTACTTCGGGCGCGAGACGGCCCGCATGGTAGTGCGCCAGCCGTTGGAAGTGACGGAGAATATGGATACCTTTGACATCCATGTCACTGTCGACGGCGGCGGTATCAGCGGTCAGGCGGGCGCCATTCAGCATGGCATTACGCGGGCGCTGATTCGGTATGATGAAGATCTGAAGGCGCGCTTGCGCCGCGCGGGTTACGTCACCCGGGACGCCCGGATGGTTGAGCGCAAGAAGATCGGCCTGCATAAGGCACGGCGGTCGACGCAGTTCTCCAAGCGCTAATGGGTTAATTGGGGGATCGTCTAGCGGTAGGACGGCGGACTCTGACTCCGCAAGCCCAGGTTCGAATCCTGGTCCCCCAGCCAACACGATAAGGCCGCCAGTCTGGCGGCCTTTTTTTGTTGGGTGCGCCGGATCATGGCGCGCCACGTCGTCATCAAGCGCTGCCGATGGCGACGCTGATCGTTTCCTGTTATCCGCCTGAAAAGCCTGCGTTACGGCGATGCGGGCCCTTGGCCGCTTGCCGAGCTGGGCATACGACGGCGCTGATGCTAATCCTGCCTCGCAGCTCCGACTGGACGTGTTCTGATCCGGCCCCGCGAGGTGGTAGCGCTCGGTGGCGCGCCGTGCGGCCCCATCGGCGAGTTCGAACACGCGCTTGTGGCCGCGTGGCTCGGGTCGGGGGCCTCGGGGTGTCCCCTTGGGCGTGCTGGCTGGCGCGGGCGCTGTGGAGCGCGCCGACGGAGGCGCACAGCGGCTGGGGCTGGTCGGGGAAGGGGTCGACCCACCGCTCGCGTTGCGCATCCGCGGGTAGTGCGGGGGTCTCGCTGGGGTCTACCTGCGGAATAGCCACAGGACGACGGATACGACGATACTCACGAGCACACAAGTGGTGAGCGGGAAGTGGACGGTGAATCCGTCGCGCTCGATGCGGATGTCACCGGGTAGGTGGCCGAGGCCGAGGCGGCTTAGCCACGGCCACGCTAGGCCAATGAGCAGGACGGTGGCACCAACGCCGATCAATAGGCGCTGCATGGCGGTTAGGTGCGCTCGTTAGCGTGGTAGCTGCGGACGCCATTGGGGCTGCCGACGAGCAGGTGGTCGGCGCCCCGGTGGGTGAATAGGCCCACCGTTACGACGCCCGCGATGTCGTTGATCGCGCTCTCGAGCGCCTGGGGGTTGGCGATGGAGAGGCCGTGGACGTCCAGGATGTCATTGTCGTTGTCCGTGCGCATCTCGCGGAGGACTGGTTCGCCGCCGAGTCCTGCCAGGGCATCGGCGACATGGCGCCGTGCCATCGGGATGACCTCGACGGGCAACGGGAAGGCGCCCAGTTGCTCGACGCATTTTGATTCGTCAACGATACACACAAACGAGTCGGCCACGGCGGCGACGATCTTCTCGCGCGTTAGGGCACCACCACCGCCCTTGGTCATCGCGAAGCCCGGCGTGATCTCATCCGCGCCATCGATGTAGACCGGCAGATCGTCGACCTCGGTGAGCTCGTAGACCGGGATACCGTGCGCGCGCAACCGATCCGTGGAGGGCTGGGAACTGGACACAGCGCCCGCGATGCGATCCTTGATCCCGGCCAGCGCCTCGATGAAGTAATTCACCGTTGAGCCGGTGCCGACACCTACTAGCTTGCCGGGTTCGACGTAATCCAGCGCGGCCTCGCCGGTGGCGCGCTTTTGCTCGTCTGCGCTCATGCCTTCGATCCTCTCGCACTGGGCTGGGCAAGGGTAGCTCGTCGACGCGGTGGCGTGAAGCGCCTTATCAGTTCCAAGGGGTTAGGCTACACTAATGCGTTTTACACCCGGGCGCTCCATCGGTGGCCAGGACGATAACCATGCAGGAATACCTCCAAAAGATCCTCACGGCCAGCGTCTATGACGTGGCGCGCCTGACGCCGCTGGACCGAGCGACCAATCTCAGCAACCGACTCGGCAATGAGGTGCTGCTCAAGCGCGAGGATCTCCAGCCGGTGTTCTCGTTCAAGCTGCGCGGTGCCTATAACAAGATCGCTACGCTGTCGCCGGGGGAGTTGGAGCGCGGCGTAATCTGCTCGTCCGCCGGCAATCACGCCCAGGGGGTATCGCTGGCCGCGAGCCGGGTCGGGACCAAGGCCACCATCGTCATGCCGCGCACGACGCCGGCGATCAAGGTCAATGCGGTGCGGAATCTGGGCGGGCGCGTGGTCCTCCACGGCGATAGCTACGACGAGGCGAAGAAGCACGCCGCCAAGCTCGTCGAGGAAAAGGGGCTGGTCTACATCCCGCCCTTCGACGATCCGGATGTCATCGCGGGCCAGGGGACGGTGGGGATGGAGATCCTCAGCCAACACCCGCGGCCCCTCCATGCCATCTTCGTGCCGTCCGGTGGCGGCGGGTTGATTGCAGGCATAGCGGCCTACGTTAAGCAGTTGCGGCCGGATATTCGTATTATCTGCGTCGAGCCGGAAGATTCACCCGCGATGCAGCAATCGCTGGCCGCCGATGAACGCGTCCTGCTTGACGATGTGGGGATCTTCGCCGATGGCGTAGCGGTGCGGCAGGTGGGTGAGGAGCCGTTTCGGATCGCGCGCCAGTTCGTCGATGAGTGCATGCTGGTCTCGACGGACGAGATCTGCGCCGGCATTAAGGATATCTTCGAGGACACGCGCTCTATCGTGGAGCCTGCGGGTGCCCTGGCGGTGGCCGGGGTCAAGCGGTATGTCGAGCAAACCGGTATCCCTGGCGAGAGCCTGGTGGCCGTTAATTGCGGCGCCAATATGAACTTCAGTCGCCTGACACACGTTGCGGAGCGGGCCGAGCTCGGTGAGCATCGCGAGGCCGTGCTGGCGGTCACGATCCCTGAACGACCGGGCAGTTTCCGGCAGTTCTGCCGGACCATCGGCAATCGCGGCGTGACCGAGTTCAACTATCGCTTTGCCGATCCGGATCGTGCCCATGTGTTCGCCGGAATCGCCCTCAATAACGGTGTCCACGAGAAAGATGAGGTCATCGCTGACCTGGAGGGTGCGGGCTACGAGGTCATCGACCTCACCGACGACGAGATGTCGAAGGTCCATGTCCGCCATATGGTGGGTGGGCACGGCAATGGCGTCGCCCACGAGTTGGTCTACCACTTCGAGTTCCCCGAGCGCCCGGGGGCCTTGCTCAAATTCCTGCGGCGCCTGGGCAAGCGCTGGAACATCTCCATGTTCCATTACCGTAATCACGGCTCGGATTACGGCCGAGTACTGGTGGGTATCCAGGTGCCGCCAGCCCAGCGTGAGCGTTTCATCGCGAGCCTGGATAAACTCGGCTACCCGTATCGCGAGGAGACCGGTAACCCCGCCTACGAACTGTTCCTTCGCTAGACCGCGGTGTCCACCCATACCAGGCGGTGATCCGAGGCGGCGTAGCGCGACGGGGTGCCGATCCAGCTAGCACGGCGGCTGTCGGGGTGAGGCCAGAAAACGCCGCAGCCGTGGATGGGGAGGCGCCGATCCGGCAGCACGTAATCCAGCCTTAGACCAAAGCCGCCCAGCCAGCTCGTGAGGCTACCGGCATCGGGATGGGGAGGTTGCGGTGAGCGCTGCTGCCACTGGCGCGCGCCTGGGCTTCGTGGCACAGGGTCCTGGAGCCGCCGGTGACGGCGTAGCTCCTCGATGGCGGCATGGCAACCGCTCCCCGCAAGCGGATCGGCGTTGAGGTCGCCCATAACGGCGACCAAGCGATCGTCACCGAGGCCGCCGGGGTGGCCCCGGTCGTCGACCAGCGCCGAATCATCGTCCAGGTAGCGCTGCCAGAAGCGGATCTCGTCGCGGTTGCGGTGGTAGTTGCGGCGCTCGGTGCCGTCGAAGGTCGGTGGCGTGGGATGCGCGATCAGGCAGTGCAGCCACTGGGAGCCGACGTAAATAGGAACGTCCCAGTGGCTTTTCGAGCTCAGCGGCAGCCGGTCCGCCATGATCGCGGGATACCAATGACGCCCCTGAGGCCCCTGCGGGAGGCTGGCACCGGGGAGCGCCGCCCACGGTAAGCGGGTAAACGAGCGTACGCTCGGCCCATCAATGGGATGGCGGGCTAGGAGTGCCATGCCATATTGGCCCGGAAAGGTGCCGAAACCGAGGGCATCGCCGGGACCGTCGGCGCGCCCATCGCCATCCAGGTCGTAACCAGAGGGCACGCCCGTATTAACCGGTGCGGTGTAGCTGTAGGGCAGGTCGAGTCCATCGGAACCGGCGGCGAGGTAATGGGAGCGAAAGAGCTCTAGGGCGAGCGGGTCGTAATCGAACTCGTTAAGGACCAGGACATCGGGTCGGATGTGACGGATGATCCGGGCGAGCGCGTCAAGCTGTGGGCTGCCTGCAATCAGCTCGGCCGTTAAGGCACCGGGGGCGTGACGGGCCAGGGCCACGTTGAACGTCGCCAGTCGTAGAGTCACATGGGATGGCGTTAATCGAGAGGTGGGGAAACTGGAGCGGGGCACGGGATTCGAACCCGCGACCTTCGCCTTGGCAAGGCGACGCTCTACCGGCTGAGCTAGCCCCGCTGTGCGGTCCGTCTTTTGAGTGTGCGTATTAAAACCGAAAAGCGGGCTTGGTTCAAGGGGTGTGGCGCAATCCGTGCCGCTGTGATGACACCACGTGGGGCGACATCTACAAGTGGGGTTGGAATACGACGCCAAACGCTATATATTGTGGGGCCTTGTTTTACGGGAGGTAGGAATGACAGCCGTATCCAGCCCCTGCATTGGGGTCTGCCGTTTGGACAACGATGTCTGCGTAGGTTGTGGCCGAACAACGGCCCAGATTACGCAGTGGAGCCAGTTCACTGAGGCCGAGCGGCGCCAGATCATGCGCCAGCTGCCGGCCCCCTGCTATGAGGAAGACGGCAATGCCGGCTCATGAGACGAAGTGTTGCCCGCGCTGCGGCAACGATTTTGAATGCCGGGTGAGCAGTATTACCAGGTGCCAGTGTAATGACGTCACCATCGATAGTGAGAAGGCGGAGGAGCTCAGCCTCAGCTATGGCGACTGTCTATGTCGAGACTGTCTGGAGCTGCTTGCCGCGTCGCCCGCTGCTACGCCCGACCCGCATCAAAATCCGTCGGTGAGTGGAAATATTCGCTCTCGCGCGCGAGCTCGTCGCAGGCACGCTTAAGTTCCTCCAGCCGCAGCTCAGCGGTACATAAGGGCGCGCAATCGTCGCACTGCGGGTCACCGCAGGGCTGGCGCGAGTACAACCAGTACTGGATTGCGCCCGCCAGTAAGCCGTCCGCAATATCGCGGGTATCGGTCTCCTCATGGGCCTCGGCGATGGAATTACCGAGCTCCACCGCGCCTTGCGAGGCCTTGTCCGGGGCCGCCTCGTGCTCGTCGTTCATGCAGTCACCGCCGAATCAGTATCATTCCCGGGCGGCGATGATAGCAGTTGGCGGCCGGAGGTGGCGGCACTCGCTCAGTCCGCGGAAACAGCGATCTGCTGATGGAGTTGAACCGCTGCTTCAAGCGAATTGGTAATCAGGCACTCCCGTTCCGCTTGATCGAGGCACCGGGCGGCCTCGCCGCGCTCGCTCTCGCCCGGGACCACGACCTCCGCCTGGATGATGATCTCGCTGAAAACGGCTAGATCCTCGTCATCCTCGCCCGTTGCCCCCTCAACTTGACAGCTCAGGTGCCGCCATTCGAGGTCGTGCTCGAGCGCGACTTGTCTAAAGCTGAGGATGAACGCGTTGGCGATCGCCCCCATGAGCAATTGCTCGGCGGACCAGCGGTCACCGGTGCCGCCGTCGCTCGGGTGGCGACCGGTCTCGATGGTGGGCAGATTCTCGTTACTGATGGGTACGGGCCCCTCCGGGCCGCCGGTGGCCGTGGCGTTGAAACGTTCCGGCTGGGATGGCATCAATGCGAGCTCCTGTCGGTCATTGCAGGGCCTGTGGTTCCTGTCGCCGCCAGCGTATCCCATGATGAGCCGAATGCCGAGCGGGGTAGCCGGGATGGCTTTGCCTGTGGAAGCCGCAGCGCTGGCCGGCACCCCGAGCCCCGCCGTATACTCAACGCAGCGGCTGGCAAAAGCCCGACAGCACTCGGACTGGAGGCGTGCGATGAATAGGCTAAAACGCGCAGTGATCGCTGGTCTTGTTGGGTTGATACTCCCCCTGCCCGGTGCGGCCGTCGCTGGCGGGGCGCGCATCGAGGCCGCTGATGGCGGCCGTACAGCTGATGCGGGCGACGGTGCCGATCTGGTCATCGAATCCTTGGACGAGGGCTCGGTAGCGGCCAAGAAGGCCTCTCGCGACAACCTCGGCGGCGCGGCCGTAACGCTGTCCGTGGCGGCCGGCGCGGCGACCGACGAGGCTGGCTTGCCCGCACCAGAGTCACGTCAGTTCAAGCTAGGCGAGCGTGCGACCATCTTTGAGGATACCTACACCATCGACTATATCGACGACATGCGGCTCAATGAGCAGGGCGAGCCCGCCCCGGTGGTGAAGGGTGTGGCTTTCGGGCGCTGGCTGGATGTGGCCGTTACCGAGGCCAGTGATGATCGGGTCGAAGCCACCGTTTACTTCGTGCGCAAGGAACCGATTAATGCCTCGTCCTCGGCCGAGCAGCCGCAGCTGGAGCTGCCCGAAGCCGATTTCGAGATGGTGTCTCGCCAGGTCCAGCTGACGCGCGGCGTGAGTGAGCAGCTACGAATCCGAGGTGGTGGTACCCCGATCGGGGTTCGTCTCGCCTTGCCACGGCGCTGAGCGGGCTAGCGGCGCAGACGCCGGCGAGCGACGGCGGCCGCGAACCAGTAGCTGACGCCGGCATAGGCGGCGATGACCGCGAGATGGGGGAGCGTTGCGGTCGGCCACGAGCCGGTCATCAACGGACGCACCAGCGCGACGACGTGGGCGAGCGGCAGCCCATGGGCCGTCACCGCGACCAGGTCGGGGAGCTCGCTGAGGGGGAAGAAGACGCCCGATAGGAGCATCATGGGCGTCATCACCAGCGTGAAGTAGTAGAGGAAGAAGTCGTAGCTGCGCGCCACGGTGGTGACGATCATGGCCAGGCCGCCGAAGGCCATGCCGGCGGCGAGGACCACCGGCAGCACCAGCACGGCCCGCGCGTCGGCGACCAGGCCCAATCCGGCCGCGACCGCCAGGATCGCGGCCGCGTTGATCACCGCCTTGGTGGCGGCCCAACTGATCTCGCCGAAGACGATCTCATCGACGGTCAGCGGCGTGGCCAGCATCGCCGACCAGGTCAGCTGTTGGGTCAACCGGGTGTAGGCCGAATACAAGGCCTCAAAAGTGGACGCCGTCAGGGCACTCGAGCACACGATCCCCGAGGCGAGGAAGACCATGTAGCTCATGCCCTCGACCTCACCGACGAGCCGACCCAGCCCGTAACCGAGCCCCAGGAGGAAGATGACCGGCTCGCCAAAATTGCCCATCAGCGAGGGCACCATGAGCTTGCGCCAGACGCGCAGGTTACGGCGCCAGATGGCCGTAAAGGCCGGCGTTAGCGATGGCGGCGTCGCCAGGTAGTAGAGCAGCTGCATGATCAGTCGCGCAGATCGCGTCCCGTTAGCTTGAGGAAGACATCTTCGAGATTCGCGGGCCGGTAGAGGTGGCCGCCGCCGAAGCGGGCCTCCAGGCAGTCGAGCAGGTGGCCCCGGTCGTCGGTGTATAGCAGCACCGTCTCGCCGACATCCTCCTCACGGCGGGTCGGAAGGCGCGGTTGCACCTGGCGCCAGGCCCGGGCGAGCTCGCCGCGGAGCTCGATCACATGGGGCTCGATGAATCGCTCGATGAGCCGTTTGGGGCTGTCACAAGCGACCAGGCGGCCGTCGTCGATGATGGCGGCCCGATCGCAGAGCCGTTCGGCCTCCTCCATGTAATGGGTGGTCAGCAACAGCGTCTGGCCTTCGGCCTGGAGGCGGTGGAGGCGCGACCAGATGTACTGGCGTGCCTGGGGGTCGAGACCGGTAGTCGGCTCGTCGAGAACGAGGAGATCGGGGTCGTTCACCAGCGCGCGTGCCAGGGTGAGCCGTCGGCGCATGCCGCCGGACAGGCCGTCGATGGCCGCATCCGAACGCTCGTCCAGGCCCGCGAATGCTAGTAGTTCGGAGAGCCGGGCCCGAGTCTCGCGTACGGGCTTGCCGAAATAGCTGCCATAGGTCAGGAGGTTCTCGGTGATCGTGAAATCCGGGTCCAGGTTGTCCGCCTGCGGTACGATCCCCGTGCGTTGGTGCATCGCCCGTGTGGCCCTGGGAATCGAGTTGCCGAGCACATGGATGCGACCCGCCGACGGCGGCGTCTGGCCGAGCATCAGCCGTAGCGTGGTCGTCTTGCCGGCGCCGTTCGGCCCGAGCAGACCGAAGCACTCGCCGCGTTCGATGCGCAGATCCAGTCCATCGACGACAGTCGTGTTGCCGTAGCACTTGGTCAGGCCTTCGAGGGCTACGGCCGCGGTGGCAGATGCCTCAATGGGCGCGTCCATGGGGTGTCCTCCAGGGCCTCCAACTCGTGCCGCTGGTCAGCGCTTCGGTAATAGCCACGGTGGGCGCAAGTCGTTACGCAGCGGGCCTAGCGCCCGCCGTCGGTTTTGCTGTCGACATCGATGAAGCGCCAGTCGGCGCGCGTGAGCTCGCCGTCGCCGTTGAGGTCGTTGGCCTTGGCCTTATCCGGTGCGATGCCCGCCGCCTCGGCCTCCTGGATCGTCACCCGGCCATCGCCGTTGCCGTCGGCCTGGTCGAAACGCGGCTTGTCGGCGGCCGTGGCGATGCTGGCCAAGAGCATTGTTGTGGCTAAGGCGCTGGCTAAGCCGCGTCCTAGGTGCATACCCAATCCCTCCCGGCTGAGGCATGTCACTGTAGCAGTGCCACGCCCACCGGTGTCGGTCAGCAATTCCAATGATGTGATCCCCAGGAGGCCGCGTGGTCGCGTTAGCCCCTGCCGAGGGACGCCATAAACCTTCCCTGGCGGCTCGACGGCCGCGTTCCGTAGCCGCAGACGCCCTTGGCAGGGGCTAACGCGACCCCTCGAAGGCCAAAATGAGACTTGCTGGGTGTCGGTGTCGATGCTTGAGCCCCGGGCTTGCCGGAGCCATGCTGTTCCCGCGGGCGACCATGTGGCACGACGGTCGGGCCGTCAATCCGATAACCGGATCAGCCGGGAGGGATGAATGAGCGTGAGCGATGAACTGGACGTTCGGATCCTGTGCGGGGATCCGCGGCTGGCCTATGAATACGGTGTGGATGGCACCTTCAGCCAAGAAGAGGTTGAGGCGGTCGAGTACGCCTGCGAGGCGCTCTCCGGGCGCCCCGGCTATCGCGTCAGTGTGCTGGACGATCACAGCCGTTATATCGATGAGCTGCGCAATAGCCCGCCGGATCTGGTGCTCAACCTCTGCGATACGGGCTATCGCAATCAGCTGGCCCAGGAGCCTAATATCGCGGCGTTTTTGGAGATGCTGGGCATCCCCTGCACCGGCTCGCCGCCGGCCGCCATGCACCTGTGCGGCGATAAATCGCTGGTACGGCATGTGGCGGCCGCCCACAGCATCCCTGTGCCCAACGAGAAGCTGGTTGATCTCAATGCCGATCCGCTGATGCTCCCGGACCTCTATCCAGCCATAATCAAGCCCAACGGCGGCTGCGGCAGCATGGGCATCGCCCCGGATTGCGTGGTCCATGACGGTGCCGAGGCCGACGCGGTGTTGCGCCGGCTGGCCGGCGAGCTGGAGCGCCCCCAGGCGCTGATCCAGGACTTCCTGACCGGCCCCGAGT
Source organism: uncultured Ectothiorhodospiraceae bacterium (assembly GCA_913055565.1). Classification (GTDB taxonomy): domain Bacteria; phylum Pseudomonadota; class Gammaproteobacteria; order Nitrococcales; family Nitrococcaceae; genus CAJXKP01. The sequence continues at coordinate 14,307 of CAJXKP010000025.1, forward strand.
ACACCCTGGGCCTGGTGGGCAACCCCGAGACGGGGTTCACCGTGCTGCCGACGCTGGAGGTGGACTACAGTGATCTGGACCCGGAGCTGCCGCCCATCCTGGCCTATGGCTCAAAGGCCGATCCCGAATCGGCTTATTGGCGCGCGCTGCGCTTCCGTCGAGCCGATCTCTCACCGGAGATCGCGGCGCAGATGATCGACCAGGCGAGCCTGCTGTTCGGGCGACTGGGCTTTCGCGATTACGCGCGTGTCGACTTTCGCGCGGGCGCGGACGGCATCCCGCGCCTGCTGGACGCCAACTTCAATCCCACCTGGAACTGGGATGGCAAGATGGCGATCATGGCGGGCTGGCATGGCATGGACTACGGTCAGCTCCTGGAGGCCATCGTGATCGCGGCGCGCCAGCGCTACGGCATCTGAACGCCCCGCCGACGGCGGCTCTACAGGAGCCGCCGCGGGATCTTTTCGTTCCACTCTCGATTGTCGACCTCGGTGTCGCCCTCGAACGCCTGCTGCGTGGCGTAGACGTAGAAGTGGTCCGCGTCCGCGGTCAGGGCCGTCAGGCACTCGATGCGAACAGACCAATCACCGCGCTGGAATGTCGTCTTTTGATCGATGGTGGCGCTCGCGGTTAGGGGGTCGTGCTGGCCGATGCGAAAGACCTTCTCCATGGTGTAGCCAAGCGTTAGATCGATATCGTCGATGCGCGCCAGCGCCGCGCCGCCGAAGTCGCCACTATCACCGAAGACCGTGTAAATGGTCTCGTCGGTGGTGAGATCCGTCTCGATGGTGCGCTGGGGCTCGGTCATCTCCAACGGCGTATGGCTCGGCTCGGGACCACGCTCGGGTTCCGGGAAGGGGGCTAGTTCGGCATCCGCCTCCCGCGGCGGGCGTACCGGTAGGTCCAGGCTGCTGGCGCCCGCGTAGACCGTGAGTTCCACCGGGGCGGGATCCGGCCAGATCATCGGCCAGTAGCTCGTCGAGATGGCCACCCGGATGGTGTGACCGGGGGCAAAGGCGTAGGCGATGTCGTTGAGCTGGATGGGCACGACGTAGCGTTTACCCGGCTCAAGCGCTTCCGGATGCTCGTGGCTGTCGCGGTGGCTGAGGTTAAAGGTCTCGTAGCTCACCCGCGCGGACGAGCCATCCGGTGCCACGTCGTTCAAGCGTACCGCCACATGGGCGATGGGCTGGTCGACGCTGAACGCCAGATTGACCACCGGCGCGCCGAAGATCTCGATGCGCTCGGTCAGCGGATCGGAGTCGAAGGCCAGCGAACAACCGTCATCCTCGCGCTGATCTAACGGGGCGTCGCCCTCGGAGCCGAAGCCGTAGAAGTCGCCGCCCTTGAGTCCGGTGGTCTGCGGTGAGCGCACGCGCATGCTGTCCTCGGCGCCGGGCTGGTCGCCGAGAGCGAGCACATTGAGGTACCAGCGCCGTCGATGGATCCGTGGTGACGGCCATTGCTCCTCCGCCACCCAGCGCCCGGGGCGCTCGTCGTGGGAGGGCGCTGGGTGCGCCCAGTCCTCCATCCAGACCCGGACCGTGAGTTCATCCATGATCCCGGTGTCGATACCCTTGAGCCAGTAGTCCCACCAGCGCACTGCCTCCTGGAAGAAGCCGATGCGTGGCCCCGGTGTCGCCGCATGGGGGAAGGCGTGGGGCCAGGGTCCGATGAGGCCCTTGCGCGGCCCATCCAGGGCCTCGAGCAGGCGGGGCACGGCGTTAACGTAGCCATCGGACCAGCCGCTGACGGCGTAGACGGCGCAGTCGATGACGCTAAAGTCCTCGCACACCGAGCCGTGTTGCCAGTAGTCATCGCGGTGGGGGTGCTGCATCCACAGGGCTGGGAAGAGCTGGTTGTTGGTCAGTCGCTGATGCCACTGCTCACGCCAGCTTTCGCCGGCGATTTCCGGGTCCGGTGGGCAGGCGTTGAGCGAGAATAGTGCTGAGCCCCACCCGAAGATCTCGTTCAGCAGGCAGCCGCCCTTGTAGTGGGCGTCGTCGGCGTAGCGGTCGTCGGTGGAGCACATGGTGATGATAGCTTTCAGTCCCGGGGGCCGTCGGGCAGCTACCTGCAGGGCGTTAATGCCGCTCCATGAGAGCCCGATCATGCCGACGCTGCCGTTGCACCAAGGCTGACGTGTTAGCCACTCAGTGGCGTCTTCGGCGTCGTCCTGCTCCTGGGCCACGTACTCGTCGCGCAGGATGCCTTCGGAGTCACCGATACCGCGGACGTCCAGTCGTACGCCGACGTAGCCGTGCCCGGCGAAGTGCTGGTTCAACGGCTCATCGCGCAGGCGGGTAAATCCCGTTTGCGGTAGGGCATATACTCGATGATGGCAGGGACTGGATGGTCGTCGGCACTGGCCGGCAACCACAAGCGAGCGGCGAGGTGCACGCCGTCGCGCATCGGGATCCAGAGGTTCTCGATGGTCCGAACGGTCTCGGGAAACTCTTCAACGCCCTTCAATTACCGCTCCTCAGGGCGCGCTGAGTGGCGCCTATACCTCGTCGTTAGTCGTCAAGCGCAGGCTTTCGACATTTATCTCCCGCAGGCGCTCCGTAATTCGCACCAGGGCGCGCGCCACCTTGTAGGTGGTGTCCAGCGATACCGACTCGTCCGGGGCGTGCGCTAGACTGATATCCCCTAGACCGTAGATCACTGTCGGGATGGTGGATAGGCGTACCCAGCCGGACATGTCGCAACCGTAGGGCGCGGCGGCCACGGTTGGTGAGGTACGCAACTCCTCCTCGGCGGATTCGCTAAGCGCCGTGACCAGGGGATGATCCGGCTTGGTCTCGGCGGAGCCGAAGCCCGAGGCCAGGCGGTTGATCCGCGGTGGATGCTCGGCCAGCCAGGGGTCGTCTTGGATGTATTCCATGATGGTCTGGCGAAAGCGCGCCTCGGCCTGGTCGATGGTCTCGTTGAGTGACACGCCGACGCGCACCTTGGCCGCCAGCGAGTCCATGACGCTCGACGACCATAACCCACCATTGATGGTGCCGACGTTGGTGGCGTAGGGCAGGCCGTGCAGGCGCATCAGCGGATGGTCCTCGGCCTCGTTGACGCGGCGCTCGTCCTCGCGTGGCCTGGTAGACGGTCCAGAAGTGGTCGAGCGCGCTCTCGCCCTGTAGGCGCCGGCTGGCGTGCGCGGACTTGCCCGGGGATCTCGACCTTCAGCGACATCGCGCCGGCGTGGGCGATGACCAGCTCCGGGACGCCGTCGCGGACCGTGGGCTCGGGGACGATGCAGGCGTCGGCGTTCCAGCCGCCGCGTATGGCGGCGAGCGTGCCCAGCCCGCTGTCCTCCTCGGCGGGGGCGGCGGCGAACAGGATGCGCCCCGGGAAGTTGCGCCCGGCCTCGGCCAAGGCCTCGAACGCCGCCATCGCAGAGATCAGCCCGGACTTCATATCGGTCGCCCCGCAGCCATAGACCCGGTCGCCGCGCGTGATGCCCGAGAAGGGCTCATGGCTCCACTTGGTGTAGTCGCCCGGCGGGACGACGTCGATATGGCCGGTGAGCAGCACGGTGGGGCCGGGTTGATTGCCACCTAAGACGCCGACCACAACGGGTGCCCAGGCCCGCTCGACCTCGTGGCCCGGGTAGCGCGGATCGCGCTGCAGGGCGGCGATGCCGGCGTTCCAGTAGTCGATCTCGGCATCCAGGCGCTGGAGCCAGTTCGCTATCTCGGCGATGGCGGCGTCCTCCTGGCCGGTCACCGAGGGGATGCGGATCAACGAGACCAGCCGATCGCGTATATGGTCGGGATCGACGAACGAGGTCCGACGGACCATGGCGTGCTCCTTTTGTGTGCTGGTTCAACGCACTGACCGTTGCCACCATGCTCGCGGCCAGGTGTAGGCGCTAATGGTGGTTAGACCGCCAGGCTGGCGTCGACCACCTCGCGCGTGGCCGCCGACAGCCCCGGGGCCCGCGCTACCTGCTCGATGGCAGCCCGCATGGCCTCACCGCGCTCTGGGCGATGCTGGTGCCAGTTGCTGAGATGCCTCATTAGCCCCGCGGCGAGGGCAGGATTCAATGGGTCGAGCGCCAGGACTTGATCGACGAGGAAACGATAACCCTCGGTACTGTGGAAACGCAGCGGGTTGGCCGTGACGAAGCTCTCCACCAGGGCTCGCACCCGGTTGGGCTCGGCCAGGGAGAAGAAGGGGTCGTCCATGAGCGTCTTGACCCGGGCCAGGGTATCCTCCCGCTGGGCGCGCGCCTGGATCGCCAGCCACTTGTCCAGGACCAGTGGGTTATCGCTGTGGCGCGCGCGGAAATTGGCGAGCAGTGCCTCGCGCTCGGGGTGCTCGCTATCGGCGATCAGGCCCAAGGCGCTGATGGTATCCGTGAGGTTGGTCGCGGTTTGGTATTGCGCCAGGGCGCGAGCCAGCCCGTCGGCCTCGCCGACGGCCAGATAGGCCAGACAGGTGTCGCGCAGCGCGCGCTGACCCACAGGCCCCGGCTCCGCCGCGTAGGGCACCGGTGACTGGGCGTTGGCGTTGAAGGTCGCTGCCAGCTGCGCGTGCAAGGCCCTGGCAATGGCCTGACACAGCCCCTCGTGCGCGGCCGACAGGGCCGCTACATCGCTGAGGGGACGGGCCGCTATTAAGGTCGCCGGCTCCGGGAGCGCCAATAGCTTGGCGTCGAGCCCCTGGTCACCGCTCCCGCGCTGGAGCACCAGCCGCATAACGGCGACCAGGCACTCCTCGTTGGCGCTATCGATAGCGCCGTCGAGGCGCGCGTCCAGGCAGCGATCGATGAGCGTCTGGATCGCGTCCCATTGGGCTACCGGGTCCGGGTCGTGGCGGGCGAGAACGGCGTAGTCGGCGTCCGTACGGTCGCTATTGAGCCGCACGGGCGCGGAGAAATCGCGCAGCAAGGCCACGACGGGGCGCTCGGTTAGGCCGATAAGCCGGAAGCGCTGCTCGTGCTCGGTGATCAGCAGATCGCGGGTTCCCGTGACCGCGTCATCGTCCGATTCATCCGCTAGCCGCACCGGTAGCTCAGTGCCTGAGGCATCCAGCAGCCCGATGGCCAGCGGTAGCGGCAGCGGTTGCTCGTCGCCGCTATCCGACGAAGGGGGATGCTGGCGCACTACAAGCTCGTGGACGCCGGCAGTGGCGTCGTAGGTGCCGGTCACCACTAGGCTCGGTGTGCCGGCACGCTCGAACCAGCCCATGAAGGCCTCGACCGACATCCCTGCCGCCTCGCCGACCGCCTCCACCAGTGCTTCGATGGTTACGGCCTGGCCGTCGTGGCGGGCGAAGTAGTGGTCTACACCCGCTCGGAAGGCGGCATCACCAGCCAGCCGCCGCAGCATACGAAAGATCTCGGCGCCCTTGGAATAGACCGTGTCGCTGTAGAAGTTCTCGATCTCCACGTAGCTCTCGGGGCGGACGGCATGGGCCATGGGGCCGGCGTCCTCGGCGAACTGGCGGCTCCGCATGAGCTGCGTATCCTCGATGCGGCGGATTGCCCCCCAGCCCTGATCGGCGATGAATTCCTGCTCGCGCAGCGTGGTAAATCCCTCCTTGAGGCCGAGCTGAAACCAGTCCCGGCAGGTCACGCGGTTGCCGCTCCAGTTGTGGAAGAACTCGTGGGCCACCATGGATTCGCCATCGCGGTGGTCGCGGTCGGTGGCCGTCGCGCTGTCATTGAGCGCGTAGCGGTCGTTAAAGATGTTGAGGCCCTTGTTCTCCATCGCCCCCTGGGTGTATTGCGGTACGGCGACAGCGTTGAAGACGTCCAGATCATAGGCCAGACCGTAGGCGGCCTCATCCCAGGCCATGGCGCGGGTGAGGGTGGCCACGGTGTGCTGGCAGCGATGCCGGTAGGCGGCGGTCGTCCAGACATTGATGGCGACCTCGCGGCCTTGGGCGGTGGTGAACGGCTGATGGGTGGCGGTGATGTCGCCGGCGACCACGGCGAAGAGGTAGCTGGGCTTGGGGAAGGGGTCGTCCCATGTCACCGCTCGGCGCCCGTCGTCGGTCTGCTTTTCGGCGACGGGATTACCATTGCACAGCATGACCGGGTATTTGTCGGCGTCGCCGATAAGCGTCACCCGGAACGGGGCTAGTACATCGGGTCGATCGAGGTAATAGGTGATACGCCGAAAGGCCTCGGGCTCGCATTGGCTGCAGAGCAGTTCGCCGGCTTGATATAGGCCCATGAGGGCGGTGTTGGCCGAAGGATGGATGCTGACGTCCGTGGCAACCTGGCAGTGGTCCGGGGCGTTTCGGATCGTGAGCCCGCGCTCGTCGAGTTCGTAGGCCGAGGCCGGCAGCGGTGCGCTATCAAGATAAATGGCGTGTAGTGTGAGCGCCTCGCCATCCAACCGCAGGGGCGTCCCCGGGGTTTGTGGCAGCCGGGTTGCGACGCAGTATGAGTTCGCTGCGCACGCGCGTGGCTTCCATGGCAAGCTCCAGGGTCAGCGCGACGCGATCGACCAGATAGGCCGGCGGCTGATAGGCGTGCCGTCGCACGGGTTCGGTCATGAGGAATTCATCCTTCTACGATTGCCGCGGTGGTACCCTGCCCCTATGTCGCAACAGACCAAGATCCGACCGCCGCAGCCGACGATGCTCGGCGATAGCCTAACGCTGCGCGCCACCACGGACGCCGATTGCGCCTTCGTCGTGACCGCCGAAACGGAGCCTAACGCCGCGCCCTACGTCGGCCAGTGGTCCGTCGAGCGCCATCAGCGCTGCTTTGACGATCCCGATAGCGCGCACTGGATTATTGAGGCCGCCGGCGAGGCCGTCGGCTTCGCCGTCCTTGAGGGTACCGATGACCCCGATCATAGCGTCCTGCTGCGGCGGATCGTGATCACCGATCCGGGCAGTGGCTACGGCAGCCAGGCGGTTCAGCTGCTCGCCCGTTACGCCTTCGAGGTGATCGGGTTCCACCGTTTATGGCTCTATGTCGCCGTTGGCAACGAGCGCGCCTATGAGCTCTACCGTCGGCTGGGCTTTGTCCAGGAGGGCGTGGCCCGCGAATGCATGAGGGAGGCTGATGGCTACCGCTCCATGTTCATCCTGTCGCTGTTGGATCGCGAGTGCCACGCCGCTACCCCTAGCTAGACCAGGCCTAGCTGTAGTTCGTCGGTAGGACCTCGGAGAACTGGAAGTCCAGCATGGCCATGACGTCCCGAAACTTTTGGTGCAGATCCGTTTCGTTCTGGCCGCCGATGAAGACATCGCCGATCTCAAAGCTGTAGCTGTCCTGCGCCGGCAGCTCCGAGAGCCGATCACCCTCCGTCACGGTTGGATGGATGACGAGCTCGGGATAGTGGCGGCGGATGGCCTCGATCTCCTCGTGGGATGGCACGCGCGTGACCGTGGCATCGCCGTAGATCCGTGGCATGAACTTCGCCGCCATGGGGTAGCGGCCCTCCGGGCGCGGGAAGTTGGGCTGGCGCCCTAGGGTGATGTCGATGGCCACCTCGTGGTGCGAAGACCCGGTCGCCATCTGGAAGATAGGGCAGTGGGACTTCGAGATACGCGGGTTGATCTCCAGCAGCCAGATCTTGTCGTCCATGGGGTTCCAGAAGAACTCCATGTTGAACGGCGTCCAGTCCAGCCCGATGTGCTTGAGGATCGTCTCCGCATGGCTGCGCATGCGGTTCTGGATGCCGTCCGGCAATTGCGACGGGTACTGATAGCACAGGAAGCTGACGTTATTGGAACCGCGCAGTGAATCGATGACCGCGTAGGTGGTCACCTCACCGTTGTAGACATAGCCCTCCAGCGTGCACAGCCGGCCGCCGATCAACCCCTCGGCGACGGCGGTGGCGCCGCTGCCGCGATCCGGCAGCGCGCTCCGGTTCTGGCACTGGCCGACGATGTACTCAAAGGGCTCGGCGAAGACATGGATATGCTCGCGGATCTTCCTCATGGCTTCGACGTACTTGCCCTCGTCATCGATACGGAAGCCGAGGAACGACGAGAACGCCGTCGTGGGCTTGAGCCAGAACGGGTAGCTCATGTCGAGGTGGCCGACCGGGTCCTCCGAGTAGGGGTCCAGGCCCTGGAAGTCCGGCGTGCATTCCGGTATTGCCTCCTGGTTGACCAGCCGGCACCAGTACTTGCTCTCGGTATAGAGCACGCTCTCCAGCGTGGGCGTGGGCAGACCCCACTCACGACGCAGGATGGGCAGCATCGAGGTGGTCGGGAAGTCCTAATGCCCGATGATGCCGTCCACGGAGGGCGCCTCGGATAGGGTCTTGCGCGCCTCGGCCATGATGGCCTCCATGGGATACGACGGCGGATTCACCATGGTGCCGTAGTCCACGAGGCGTGGAATTGGTATTCCGAGGCGTTGTGGACCGTCTCGAGCTCTCTGAGGTTGAACTCGTCCAGACCGATGACAAAGATAGGCTTCTTATCCATTGACGCTCCTCCTGTAAGCGATTTCCGTTTTGTGAGCATACATGCTTGCGGCGGGTTTGGCGCGTCATGCCGGTCGGGTGCGTAGGTCGTAGGGACCGCTGAACAGTTCGCACGAGCTTCCGGCCGCTGAGCGCGCGTTCTGGCTGGGCACGGCGCACCACGCATCACTGTGCTAGCGTCAAGCATCGGCGACGTAGGCTGCGGGTGGGGCGGCCAGCGGCCTTTAGCACGCAAAGGCTCGCCAGAGTCATACAGCGTCTCCCTGGCGCAGGCCAAGGCGGGAAAATGCCTACATCGTCACGATAGAACGGGGACTGGCGGGCAAAAAAAGCCGCCGGCCCCGGGGCTGGGGACGACGGCTGGCAGCAGCCGATTGCGGCTGATGCTTACTTAGCGCCGGCGGTCTTCTGCGCCTTTTCGACGCCCTCTTCGGCGGCCTTCTGGACCGAGGCGACGCCGTCCTGCGTCACCTTCTGCGCCTTCTCGACGAAGTCCTGATTGGCCGCGGTGACCTTCTCAGCATCGGCCTTGACGCGCTCACCGAACTCCTTGGCGACCTCGGGCTGCTTGCCGACGTAGGTCTTCAGGGCCTCGGCGTCACGGATCTCGAGGATCTCGCGGGCGTTCTTGAAGCTGATGTCGGTGTAGGCCTTGGCCGCCTCAACCTGGATGCCCGCGATCTTCTCAGCATGGTCGGTGGCGGTGGCGAAGAAGTTGCGCATCGGGCCGAATACGCCCTTCTCGAACTGCTCGTTGAACTGACTGAAGGTATCGTTAGCCATGGTGTTGCCTCCTGTTGTGTCGTGATCGGGCCCATTGAGGGGTGCCGCTTATTGTTGCGTTGCACAATAACAGCGCCTTTGTTGCAGTGCAACACCTGTGAGCCGACTGACCGATGAGCGGTAGCTTGCCTGGGCGCGGGGCAGGGCAGCGATGGCCCGGCGGGAGGCGGCGGCGGGCTAGTTGAGTTCGTCGTCCGGCCAGTACTTGGTGCCCGACACGGTGGCCTGTAGCGAGAGGCCGGATTCGGTGAACTGGTAGATCGTGATGTTGCTGGTGGAACCGGCGCCGCCCACGGCACCGCCCTGGTCGCTCGCCTTGGCCGAGGCGTCGGCCCCGCCGCCGAACGACCAACCGGCGTTCACGAAGCGCTCGAGGGTCCCGGCGTCGTGGAAGATCATGACGACGCGGTAATCCTTGGCGCCGAGACCGATGCCGGCGCCGATCGCGCCCATCTTCATGTAAGTACGCTCATCGGTGCGATTGTTCTCGACGATGCCGCGGCCCTTGCTGCCACCGAAGTACAGCAGGTGGACATTAGCGCTGCTAAACACGCCGTAACCGGCGGCCTCGTTGACCTGGGCACGGACGTCGGGCTTTCTCATGTAGAGCTTGTTGAGCACGTCGCGGCGCATGTCCAGAAGGGCCTGACGTTTCTCGGAGACCGTACCGCCGGTGGCGGCACAACCGCTGATCAAGGCCGTCAGGCAGACAATCAGAAGCTTTTTTGTGTAGGGCATTGATGACCATCGCGCGCTTGGATTGGGGCCATTAGTTTAGCAATCGGTGGCCATGAACGCCGCCATAGGGTGGCACCGTCCCAGTAAACCGATAGGCCGGCGATATCGGGCGTGGAGGCGTCACGCGACGCATCGTTGCGGCGAAGCCGGTTGCCAGTCGTCATGGGGCGCGGTTCGCGAGGTGTCGCCCCGGTGATCGTCGTCGGGCTAGCCGGGCTCAACGGCCTTGATAGGGAGCGCGATCCGGCGCAAGCCGATTCGCTGGTTGGGTAGCGGCGTTGTGGGCCGGCGCGGTCGCCCGAGCCGGCCACCGCGCGGCGGCTAGACGCTCGCCGCTGTCCGGCCTCGCGAGGCCACCCCGCGGGCGATCCCGAATAGACCGACCCCGAGCAGGGCGAGGCTGCTCGGCGCCGGTACGTTGACGCTCTTAAACGTCGCCTGTCCGTTGGTGTTATCTAGAATGAAATCCTTCTGCGGCTGGGCGAAGATCCCGGTCCACCAAGATACGTCGCCGGCAAAGTCGGGTTGCGCCGGATCCGTCGAGCCGCCCGACAGCACGCCCGTGACCAGGCCATCGTTGATCAGCGGTCCCCCGCTGTCACCGCGCGCTGTACTGCCCTCGTTCGCGAGCGGGGTGTCGCTGCCAAGCTTGTTGTTGGCGCTGGTGCCGTCGTCGAAGTCGGTGTTGAGGATGTTGGCGCTACCTGGTTTGGAGGCGGCGCCCGTCTCGGCCGCGCCGAAGGCATCCATGGTGTTTTCAGCGGCCCAGCGCTTACCGTCGGCCGTGAACTGCGAACCGGTAGTCTCGATGCCGTTGTTGCCGAAACCAACCGCCGTGACCGTCGATCCCTGCTGGATGCTATTGGCCAGGGCTAGCTGGGAGAGCCCCGAGACCGCGCCATCCAGGGTCAGTACCGCGATGTCGGTCCCGTCGAGCAGGTCATTGGTTGGATTCATCTCGGCCTTCGCCGATACGCTTCGGTTGAACTCCTCGCTACCGTCATTATCGGTATGGACGTCGATGCCTAGATCAGCGGTATTCGTTCCGGCGGTGCAATGCTCGGCCGTGAGTACGTGCTGACTCGATATCAGGCTCCCTGTGCAAGCGCTGAATCCATTGACCTGCAGGTCAACCACCCGATCGAAATCGGCTCCTAGCGATTGGGCCTTTGAGCTTCCGGCGCCGTCGTTAATCACGATGGCCCCTGCCGTGGGGGCTAAGGCCAGCAAGGCGATCGCCATTGCCGCCGAGGGCACTGCGGCCATGATCCTCGTATTCGACATCTGTTTCGGTGTTAGCACTCTCAGACTCCTTGTCGTCCCTGCGACTAAGTGGGCTACTCAAGCCTCACCCGCCCCGTCCCAGCCATCAGAGCAATATGCTTGCCAACAAAAGCCACTCCGGTACGCGGGAACTTAGGGGCCCTATCTCGTTGTGGTGTTTCGTTAGGCGACAGTGCTACGCCGCACCAGCGTCCGCTACGGTTGCTGATGAGCCGACCAAACGCCGCGCATGGCGGTGCTGAGCGGCGTCGTTCGGCTCGCGTATAAGCTGTCAAGAAATTCGACACCGAGGCCGGGAGGCCGGCGGTGCCATCCCCGACCTTGGCTGTAATGGCGAATCATCGGCGGCCAGGCCCGTGCTGGGCGGTGCGCTACGTGTCGCCCCTAACCCCGTATCTTTTGCCGCCCCAGCGCGGCGAACTGTTGCCTCGCGTCATCCCGCAGATAGAACATATGGCCGCCCGATAGCTTGGTTAGCGTCAGCCGGTCTTGTTGCCCTTGGCTGAGCTTCATTAGCCCCATCAGACGCTGCGATGCCAGGTAGGGCGTCACCAGATCGTAGATGCCGTGGATGATCGAGACGTGCATATATGGGTTGAGGGACATGCCGTACCGCAGGTCGTCCGTGGCGCCGATGCGAGCGTCCAGGCCGTGTCGCTCGCGCTCGCGCTTCCAGGCCTGATTGATATCGAAGTTAATCAACCGGTAATGGCGGTCCGTTGCCACCTGGAGGTTGTCGCGCAAGTGGGCATTCACGGCGGCGCCGAAGACCCGATCGACGGCGAACAGCGCCGGGTCCGGGCCTTCCTGGCGAGGTCGGTCGGGGTACGGGTCCTCAAGCGTCGCCGTTGCATCGTGGACGCCGCAGACCAGGCGCTCGTCGCGCAGCAGTTCGCGCGCGAAACGGCCCATGTCGATTCGCCCCTCCGTGCGATGCAGCTCGTCCTCGGCCAGCCCGATCAGCCGCGCTGCCTTGGCCTGTGTCGCCGCCGCTCGGTCATCGCCGAGGCCGCGCCCCTGGACGAGTAAGAGCGCGTAGTCGTTGACGGCGAATGACTCCGCCGCGGCAGTGACCTCATCGAGGCTTGCGTCGTCACGGGGCTCGCGGTTGCGGCCGTGGTAGTGCGCGGCCGCCGCCATCGAGGGCAGGCGGTCCACGTAACCGAGGGCGTCGTAGTCCGTCGGCATGAGCTCCTTGAACTCGAAGACCGGGGAAACGAGGAACACGCCGTTGAGGCCGACGCCGTAGGTCTCCTGGAGCTTGCGCGTGATCTTGGCCACGCGAAAGCCGCCGTAGCTCTCACCGGCGAAATAGATGGGTGAGCGCCAGCGTCCATAGCGCGAGAGCCAGCGCGTGACGAACTCGCAGATGGCGTCCAGGTCCTTGCCGATCTCGTAGAAGTCGTCTTGACTCGAGCCCGACTGGCTGTCCGAGCCCGTTTTCTCCCCCTCGATAGTCCGGCTCCAACCCGTGCCCACGGGGTCGATAAAGACCAGATCCGTGAACGGTAGCCAGCTATCGGGATTGGTCTCGAGCTGAGCCGGCGGTGCGGGTGGGCGGCCGTCGGCCTCAAAGACCGCGCGATAGGGCCCCATGGCGCCGAGATGGAGATAAACCGCCGCCGCTCCGGGGCCGCCATTGAGCACGAAGGTCACGGGGCGCTGGCCGCCATCGGTATCGCCGCGGGTGTAGGCCACGAAAAAGACCTCGGCGACGGGCTTTTCCTCGTTGTGTAGCACCAGCCAATCGGCATTCGCCTGGTAGGCGAAATCCTCGCCGCTATCGGTTCGGAACCGGTGTTCCGTTATCGCGCCGGCAGGCGGTGTGTGGTCCGTGGTCGATGGCTCGCCGCTGGGGGTGGCGTTGTTCGCTGTTGCGGTTGCGGCGCTCGTCGTACTGGGGTGTTGTTCGTTGTGGTCAGTCATGGCTCAATAGTAGCCGCTCGACGACCGGCATGCCAAGCGCTCGGTGGGCGCCCAAGGCATCTCGGTGCCCATGACGGCGCAGCCACGCGGGGCGACTTAGGCTCTCGCCCGGCCCCCATGCTCGGTCTTGCCTGGCCCGACTATTCGGGCATCCATTTCCCGAATAGGGGTTGGCGGCCTAGGGAGGGGTGTCGTGGCCCAGCGGCAAGGCCGATGCGGCGGCCCACCGTGCTGCCATGTCGGCGTAGCGGTGGCCGCCGCGAGCTTGCCAGGGGCGCGTGTTACTCGCCCTTGTCACCATTCGGCTTGGCAGCGCCCTGGTGGCCCAGCGGGCTGGCCTGATCGAGACGTGGATGATGGTCAAGGAAGGCGCGCTCGGGATCGGGGAGGGCGTCCAGGGCCTGAATCGTGGCCGCGAGGACGTGCACCGCAGCGAGTACATCCTGCGTATTACCCGTCTCGGAGATGGTGTGCATGTTCCGAATGGGGAAGCCGATGGATGTGGCCGCGCAATCCACGCTGGCGAGGACGCCTGCCATGCCGTCCGTGCCCGTATCGACGCCGGCCACGTCGCGTTGCATGGGGATCCTCTGCTCGCGGGCGGTCGTCTCGATGAGCTGGTTGAGCTGCTCGCTGGCGATGGCGCCGACCGACATGGTGAACCCCTCGCCCATCTGCAGGGGCGGCAAGCGCCGATCACCGACACCCGGAGCGGCGCTGTAATCGTGGTTAACGTCCACGGCAATGAGCACATCGGGCTCGAGCTCGCCGGCGAGGACGCGGCTGCCCATGCGGCCGATCTCCTCATAGCTGGCCATGGCGAACAGAACGCGGACATTGCTCGTGCCGCCGCACTCGGCGACCAGACGCTCGACCTCAGCGACCGTGAAGCAGCCCAGCCCGTTGTCCAGATAGGCGCCGTAGAAGGTGTTGGGACTGAAGCCCTGCCGGATGGGGCGATCAAGGATGATGGTGTCGCCGGGGCGGACGCCGAGATTCTCCACCTGCTGTTTCTTGTCCTCGCCGTGGATCTGCAGCTCGAGGTAGAGCTGCTCCTTCTTGACGCCCTTCTCGCCGGTGCGGACGGCCGTATCCGCCAAGTGGATGGCGCCTAGCGCCTCCACCGTGCCTCCCTCGATGGCTCGATACTGCCCGGGGTTGTCGGGGTCCTCGCTAAAGAGCTTGACCTCGTGTCCGATCAGGGTGGTCGGCAGGAAGGAGTCGCTGTTGATCCATATCTTGCCGTCCTCGCCGATCGAGCGAACCTGCATGCGGATCTTGTCGGCGTGGCCGACGAGCATCACCTTGAGGAGGTCGTCGCGCCCGGGGTGGGTATCCATGATGATGCCGGCATGGCCGCGGAACTGGTGAACCTGCCAGTCCGGTAGGGCGTGCTGGCTCATGCGGGGCTTGAGCACGCCGTAGGTCATGGCGCCCTCGAGACCAACGGGGCTCGGCGCGGCCAGGATCTCGCGCATGAGCTGGAACTGCTCGTCCGGCATGGGCCGGTTCCATGGGGTGTTGTCTTCGCTCATCAGGGTCTGTGACTCCGCCTATTGGGGTGGATGGGTGCCCAGTCTGCCACGAGGCCCCCGCCCTTGGATCGCTTATGTCGTGGTGCGTTTCCACGCCGAGGACGCGCGACGAGCCGCTGCGAGTCCCCGGATGGCTTGCGGGCCACGGTGGCCATCGGGGGCGGAGGTGTCAGCGCTCTTTACAGGTCGGCCCATGGGTTGGAGCGTCTGGTACGGCAGGGCTTTAATAAGCCACAGCTTCTCCGCGCTTGGCCCCGTTCTTGCTGCTTGTTAGTCAGGTCCGCGCCACACTGGCCGGATCACCTGAGCCGCCGAGTCGGTGGCCTTGCGTGTGAGAACACCAATGAAGACCAACAGCATGAATCGGAGTATCCGCCCGTCAGTGATGCTGAGTGCGGCCTTGGCATTGCTTACCTCGTCCAGCTTCAGTTTCCCTTTAGCGGGCGTAGCCAATGCCGACCCCACGCCGCCGTCTGGCACCTCCACATCGCAGCGACCCGCCGGAATGGCCTCTATTGAGGCCAGCGACGGGCGGTTGGTGGGTACTTGGCCCAGCGCGAACCCGCGTGCTGTCGCGGGGCTGCTCCCTGCCATCGATGGTCCTGGCACCGATTGGCCGGGGCTTTATAGCGGTCGTGGCACCGGCACTGAGTCGGTTGGTTATGGGGTGTCGTTCGGGCTGCCACGGGGCGGGTTATCCGTGGCGGCCAACGGCTTAGGTGGATCAGCTGGTAACAACGACGTCTGGAGCCAATGGTCGCTTGATGGTCTCCAGTTCAGCCGCGGCGGGGGCGTTGAAGGCCAGGCCGGTGGATCGGGAACGGTTACGCGGCCCGGCGGTGATGGTGACCACGGGCGCGGGCTTGTGCCGCCCTATGCGGATCGCCAACTGGTCATTGGCGGCGATGGCTCGGGCGAACCCAGGGCGCAGGTGCCGGCACCGATGACCATCGGCCTGCTAGGCATGGGCCTTATTGTCCTGACCCGACTAGTCCGGGCTCGTCGTGCTGCTTAGGTGACGACGCGCTGCCGCCTTATTCGTCCTCTTGAGTGGTGGGCGGTCGAGTATTACCAGGGGTGTGGGGCTTCGACAGGCGCTAGGCTAACGCTGGATAATCGCTGCGCGCCTGCCGGGGCCGCGTAGCGCGGGTGGTCGACGGCCTAACGCGCGACGGGGCCGCCCCTACAGCGCAGCGCGCTGGTTTGGCCTGTATGCGCGCTCAGCGGCCCGAGGCTTGCGCGAATCGCTCAACGTTCCCCAGGAGGATGAGGCCAATGGCACGTCATCGCGCGCCGGGTGCGCGATCCTCGCCCTATGTAACCCCGGAGGGATGGGATCGGCTCAATAAGGAATTGGACTGGCTTTGGCGCGTGCGGCGCCCCGAAGTGACCCAGGCTGTCGCGGAGGCTGCCGCCATGGGGGACCGTTCCGAGAATGCCGAGTATATCTACGGCAAGAAGCGGCTGCGCGAGATCGATAGCCGGATCCGTTATCTGAGCAAGCGCCTGGATGGCCTCCAGGTGGTGTACGAGCGTCCCCAGGATACGACTCGGGTGTACTTCGGGATGTGGTTCTCGGCCGAGGACGATGCGGGCAACGTCGTGCGCTACCGCATCGTTGGGCCCGATGAGATCGATCCGGGCGCGGGCTGGATCAGTGTGGATGCCCCGTTCGCGCGGGCCGTGCTCGGCAAGGCCGTGGATGATGAGTTCACCGTTGCCACGCCGCAGGGGGGCGTGGATTACGTCGTGACGAGCGTTTCACCCCCCGATTAGGTGGCTCGCCCCGGCGGCCGAGCCTAGTCGCGGGCTTGTCTCATGCGAGGCGAGCGACGCCCTATTCTAGTGGTGATTTTCGGCCACTACCTTGGGGCGGGTAGGTCTGGCGGCGAGGAAGTGGGTTCGAGTTCAGCGACATAGAGCCCCGCCCCGGGCACCCGAACCGGCAGCACACGCCTTGCTAGCCCAACGCAGGCCTGATGGCTTGTTCGCCACCATTAGCCAGCGGGATCCTCGCTTGTTTAAGGCTCATCGACTCCTTTGATGATGAGCGCGCCGAGCGAGAGCCTGGGAAGGTTCGCGCGGGCTAGCGGTATTTGCCTAGCTGGCCTGATCCTTGAGCCGGCCAATGACGCTCTCAAGGGCGCGCTCGAACAGCGCGCCCTCCTCGATGGGGCGTATCTCACCGGCCTCAATGCCTTCGACCAGGGACTGGATGCTGTACTCGGCGACCTTGGCACCCTGGCGGTCGGCGAAGATGTAGCATTGACCGCTATCCACCCGGGCCTGCAGGCACGCGCGTTTGCGTGAGCCGTCATCGCCGATGAACTCGAACCAGCTACAGATCGGTATGGCCGCGATCTGACGCATGACCTGTTCATCTAACTGAGCACCCTCGGTGCGTGCTGGCGTGGCAACGTCGCCATGACTCGCCATGGTCGGCGAGATAGCGCCGGTAACATCATCCTCGTTGGCGCCGGCTGTTGGGGATGGTTCGTCGTCGTGATCCGCTGCGTTCGCGGGGATGCCGGTCGGTGTTTCCTCGTTGGGGCAGTCCTGGCGAAGCGCTTGCAGGAATTCGTCGATCGCAGCGGGGCTGTACATGATGTCGTTGAGCCCGGTCTGGATCTGCTGCAGCAGCCCGCCGAGGTGCTGTGTCACATGTTGGCGCTCATCGGGATCATCGTGGCGTTGCATGGCCCAAACGAGTCGGTCCATGACATCCGCATGGGTAGCCCAGGCATCGCCATCGACACCATGCTTAATCCCGGTGATGAAGAGTACCTTGAACCACGCCTCGCGCAGCAGCCGTGGGACGACGGCCGGTACGGCTTCGGCGTTGCCGAGGCGCGATTCCACCAGCTCCGTGACACGGTCACGGACTGCCTCGACACGCGCCTGTCGTGCTTCGGCGGCCCCCTGTGCCTGATCGCTAGCGATTGAGCCGCGACCGCTCTGCCATTGCCAGCCCTCGAAGGCCTCGAGGACCGCCTGGAAGACGGCGGGATCGCTATTGAACTCATCAACTACCCGCTGGATAGCGGCCTGGATGTTTCGATAGACCGGATCCGCTTCGATGTCGTCCCTCGGGGCGAGGGCTAGCGCCGCACGCGCGAGCGTGTTGAATAACTGCCGCGCCGGGTGGGCGGAATTGGCGAGGAACTCGCTGTCCGTGAGCGCCACCTTGAGGATGGGGACCTGGAGCCGGGCGAACTGCGCCTCGATAGCCCCGGGCAGGCGGTCGTCTTCCAGGATGACCTCGAACAGCATGCTCACGATGTCGATGGTCTCATCCACCGAGCGTTCGAGCTGGTCGGCCCCCGTGTTGCGCTGCAGGCCCTTGGTGAGCACAGATTTCAGCTGCGGGGGCTCAATGGGGTCGCGCCGATGTTGGCCGATTTGGCGCTGAACCGCTGACAGGATCCCCGATACGGTCCGGCCGTCGGTTGTCGTCACGTCTGTTTGCCGACCGCTCGCGACCGCGCTGTCGCTGATCGACTGGTCGGTGTCGCCACGCGCCGCCGCTGCCAGTTGATACAGCACGCCAACGACCTCCTGCTCGGCGGGCAGCTGGTTCAGGATCGAGGGCGCCGCCTCTTCGATCCAAGCGGCCGCGGGTGGCGCGGGGTGCGTGCTGAGGCCGGCTGGCGTCGATGCTTGGTGCGCCGCCATCGTGTTGGCGGCCCCGTCGGTGCTCGTGGACCGCTGATCGCGGCGGCTCGGGCGCGCCGAGCTTGCGGTCTGCTTGCCTTGCTCGGCCGTCAGACCGGCCTCTTGCAGTTCGGCGTTAAGGCCTCGATAGACCTCTCCGAGACCAGCGAGGAGCTGTTTCTCGAATAGCTTGTAGACAATGATGCGGGGCTGGATCGTTATCTCGGTCTCGTGCATCACTGCGGCGAACGCTTGCACGAGGGTGCCGGGATCGAAGAGGTTATCGTCGCCTGAGCCCTCCAGCGTGATGACATGGCGAAGGCGGCTCTCGATCTCCGTCAGGGCTGCACTGTTGCGGCTTCGGAGCCTGCTGATCGCCCCCTCGACCGCTACCTCCTCCTCGACCTCGTCGCCGCCCATTAGCGACCAGCCGCTACTATCCGCTGCACCGAGGTTGTGCCACGTCCGCTTGATGAAACCGTGTTGGAAAAACTGGTCGAGGGTCGCCGAGAAACGGTCGGTGAGCGCCTGGCGGTTAAGACGTAGCTCGCGCATCGCGGCGAAGAAGCTATCCTGCCCGCTGGCGGATTCCGCCCGCTCGGCGCGATCGAAGAGGACATCGTCGGCCTGCTCAAGGGAGCGACGCAGGCCTGCCAGAGCCAACGATTCAACGGATGGCCTGAGCGCCTCAATGAGCTGTAGCTCATCCAACTCATAGGGGTTGTTATCTTTGCTCTCGCGATGGGATCTATGGCTCACGACAGCGCTCCTTTGTCGAATCGACTGTCCGTCAGGATCCGTTTGGCTAGCGCCGCTTACTGTGACGCACACCACACCACGCCATATCCAAGAGGCCGTATCAGCGGTGTAGGTGCCTCGGAAGCCAATCGGCTTGGGGTGGGGTTATGGTCTGAAGGTCTACCGCTACCGTTAGGCGCCGCGGCGCTAGCTCGGTGGCTGCCATCCGTAATCGTGGTAGTAGTAATCGAAGCTGCCATCCGCATGGCAATCGATCACTGCGTAGCCCTCTTGGGTGGCACCGTTGGGCCCGCCCCACCAGGCGCCACTGATCGCGCCGGCGCAGATCATCGATAGCCCTAGCGCGTCGATCCGGTCACGCCGGTGGATATGGCCGCTCCAGAAGGCCTGAGCGCGGGAGCCCTCGAGGGCCTGGAGCAAGGCATCCGGGTTGCGCGTCATGCGCGTCACGCTGAGTGTCCAGTCGCCATCCTCTACCGCCGCGCCGCCATCCAGGAATTCAATGGCGGACACGGGTGGCATGTGGCCGAACAGCATGGTCGGGCGGTCACCGGCGTGCGCCAGATCCCGTTTGAGCCAGCGCATCTGTTGGTCGTCGAACTCGCCGATGTAGTGGCCGCGCTCGGTGAGCGCGATATCGTGCAGGACCACAAAATGCCAGCCGCCGTGATCGAAGCTGTAGTACAGCCGGTCACGCCCTAGCTTCTCGCGCCACAGATCCCAGCCGAAAAGCGGCTCATTGGGGGATACTTCCGGATTCGCCCAGCCCAGCGGGTCGTGATTGCCCATCGCGTGATACGTGGGTAGATCCGTATTCGCGCGCCACGAGGCCAGGAAACGATCGGCTGAGCGCTCGCCGCTGTCGACCGTCATGCCCTTGCTGTTATGCACCAGGTCACCGCCATTAACGATCAGCTCGGGGGTGGGATCCAGCCTTTGCAGACTAGCGAGTGCCTTTGCCAGTGCCTCCGGCGCGCCGTGCTGATCCTGCCAGTGGATATCCGTCATGAAGACCATGCGGAAGGATTCGCTGTGGTGCGTCCTGTGTTCCGCCATGATGGGACGCGTCGCCAGGGGTAGCGCCGCACCGGTTACGGCGGCGGTGCTACCGGTCAGGAATCGGCGCCGCGACAGGCGGCCAGGGGTGGCTGATCGTCCTGATGAGGGCTTGTTGTTGGGAGCCATTCGCTATCTCCACTGGGCCAGGTCTCGAGGGGCTGGGCCAGCCGGGGATTAGCCATTCCCTGGCGCGAACGAGGCTACAACAAGCAATGCGGTAACGACCACGAGTTAAGACGACTGGGCGAGGACATCCGACGGGCTCGCCTAGGAGGCGCCCGTCAGCCGGCGCCGAGTACGACCATTCAGTGTTGCGGCTGCTCTGCCGTCTTCCGTGACCGCCATCACGGTGCAATGGCGCTGGCTGTCTTCAGCGACACGCCTGGGCAGAGGGGTGGCGTCTCCCTAGTTGGCCATTAACTGCAGGAACCAGCGCCAAATGCGGCTGACGTAGGATCGCGTTTCCTTAGCGTGTTCGCCGGTAACCTCGGGTAGGCATTTAATGATGCGCCGGTAGCGATTGGGCCCGCCGCAAATTTGTTGTGCCTCCACCACATTGGCCAGGCCCGCGTTGTAGGAGGCGGCAGATAACGAGTATCGGTCCGATGACGGTCGCGGCGCGGACCATTCTTTGCGGAAATCGGCCATGTAGTAGGCGCCGGCCTGGATCGCCGGCTCGACGGCGCGTGGGCTCGCCGAACCGTATCCGATCTCGGCGGCTATCTCGTTCCAGGTGGCGGGCATGAATTGCGCGATGCCTTTGGCCCCGACGTGGCTCTCGGCCTCGGGATCCAGGCGGGACTCCTGGTAGAGCTGAGCCTTATACAGCCGCCAATCCAGCCCGGGCAGATAGCGCTCCGCTGCCTCGCGGATCTCGGCATCGTACTCATCCCTGATCGCGCCCGCGTCGACGAGCGCGGGCCACGCCAGCACCGCGATCAGTAGCCAACGCATGGCGTCACCCGAGTAGCATGCCGAGCACCAGGCAGCCACCGACCCAGCGGCCGGCGTAGTAGATGGCCGCCGGCAGGGGCTCTGACTCGATACGCGCGATTACCATCGCACCTCGGGCGGCGAGGCTCTCGTCATCGCCTTGCTGGTGCTTTTTTTGCCCTTGTTTGGCGGCCCAGTCGGCCACTCGCAAAAAGACCCAAAGCAGGGTAAGGGCGATGAGCGCAATCACGATGTCCATGCTTGCGCTAAAGACAGCGATTCCGTGCATGCTCTGCGATTCTGGCATCTTGCCTCTCCTGGATGACGAGGAGGTTTCGTTTGCTGTCGCTTGCGGCGCCGGGTGGGCCGCGATGGTGCGCGTCCCGGGCGCCAAGCGGCTCGTAAGCTATCACAACGGCTTGGCGTCATCGAATGCCCGCTGTGCGGGTTCGCGGGCGTGTCGGTAGGGCGACGAAGGATCAGCCTATCAGCGCTGTTATCGCCTCTCAGGCTGAGGCGACACCCGGCTAGCGCCGCCTAGGCGAGGCGTTTGGCGGCCATGGGACGGCGCGCTACGCTCGCGTAGGCAGCGGTTTACGCGGCGTGGCATGCTCTCGCCGCGCGGCGGGGCATGCCGTTATAGGCGATCGCAGCCCGCGATTCGAGCGCACCTAAGGCCGCATGATGGAGGCATCGATCCTGCGATGACACTGAGGCAACCCAAGCCAAGGGGTCGAAGCCTGTGTGAGCAGTCTGATACGCGAGGCGAATCGGGTCCTCGGCCGCGGCAAGCGAGGAGATCGCAATCGGGTTTTGGTGCCCTCGGCCTCGGATGAGGCGTGTCGATGACCCCCGGGAGCTGGTGTAAGCAACTCGGATGACGCCATGAGCAGCAGGCGAACCACGACTGATAATGGAACCGTCAAACGCCTGGCGGTGGCACTGGCGTTGGTTTTGGTCGCTGCGAGCAGCGTGTCCACGCTGGCGGTAGGGTCGCCGGCGCTGGCGCGCGACCTATCGCTCACGGCGGCGTGGTATGGCGTTAGCGGCCTGGCGCTTATCTGGGCGTTGCTGGAGCTCATCCAGTGGTTAGGGCGCGATACCAAGGTAGCGAGCCGGCTGGCGCGAGCGGGGAGCCTGTTAGGCATCCTGACCCTCGGCCAGGGTCTGACGGTAGCCGGTACGCAAATGGTCGCCACGCTCCTGGCCGATGGCCAGCCCTCGCTAGCCATGAGCCTCGCAGCACTGGCTAGTTTCCTCGCGTTGGCCACCGGCGCGGTGGCCTTAGGCCCGGTTCTATTGCGCCGTCTCACTCGCATCGACCATCCCGACGACCCGAGCTAAGCGGGGGTTCGCTGTTTAGACGTACTGCCGCGGGATGCTGCGCAACCAATTGCGCGAGAACACGCGCCGCCCGTCCTCGTAGGCGTCCAGCTCGGCATTGATATGGAAGTAATCACGGTCCGCCGTAAGGACGGTGCGTGTCCGGGTCTCGATGTCCCAATCGCTGCGTTGTAGCCGGCGAATGGCTGTCACCTCCCCGGTCCCGGACTGGAAATCGTCACCGACGTAGCGGTAGTACTCGCGCGTGTCGTCGCTCACTGCCAGGTCTATATCCTCGATGCGATAGGTCCCGCCGTTTTTGATCACCTCCAGGGTCGAGGCGTTGGTGCCGAGATCCCGCTGGACCACCCAGCGCTGGTCGCCCGGCTCGAGCACTGTGAGTCCGACCGGTTGCGGGTAGCTCGGGGCCTTGAAGCCGATTGCCTCGTCGCACGGCTGTGACCGGCGCGTCGGCAGATCCAGGTGCGTGCCCTCGGGGTTGATGCACAACCGGACGGGCTCCGGGGGCGGCCAGGCGAGCGGCCAGTAGGACGTCGATACGGCCAAGCGGATGCAGTGCCCCGCCGGGAAGACCTGCCCGAGGTCATTAAGCTTGATGCGGGCGGTGTATTCCCGGCCGGGCTCGAGGTACTCGGGCGCCTCGTGGCTGTTGCGATGCGTGAGGTTGAGAAGCCCGTAGGTGGTGCGGGTCGCCTTGCCATCGGGGGCGAGGTCCGTCAGCCGCACCGCGGCCTGGGCGACGGGGCGATTGACCGTGAAGGTCATCGTCAGCGCCGGGGCCCCGAGGAGCTCAACCGGCTCGGTGAGCACATCGGTGTCGAAGACCAGCGCGCCGCCGTCCTCCTCGCGCTGGTCGAAAGGCTGGTCCGGGCCGGCGGCGTAGCTGCACCACTTGCCGGCGAAAAAGCCCACGCTAAGCGGGGACTGGACGGTCAGGGCATGCGCCTGCGTGTTTGCGGTCTCATGCCTCTGCGTGAGGCGGCTGTCGGGGGTGAGATAGTAGCGCTGCCAGTCGATGTTGGGGGACGGCCAGCTCGCCTCGCCTACCCATCGCCCGGAACGATGGTTATAGCTCGCTGCGGGCTTCTCGCTGTCCTGCATCCAGGCGTGCAGCATGGGCTCATCCATGACGCCGTTGTCACGCCCCTTGAGCCAGTAGTCCCACCAGCGCACGACCTCCTGCTGGAACCCGATGGCCGGCCCGGGAACGCCCTGATGCGGGTACTTATGGCTCCAAGGGCCTACTAACCCCTGCCGCGGGGCATCGAGGTTGGCGAGCATGCGGAACACGGCGTCGGTGTAGCCGTCGGCCCAGCCGCTAACCGCCATGACTGGCGTCTGCATGCGGCTGTAGTCCTCGCAGATGGAGCCATGTTTCCAGAACGCGTCGCGATACGGGTGCTGGAGCCAGTTGTCCAGCCACAGCCCGCTGCCCTCCAGCCGCTGGTGCCATAGCTCGCGCCATTGGTTGCCGACCAGCTCGGGGTCAGGGGGCAAGGAGTTGAAGGCGAACATCACCGAGGCCCAGGAGATGTTGTCGCCGATCATGCAGCCGCCCATGTAGTGGACGTCATCGGCGTAGCGGTCGTCGGTGGAGCATACCGAGACCACGGCGCCGAGCTCCGGGGGCTGCATAGCGGCGATCTGGAGGCCGTTAAAGCCGCCCCAGGAGATACCGATCATGCCGACGTTGCCATCGCACCAGGGCTGCTGAGCCAGCCAGCGTATGACCTCGACGCCGTCGTCGAGCTCCTGCTGGAGATACTCATCGGTGAGCACGCCTTCCGAGTCACCGCTACCGCGTAGATCCACGCGTACGCCGATGTAGCCGTGCTGCGCGAAGTAGCGATGGAGCGTCTCGTCGCGTGTCCGGGTGAAGTCGCGCTTACGGTACGGGATGTACTCCAGGGTCGCCGGCACCGGATTCGTCTCGGCGTCCGCTGGCAGCCAGATCCGCGCGGACAGCCGCGTGCCATCCGATAGCGGGATCGTTGCGTGCTCGATGGTGCGTACCGCCTGGTTCGTGTCTTGCGCCAAGCTGTTATCTCCCGTGGTCGGTGATGGCTCGCTGTGGTGATGGGCACGTGCCTCACGCTGGAAGCGAAAGCCGAAACGCCCCATGGCCTCGGCGAAGCGTGTCCTCAGTGTCTCGCTATCAGCGGCCTGGCGGACGGGCTCACCGCATGGTTAGTTATAGCTGTCCTGTTTGCGCACGTCGAATAGCGCGTTACCGGCGAGGTAAGGCTAGTGCCCCGGGACCTGGTGCTGCAACGCCCTGGAGTCCGCCCGCGTTACTCGGGCGTCCTCCGCATACGGGGGTCGGGTCGTCATGATATGCCTGCCGCCAGAGGATCAGCTTAGCGAGCGGGC
The DNA here is from genome assembly GCA_913055565.1 of uncultured Ectothiorhodospiraceae bacterium. GTDB lineage: Bacteria > Pseudomonadota > Gammaproteobacteria > Nitrococcales > Nitrococcaceae > CAJXKP01. The sequence goes on from CAJXKP010000025.1 coordinate 39,085, forward strand.
CTCAAAGGGCCTGATTCGTTGACCCTAGCAACCCAATAGTGCGACGTTCCATCACCGCAGGAGGCATTTGAAAGCGCTACAGCGTCAGGGAGTCGATACTAATGGGACAGAAAAGCGCGCGCCTAGGCGACATTGGCTCGTCGCATGGATGTTACCCGCCCACACCCACCATTACGGGTAGCCCGGACGTCTTCGTTAATGCACTACCCGCGAACCGTGTCGGCGACGACTTGGTGCCGCATGGCTGCTCGGACTGCTCGCCACACCCACGCGCAGTAGCTGAAGGCTCTTCGACAGTGTCGATTAACGGTAAACCTGCAACCAGGGTAAGTGATGGGGTCGACTGCGGCGGCCAATTATGTACTGGCTCGCCGGATGTGTTCATCGGGGGGTGAAGCACAACTCGGTATCGCTAGCCACGTGGATCTCAAGCCGGTCAGGTTGATTGGAGAAACGCGATGGGGCCCTCTTGGGCGAGGCCGAACGCTAGATGGCGCAGAGTGCCCTGATTCCATGGTCATCTTCGAAGCATGTTAGCCCAAACGGATCAATCCATCCCGAGGGGTGTGGGGTATCTTTATTAAATCGGCGTCGCGCACAAACCGGTTCGGATCCTGATGCACGAGTCGCCCACTCTGGGGAGCTAGTAGCGGAAGCGGTTGTAGTGTAGTTCTGTCTCATCGTCGAAGTATTGGCCCTGGAAGTGCAGGGGCTGCGTAACGCTGACCCTGACACACAAGTCGGCTGGACAACTCCGTCGTGGGCGGGTACTGTGCGCTCATGGATGCGACGACAGTCA
>CAJXKP010000026.1 GCA_913055565.1 uncultured Ectothiorhodospiraceae bacterium
CCAGGGCCGGCCGGCGGTGGAGCTCGATCTCAAGCGCAGCGCCAACGGCGACACCCTGGAGGCCGCCCGCATCATGCAGCGCTGGGCGACGCAGACCCGGGCGACCCTGCCCCCAGGCGTCGGGCTGACGACCTTTGACGAGTCCTGGAGCCTGCTGCAGGAACGCATTATGCTCCTCATCAAGAACGGCGCCACGGGGCTTTTGCTGGTCCTCCTCGTGCTGTTCCTGTTCCTGCGTGGCTGGGTCGCCACATGGGTCGCGCTGGGCATACCCACTGCCTTCCTCGCCGCGCTCGCGCTGCTCTACGCCTTCGGCGGCTCCATCAACATGATCTCGCTGTTCGCGTTCATCATGACGCTAGGCGTCATCGTCGACGACGCCATCGTCGTCGGCGAGCAGGCCCTGTCGCGCTATCAGGAGCGCGGCGAGAGCGCGGTGAGCGCCTCGGTCAACGCCGCACGCCGGATGTGGCCCCCGGTTCTGTCGTCGAGCCTGACCACCATCGCCGCCTTCCTACCACTAATGCTCGTCGGCGGCGTTATCGGCAACATCCTCTTCGATATCCCGTTCGTGCTGATATGCGTCATCCTGGCCTCCCTGGTCGAGGCCTTCCTGGTGCTACCGGGCCACCTCGCCCAGACCTTCCCGGGCATGTCACGTCAAGACACTGGCAGCGGCCTGCGCGCGCGCTTCGACCGGGCCTTCAACCGATTCCGCGACGGGCCCTTTCAACGGAGCGTGGCGCTTGCCGTGCGCTGGCGGACCACAACCCTGGCCACAGGCGTCGCGCTACTGCTCATCACCACCGGGCTGCTGGTGGGTGGCCGTCTGCCTTTCTCGTTCTTCCCCTCGCCCGACAGCAACATCCTCTACGGCAACGCCAAGTTCGTTGCCGGCACCCCCGAGAAGGACGTCAACGCCTTCATCGACCACCTTCGCGAGACGTTATATGCCACCGAGGACGCGCTGGCCGGCGAGCCGGTCAACCTGGCCGTGGCACGTCGCGGTACTACGGCCGGCGAGCAGGAGGCCGGCGGCTCCCAGTCCGGCGACCAGTTCGGTGCCCTCGTCGTCGAGCTGGTCAACCCCAGCCAGCGCGCCATTAGCGCCTCGGACTTCCGAGACCGCTGGCGCGCCCGGATCGAGCCGGCCGCCGGCCTGGAGTCGCTGAGCCTGAGCGTGCGTAGCGGCGGCCCGCCCGGTCGGGATCTCAGCATCCGCCTCACCGGGGCGGACGCCAACGCCCTAAAGGCGGCCGCCACCGATTTAACGGGCGTCCTAGAGGACTTCGCGGGCGTATCAGCCGTCACCGATGACATGCCCTACGGACGCCAGCAGATCCTCTACCGGCTCAACGACCAGGGGCAATCCATCGGCCTCACCGAGGCCGACGTCGGCCGCCAGCTTCGCGCCGCCTACGCCGGCGATCTGGCCCAGATCTTTACCCGCGGCGAGGACGAGTTGGAGGTGCGCGTGGGTGTCACGCAAACGGCCCGGAACGATCCCGCGGCCCTGGGCTGGCTGCCCATTAAGACCCCACGAGGCGAAACGGTTCCCCTCGAAGGGGTGGTCGACTTTCGCACCCAGCGCGGCTTCGAGGCGTTGCGACATGCCGAGGCCCAGCTCGCGGTACAGGTTCAGGGGGACGTCGATCGCGAGGTCACCAACGCCAACCGCATCCTGGATCAGCTTAAAGCGGATGCACTGCCGCGCATCAGCTCGCAGTACGGTGTGGCCTGGGAGTACACCGGCCGCGCCGAGGATCAGCGCGACACCCTAGCCGACATGAAACGGGGCCTAGTCCTGGGGTTGGTCCTGATCTATCTGGTCCTGGCCGCCGTCTTCGCCTCCTATATATGGCCCCTGGTCGTCATGGCCGTCATCCCCTTCGGCCTGGTCGGCGCGCTAACCGGTCATTGGCTCCTGGGCATCGATCTCACGATCCTGTCTCTATTCGGTATCTTCGGCCTATCCGGCATCGTGGTTAATAACTCCATCATCCTGGTCAGCTTCTACCGCGACCTGCGCACGGAGCAGATGAGCGTCTATGATGCCCTCGTCGGCGCGAGCTGCCGGCGTCTACGCCCCATGCTGCTGACCAGCCTGACCACCATGGGCGGACTCACCCCGCTGTTGTTCGAGACCAGCCTCCAGGCGCAGTTCCTGATTCCTATGGCCGTCTCGCTCGTCTTCGGCCTGGCCTTCGCAACCGTCATCGTGCTCTTCCTCGTCCCGGCCATGCTGTCGCTGGAGCAGGGCATCGCGGCCCGGTTCAGCGCCTAGCCGCGCGCTTGAGAACCTAGCGAAACCCTGGCTTGTGGTGCCAACCGCGGTGTCGCGCTAGGCTATCGGCGTGGTGCGCACTGGCGTTGGTAGAACGTGGCACGAAGACAGACGATCATCCGTACGCTAATGGCAGGACTCATCCTGCTCGTCCTCCTGGTCATGGCGTGCCCGGCGGCGATGGGCGCGCCGGGCAACGATGAGCCCGTTGTTGTCCAAACGGGGGTCTATGTCGCGTCGATCAACGATTTCGATATCCGAGAGGGCTCCTATGAGTTCACGGGCTACCTGTGGTTCCGCTGGCAAGAACGGTTGCCACCGGGGACGGAGAACCGCATCGACTTCGTGCTGGTCAATGGGGAAATGCTGGCCATCGACGACGTCGATGTCCGCGAGCACAACGGTTGGTACCGCCAGAGCCATCGCTTTAGCGCCAAGCTGCGCAACGTCTTCCCTCTGCATAAGTATCCCTTCGACCAGCAAACCCTGGAGATGGTCATCGAGCATCGCTGGCTCGGCACCGACCATATCGTGTTTCAACCCGACGAGGAGGCGCTGCCCAGCGCCTCCCTAGCGACGGCCGCCCTGGGGCCAGACGTCCAGGTCCGCGATTGGTCGATCATCGACGACGACGTCACGCATACGAGCCGAGTCCAGGAGTATTCCACGAATTTCGGCTGGCTCGACCCCAACAAATGGGATCGCAAGTCCTCGCGTTACGCCTTGCGGATCCCGATGGACCGTTCGCTGACCCCGTACGTCATTAAGTCGGTGGTGCCGCTCGCGATCATCGTGCTAATGAGCTTCTGCGTTTTCTACATCGATGCCAAGGAGTTCCAGGCCCAGATCAGCATCACCATAACGGCGCTGCTGTCAGCGATCGCCTTCCACATCTCGCAGGCCAACACCCTGCCGAAGGTGGGTTACCTGGTTGTCGCCGACATCTTCTACCTCCTCAGCTACTCCGTCATCTTCCTGGCGCTGGTACAAGTCATCATCACGCACGTTAGCCACCACCGCGGCTATCCAAGGCAGGCCGAGCGCATCGACGATTACGCCCGCGTCGTTTTCCCGATCCTGTTCTTCCTGCCCATTGGCTACCTCATCGTCTACGGCTACCAGTGACGCAGGCGAGCTATAAGGGAAACGCTAAACCATTCACGTGCCCCGGAGCGGCTGGGCGTGACCGGACTAGCGCTGACATGCGGCCGAGGGATGCATGAGAGTAGGGTGCGGAAGCGAACCGAGGTAGATAACTCGCCGGGATTGATCATACTAAGTTCGATCAGTTAGGTCGGTAGCCCGGATACGCCAGGGAGACGCTTCATAATTCGCGTCTCCCTGGCAAACCATCACAAGGAGCGGGGAGCATGCCGGACGCGGAGAGCTTGGTCAGCATCCCGCTTTACTTCCAGAAATCCGAGCTGGTCGTCACCTTCCTGATCGCCCTCGCCGGCATCGCCTTCGGTAACCTGACCGTTAAGGGCGTCGGCTTTGGCTCTAGCGGCGTGCTGATCGCAGCCATGGTGGCCGGCTACTCCTTCCAGTTCGACGCGGTAAACATCCTCGCCGACCTCGACATCGTGCTGTTCCTGCTCTGCGTGGGGCTGGAGGCTGGGCCGAGCCTCTTTCGCGCCTTCAAGCGCGACGGCAAGCGCTTTATCAGTAACGTCCTTGTCCTGCTCGGCGTATCGGCCGTCAACACGGTGGTGCTCATCGCCATTACCGGCGTGCCCATCGGCATCGGGTTGGGCCTGTTCGCCGGGGCGTTCACCTCCAGCCCGGCCCTGATTAGCGCCCTGCAGTTCAGCCCCGAGCAAGAGGTTATCTTCGGCTACGGTGTGGCCTACCCCTTTGGCCTGATCGGGGTGATCCTGTTCATCAGTATCGTCGTACGACTGATGAAGCGTCGCATGGATGACGAGTTGCGCGGCCGCAGCCAGCTCAATGCCGCGGTCTACAAGCTCGATAGCGACGCCTACCACGGCTCCCGCATCGCTGACGTGCCCCTATTCCAGGAACACGATGTCGTTGTATCCGGCATCCTGCGGGATCTATCCATCCACTCGGCGAGCGGTGGCACCGTCCCCCAGCAGGGTGACACCCTGCGCCTGGAGGGACTGCCCGAGAACGTGGCCGCCGTCGGCAGCGCCTTGGGGGCAGAGGTTCAAGGCCCCTTCGACGAGCAATCGGAGCTGAACACGCGCTCGATCGTTGTGGAGAACACCTAGGTGGTGAACCGCTCCCTGCGTGACCTCGGGCTGCGGCTACGCTTTAACGTCTCGCTGACACGATTGGCCCCCGCCCAGGCCGTCAAGAAGAGGCCGCTGATGCGCGCAACTCGCCGACGACGCCGGTCGGGGACAGGAGAAACGACGCCATGGCAGCCAGCCTGTTCGTTGTGACCAATCGCGCGTCTGCCAAAAACCGCTCCGCTGATGACTATCGCCTGCGCGACGTGCCCAACAGCAAGGGCTTGAAGGAACTGCGATTGTTCCAGGCAACGCCGCAGGACAAGGACCTCCAGGACTGGCGGTTGGAACTGATTAAGGACCGTCCGCGGCAGCAGGACTTCGCGGCCTATAGCGTCCAGACCGCCCGCCGCCGCAACAGCTACCGTGGCAGCGATCTCGCCGCCGCGCGCCTGGTGGATCGGCTACGACGAGAGAATAAGAATCTGGTCGTATTCATCCATGGCTATAACAACAACGCCGAGGACGCGTTCCGGCGAGCCTGGCGCCTCGCCGAGCGCTACCAGGCCGATACCAATCACGCCGACCACGCCCGCTGGGTTGAACGCCTGCGTACCATCCGCCGCGTCTACATCGCGATCAATCAAGATGACGCCGCGCTACGCCTTTCTGCGATGACGATCGGCGACCAACAGCAACCGCGTTTAGGCAACACCCTCGCCGAGCACAGGCCGCCGGCGCCTGTTACATCGACTTCACGCCCTACGTCGGCGACCGGCATTCCTACTTCGAGAAACACGACCTGGAGCGGGATGCCGCGTCACCATTGACCGACTTCTTCCAACAAGCCCTTAAAGGCGAGATCGCGGAGGACCGACTCGCCTACCGACCAGCAACCAACACCTGTCGCATTGAGGGCTAGCGCACGTATCTTCCCGTCTTCGGTCCCTTTCGCCGGGGTGGGTGTAATAGCCCGAGGGAGTCACTAGGGCCGCCACAACAGGCGCGGTTCAACATGGAAGCACTGCCCCACGACATACGTCGGAGCAGGCGCGATAATCGCCACGTTCGTTGCCTATTGAGCAACCGGGCCGCTGGGAGAAGCAACTTTGGCCGTGGACACGACGCGCGCATGGCGCTTCTGGATCGACCGGGGCGGGACCTTTACCGATGTGATCGGTCAGGCGCCGGACGGCTCGGTGGTCACCCGCAAGGTCCTCTCGGAGAACCCGCAGCGCTATCGGGATGCGGCGTTGCATGGGATTCGCGAGGTCCTGGGCCTGGCCACGGATGCCCCTATCCCTGACGAGCGCATCGAGCACGTCAAGATGGGCACCACCGTGGCCACCAACGCCCTGCTGGAGCGTAAGGGCGAGCGCACGGTGCTGGTGACCAATCGCGGCTTCGCCGATGGCCTCGCCATCGGCTACCAGGCGCGGCCCAATATCTTCGATCTGGCCATCACCAAGCCCGAGCCGCTACAGGAGCGCGTCATCGAGGTCCATGGGCGTGTGGCCGCGGACGGCACCGAGGTCGAGGCGCTGGACGAAGCGGCCGCTCGAGAAGCACTCCAGGCGGCCTTTAATGAGGGCATGCGGGCTTGTGCGGTGTGCCTGCTCCACGGCTATCGCTACCCCGACCATGAGCATCGCCTCGGCGCGATCGCCCGCGACATCGGGTTCGAGCAGGTGTCGCTATCCCACGAGGTCAGCCCGTTGATGCGGTGGGTGGGGCGCGCGGATACCACGGTCGTGGACGCCTATCTCTCTCCCATCCTGCGGCGCTATGCAGACCAGCTCGCCTCGGAGCTCGGCGATGTGCGGTTGCAGTTCATGAAATCCGACGGCGGCCTGGTCGATCAGGCCCACTACGCCGGTAAGGACGCCATCCTTTCGGGTCCGGCGGGCGGCATCGTGGGCTCCGTGCGCACCGCGGCCATGGCGGGGGAGGACCGGGTCATCGGCTTCGACATGGGCGGGACCTCCACCGATGTCTCCCACTACGCCGGCGACTTCGAGCGCAGCCACGAGACGGTCATCGCCGGCGCTCGCCTGCGCGTACCCATGCTGCAGATCCATACCGTGGCCGCCGGCGGCGGCTCGGTTGTCCAATTCGACGGCGCGCGCTACCGGGTAGGCCCGGACTCCGCGGGCGCGGATCCCGGCCCGGCCTGCTACCGCCGCGGCGGGCCGCTGACGGTGACGGACTGCAACGTCATGCTCGGGCGCCTACAGCCGGCGTTCTTTCCGCACGTCTTCGGCCCCGAGGCCGATGAGGCCTTGGATGCCCAGGTGGTGCGCGAGCGCTTCGAGGCACTGGCCGCGGAGATTAGCGCAACCACGGGCGATACGCGCCGCCCCACGGAGGTCGCCGAGGGCTTCCTGCGCATCGCGGTCGAGAACATGGCCAACGCCATTAAGCAGATCTCGGTGCAGCGCGGTCGTGATGTCACCGCCTATACCCTGAACACCTTCGGCGGCGCCGGCGGGCAGCATGCCTGCCGTGTCGCCGATGCGCTGGCAATGCGCCGGGTGCTGGTCCACCCCCTGGCCGGCGTGCTCTCGGCCTATGGTATGGGGCTCGCGGACTTGAGCACACGGCGGGAGACGCCGGTGGATGCCCGCCTCGACACCGCGCTGATCGCCGAGCTCGGCCCGCGACTGGCGGCCCTGGACGCGGACGCGCTCAGCGAACTGGCGGACCAGACGGCCGAAACGGCCACCAGCACCTGCCATAAGCGGCTGCACGTTAAGTACGAGGGGTCGGACACGGCGCTGGAGGTGGCCTTTGGCGACGTTGATGCGGTGCGCAGCGAATTCGAGACGGCGCATCAGCGCCTGTTCGGCTTCCGCACGCCGGACAAGCCGCTGCTCGTGGAGGCGGCCACGGTGGTGCGCGTGGTCCCCGGGGAGGCCACTCCACTGCCCGGCCCGGCAGGCGGTGCGCCGGCCGAGCCGCTGGATCACGTCGCCACGGTGTTCGCGGGCGCCGAGCGGCGCACGCCGGTCTACGACCGCGAGGCCCTGGCCCGGGGCCAGGCGATCGACGGCCCGGCGATCCTGCGCGACCCCGTCTCCACGGTGGTCGTCGAGCCGGATTGGCGACTAACGGTCCACGGCGACGGCGCGCTCATCATGGACCGTATCGGCACGCTCGAGCGCAGCGCGGCGCCGGGCACCGAGGTCGACCCGGTGCTGCTCGAGGTCTTTAACAACCTGTTTATGTCCGTGGCCGAGCAGATGGGGGTCACACTCCAGCGCACCGCCCACAGCGCCAACATCAAGGAGCGCCTCGACTACTCCTGCGCGGTCTTCGACCCGGACGCCAACCTGGTGGCCAACGCCCCCCACGTACCGGTGCATCTGGGCTCCATGGGGGAGAGCGTACGCGCGGTGGTCGAGCGCCGTGCCACAAGCATGCGCCCGGGCGACGTCTTTATGCTCAACGACCCCTACCACGGCGGCACCCATCTGCCCGACATCACGGTCGTCACCCCCGTATTCGACCAGGCCGGCGAGCACATCATCTTCTACATCGCCAGCCGCGCCCACCACGCCGATGTCGGCGGCATCACGCCCGGCTCCATGCCGCCGCACAGCACGGAGATCAACGAGGAAGGCGTGCTCATCGACAACTTCCAGGCCGTGGCCGGCGGTGCGCTGCGCGAGGCGGCCATCCGGCGGCTACTCGGAAGCGGCGAGTGGCCGGCGCGCAACATCGACCAGAACATCAGCGACCTAAGCGCCCAGATCGCGGCCAACGAGACCGGCGTGCGCGAGCTCCACAACCTAATCGATCAATACGGTCTCGATGTGGTGCACGCCTACATGGGCCACGTCCAGGACAACGCGGCCGAGCAGGTCCGTCAGGTCATCGATGAGCTGGCCGACGGCGATCGGCGGCTGGTCATGGATAACAACGCGGCGGTGAAGGTCACTATTAAGGTGAACCGCGAGGCGCGCACCGCCCGGATCGACTTTAAGGGTACCAGCGCCACCCAGCCGGGGAACTTCAACGCGCCGCTGGCGGTAACCCGCGCCGCGGTGCTCTACGTCGTGCGCACGCTGGTCGCCGACACCATCCCGCTCAACGATGGCTGTCTGGAGCCCATCGATCTCCGCGTCCCCGAGAACAGCCTGCTGAACCCGGTCTACCCGGCTGCCGTGGTCGCGGGCAACGTCGAGGTCAGCCAGGTGGTCACCAATGCCCTCTACCTCGCGCTGGGGCGTATGGCGGCATCCCAGGGCACGATGAATAACCTCACCTTCGGCAATGCCGACCACCAGCACTACGAGACGGTCTGCGGCGGTAGCGGCGCCGGCCCCGGCTTCGACGGCGCACACGCGGTGCAGACGCACATGACCAACAGCCGGCTAACCGACCCCGAGGTCCTGGAGTGGCGCTTCCCGGTGCGCCTCGATGCCTTCGCCATTCGGCGCCGCTCGGGCGGAGCGGGCAGCCATCGGGGCGGCGACGGCGTCGAGCGCCGGCTGCGCTTCCTGGCGCCCATGACCGTCGCCATCCTGGCCAACCACCGCCGCTCAGGCCCGCCCGGCCTGGCCGGCGGCGAGCCCGGTGGCGTAGGCCGGCAGTGGCTGGAGCATCCGGACGGCACCGTGCGCGAGGTCGGCGGGGCCGACCGCGGCCAGGTCACTACCGATGACGTCTTCGTGCTGCAGACACCGGGCGGCGGTGGTTACGGCACGCCTGACAGCACCTGAGCGCGATCCGTAGCGATGGCCTCAAGCCGGGGCTCTCTGGCAGGTGATGGTTGCGGCAGCCGCCTACGGCCGGAGGCCCCATCCACACCTCGTCATCGCGGTGCCAGGCGTCGCTCACGCCGCTTCGCCGGCGATGGGTTCCGGCTGTTCCGCCGTCGTCGCCCCGCCCACCAGCGCCAGCGTACCGTCGCGCTCCTCCACCAGAGCCGTGCAATTATCGATCCAGTCGCCGGCATTGCAATAGGTAATGTCGCCGTAGCGCAGCGTTGGACGATGGCTGTGGCCGCAGACGATGCCGTCCACGCCACGCTGGCGCGCGGTGTGGATAGCGGCCTCCTCGAAGCGCCGAATGAAAGGCGAGGCGTCGCGCGACTGGTGCTTGAGGAAGCGCGCCAGCGACCACGGCGGCAGCCGAAGCCACCGGCGCAGGCGACTCAAGGCCTGATTGACGCGAATCAACGCGCCGTAGGCACGCGTGCCGCCAATGGCGATTAGCCGCGAGAACTGGACGGCGCTATCGAACTGGTCGCCGTGGACTACCAGTAGCCGCCGGCCATCAGCCGTGGTGTGGACCAGGCGATTGACGACGCGAATATTGCCCAGGGCGGTGCCGCGATGGACCCGCAGCATCTCGTCGTGATTACCCGGAACGTAGATAACGCGTGTGCCCCGCCGGGCCTTGGTCAGGATCGCGCGCAGGACGTCATTACAGGCCTGCGGCCAGGCGAAACCGTGCTGCATGTACCACAGATCCACGATGTCACCGACCAAATACAGGCGGTCGCACTCCACGGACTTAATGAAACGCCGAGCGTTGTCGGCCCGCGAGCCGGGGAAGCCGAGGTGGAGATCGGAGAGCCAGACGCTGCGATAGTAATGGGCGCTGGGGTGGCTGTGGACGCTCATGGGCGCGCTTCTCGTTTTGCCTCATCACCCGTAAATCTGCCCCAAGGGCATGACAAACGGATCACAGGCAGGCGTCACTAGGATGACGGGCGCTGTGACCACTGACACGCCTGTGACGCTGCAGCGTCATGGCCCTTTAACCCGGGCCTGCCAGCCTCGTGATTGCCCCGGCGAGCCCGCCGGCAACCAACGAGGTGAGGCCATGCGGATAGCCATTGCCACCGATGCGTGGTTCCCCCAGATCAACGGCGTGGTGACCACCCTATCCCGAACCGCCGACGCGCTACGCGAGGGTGGCGACACCGTCCAGCTGCTCACGCCATCCGAGCACCCGACGATCGCCCTGCCGAGCTACAAGGAGATCCGGCTAGCGCTGGCACCCTATCGGCGGCTGGCGGATCGGCTCGACGGCTTCGTGCCGGACGCCATCCATATCGCCACGGAGGGACCGATCGGCTGGGCGGCCCGGCGATACTGCCGGCGCCGCGGCCTGCCGTTCACCACCGCCTACCATACCCAGTTCCCGCGCTATGTCCGGCTCCGCGCTCCCATCCCCGAGACGGCGACCTACGCCTGGCTGCGGCGGTTTCATGCGCCCGCCCGACGCACCCTGGTGCCGACACCCTCCATGCGCCAGGAGCTCGCCGACTGGGGCTTCCGCGGCCTGAGCCTGTGGCCGCGGGGTGTCGATACGGAGCTATTCCACCCCGCGGCCGCGACGGCACTCGATGTGCCAGGCCCCATCCAGCTCTACGCTGGCCGCGTAGCGCGGGAGAAGAACCTGGAGGCCTTCCTGGCCGTGGATACGCCCGGTACCAAGGTCGTCGTCGGCGATGGGCCCGACCGCGAGGCGCTGGCGCGCGATTATCCGGACGCCGTGTTTACCGGCTATCGCCGCGGCCGCGACCTTGCGGCCACCGTGGCCACCGCCGACGTCTTCGTCTTCCCCAGCCGCACGGATACCTTCGGGCTGACCATGCTCGAGGCCATGGCCTGCGGCGTGCCGGTAGCCGCCTACCCGGTCACCGGCCCGCGCGATGTCGTCACCGAGGGCGTGACCGGCGCCCTGGACGAGGACCTAGGCGCCGCCATGGCGCGCGCCCGTGGCCTGGACGGCGCCGACTGCCGCGCCGTCGCCGAGGGTCACACGTGGTCGGCCTGCGCGGCGCGCCTGCGCAGCCAGCTAGCGCCCATCAGCCGAGTGCCGATGCCCGCCGCCGAGCCGGCCTGAGCCCATTTGATAACGTTTAGGAAGCAATTCTCGTTTTGGCCTTCGAGGTGCTCGCGTTACCCCCTGCCGAGGGCGTCTGCGGCCAGGGAAGGCCGCAGTCGAGCCTCCACGGAAGGTTTATGGCGTCCCTCGATAGGGGTAACGCGAGCATGCGCCCTCCTGCTGGGGATCACATAATTCAAATTGCTGACGGTTAGGAGCATCGCTTGATCACCGAGATCGGAGCCCTGGTCGGGGCAACGACGGCCGGCTACCTCGGCCTCAAGGCGCCCAACCGGCTGCGCTTGAGCCTCGCCAAGCATCCCAGTCTCGCGGGCCACCCTCGCCTGGCGCGCCGCGTCGCCCGGCGCCTGCCCTATTACCGGCATACTGGCGACGCCTTCTTCGTCTGCGACGGCGCGCCGCCCGCTATCGTCGAGCGACGCCGGCGGGGCTTCGAGACCCTTGCCGGGGAAGCGGCGCAGCGCTGCCCCCGCAGCATCGCCTACGCCCGCTCGCTAGAGGCCAGCGTCGCCGATGCGGCCTTCATCAACCGCCACCGCGTGCCCTTCCCGTTTCGCGAGGGGGTGCGGGACGCCCTGCCGCTGGCCAGCATCATCGAGGCCACCGAGGGCAACCGCGTCCGTGATGCCGACGGCAACTGGGCCTGGGACGTCACCGGCTCCTACGGCATGAACGTCCTCGGCCACGAGGCCTATCAGGCCTGTCTGGAGCGCGGTGCCGAGCGCGCCCGGGCGGTGGGGCCCTATCTCGGCGGCTACCACCCGGTGGTCGCCGATAACGCCGAGCTCCTCCAGCGGCTGGCCGGATTGGACGCCGTCTCGTTCCATATGTCCGGCACCGAGGCTGTGATGCAGGCCGTGCGCCTGGCGCGCTACCACACCGGCCGGCGCCGAATCGTGCGCTTCGCCGGCGCCTACCACGGCTGGTGGGACGGCGTGCAGGTGGGTGTCGGCAGCCAACGCCCGGCGCCGGATTGCCTCACCCTGCGCGACGCCGACGAGCGCAGCCTGCGCATGCTGGCCAAGCGCCGCGACATCGCCGCCGTCCTCGTCAGCCCACTGCAGGTCCTCCACCCCAACCAGGCCGCCCCGGGCGACGGCACGCTCGTCGGCGCCCGCGCGGTTAGCAACCCGGATACGGCGGCCTACGCGCGGTGGCTGGCCCAGCTGCGCTCGGTCTGCACCGAGCGCGGCATCGCGCTGATCTTCGACGAGGTCTTCTCCGGTTTCCGGATCGCCGCCGGCGGCGCGCAGGAATACTTCGGTGTCGCCGCGGATCTGGTGACCTACGGCAAGAGCCTGGGCGGCGGGCTCCCGGTGGGTGTGCTTTGCGGCCGGGCTAGCCTGATGAAACGCTATCGCGACGACCGGCCTGCCGATATCTGCTTCGCCCGCGGGACGTTTAACGCCCACCCCTACGTCATGACCTGCATGAACGAGTTCCTGCTGCGGCTCGACGCCGGCGATCTCGCTACCAGCGGCGCGGACAGCGGGCCTTGGCAGGCCCGCGTGGCGCGACTCAATGCCGCGCTCACCGCCAATGAGCTGCCGCTCGCAGCCGCGCATATCGGCTCCGTGGTCACGCTCGGCTACACTGCCCCGAGCCGCTACAACTGGATGTTCCAGTTCTACCTGCGCGCCCAAGGGCTGGCGCTGAACTGGACGGGCACCGGGCGGCTGATATTCAGCCACGATTACTCGGAAGCGGATTTCAACGCCGTCATCGACGCCATTGTGGACGCCGGCCACGCCATGCACCGCGACGGCTGGTGGTGGCATCCCGCAGGCCAGACCAATCGCCGCATCGGTCGCCAGATCACCGGCGAGATGATTCGGGCGCGCCTCGGCCGCGAGCCGAGAGCAGCCGAGTAGGGCCGGGCCGCCTGCCGCGTTACCCGGCCCCCAGCCGTTTACCAGCGCTGCTGTTGCTGGACCTCGTACATGGGATCAATGAGCTGGCCGCGCGCCAGATGGAGCGGCGCCCGCCAGTACTGGCGTACGTCGTTAATGGGGTCGGTCGCGATCTTCAAGAACCACCCGAGCCCGGTCCAGACACCGCGGATGAAGAACAGCTGGACGGTGCGGGCGATCAACGCCGCGAAGCCCAGCGCGATCCAGGTGACCGCCAGATGATGGGCATAGCCGTAGGGCCCGGACCAGGGCTCCAGGAGACCCAATAGGCCCGGCGCCAGATAGACGGCCACCGGCGTCAGTCCCCAGACGGCGAGCAGGATGCGCTTGCGCTGGAGGTTGTAGCCGATCTTTATCGCCTCCTTATTCTCATGGCTGAGGTGATTGACGTCATCGTAGCGGTGCGGCTCGAAGAAGAAATGCCCGATCTGGCGCGAGACCATTGCCACCAGCCAGCCGAGAACGGCCGCCACGACCGGATCCACGAAGACGTAGTAATAGGCGCCCAAAAAGCACAGGGCGCTGAGCAGATGCAGGCTCTGATTCACCCGGCTGTGGTGGTAGTAGCGATGGTCGTCCCAGCGCTGCTCGCGCAATTCGTCGAGTAGTCTCATGGCGTGCCCTATGGTCGCTTGGTAATCACCGCCTAGCTTGGCGCCCGGGCATGACAGCGGCTTGAAAGGCGCATGACGTTGCAACGACACACGCCGGGACTAGCAATGAGCCAATAGGGCCGTGCCGACGCGCTGGGTAGTGCCCGCCGCCACATCCGGGGCGGTCTCGAGCCCCGGCGGCGCGACGACCACCATGGTGGAGCCCTGGAGGAAATAGCCAAGCTCGTCGCCGCGGGCGACGCGTCGGCGGCACGGCAACCGTCGGCCCATGGGCTCGTGGCCGGCGAGGATCTCGCTGATGCCGTGAACACGCAGACTGGCCACACCCACGGCCGCGACGGGCACCAGCAGTAGCGGGGCAGCGAGGCCGTCCACAGCCAGCGGCAGCACGGCCCGCGTGTTGCGGCAGTAAAGTCGGGGTAACCGGCGGACGTTGCGCGGATGGACGTTGTGGACGTCACCGCCGATATGGCGTATCTCGTCGATGGCCCCGCCGTCCGGGGCATGGAAGCGGTGGTACATGTTGGGCCGTAGCCGCAGCGTGGCGAAGACGCCGCCGCGATAGCGGCCCGCCAGAGCGGCGTCGCCGAGCAGCTCGCTCAGGCGATACGACAGCCCCTTGGCCTGGATGAGCCGACCCTCGGTGATCGCCCCGCAGGCCATGACCTCGCCGTCGCAGGGGCTGACCAGCACCCCGGGGCCTTGATCGAGCGGCCGCGCGCCGGGGGTGAGCTCACGGGTAAAGCAGTCCTGGAGGCTCTCGAAGCGCTGGCGCTGGGCCTCGTGCAGGCGCAAATCACCCGCGAAGAATTGCAATATTCGCATGCTGCAATGGGCGACGAGCGGCTGACGGCACCGCGCGATGAAGCCGATGACGGCCGTGACACCGCGGCGCCAGCGCTGACCCAGCACGATACGCCTTTGCGGGGTGGCAGCATGCGCGCCCCGCCGGATGAGTGGCTGCAAGGGGATCTCGCTTGGGGCCATGGATGAGCCTGTAAGGATGCCGACCGGCCGTGACACGAAGATGACCCCAAGCAACCAAAAGGAGTGCCCTCGTGCTGTACGCCGGAATCGCGCTTTGTATCTTGCTATTGAGCCTGGAGCGGCTGAGCTACATCGGCGTCTCGCGCTACCCCGACGCCTGGCGGGCGCGCTGCGGCCGTTGGCCGTTGAACCGGCTGGCCGATGATCCCGTCGTCGTAGTGCGCCGTTTATTCCTGGCCTTTAAGACCGTCCAGGTGGGTGTATTCCTAGCCTGGTGCATGATCGCCGCACATACCCTGGTGCCGCTGCCGACAGCGCCCCTGTTGGCAGCCATCATCGGGCTGGCGATCATCGCCGCCGGCCAGTGGCTCAACGCGCTAGTCTTCCGCCAACTCGGTCCCCGGGCGGTCTTTTTCGGCAGCGAGCTCGGCGACGAGGGCCGCTATATCACAGGCTTCCCTTTCTCCCTCATCCCCCACCCGCAATACGCCGGGGCCGTGCTGTCCGTTTGGGGCTTCTTCCTGGTGATGCGCTACCCCAACCCCGATTGGATGGTCCTGCCCCTGATTGAGACGGCGCTCTACATCGTCGGCGCCCGACTTGAGGCTTGATCGCTACAGCTGGCGCGGCAGACTGGCAGGCATCAGCGCAACAACGACCTTAGATGGCTCCGCCTCGCCTACCCACCGGCAAGGCGTGGGGCGCTGTCCCAGCGTTGTGTACGGGGTAGACGGGTGCGCGTTCGATTCAGCAGCCGCCGACGGCGGCCTGCTCCTGGCTCGACGTGTTGGCGCGATAGAGCCAGCGGGCCAGGTCCGCGTTGTAGCGGAAGAACGCCGGCGCCGGGGCGTCGGGGGCGTTGTAGATGATTAGCGGCACGGCACGCTCGTGGGTCGAGCCGTAGCTGCGGTAGGTGGCCGGCAGCTCCTCGCAGTCGCTATCGAGGTGGCCGAACACCGTCTCGCGGTCACCGAGCACGACCAGATCCCCGATGCGCTGTGCCATGAGGCCGAAACTCGCCACCGCCTCCTCGCGCGCGAGCACGCGCTCGACGCCGGCAAGCCCCTCTAGGACCCGACGCACATCCTCCTGGTCCGCCCTGTCCTTGAGATAGACCCACGCGGTGCCCCCGAGACCGCGGTGATGTCGCAGGTGTTGGTCCCGCTCCGCCGAGATCGCCATGCGCAGCGGCACGCCTCGCCGCTCGCAGGCCTTGTTGAGGTCCCAGCAACGGCGCTTGGCATTCATACCGTGATCCGCAGCCACCAGAAAGGCGGCATCCGGCGCGGTGGTCTCCAGAGCGGCGAGCTGCTCGTCCATGCCGCGCAGGTGCTCATCCGAATCGGCGTGCTCGGGAGGCCAGGTATGCATGGCGTAATCCGTGGTGTGGACGTAGACACAACCGATATCGGGGCGCTCGCGCAGTACCGTCTCGGCGGCCTGCAGGAGCCAGTAGTTGATCTCGCGGGAGTAGATGGCCGGCGGTTGGCCGAGACGCGCCACCCATTCCGGCTCCGGCGCCTCGGCGGCCAGCTTGATCTCGGCGCCACTGCCGAGCAGCGCGGTGGTCTTGCTCTTGCTAGTCAGCAGTGCCGAGCGCACACCCAGGCGCGCGGCGCGGTCGAATAGGGTCGCTGTGCTCAGCAGCTCGCTGCTCTCCAGGTACTCCTCGCGACCGCTGTCGGTATCCAGGTACGAGTTGCCTATGACGCCGTGCTGGGCCGGGAAGGCGCCGCAGCAGATGGAGGCGTTATTGGTGTTGGTCACGCTGGGCATGACCGCCTCGACATCGCGATAGATGCCGCGCTCGGCCCAACGCGAGAGGGTTGGCATCACGCCACGCTTGAAATAGTCCGGGCCGAGCCCGTCGCACATGATGATGACGCGGCGCTGCGCGGTCGGATCCTGAGTGGTACTCATGGGGCATCTCCTGATGGGCGGCGGGCATCGATCCATTCGCCGCCGCGGCGGTTTTATTTGACACCACCTGTTCTACGGCTCAGCGATTGCCGATTGGTTGCGGGCCAGTGACAAGCTGATGAAGCCGATCCCTGGGCGCGGAGCGGCCGCCGTCCCTAACGGCGGCAGGCCTTGGAGGCCTAAGCCAGCCGGGCAGATTGTGTTGGGGGGAGGGTAAGCGGCCCATAGGTGGGGCGCCGCGCACCGCACAGCGGTGCGCGGCCGTGGGGCCTACTCGGCGTTGGGGAAGAGCGCGCTATACGCGCCGAGCGCGCGGAAGGTG
The DNA here is from genome assembly GCA_913055565.1 of uncultured Ectothiorhodospiraceae bacterium. GTDB lineage: Bacteria > Pseudomonadota > Gammaproteobacteria > Nitrococcales > Nitrococcaceae > CAJXKP01. Next base: position 17,091 of record CAJXKP010000026.1, read on the forward strand.
GTCTCGCCGCTCCAGCCCTGGACGCCGTCGTTGTCCGTCGCGAGATAGACGGTACCGTCGGCATCGATGGCCACTCCCTCGGGCTTGTCCGAGATCCAGCCATTGGTTGCCGCGAGGTGCGGGATCAGATCGATCCGCGTGGTCTCGCTGGCCTCGATACGCCCGTCACGGAGGGCGCCGGCCGGAACGCGGACCAAGTCCTTGACCGCGGCGTACTCCCCGGTGCGGTTGTCCCGCTCGATGAGCAGATAGGCCCCGTCCGGCGCCCGCTTGATCTCGGAGAGCCCCACCCAGCTGGCGTCCTCGGGCGTGGCCTGGAGCTCGTAGGCGATACTGTCCCAGCGCTGGTTGACCGGGTTGTAGCGCCATAGGCGCGTCATACCCTTGGCATCATCGCGGTCTTGGCAGTGGCTGCCGCTGGTGTAGGTCCAGGGCAGCTGCTGCGCGACGAGCAGCCGATAACCATTGTTGCCGGGTTGAACAGCCACACCCTCGAAGCCGTTATCCAGATTTGCCGTCTGGCCGGACTGCGCCCGGCAGTGGCGGATCGAGGGCGGCAGCTCCGCGGTGGTCTCAACCGTCCCGTTCGAGTCGGTCTGGAGCAGCTGATTGGCAATGCCGTCAGGCTGACCGCCCTCGCTGGCCAGCCAGCGGGAGCCATCCGGGGCGATGGCGATGCCCTCAAGATCCAGCTCACGCTCGCCGTCGCCGACCTGCTGGCGATCGGTCACAACGGCCGGACGCTCACTACTATCGATAGTTAGAACATGCGCGGGCTGGTAAAAGGAGTCCTCAACCGCGAGGATCCTGCCCGTACCATCGCGCACCCCGGCCGAGCCGGACAGCGCCGACCACGGCAGCGGCCGCCCATTGCCGTCATTGGCCGAGACCAGCTGCGGATAGGACGGCGCGCCCTCGCCCAGACGATAGACCATGGTCGTCGAGCGCACGCCATGGGGTGGATCATCCTCCTCCGCCGCGACCACGAGTAGATCGCGCTCCGGCAGCGTGAGGATATCTTCCGGGCTCAGCGGGGCCGGCAGGAGCTGGACGAAGCGCGGCTGCGTGCCCCACAGCTCGTAGACGGCGATGAAGCCCCCTCGCTCGCTGGCAACGAACAGATACTCCGAGCCGCCGTAGGAAGCGTAGCCAATGCCCTCGGGCTCGGTGCCCTTGGCGCCGGCACGGCGCTCCGGGAACTGACCGTGGCGGACAGCGCGGTGCTCCAACGCCTCGCCGCTATCAAAGATGACCTCACCGTGGCTGTTGAACAGCGTGAATCCGCGGCTACCGCCACGCAGATCGCCCTCGTTGGCCGTTGCCAACAGGCCCGATCCGCTGGCGACGCCGCCCAGCCAGGTCACGGAATCCGGCTCCCGCGGTACGTTGCTGAGTCGATCGTCGAGCGCGATCCGACCGTCGGTGGTGGCATCGACGCCAGACAGTGAGACCGCACCGGCCGGGAAATCATTGATAACCTCAGCCGACGCCACATCAACGATGACGATATGGTTGTTCTCCTGGAGCGTCACCACCGCCTTACCGGCGTCGTTGACGGTAACGAACTCCGGCTCCGGATCGCCCGGGGCATAGCCCGCCAGCCCCGTGACATCCACGCGGCGCAGGGTCTCGCGCTGATGATCGTAGATCGCCACGTGACCGGGCGGATTGCTAAAGTCTGTCTGCGGCAGGCCGCCTGGCACGCCACCGGACCCGCGACAGGCCTCCATAGCCCGGGTGTCATCCTCCGGAACCGCGCCACCGTCGAGCTCACCGCCGACGCAAACCTCTTCGTTACGCTCGTTCTCGATAGCCACCACGGTGTAGCGACCATTGGGTCCGACAGCCACGGCGTCGGGCTGACCGCCGAGATCCAGCCGCTCGCGGACGCGCGGCTGCCCAGGATTGGCGATACCCACGATGAGTAACTGGCCCGATGGGTCGGTGTAGCTGGCGCTGGTGTCCACGCTCACTACGGCCTCTTGCGCGCTGCGAACCGCGACCGACGTGGGTTCACCCCCAACCTCAACTGCGCCTAGGTGACGCGGGTTAGCCGGTTTCGCGATGGCAACGGTACGCACCAGTTCGCGCTCGCTATCGGTCTCGAGCACCGTCTTGCCGTCCGGCGTGGCGTCGATGATCTCCGCCACGGTCTCCTGCGACGGATCATCGTGGCCGCGGTAGTTCGGGAAGGTAGCCACGCGCTCGAAGCGCTGCTCGTAGTGCATCCCCGCATGATTCGTTGGGGCATCGGCGGCGCCCGCGCTGAGCGGTATGCCAAGGATCGCCGTAGCGAGCCAAACGGCATGCGTGTTTCGTCTCATCAGTCATATCCTCTCTACTGGGCGAGCTCAATAGCTTGGCAAGTCGATGTAACAATGGGATGACACGAGAAATCTCGGACTAGCTAGCCCGCGCCTACCGAAATGCGCGCTGATAGATGGTCTAACGGGCTAACCCGTCGTCCCCCTTGGGTCGAGCCACGGCCACGCGTTGTTGCCTCGCGCTTACTATTGCTCGTCTTGACACGCCTGATCAGGCAGTAGTGGCGGAACCCTGGCGAATGACGCGCACGCAGTAGATCGGTCTGCGCCTGTGAAGACGCTGAGCAAAACCTAGTCGCCGTTCCCGTGCCCCCAGGGTTGGTAGCCGATCAGGCGCGCGACGACGTCATCGAGCTTGCCCAAGCTACGACCGAGGGGCGTCAGGCACAGCGCGCCACCGAGTGCGACGCCGATGGCGTTGGCAGCCATGTCCGTGACCTGGAGCTGGCGCGCGCTACCCAGGCCCTGCAGCAGTTCCAGCGCTAGGCCCAACGCGAAAACCACGGCCGCCGTCACGGGCCAGCGGCGGCCGCGGGTGGCCTGGACCCAGGCCGCGGCCAACACGAAATAGGCGAGCACGTGCTGGGCCTTATCCCATGACAGCGCGCCGGGCGGCTGCGGCGGCTTGGGCATAAGCGAGAGCACGATGACCGCTAGCGTGGCGAGCGCGGCCAGGATCTGCCATAAGCGGGGGAAGGTGAATTCAGGGAACGAGCTCTGCGGCATGTTCGTTGCGCTTTGTCGGCTGCCCGGGGGATTGGGGCGAAGGTCGGTCAACCGGCCTACCCACTAGTCAGCTATAATACTCCTATCCCGTTAGTGGTAAGGACAGTTCATGTCGCTCTTCCTGGAGATCGCGATCTTCCTCGCGGCCGCGGTTATTGCTGTGCCCATCTTCAGGTGGCTGAGGCTGGGCTCCGTGCTGGGCTACCTCACGGCCGGCGTGGCCATCGGTCCTTGGGGTCTCGGGCTCATCGACGCGGATACCCAGACCGTCCTGCACTTCGGCGAGATCGGCGTGGTCTTCTTGCTATTCGTCATCGGCTTGGAGCTGCGACCCAGCCGGCTCAAGGCCATGCGACGTACCATCTTCGCACCCGGCGCGGCCCAGGTGTTGGGCTCGGCTACGTTGATCACCCTGGCGGCTGCGCTACTGGGGTTGGGATGGCGAGCCGCCCTGATCGTGGGCCTCGCGCTGTCGCTGTCATCGACGGCGTTCGTGTTGCAGCTACTCACCGAGCGCGGCGAGCTCCAGACGGCCCACGGGCGCGGTGCCTTTGGTGTCCTGCTGTTCCAGGACATCGCCGTGATCCCGATGATCGCCCTGGTCCCCCTCCTTACACCGGGCGACGTCGATGCCTCCGCCAGTGCTATCGCGCTGGAGACCGGGCGCGTGATCGCGGTGATCACCGCCTTCGTGATCGGCGGCCACTTCCTGTTACGCCCCATCTTCCGCTTGGTCGCCAAGACCGACCAGCACGAGGTCTTCATCGCCGCCGCGCTGCTGCTGGTGCTGGGCTCGGCGCTGCTCATGGATAGCATCGGCATCTCCATGGGACTGGGGGCCTTTATGGCCGGGGTGCTGGTTGCCGACTCCGAGTACCGCCATCAGCTCGAGGCCGATCTGGAGCCGTTCAAAGGGCTGCTCCTGGGGCTTTTCTTTATGGCGGTGGGGATGGTCACCGACGTCGGCTTGTTGCTCACCAAGCCCCTGGTGGTCCTCGGGCTGGCCGCCGCCTTGATGGCCATCAAGGCGGCAATACTTGCCATCGTGGCCTCCCTGGAGGGCTTCCGGGGCCGGGATATCGCCCGCTTTAGCGCGGTCCTGGCTCAGGGCGGCGAGTTCGCGTTCGTGCTCCTTGGGGCCGCCGCCGGCCAGGCCTTGCTTGATCGATCCCTGGTCGATCTGCTCACGCTCGTGGTTACCGTTTCCATGGCCGCGACGGTTCCCCTGGTCGCGCTCGTGCACCAGCTGCTGGATCATCCGCCGTCTCGGGCCAATTACGACACGCACAACGAGCGCTCCTCGCCGGTATTCATCGCGGGGTTCGGACGCTTCGGTCAGGTCATCGCGCGCATCCTCGGCTCACGGCGCATCCCGTTCACCGCTTTAGAGATCAGCCCCGGCCTGGTGGATTTCGTCCGCCAATACGGCAACAAGATCTTCTACGGCGATGCCCGCCGCGTGGATCTGCTGCGCAACGCCGGCATCCAGCAGGCGGAGGTCTTCGTCATCGCCGTCGATGATGTCGAGACCTCCATGACCATCGCCGAGACGGTGCGCCACCATTTCCCGCATCTAACGATCTGTGCGCGAGCACGTAATCGCCAGCACGCGCATCGGCTGATGAGCCTGGGCTGCCAGGCGATTATCCGAGAGACGTTCCTATCCAGCAGCTGGCTGGGCGGCGAAGTCCTCAAGGCCCTAGGGGGTAACGCCAACGAGGCCGACGAGGCGGTTGCCATCTTCCGCCGTCACGACCAGGAGACGCTAGTCAAGCAATACGCCTTTCGCAACGACCGCGACGCCCTCATCCAGTCCAACCACGAGGCCGCCCGCGAGCTGCGCGAGCTCTTTGCCTCGGATCGCGCGGATGACCAAGCGCCGGACGACGGTGCCTTTGAGGAGGTAGAGCCCCCGCCAACGCAGTGGCGCGAGGAGGATACGCGCCGCTAAGCGGCCAAGGGCGAGGGTCGGGTTACAGGCCGCAACGAGCGGCGGTAAACCACCAGCATGGCGCTACGAGGCTGTTAGGTGTCATGGTGATAGGCTATTAGCGGCTGGACCTGGTATCGAGCGACCTCGAACGACAACCAGGGCGCCTGCCGAATCAGGGAGGGCGCGCCAGCGCCGCCGGACGTAGGGGAAACCGCGACAAGGCGCTGCTCGGCGCTGGTCACAAGTTGCACGGCGCTCGTGGCGGGACGTTACTAGGCCAACGCGCTACACGGGTAGGCGGGATACGGGACGGGATTTATGACGCAGCCATTCAGCAAGGCGCTCGTCGTGGACGACTCGCGCATGGCCCGCGCAACGCTAACAAAGCTGCTGAACAAACGCGGTATCGATGTCGATACGGCCGCGTCGGGGACCGACGCCCTGGCGTACATGGATGCCAACGCCGCGCCCGACGTTGTGTTCATGGATTACACGATGCCGGATTTCGACGGCCTAGAGACCGTGAGACGCATCCGCGAACGCCACGGTGACGTGGCCCCAATGGCGATGTATACCGGCCATGATGAGGCCGAGGATCGTGAGCGAGCACACCAGCTCGGCATCGATGCCTTCCTCACCAAGCCCGCTAGCGACGAACTCCTCGGCGAGATCCTGGAGGGATTTGCTGAGGCAGCCGCCGCTGACGCGGCGACGCCAAGCACGACGACAGCCGATGACGAGACCTTGCCGCCAGCCGCGGGGCCACAGGATGGATTAACAGCGCCAGAGCACAGCGCCGTAACGGCAAGCACCGTTGCCCCACCCCCGGATGCAACCATGGGCGAAGTCGCGGCGAGCGACGAGCGCCCTGGCGATACCGAGACCGTGACACCGATCACCGAGCCGGAACCGCCGTCCAACCCCGAGGCATCCGAGGATGGCCGCGAAACCACGGACGAGGCCCTTACCACCGCTCGTGAAGCGGCCCTGGTTGCGGCCGAAGCGGTGGCCATCAGCGCCGCCGAACAGAAGGCGCGCGAGATCGCCGACTCGGTGGCACGCGAGGCAGCGGAGCCGATTGCTCGGGAAGCGGGTACAAACGCCGCCCGCGAGGCCATGGGCAAGATCCGCGAGGACGTTAAGGGCCAGATCAAGGAGCTCCTGGAGTCCGAAACCTTCTCACAACGGGTCACCGACGTATTCGTCAGGACGGCCTGGCCGAGCGTGCGGGCGCAGATCACCGGTGAGGTCACGGAGCTATTACGTGACGAGGTCCGCCACATCGCCCGCCAGGCCACGGCCGCCGATGGTGGCCGCCCGGTCGATGAGGCAACCCGCCAGGCCAAGCAGATGGTCAAGGAGCGCACCAACGAGCTGCACAAGGTGGTCAACCGGGACATGGCCCAAAGCGCTCGGCAGATCGAGGCGCGGCTCACGCGGCTCATTATCGGTGTCGGCGGCGGCCTCGGTGTCGCCATCGTGCTGGGCTTCGGCTACCTACTGCTGTTCGGCTGAGGCAGCGCTCAGGGCCATCACAGATCGAGCTCGCCCTGGGAGGGGTTGCTACTACCACGCGAGCGCCGGCTCTCGGCCGGGCGTTTGCGGCTAGCATGCCGCTGGCGGATGCGATCGGCCTCCGCGTGCATGTCGTTGCCGGCGCGGTGCGCCTTGATCCGCCGCCGAGCCTCGCGGGCGGCGGCCTGGTGATCGATTACCGGGGCCGGATAGTCGGTACCGATCCGCACGCCGTAGTGGCGCTGCCATTCCGGCGGCAAGCGCCACGGCTCATGGATCCACGGCGCCGGCACCTCGGCGAGCTGGGGCAGGAAACGCCGCAGGAAGGCACCATCCGGATCCTGATCATGGGACTGCTTGACCGGGTTGTAGATGCGGATCGCGTTAATGCCGGTCGTGCCCGTTTGCATCTGCGACTGCGAATAGTGGATACCGGGCTCGTAGTCGGTGAAAACGCGGGCCAGGTGGAGCGCGGGCTCGCGCCAGTGCAACCACAGATGATACCCCGCGAACGCCATGAGCATGGCTCGCATGCGGAAGTTCAACCAGCCGGTCTGGTGCAGCATGCGCATGCAGGCATCGACGAAGGGAATACCGGTCTCGGCCTCTGCCCAGGCCCGGAATAGACCCGCGTCGAACTCGTGCTCGCGCATGCCATCGTAGCCGCGATGAAGGTTGCGGAACTCGATATCGGGCTGATCCTCGAGCTTTTGGATGAAGTGGCAGTGCCAGTGCAGGCGGGACTCGAGGCTCTGCAACGACTGCGGCCAGCCCGAGCCACGCTTGGCCTCGGCCCAACGGCGGCGATGGGTCTGCACGATCTCCCGCAGGGACAGGGTCCCGTAGGCGATGTGCGGCGACAGGCGACTGCAGGCCCACTCCCCGGTAAGCGGTGACGACATCGCCGAGCGGTAGCCCTGGCCGCGCTCCATGAGGAAGCTCGCCAGCAATCCCTGCCCGGCCTGCCGGCCGCCACGCTGGCGTTCCGGGCAGGGCCGGTGCTCGTACCCCAGTACCATGGGCAGCCCCTCTGCGACCAGCGCCCCCGGCGGCGCGGCGGGGCGGATCCGCTGCGGCGGCTCGAGCACCGATTCACGCATCCGGGCCTCCCAACGCGCATGCCAGGCATCGCGGTCGCGCAGGCCGCGAACAACGCCGAAGTTGGGGTGCTCGCGAACCACCACGCCACGGTCCCGACACCAGGCCCGTACCGCCTCGTCGCGTTGATAGCTCCAGTGGTTACCCGTCTCCTCGTGGGCGTAGAGCGTATCGATGCCGTGCTCGGCGTGCACGGCGGCGAGGACTTCCGTGGCCTCGCCCGTGCGCACCATCAGGCCGATGCCGCGCTCGCGTAGCGCCCCGTCGAGCTCGACGAGCGATTCCCGAATGAAATCCCAGTGGCGCTGGGCCGCATCCGGCTGGGCCCAGTAATCCGGCTCGATGATGTAGAGGGCCAAAACCGCCCCAGCCTCAGCGGCCGCCGCCAGCGGTTGGTGATCTTGGACGCGCAGATCGCGCTTAAACCAGACGATCTGCGCCATTCAGGGCCCCACCTGATGCCGATGGCGCCGGCAGCGCTCGCTGCAGTAACGCACATTGGGCCAATCGCGGGCCCACTTACGGCGCCATTTGAAGGGCCGTCCGCATACGGGGCAGGTCTTCTCGGGCAACGGCTTGTGGCTAATGGCAACCTCGCTCGCGCCAGACATTAGTGCGCAATTGGACGCGTCCAGGCGCGCCGGGTTCGCCACCCTGTTAGCATATTCAGCATGAGTGACGAGCATATCCAAGGCATCCTGGACTTCTGGTTCGGCGACCGAGAGGCGAGCGACAGCGCCATCGCCGAGCGGCAGGCGCCGCTGTGGTGGCACGCCCGGCCCGAAGACGACCAGACCATCGGCAACAACTTCGGCGACCTGGCCCGCCATGCGGTCGAGGGGCACCTCGACGAATGGGCCGAGACCGCCCACGGGCGGCTAGCGCTAATCCTGTTACTGGATCAGTTCCCGCGCGCGATCTACCGCGGCGAGGCGGAGGCCTATACCCAGGACCACAGCGCCCTCGCCCATAGCCTGCAGGCCCAAGGGCAGGGCCAGGATCACGAGCTACGGCCGGTCGAGCGGGTCTTCATCTACACGCCCATGCTCCATGCGGAGTCACTGATGGTGCAGGATGAGTGCGTCCTGCGATTCCAGGCGTTGCTGGACCAAGTGGCTAGCGCTGATCGACCCGTTTTCGAGCGCCTGCTCGACACGGCGCGCCATCGCCGCGAGGTAATCCTCAGGTTCGACCGCTTCCCTCACCGCAACGCGCTTGTCGGGCGCGTGTCCACGCCGGCGGAGTCGGACTTCCTGGCCAGCGAGGACAGCACGCTCGTCTGAGGTCTTCCCGCGAGGCGGTTACTGATAGAAGGGGTAGTCGGTGTAGCCGCCCTCGTCGCCGTCGTAGAAGGTGCTCGAATCCCAGTCGTTGAGCGGCCAACCGTGGCGCAGCCGCTCCGGGAGATCGGGATTGGCGATGGCGGGGCGGCCGAAGCTGACGAGATCACAGCGCCCGGCATCGATGCGTTGACGCGCCTCCTCCGGGGTGTAGCCCCCGTTCGCTATATACGGCCCCGTGTAGGCACCGCGCACGGCGTCGATAACGGACTCCGGGCGCCCCTTCGCGTGATTGCACTGGAAGGAGTCCTCCACCATCTCCACGTAGCCGATGCCGGTGGCCTGGAGCTGTTCCGCGAGGACCCGGTAGGTGGTCATGGGGTCGTCATCGCCCATGTCGTTAAAGCTGCCCGTGGGGCTGATGCGGATACCGACCCGCTCGGTCTCCCAGACCTCCTTAACCGCCTCGACCACCATCATGGTCAACCGCACCCGATTCTCGGGCGAGCCACCGTACGCGTCGGTGCGCTGGTTGCTGCCGCTGCGAAGGAACTGGTCGAGTAGATAGCCGTTGGCGGCGTGGATCTCCACGCCGTCGAAGCCCGCGCGCTTGGCGTTCTCGGCGCCGGCGCGGAACTGCTCGACCACGCCCGGCAGCTCGTCGGCCGCCAGGGCACGCGGCTCTAGGACATCGACCATGCCGGATTCGGCGCTAATGAATGTCTGGGCATTGGGTTTGATCGCCGATGGGGCGACAGGCGTGTCGCCGTGGGGCTGGAGCTCGGGGCGCGAGATACGCCCGACGTGCCAGAGCTGGAGATGCATGCGCCCGCCGGCCTGGTGGACGGCATCGGTGACCTCGCGCCAGCCCGCAACCTGCTCATCGCTATGGATGCCGGGCGTGAAGGCGTACCCCTTACCCTGCGGCGATACCTGGGTCGCCTCGCTAATGATTAGCCCCATGCCAGCGCGCTGACGGTAGTACGCCGCGTTCATGGCATGCGGGAAGTCGCCCGGCTCGCCGGCACGCGCTCGCGTTAGAGGGGCCATGACGACGCGATTGGGGAGCGTCAGGGGGCCCAGCTGGAAGGGGTGGAAAAGGGGATCATCCTGGCTCATGCAGTAGGCTCCATCGGGGTGGTTGGATCGTTTTCGTGGCGACCCTAGCGAGCGAGCTGTGCCGCCAGTGCCTGCAGGGCGGCTTTAGTCGCCGCCGTAACATCCTCGGGTGGAGGGCGCTGACGACGACATTGATCATGGTAGACCGTCATCGCCTGCATGGCCTCGGCGCCTGCGGGATCGTCGCCGAGCAGACCGCGGAACCACGCGGGCACGGGCTCGACCCAGAGCGGCCCCGTGCCGGGCTCGACGGCGTGCAGGCTCGCGAGCCAACGCCACACCAGGCCCAACAAGGGATGGTAGCTCGGCACACGGGTATCGCGGGTACTGCCTCGCGCGCCAAGCCAGTCGGCGAACGCCGCGCCGTCCAGGGGTCGCGCGTAGGCGAAGCCCTGGCCCACCCGGCAGCCAATGCCGCCCAACACCTCGGCCTCCGCGCCGCGTTCGATACCCTCGGCGACGACCTCCAGACCAAGGCCCTCGGCGGCCACGAGCAGGCTCTCGACCAGCGCGAACGGGCGCGGCGAGTAGTCCAGACCATCGATGAACTGCCGGTCGATCTTAATCTGATCCACCGGCAGTGAGATGAGCTGGCTATAGGAGGCGAACCCGGTGCCGAAATCGTCCAGGGCCACGCCGATGCCACGCGCCCGCAGTCCAGCCAGGGCATCATGGGTGCCGGCCGCGTCGGTGAGGGCCGCAGATTCCGTGATCTCTACCATCAGCCGCTGTGCTATCTCGGGCTGTTGGGTGAGGACGGCGTCAACGTCGTCCAGAAACCGCGGATGCAGCAGATGCCGAGCCCCAATATTCACGCCCACGACCGGGAGCTCGTCGGGGCCGTAGTCGGCGAGGCAGCGCGCCGCCTGCGTCATCACCCAGCAGCCGATCTCACGGATCATGGCGGAATCCTCGGCTGCCGGGATGAACTCGCCCGGCGGGACCAATGTGCCGTCGGCGCGATACCAGCGTATGAGTGCCTCCGCACCAACGAGCTTGGTCGGATCGGACAGGCTCACCTGAGGCTGATAGAACAAGGCCAACTCATCGCCGTCCATGGCCCGCCGCAACTGCGCCAATAGGTCCTGGGGGGCTTCGACGAGCGGCGTGCCATCGCCCTGGTAGCAATAGCGCGCGCCCGGGCCCAGCCGCTGCGCCTCGTGCTGGGCGGCAGCCGCGGCTTGAGTACTGGGCCGCCCGCCCGCCTCGACCACAACGTAGCCCGCGGTGACACTCAAGGCCAGCTCGCGCCCGGCGGCCGGCATGGTCTCGCTGACGCAAGCCTGAACCGCCTCCACCAGCGACGGCGCTTGATCGGGGTCGGCCGTCGCGAGCCCGACCAGGAATGTATCGGCGGTGCTTCGCGCGACGAGGCCATGCCCACCAACCCACTCAACCAGCCGCTGCGCGACGGCGCACAGGACCTCATCACCGGCCGTTTGGCCCAGACCCTCATTCAGCGCCGCGAAGTCGTCGATATCGAGCTGGATGAGGATGGCCGCCTTATTCGCGGCCACGACGTGCTGTGACCAGTGTTGCTCGAAGCCAGCCTGGTTGAGCAGGCCGGTCACCGGATCCTGGCGTCGGACATGCTCCAGATCGGCGCGCGTACGCTGCTCCGCCTCACGCAGTGCTACCCGATCAAGGCCGACGCGCGCCATCCGACTCAAGGCGTGGACGGGATTCAGGCCAACGGCATCGAAATAGCCCGGCGTATCCGCATAGACCACGGTCACACCCCAACGATCGCCATCACTGAGCGCGAACGGCAGCGCGAGCACCGAGCGCACACCCGCTTGTAGGGCACGGCGATGCCAGCGCCGCACGCCGGGCATTAACCGGGCGATGCTTCCCAAGGTCTCCGGGATATCCTGAACAACGCTCTCGCCGGTCTCCAGCGCACGGCGCACCGGTCCGCGCATCATGAGCGCCGAGCGATCAATCACCAGGCTTTCGCCGTAGGCCCGCTCGACGCCGGCACAGTATTGGGGGGGTAATAAGGGGCGCGAGCGGGTCACCGATGTAGAACCAGGCCAGGGGGAAATGCGGCGTCGCCGCTGCCAACAGATCGGCAAAGCTCTGCAGCAACACGGCGGCGTCGAACTGATCTTCCAGATCCTCGGTGCCGTTGACGAGGGCAGCCGCTAGGCGGGAACGCTCCTGCTGCGGATCGAGGCTAGCGTCATCGATGGCCGCTAAAGAAATCCCCTCAAACGGGCTGCGGTCGCAACCGCGGTGGAGTTACGCCGAGGTCGGCGCGCGGCGGCCTTCGAGCTGACCGAGGCCGTGATCACAGGGGACGGCCGCGCGGAACGCGAGCTCGGCGTCGGCGCGGGTTCGGCCCAGGTTGATGGCGGCGCATGGCAGGCCGCGCTCGCGGGCGGCGCGAATGAACCGCAATCCGGACCAGACCATTAACGACGACCCCACGACCAAGACCCCATCGCAATCATCCAGGGCCGCCATCGCGGTGTTCACTCGGGCCATGGGCACCGACTCGCCAAAGAAGACCACGCTCGGGCGCAGCGTGCCACCGCAGCTATGGCACCCCGGAACCCGGAACGCACTGTAGTCGCTGCGCTCGAGATCGGCGTCGCCGTCCGGCGCGGCGCCGCTGTCGAGCTCGGCCCAATCCGGATTGGCTGCCACGAGCTCGGTCTGCAACGCGTCGCGCCCCATAACCCCGGCGCAATCGAGGCACTGTACCCGACCCAAGCGGCCATGCAGATCGATCACGCGGCCGCTGCCGGCCTGTTGATGGAGGCCATCGACATTCTGAGTGACGATACGCGCGATGTGGCCGCCCCGTTCGAGCCGGGCAAGGGCATGATGCGCCGCGTTGGGGCGCGCGGCCGCCATGCGCGACCACCCCACCATGCTTCGGGCCCAGTAGCGCTTGCGTGCCTGCTCGCTACCAGCGAATTCGGCCCACTGCATGGGCCGGCTGCGCTTCCAGGCGCCCGCGCCGTCGCGGTAATCGGGTATCCCCGAGTCGGTGCTGCAGCCGGCGCCAGTGAGCACGTAGAGGCGCGGGTGGTCGGCGATGAACCTCGCCAAGGCCTGGTCGGCCGTATCGCCGGTCAGTCCTGGCGTTGGCGATTCAGCACTGCTCATTATTCGACCCTATCGACGTTATCGAGGCGCCCGTCGATGAACTCTAACTCGCGAGGATAGTGGCGCGAACCGAACTCGTAGACCCACTCATCAACACGCTGAACACCGCGCTCGTAGAGTCGCCAGCGGGTCTGACGAAACTGCGGCTCACCGCAGACGCGCCGGACCGCGTATTTACTCAGGCCGATCTCGAAGCCGTACGGGCTGCAGCGCTCGGCGACCACCCGACTCGACCCATAGCCAGCCTTCGCGATGCGATCCAGGTCACCCTCGCGAAAATACAAGACCCGAATCAGGCGCTGGCCCCCCAGATTATAATACCACTCCGTCACCGAGCCGATGACGCCAACCCCCGGTATATCGACCGCCTCTTGCTGATGGCGGTAATCGGGCTCGCCACAGGCGCGCTTGACCTGCCAGGTGCCGTCCCCGAGCCGAACCAGGCCACCGCTGCAGCGCAGGCTGCTCTCCGCAGCCACCGGCTGGGCCAGGACCAACGCAAGGAGCGGCGTAACAAGCCATCCTAAGATCGTGCGCATGATCCGTCCCCAGCCCTAATAAGGATCGCGTCGCAACCATCTGTACCAAACAATGGTTTCCCGGCGCCGTTATCGCCTAGTCCCGAGGACGCCATGGATGGCGATGCGATCCATATGCGGCCAACAGCTCACCATCTTCGGACAGCGATCGGCCGCTGGCGTTGCACCCATGGGAATCAGCCCATTCCAGCGGATGCGGCGAGCAGTGTACGGCGCACCCACAAGGTCACCCAGAAACCGAGGAAGGCCATCGCGAACCAGATCCAGCCGTGCAAACTTGCCGAGGCAATGCCGCCGAGCATAGCACCAATGTTGCAGCCGAACGCCAGCCGAGCGCCGTAGCCCATGGCCAGCCCGGCGGCGATGGCCGAAGCGCTCGCCGCCAGACCGGGACGTTGAGCGGCATTCGCGCGGAACTGGCCCCCCAACCCAGCCGCCAGGAAGGCCCCCAACAGGAGGCCGAGATCGGTCACGGAGGTGGCGTTGACCCAGACTCCTTGCGCCAAACCCTGGCGGGGATAGGCCCAGCGCCAGTACTCGAATTGCGTCATATCCACGCCGAGCGCCGTTAGGGCCTCCGCGCCCCAGAGGCTAAAGCCGAAGGTAATCCCCCAGGGCGCGCCGGCGACCCAGAGTACTGCGGCCCCAAGCCCAGCCAGGGCGACGGCACCCCAGAGCAGCGGCCACGGCCCGGTGACCGCCGCCGTCAGCCGGGGGCGGCTCGGGCCAACTCCAAAAAGCGCATGGGCCTCGCCGTGTCGCCGCCGTTCGAGGGCGCTCAAGGCGGCCCCTAGTCCCGCGAGGACGGCGAGCTGTAGGGCAAGCGCGGGCTGGCTACCGAACTCGCGGGCCAGGCTGATCGCCGGTAGACCCGGGGTCTGGAGCCACCACGGCAGATGGAGGCTGCCGATAACGGAGCCCACGATGAATGCGACCAGGACGATGAACATGCGCGGCTTGCCAGCGCCCGTCAGGAACAATGTCCCGGAGCCACAGCCACCGGCCAACGCCATGCCGACCCCAAACAGGAACGCCCCGACCACGAGGGCGACGCCCACGGGTGCAACGGCGCCCGCTAGACCTCCATGCCAGGTCAGCAGAGGAACGAACGCGATGCTGGTCAGCGCCAGCACAAGGAGCTGAGCGCGCAGGCCCAGGGTGCGCCTTTCGAGCACGCAGCGGCGCCAGCCGCCGCTAAAACCGAAGCCGGCGTGGCATAGGCTCATGCCGAGGCCCATGCCGAGGATAAAGAGCAACAACCTATCCGCTGGCGCCCGCCATGCCAGCACAGCGAGCAGGCCGAGCGCTCCCAGGCAGGCCGTTAACACGACCGGGCGATCGCTAGGGCCGCTCGCCGCCGACCCCTCAGCGGGCGCCCCAGCGATCGGCATGACCGCCCTCATGGTCCCGCTACGTACGGCCTGACGGATACGGCGGTCACTCGTCTGGCGCGACGGTGTCCTGGGCCACCCTGGCCAGGATCTTCTCGACCTTAGCCAGCGGCGGGCAATCCGACATACCATGCCGCTCGGCGAGATAGGCCGGGTCGTTGTAGCCCAGCCAGACCTGACCCTCGGCGTCTTCCCAGACCAGGGCCTTCATCGGCAGGTCGATGCCCGCCGTCTGGGCACACTGCATCAACGGCGTCCCGCCCTTGGGGTTGCCAAAGATCACCACCCGGGTCGGGCGCAGCTCCATATCAACATCCGCCGCACCCGCGGCGTGATCGATGCGGTTAAAGATCGTGAGCCCGCGCTCGTTGGCCTGAGCCACGAAACGCTCGGCGGTCTTTGCCAAGGGGTAGGGACTCGCCAGGCGCACCAGTCCCTTGGCCGCCTTAGCCGTCCCGGCAACCAAGAGCAAGGCGAGCGCCAGGGCGAAACGCTGCAATCGGTGCATCGGCATCTCCTCAGTAGCTGTACGGTGTCAGGCGATTAGCCGCCGGCACTCGGCTATTTGGCCGCCGCGGCAAACGGCGTGCTCGCCGCGGGCTTGATCACTGACCCTCGGCCTCGCCTTCCGCCTCGGCCTCTCCTTCCGCCTCGGCTTCGGACTCCGCTTCCGCCTCAGGCTTGGCTTCGGACTCGCCCTCGGCTCCGGACTCAGCCTCAGCCTCGGCCTCCCCTTCCGGCTTGGCCTCGGATTCACCCTCGGCCTCCGCCTCGCCTTCGGCGTGAGCCTCCCCCTCGGCCTCACCCGCACCTTCGCCCTCGGCCTCACCGGCCGCCGCCATGCTGTAGCCCTGTTGCGGGCGCGCCGCATCCGAGTAGATGGCGTCAGCGGCCGCATAGCCGGCCACGGCAACGAGTACCGGCGCCGCATAGGCCACCGTTCGCGAGACGGTCTTAATCAACTGTTGGCGCTTATCGTCAGTGGGCATCTCAACCTCCTGTGATCACTAGTTGTTCGGTCGCATCCGGCAGTCAGGTCACCGCGGCGCTCAAACCTCGTTGCCGCGCACGAGGAAATAGATGGCCACTACCAGCAGTGTGACCTCGAACATCATGCCGCCCATGGGATAGCCCGGCGACGGCATGAAATGCCATTGACCCCACTTCGCCATGAAGATCGCCCCCAGCAGGATGCCTATCATGGCCGCGGCACCGAGCCGCGTGACCCAGCCGTTGGTTACGCCACCAACCAGGATCAGCACGCCGCCCGTGATCTCGCCGAGCGCCACCAGGGTGGCCAGGAAGACGGGCAGGCCGAAGACCGTCGCAAAACCCGCGATACCGCCGCCCATGAACTTATCGATGCCCATGTAGAGGAAAACGGCCGCCAGGCCGACACGCAGGACCCAGTGGCTATGCCGCCCCAGGTCATCGAGGACTTGATCACCCGTATGAATCGGTGCACCCATGATTACCTCCTCCTTTCTTGTTAGCGGCGCCTCAACCCACGCCTGTATTGAACATATCGCTCCATCGACGCAACGGGAGCCCTCAGCCCGCCTGCGCCGTCGGCATCCGGCCCGAACCCTGCACCCGCGTGGCCCTCGCGACGCCGAACTCCGCCGAGGGCTCGACGCCCATATGAACCGCCAGCATCCGGATGAGCGCCATGTGATGGAGGGTATGACTGGCCACGAATGCAAGCTCCCTGGCCACCGTCGTCGCCAGCCGCAACTCGGCCTCGCTAGCGCCGTCATCCGGGTGGTAGTGGAGGGCCATGGGGGCGTCGGCGCGCGCTGTCTCCGCCAAGGCCTCCAGCTCGTCACACAGCCCGTCGAGGCGGCGGCGAGCCGCCGCGATCGAGCGCTGCGGGTCCGGATTACGTTGCCGGCGGTCGTAATCGACGCCCGAGCCACTGCCGAGCAGCGCCTCGTAGTGCTCGATGAGATGACGCACATGTTCGCCGAGGCTATTGCTGCCGAGCGCCGAGTGCTGGCGTTGGTACTGCTCCGCCGTGAGCTCGGCGATGAGCTCCGCCGTCTGGAGGATCAGATTACGATTCTCACCGGTTAACAGTGTCAGGTCGTGATCCATAAGCCGCCCTTACGTAGTCGTTCAGCGCACGTGCGTGCGCCTGGCCGCGATCAAGCGACGCGCCCTGATGTGCCAAAAGCCACCACCATGGCCGAGTCGTATGGCGTGACGCGCGCTTGCGTAGTCGTCACCGGCAGCGACGCATCGCCTACCCCACTGCCGTGTCCCGCCCATGGGCCCAACATGGGACCATGGGCGTCTCGAGCCCCGGCTCAGGATTCAGCCCTCGGCTTCGCCCTCGGCCTCGGCCTCACCTTCGCCTTCACCTTCGCCTTCGCCTTCGCTCTCACCTTCGGCCTCGGCGAGATCAAGGCTGTCGGGGGTGTTTAGGCTGGCTTCGCCCTCGCCTTCACCCTCGCCTTCGCCCTCGCCCTCACCTTCACTCTCACCCTCGGCTTCAGCGAGATCGAGGCTGGCGGTCGCCTCAGGGGCAGCATGGCTGCCGGCACTGGCATCCGCCCCGGCAAAGGCACTGCCGGAAACGGCCGCCACCATGAGCGGGGCCGATACCAACAGGCTCCGCGAGAGGGCCGTCTTGAGTGCTTGACGGCTGGCATTCGTCTCGGACATGAGACCTCCTTTATGTTTGATCACTCGTCAACGCTCACAGGCGTGACATTATTAAAGTAGCAGTCATTCAGGCCCGTGCTTTATACGCGAAAAAACGTAGGCGCGCGCCGACAACACGGTGTTAGTCTCAGCTCGCCGAGCGGCGGCCAATGGCAAGGCTAGCGCAACGCTGAACGATTCGCGCGGGCCTGCGGGCCATTCGGTAGAAGCGGTCACAGAGTAAGGGGAGCGGCCGATGAAGCGAGCATGGTTTGGTGGTAAGCGTGAGCCCATCCAGGATCGGTACTTCCGTGATGCCCTCGATCCGAACCACTGGCGTGAAGGCGATGCCGAGGACTGGCAGACCTGCTGGTTTACGGGCATGCCCAAGCCGGCCGTCTTCGAGCAGCTCGACGCCACCAAGACGGTAAATCACATCCCGGGCAACAACAGCCTGACGGTCAAAAGCAACCTCTACGCCACCCTGGCCGCCGCGCACGAGCGCCTCATCGCCCAGGAAGGCACCGACGGCGAGCGCCCTCGCCGCCTGCGTTTCTTCCCGACGGTTTACAGCATGCCGCAGGATTATCACGCCTTCCTGGCGGCTGCTTGGGCCGCACCCGACAAGCGCTGGATCCTCAAGCCTAAGAACGGCTCACGCGGCAAGTCTATCCGGCTGATCACGGATCCAGCCGCGGTACCCGCGGGCGACCGCTGGATGGTCCAGGAATACCTGGATCGGCCCCACACCATGTTCGGGCGCAAGTATGTCCTTCGCCTCTACGTCCTCATCACATCCGTCGATCCGTTGCGCGTCTACCTCTATCACGAGGGCTCGGCGAAGCTGGCCTCCGCCGCCTACGACCCCGATGACAGCGACAACCTCTACGCCCATCTGACCAACCCCGACGTCAACGCCACCAACCAGGCCAACGCCTCGCCGGTGGTGTTCGTGAATCTGGATCAGTACCGCGAATGGCTCCAGCAACAGGGCCACGACGACGGCGTCCTCTTCGAGCGGCTGCGCGAGATGGTGACGCTGACCGTGCTGAGTGCGCGCGAGAAGATGCACCAGCGCCTGCAGGCGGTAAGCGCGGACACCTCGGGCTGCTACGAGCTGCTTGGGCTCGACTGCCTGGTCGATGCCGACCTCAACCCGTGGCTGCTCGAGTGCAACCTCAGCCCATCGCTGGAGACCTGTGCCGCCCCTGAGGACGGTGGCGACACCGAGACCCGCAACAAGCGCCAGATGATCGAAGACATGGTGCGCCTGCTCGGCCTCAATGAGGCGCCACCCGAGCGCACAGGGCAGGCGGAGCCCGAGCGCCTGATCGACCACGCCGAGGCGGAGCGCCTGCGAGCCGGCGGCTTTAAGCGCGTCTTCCCGAACGCCGACGCCGCCGACTATCTGCCCTTCCTCCCCATGCCGCGCCTGGCCGATATGGTGCTCGCCGAGCACGCCAGTGGCCGGAGCCTGACCCGGCCGGTCATGCAACCGCGTGCCACCCAGGAGCTAATCGCCGACGACCGGCTGAGCCTCTACAACGAGCTCACGCAGACCCTCTACACCCCCAACCCGTCAGCGGCATGGATATGGCTGCAGGCCGTCGATGGCGCCGATGCCGACCGTATCGCCGAGGCGCTGGCGACGGCCCGCGGCGAGGCCGGGGAGGAGACGAGCTGGAGCACGCGTCAGGAGGTATGGGATCTTCTGGCCGACTGGGCGGCAACGGGGCTCCTCGTCCAGGCAACGGGCGAGGCGACGCGTGAGGCAACGCCCCCGACAACGGCCCATGCCGCTGCCAGCGCACCACCGACGCGCTACCTGGTCCTCGGCGACGCTATCATGGCCGTCACGATGCCGGACTGGGGGCTCGACGAGCGGCTGCAGCAGGCCTTCGCACCGCTGCTCGCCAGTAACGTGACAACCTCACCCGAGCGTGAGCTACAGGTCCTGACGATGGGGGGCGGCTACGCCCTCGCCTGCTCGGGCGAGCTCACGGCAAGCGGCCTATCCGTGGCGGCTGTCCTACCGACGCTGCAAGGGCAACTCGGCACCGAACTGGCACGCATCCGTTGCGGTAGCGTGTTGCTAGGCGCCCTGGTGCCGATCGGGATCAGCGACCAGGCCCTATGGGTGCTGCCCGTTAGCCGCGATGGCGACACGGCGATGGCCCTCAGCCTCGCGGAGCGGCTCGGCGCTGGCCACAGCGGCGGTATCGAGCTCGGCGACGACGGCAAGGCTCAGCCTCTTGGTCTGCCAATTGCCACGAAGACAGAACCGAGATCGGATGAGCATGCCTTCCACCATGGCCGCGACGGCGAGGCGCCCTATTACCTCGCGGCATCAACGGCACCATCCATGCACGCCGGCTATACGGTGGTCGGCGTCGTTCAACCGAGCACCGATGACAGCACGGGCGGCGACGCGCTTAGTTTGCACGAACTCATGCCGGCGGTGATCCATGGCCTCGCCACCGGTGCCGAGGGCGGCCTGGATGCGGCGACGGCCGGCTGGTTTTGGGACTGGCTCGGCCAGCGGCAACTGCTCACCGCCGATGCGTCCCAGACCAACGCCCTCGAGCGCGTGGTACAACGGCTTGCCCCCGCCTGCGAGTGCAACGACGCATCGGCGCCGTAGCAGCCGCTCGATGGGGCGTCCGCGCTCGCACCTTGGCCAGACCCCCTACGTAGTCACCCCAATAGCCCCGCTCGGCCGCCCGCTGGCACGGTTATCTCCGACGTTAGAAGACCAGCTCACAGCAGTAGAGGAGATAACCGATGGCCAAGATCCCGTACGCCGAGGAGGGTCACGAGGCCCAGGGCGCCGGCGCGGTCTACACGCAGTTCAAGGAAGGCCTGGGCGTGGTGCCGAATGTCATGAAGCTTGTGGGGCATTCGGGACCCGCGACCCAGGCGATGGGCAGCGTCTTGGACGCCTATTTCAATCAGCTCAGCATCGACGCCAAGCTCCGCGAGATCGCCTATCTGACGGTCGCGCGCTACAACGGCTGCGCCTACTGCCAGGGGCATCACGTGCCGGCCGGCAAGCAGGCGGGCCTGACCGATGGCCAGATCGAGCAGCTTGGTGAAGCCGGGTTCACTAGCAGCGACTTCACAGAGGCCGAGCAGGCCGTGATCCGCTTCGCCTACGAGTCCTCGCGCGACGTGGCCGCCTCGGACCAGACCATCGAGGCGCTCAAGAGGCACTACGATAATAAGGCCATCGCCGAGATCACCTACGTGGTGGCCACGGGCAACTTCATCCAGCGCATCGGCAAGAACTTGGGCGTGGAGCTAGAAGGCTAGTCAATCGGCTCGCGCACCGACCCCGGCGCGGCCATTGCGCCGGGGTGGTTTTGACAACAAGCATCGCCGTAAGACGGTTGCTTGGCCCTTGCCGCCCCTTAGAAAGAGCTGGAGAGCATCAACTCAATGCGCTCATCGGCGACAGTGTCGCCTCCCTGATCGTCGTCGACATCCGTTCCGACACCCGTAACGGTAGCGGTGTAGTGGTCAGCGAACGAAGCGCTGATGTTCACCCCATAGTGGGTATAATCATCAACACCAAACTTGGCATTATCGTCGATGGCTTGATAGCCAATGTTGCCGCCAACGCTGATGACATCGTTAATGGGCACGGTCACGCTAGACCGATAGTTTTGGGCGTCACCGGTTTCGTCAAAGAATTCGTTGGTAACATCAAAACCCGCGCTGACGGACGCGACGCCAAAGTCGTAGCTCACCGTGCCGTAAACCTCGCCGTAATCGAAGTCATCACCCGGCTCGCTGGTGTCGGGGTAGAAGAAGTAGACGGCGCCGACATCGATGCCAACGTTATTAAAGCTGCCTGCCCAACCGGCGTAGGTATCCATCTCCAGGCTAGCGTCACCGAACTCCACATTGGAATTCCAGTTCCCGACATAGAACCCGGACTCATGCGCGAGGTCAAAGCCACCCTGTAACGCCGGCCCCTCGTCCGTTTGCGTAAACCCACGAAAAGTATAGTCGCTAGTGAGGGCGATGTTACTGGATAGATCCCACCCGGTATCCCCGATCTCAGTGGCCGGTGCGCCGGTGGCGAACAGGCCTAGCGTAGCCGCGAGCGCGGCGGGCACACACTTCGTTGTCATGGCCCTTCTCCTTTTAAGACAGGCTGTATTTAAAGCCCCAAAATCGGGGCTACCTGCCAAAGAGGATGCATAGGCCGTGCCAAGCCCGTCCGGGCTTACGCCATAGGGCTGCTACTTTATAGACAGGTTCGACACAAGAGAAAAAGCGCGCATACACGGTGCCTCCCACTGGACGTGCGCACCAAAAGGAGGCAAGACTGAGAGTTCTAGCCCTTTCTAGAGTGCCAGACCGACGATGATGACTAGGCCGAGCAATACCGCGGCGATAAGGAGCATCAGCCAGCCCGTGGAACGGGCACTATCACTGTGCGCGTCGAGCTCATCCAGATGCGCCCGGAGCTGGGCGTCATCGAGCTCGCTGCAATGGGGGCAAGATGATTCCCCTTTTGGGTGGCGCTGGCCGCAGCGGGTGCAGCGTCGGCTGCGCCTTATAGGGGGCAGGAAGCCCGGTAGTGGCATAACCAATGCTCGCCGTAATCGCTGCCGCGCTCAGCCTAGCGCGCACCGCGCGTTGCGGAACAGCCGTAGCCAGGGACCGTCCTCGCCCCAGCACGGCGGATGCCAGGAGTGCTGGACACTGCGGAAAACGCGCTCGGGATGCGGCATGGTGATGGTCACGCGGCC
>CAJXKP010000027.1 GCA_913055565.1 uncultured Ectothiorhodospiraceae bacterium
TTGTCCTCCTTGAGCTGGCGGTTCTCGCGTTCCAGATCCCGGATACGCTGTTGTTCTGCCGTCAACGGCTGGCCTTCACCCGGCCCGCCGGCGCGTTCGGCCTTGAGCTGATCGACCCACCGCCGCACAGCCGTCTCTGCCAGATCCTGGTCTCGGCAGATATCGGCCACCTTGAGGCCATCGTCGAGCACCATGCCGGCCACCCGCTGTTTGTACTCCGCTGTAAACTGGCGCCGCTTGCGTGTCATGTCGGTTCTCCTCGGTCAGGTGGTATGTTCCCACCTAAAGCCGTGTCCACCGAAATTGAACCACCTCAGAGAGGGTCGGGCCCCTATACGGTGGCCGCACGGGCGATGGGCCGTGAAAGGATTCGAGCTGGAACTTGCGTAACACATCGCCTGTCGGCGGCAACTGCGGAGGCAGAACCGATGCCCTGCCTCCTGCCGCCGCTAACGAGAATAAAAGGGGAGTCACTGCATGATTGAAGCCTGCGACTTGTCGCGATACTACGGCTCGACGCTTGCCGTGGACGGTGTGTCGTTCCAGGTCGATGCTGGGGAGGTGGTCGGGCTGTTAGGCCCCAACGGGGCCGGCAAGACGACCGCCATGAAGATGCTAACCGGCTATCTGGAGCCGAGTAGTGGGCATGTTCGCCTCGACGGCCAGGATATGGCGACCCATCGCCGCGTCCTGCAGCGTCGTATCGGTTATCTGCCCGAGAATTGTCCGATCTACCCGGACATGACCGTGGTGGACTATCTCGATTATCAGGCCGTATTGCATGGCGTTGCGGACAGCGAGCGGCCGGCGGCGGTGCGCAGCGCCATACGCCGAGCGGCGCTCGATGCCCACGCGCTGTCGCCGGTGAGCCAGCTCTCGCGCGGTTACCGCCAGCGCACCGGCGTGGCCCAGGCCATCCTTTATCAACCCGATGTCGTCATCCTCGACGAGCCCACAAACGGCCTGGACCCCGAACAGATCCGCGAGATGCGCTCGCTCATCCGCTCGCTGGCCGAGCACGCCGCCGTCCTGGTGTCGACGCACATCCTCCAGGAGGTCCAGGCGGTATGCGATCGGGTCCTGATGATGCGTCAGGGGCGTTTGGCCCTGGACGCGCGCCTGGACGAGCTCGGTGGTAGCCAGCGGCTGCTGCTCTCGGTGGATGCCGGCCTTGAGGATCTGCGCGGCATCGTCGGTGACCTCTCGGCCATCGAAGACATCGACGAGCTGCCGGCCGAGGGGGCGGCCCGTCGTTATGCGCTGAATACCCACAAAGATGCCTCGGCGTTGGCACCCGAGCTCGCGCGGCGTCTCCACGAGGCCGGTCTGAGCCTGTACGCCCTGACGCCTGTTAAGCGCGATCTGGAAACCGTTTTCGCCGAGGTCAACAGCGACAACTGATTTTAGGGAGTCACAGCATGCGAAGCATCCTGCGCGTATGCCGGCGGGAGGCGGGTGCCTATTTTGCCTCCCCGGTGGCGTATCTGTTTATCGGAACATTCCTGGCGGTCACGCTTTTCATCTTCTTCTGGGCCGAGACCTTCTTCGCGCGCAATATCGCCGACCTCAGGCCCCTTTTCCAGTGGTTGCCGGTACTGCTCATCGCCCTAGTGGCTACGCTTACGATGCGCAGTTGGAGCGAGGAGCACCGCGCCGGCACCGTGGAGCTATTGATGACCTCCTCGGCCAGCCCGCTGGCACTGGTACTAGGCAAGTTCCTCGCTATCCTGGCCCTGGTTGCGGTGGCGCTCGGCCTGACGGTGTCGTTGCCGATCACGGTGGCCTTCCTGGGGCCGATTGACTGGGGGCCGGTGATCGGCGGCTATGTGGCGAGCCTGTTCCTGGCCGCTGCCTACGCCGCCATCGGGCTGTTCATCTCCGCACGCACCGATAATCCCATCGTGAGTCTGATGGTGACCGCGTTGGTGGGCGGCAGCTTCTATCTGATCGGGACCGAGTGGCTAACCGCTCTGGCGCCCGCCGGCCTGGCCGAGTCGATGCGGGCGCTGGGTACGGGAGCGCGCTTCGACGAGATCACGCGTGGGGTCCTCGACCTGAGGGATATCTACTACTACATCAGCCTCATCGGGGTGTTTCTGACGCTCAATGTCTACAGTATCGAGCGGCTTCGCATTGGCAATGACGCCGATTCGGGGCGGCGCTCGCTGGGTCTACGCGTCATCGCCGGCCTGGTCGCGGTTAATTTCCTAGCGGCGAATCTGTGGCTGACGCCGGTGGCGTGGGCGCGCGCGGATCTGACCGCCGGCAATCGCTATACGCTTGGGGCGGCGACGGAGCAGTATCTCGCCAACCTCCAGCAGCCGCTGACGCTCAAGGCCTACATCAGTCGAGATAGTCATCCCCTGCTCAACCCGCTCGGCCCGCAGCTGCGTGATCTGCTCACCGAATACGGCATTCGAGGCGGCGATAACGTGCGCGTCGAGATCGTCAATCCCTCGGATGACAGTGCCGCCACCGAGAAGGCACGCAAGCGCTACGGCATCCAACCGGTGCCGCTGCAACAGGCGAGTCGCTATGAGTCCTCGGTGGTGAGCACCTACTTCCATGTGCTCGTGCGCTACGGTGATCAGCACAAGGTACTTGGACTCCAGGATCTCATCCGCGTGAAGTCTCAGGGGGCGACCATGCGGATCAATCTGGCCAATCCCGAGTATCAGGTTACCTCGGCCATTCGGGATGTCGCGCGGCAGTGGCGAAGCGGGGGTAACGTCTTCGCCACCATCGATAAGCCGGTGACCTTTCATGGCTATATCTCCAGCCGGAACGCGCTGCCGGAAAAGCTCACCAAATTGCGCGACAGCCTCGATAGCATCCTCAAAGACTTTAAGGCGCAGGCCGGCGATAGGCTTAAGACGCAGTTCACTGATCCGGGGAGTCCGGATAGTGAAGTGGGGCAGCGTCTGGCCTCGGCATACGGGTTTCGGCCCATGGCGACGAGCCTGCTCAGCAGCGAGCGCTTCTATTTCCATATGGTGCTCAACAGCGGCGACCGCAGCGTTCCGGTCAAGCTGCCGAAGGAGCTCAGCGAGGATGCGTTACGCCAGGCTATCCAGGACGGTCTGAAGCGTTTCGGCAAGGGCCTGAAGCGGACCGTCGCCGTTTACCAGCCGAATCAGCCGCCCCGGCGGCCGCGGCGCCGACCTGCGCCGAGCAGCGGCCCGAGCTACCGGCTGTTGATGCAGAGCCTTCGCGGCAACAACACGGTTACGCGCGCTGACTTGAGCGATGGCCGCGTCGACGCGAACGCGGATCTGCTGCTGGTGCTCTCGCCGGACGATTTGGGTGACAAGGCGCGTTTTGCCATCGATCAGTTCCTGATGCGCGGCGGTAGCGTGGTGATTGCTGGGTCGCCGAATCAGGTCGGTGTTAGCCGTCGCCAGGGGATTAGCGTGACGCCAACGCCGACGGGGTTGCGGGACTGGTTGGCCCGTTACGGCATCACCATCGAGAAGCGGTTCGTGCTCGATTCCCAGAGCGGTGCCTTGAGCCTGCCCACCCGCACCGGCGGACGCACGCGTATCCGAACGCTGAACTATCCCTATTTCATCGATGTTCGCGGCGATGGCATGGCCGATATCCCCATGCTTGACCCGCTCAACCAGGTCACCATGGCGTGGATGTCGCCGATCCGTGTTGACGACAGTCGGACCGGCGAGCTCAGCGTCGAGCGCTTGATCCAGAGCTCGCCGCGCTCCTGGACGGCGGACACCAAGGATGTCATGCCGAACTATCGTGATGGCCGCGTCAGCGGCTTCCCTGAGGGGGACCAGCGCGCTCGTCAGACCCTGGGCGTGATGCTGGAAGGGCGGTTTGAATCGGCCTTTAAGGGCCAGAAGTCGCCGCGTCTGGTGTCGAGCGAGGGCAGCGGCTCCGACGACAAGGCCCAGGATGCGGGCAAGTCGGCGTCAACCGCGACTTCCGGCAACGGCAGTAAGGGCAACAAGGATAAGGGCCCAACGGTGGGCTCGGTGATCGAGCACTCGCCAGCGTCGTCTCGGCTTATCGTTCTGGGGTCCGGGAATTTCCTCTCGGATAGCGCGTTGCGCATCGTCGGGCGAAGCCGGCAGACGCGGTATACGGCGCCCATCGATCTGACCCAGAACATCCTGGATTGGTCCCTGGAGGATCCGGGCCTGCTGGCCTTGCGCGGCGGCGGCCGCTACGCACGCCCGCTGATCCCGCTTGATGACTGGCAGCGCCGGGTCTGGGAGACCGGCAACTACGGCGCGGCCCTGGCCGGCCTGCTGCTGGTCCTCGGTATTCAGCGCGGAACGGCCGGTGCCCGGCGTCGTCGGTATGCCACTTGGATCAACACGGAGGGGGATCAGTGATGCAGCGAATGACCCTGACACTCGCGCTCGTGTTGGTGCTCCAGCTCGGTTTGGTCGGCATACTATGGCTTGGTGCCGGCCAGGCCGGCGACCGCGCCCCCGAGCCGTTGATAAGCCTGAACCAGGACGCCATTAGCAGTGTCCGCATCGCGCCCGGTCCGGATGAGGCGGGCGTTGAGCTCAAACGCGCTAACGGCAGCTGGCAGTTGCCGGCAAGCGATGGCTTCCCGGCGAAGCAGAGCAAGGCCGAGAGCTTGGCACAGAACCTTGCCGGAATCCGGGCGGGTCTACCCGTGGCCAGCTCGCAGGGAGCGCTCGCGCGCTTTGACCTCGAGCCCAAGCAAGTGGAACGCCGTATCGTGATCAACGAGGGCGAATCCGATAGTGTGACGCTGCTCATCGGCAAGTCGGCCGGTACGAACAGCGTCTACGCGCGCCGGGCGGCTAGTAACGTCGTCCACGAGATCGATTTCGCCTCGTGGCAGGCGGAGCCCAATGCGTCCGCCTGGTTCGAGACGGCTAAGCTCCAGGTCCCGATCACGGACGTCAAGGCGGTCAAGCTGGCGGGCTTTACGCTGCGTAAGGGCGACGATGGGGGTTGGTCGCTGAAGGGGGCCGATCCAAACGGCGAGGTCAGCACGACCAAGATCAGGGAGTTCGTCGCTAAGCTCGTTCAGCCCACGTTTGATGCGGTGTCGAAGGGCGGTGCGCCGGAGGGCGAGCCATCGGCCGGCTACACGGTCGTGACCCAAGATAATGATTTCCGCTTCGATTACTACAGTGGCGACAAGCCAACCGTCGTGCGCTCGGGGCAGGATTGGCATTTTCAGGTGGCCCAAGAGCAACTGGAAACGGTCAGGGCAGCGACGCCCGAGCAGTTCGTCGCCGGTAGCGGCGTTAAGGGCTCGGCTAGCGCCCCGGGATCGGGTGGGTCGCCCAGTGCGGGTGGTAACGCCGGCTCGAGCGAGCCGTAGGTCGCGAGCGTTGGGTGGCTCGCTCTAGAGGCCTACCTGGCCACGGGCGTTAGTGAGCTGGCCGGCTGGCTTCACGGGCGTCGTTGCAAGCACGGAGGTAGCGGGCGCCGTCTCCGTGCCTGCATCGCTGATCCAGCGCGGTGACTGCTAGACTCACGGCGTTTCTAGGCTAGGAGGATGAGCCGTGATCGAATGGATGTACGACCCGGCGGCGTGGATCGCGCTAGCCACCCTCACGGTCATGGAGATCGTGCTGGGCATTGATAACATCATCTTCATCTCTATCCTCGCGGATCGCCTTCCGAAGGAACGCCAGCCCCTGGCGCGCAAGCTCGGCCTGTTGATGGCCATGATCACGCGGATCCTGTTGCTT
This sequence comes from uncultured Ectothiorhodospiraceae bacterium, assembly GCA_913055565.1. GTDB lineage: Bacteria > Pseudomonadota > Gammaproteobacteria > Nitrococcales > Nitrococcaceae > CAJXKP01. Next base: position 5,700 of record CAJXKP010000027.1, read on the forward strand.
TTCTGTATTACCTGGCTGTTGAGCCTCCAGGCAACGCTGTTCTCGGTGCTCGATCACGGCGTAACTGGCAAGGATCTGGTGATGTTGGCCGGCGGATTATTCCTGCTCTGGAAGGCGACTACTGAGATCCATGCCAAACTCGAGGGCGAGGCCGAGGTAGCCGCTGGCCGGCAACCTAAAACGGCCACCATGGCCGGTGTGGTTGCGCAGATCGCGCTATTGGATATCGTCTTCTCGGTCGATTCCGTGATTACCGCCGTGGGCATGGCGGACGACATCGAGGTCATGGTGATCGCCGTGCTCGTGGCGGTGGGCGTGATGATGTGGCTTGTCGATCACATCCACGAGTTCATCAAGCGCCACCCCACCGTGAAGATGCTGGCGTTGTCGTTCCTCATGCTCATCGGTGTTGCCCTGGTAGCCGATGGCATGCAGTTCCATATCCCGAAGGGCTACATCTACTTCGCCATGGCCTTCTCGGCCGCGGTCGAGCTGCTCAATATGCGGCTTCGTATACGCAAGCGCGAGGCGAACACCAACTAGGCTAGGGGCCACCACTGGTTGCGGCTCGCGGGAGCCGCCAGCGCACGCCCATCCTGGCGGTGATGGGCTCTAGAGGGTGCGGTGGCCCACCTTTTTGCCGTCGCGTATGAAGATCTCGACGCCCCGCTGCCCGGTGCTGTACTGGAGTTTCTTGTCGAAGAGCTCGGTGTCGGTGGTCACCTCGTGCGGTGTGCCGCAGGCCTCGCGTATTCGATCAACCGACGTGCCTGCTCGCATGATCGCGTTATCACTAGCGGTGTTAAGGCAGGGGTTGGTGGGTTCATTGGCTGCCTCATCCGTCTGCTCCGCCTCCGCCGTTTCGGGCTCTGAGGAGTCGGCGCCGGGCTGTGACTGGTCGGAATCATCCTCGCGATCGCCCGGATCGGGCGCCATGCGGGAGGGCTCGCTGCTCGTCGTGTTGCGCTCGCGGTCCGAGGAGGGCGTCTCTACCTCGACCTTGGCGGCGTCTGCGCCGCATGGCTCATCAGCGAATACCGTTTCCCCATTGTCCCCTTGGCAGCGGTAGATCTCGGCGGCTTGAGCCGAGGCGGTGCCTGCGCCGAGCAGCACGGCGGCGATGAGCGCATAGCGCATACCGGGTATCCCTGTATTGGTGAGCTGTCTATCCAGCATAGCGTGGTCGATGGTTGGGACAATGCCAGAGTGCATCCAAGACGGCGCTGGACGCGCCAGCGGTAGCCCTCGGCCGACGGGCGCAAGCGGCAAGGTTGCTGCCTGGCGCTTGTCTAGCCCGCTGGTTTCGTGGTTAGTCTGTTATCACTAAACGATGCCGCCAGTGGCGCCTGCCTTGGGGTGCCATGCAGCGCGTCCCGGTTGGCCTTGCGTAAGCGGCACCGGCGATTGGCGCTAGGCTCGCTTTGGTAGGAGGGCATTGCGGCACGCGCCGAGCGACGGGCGCCATCCACAAAGCGTTTCCTTAAGGAGGCCGCATGGAGTACACCGAATTCAGTGACACCGGCTTAACCGTCTCGCGCATTGGTCTGGGGACCTGGGCTATCGGTGGCTGGATGTGGGGTGGCACCGACGAGTCAGAGGCCGTGGACGCCATTCGTCATGCCGTGGATCGGGGGATCAACCTCATCGACACGGCGGCGGTCTATGGCATGGGCCACTCGGAGTCGATCGTGGGGCGAGCGCTGCAACGGCACGGCCTCCGCGATCAGGTTGTTCTGGCTACCAAGGGTGGTCTGAACTGGTCCGAGGATCACACCCAGGTCTGGCGGGAGGCCACGCGTGAGCGACTGGAACGGGAGGTGGAGGACTCACTGCGCCGACTCGGCACGGAGGTCATTGATGTGTACCAAGTCCACTGGCCGGATCCGCAAACGCCTGTCGAGGAGACCGCGCGCGCCATGGAATCCCTCTATCGCGCCGGCAAGATCCGAGCGATCGGCGTCTCCAACTTCGATACCTCGGCAATGGACGCCTTCCGCGAGGTAGCGCCGCTCCATGCCAATCAGCCGCCTTATAACCTCTTCGAGCGCGAGGTCGGCGATCAGGTGCTGCCGTACTGCCGGCGTAACGGTATCGCCACTATCACCTACGGCGCGCTGTGTCGCGGCATGCTCAGCGGGCGGATGCATAGCGAGCGCCGCTTCGATGGCGACGATCTGCGCAATAACGACCCTAAGTTCCAGCAACCGCGCTTCGCTCAGTACCTGGGGGCGGTGGCGGCCCTCGACGCGTTCGCACGGACGCATTACGGCTGCGATGTGAAGGCCTTGGCCCTGCGTTGGCTGCTCGATCAGCCCGGGCACACGGTTGCTCTGTGGGGTGCCCGGCGGGCGGATCAGATCAGTGACGCCGACGTCATCGACGGCTGGCGGCTCGATGATGACGCCCTGGCGGCGATCGATGCGATCATCGCCGAACACGTCACCGATCCTGTGGGACCGGAGTTCATGGCACCGCCGGCCCGGGAGGCCGGGTGACGACGGGCCATGTCTGGTGGCGCGTTAGCGCTTGCTGATGACGCCGCAAGCGATTCGGGATCCGGCGGCACCGGCCGGATCCGTGCTGTAATCATCGGCGCCCGCGTGTAGGACGATGGCCGTGCCGCCGTCGTTGCTCAAGAGCTCATCAACGCTCACCGCCTCATTGAGCACCTCCAGTTCCGTCTTCCCGGAGGCTGGGACATGGATGTTGGGCATGTCGCCGGCGTGGCGGCCCTTGGGATTGTCCAGGCCGTGCTCAGTGTCGCCGGGGTTGTAGTGCCCGCCTGCCGATTTGAAGGGCGGCTCGCAGGTACCACTCTCGTGGATGTGGAACGCATGCGCGCCGGGCGCTAGATCCAGCAAGCGGGCATGGAGTAGCGCGCCCTCCTCGGTGTCGCGGATGCGCACCTCGCCCACCAGCTCGCCCTCGGGGTTGTGCAGCGCCGCCGATGCTGGCCAGTTGTCGGCCGCGGCTGTCGTATGGGTTGCTGTTAGGGCGATTAGGGCCAAAGCAGCGCCTAGATGTCTCATGGCTCGAGCTCCATTCGGTTAGTTGGCTAGGGTTGGTAGTCCGGTCTTGAGCTTGTGGGCGCTAACGCTCTTGCCCCACGCTCCGCCCTGTATTCCTAGAAGAACGCGCAGCGGATCGCAATCCCGGCTCCGGTATGACGAGATGGGCAGCATTGCGTTGATGGGAGCAATGAACTCAGATGCGCTCGTGTCTCGGTCGCCAGCGATCGGCGCGACGATGCGGCGTCAGCACCGCGGATGCGACTCGCTTGGCGGCGCCATCCGATAACCGATGAGTTCGCGCGGATAACGGCGGTGCAACCAGTACACCGGGTCCGGCGCTAGCGGGGTCGCCTCAGTGCCGCCCTTTCGTTATCATCACGGACACGATGCGCCCGTAGCTCAGTTGGATAGAGCACCAGGCTTCGGACCTGGCGGTCGGGGGTTCGAGTCCTCCCGGGCGCACACCTGCCATCCTTGGATAAGTGCTGCTGAACGTCTCCCCTGGTCGTGGGGCGGCTAGCCGAACGCGCTGGAGCCGTAGGGTGCCAGCCGGAACACGCCGGCGGCATTGCCGGTCTCCTGAGCATAACCTGCTGCGTGATCAAGCCGTCGCGCGGCGCCATGACCGCCTACCTGAGGATGCGCCATGTGGCCCATAACGCGTTTTCTGTACGAGCTGAGCGGGGCGGGTGATCGCGAGCAACTCGTCAGCGTGCTCCGCGCTCGCCTCCAAATTGGAGCTAGCGATGAGGCGGTGGGTGCCATCGACCAGCTCATCGATGCCGGGTTGGTCGACACCGATTGGGCGCGCCGCCTCGAGCTTGCCTTTCCCGAGCGTGCGGCTGGGTTGCGTGAGGCGTTGGCTGCCACGGCGTCGCAGCGTGGGGATGCTGCGCCGGGCGCTGAGGGGAGCCAACAGACGGTCAGTGAACGCTGCTTTCGCCCCCATCTATGGGTCGCCAGCCAGTGCGATCGCGCGACTCAGATGACCATCCTGGCCCCCACCGGAGGTATCAACCGCTGGTTGAAGGTCGAGTTGCCGCACACCATCGACGAGGAGTCATGGCGTGGCCAGCAGCAGGTCGTCCGCCGGACGGTGCGTGATCAGCAGCGCTACGCGCGCTACGGTCGCGAGATTCCTCTGTTCGGGCCCATCGTTGGCTATTGGTACCGCCCACGGCTCGAAAGCCGGTACTGGGTCTCCGTCGATGGCATTGTCCACAACCAGGACCACGGTCCCTTCGAGGAGCCACGGGCCCGCCTGAGGGGCCCGTCACCCTCGCTCGCTGGCTAGCTAGCGAATGGCAACTAGGACAGCGTCTGCCTACCGATTGGCGACGGGGACCGTCTGGGCCTCGGTGAACTCGAACAACCCCTCAATGCCGCCCTCACGCCCGTAACCGGATTGCTTCATGCCACCGAAAGGCGCCTCTGGGGTCGGGCCGGTACCCGTATTGAGCGCGGCATGGGCGAACTTGAGCTGGGCGATGACGCGTTGACCGCGCTCAGTGTCGGCAGTGAAAACATAGGCCGCCAGGCCGAAATCGGTATCGTTGGCGGCGGCCACGAGCTCGGCGTCGCTGCCGAACGGGATCAACGGCACCAGCGGCCCGAAGGTCTCTTCGTCGTTGCAGAGGGCGTCCTGCGGCACATTGGATAACACCGTCGGCGGATAGTAAGTCCCCCGCATGCCTTGGGTGTCACCCTGATAGACACGCTTCGCGCCCTTGTCGAGGGCGTCCTGGACGTGGCGTCGCACCTTGTCGACGGCGTTATCGTCGATGAGCGGCCCGATGTTGACGCCGGATGCCATGCCGTCGCCAACCTGCAGGGCACGCACGCGCTCCGTCACCTTCTCGGCGAAGGTGTCGGCGACGCGCTGGTGGACGAAGACGCGATTAGCGCACACGCAGGTCTGACCGCCGCCGCGGAACTTGTTGCCCATGAGCTGATCAGCCGCGTAATCCAGATCAGCGTCCTCGAAGACGATATATGGCGCGTTGCCCCCAAGCTCCAGCGTCAAGCGCTTGACACCCGTCGCCGACTGCTCGATCAGGTGCTTACCGACCTCCGTCGAGCCCGTAAAGCTGACGATCCGCACAGCGCTGTGCTCGAATAGCGCGTTGGTGATGGGATTGGCGCTGCCGACCACCAGATTGAGCTTGCCACGCGGCAGGTTCAGGTGCCGATCGATGAGCGTGAACAGGCTCATCATGGTTAACGGGGTCTTGCTGGAAGGCTTGATGACACAGGCACAATCCGCGGCTAACGCCGCCGATAGCTTCTTGGCGATCATGCCGATAGGGAAGTTCCAGGGGGTGACCAGGCCAACCACGCCGGCGGGGCGGTGGTGGACCGTCCAGGTACAGTCCTTGGGCTGCTCGTCGATGGTGCGTGGCCCGAGCTGCTCAATATTGTCGCCGCAGAAGCGAAAGAACCCCGCTGCGTAGTCCACCTCACCCTGGGCCTCCGCCACGGGCTTGCCGTGCTCAAGGGTCAGGATGCGGCCTATCTCCTCGCGGTTGGCCTGGAGGACTGTCACGATTTGGTGCAGCCATTCGCGCCGCTGTTCCAAGCTGGCCGGCTCACTGAGGCTGGCCTCCGCGGCATCGATGGCGCGCAATGTCTCGGTGCGGCCCAACTTCGTTATCTCGGCGAGCGTCTCGCCCGTCGCCGGGTTTGTGACCGGGATGCCCGCCTCATCAGTGGTGCCGGTCCATTGGTCGGCGATGTAGCCGCTGAACTGGGGAAGCAGGTCGGATTCGATCATGGCGTTGGACTCCGTGCGGCTAGCGCCGATGGGGTGTCAGTGTCGACCGCCGCGGGGCAGCGTTATCGGCTAGTTGTGCACCGCGACTTTACTCGCTGTATAGTGAACAACTCGATCGCTGGCGTCCATGCCGCGTGAGGCCGAATCAACCCGCGCTCGGGGCGACGTAGCCCTGGCCCTTATCGACCTTGTTGATGAGTGCCTCGCCGTGTTGCCAGCGCCGCAGGTTGTCATGGAACTGCTCCGTGAGCGCGCGTCGCCATCCAATGAAGTCACCGGCCATGTGGGCCGATAGCCGCACGTTGCCGAGATCCCACAGCGGGTGATCGGGCGGTAAGGGCTCCTGCTCGAAGACATCCAGCGCAGCGCCAGCGATATGGCCGTCGTCGAGCGCCGCCACCAGGTCGTCGGTAACCACGATGGGCCCGCGGCCGATGTTAATCAGGCGCGCCTCGGCGGCCATGGCCTGGAACGCGCGGGCGTCGAAGAGGCCCCGCGTGCCCGCCGTCAAGGGCGCCGCGATGACCACGAAATCATACTCTGGCAGACAGTCCAGCAGATCCCGCTGGGCATGAATGGTACCGAAGCAGTCATCGCCATCGCGGGCGCTGCGGGCAACACCGTCGGCGCTCAGTCCCGCCGCCTGACAGAGCCCGGCGATCTCGTGGCCGATGGAGCCGGCGCCCACGACGAGCACGCGTTTGCCGGCGACCTTCTCGGTATCGCGATGGCGCCACTCGTGGCGCTGTTGGTAGACGGTGTTGCCGCCGAAATCCTTACAGAAGGCGATGATTTGCCCGAGCACGTATTCCGCGATGGCGCGGTCGAAGATGCCGCGGGCGTTGGTGACGGGGATGTAACTGTTGCGGAGGTCCGGGATGAGCAGGGCATCGACGCCGGCACTGGTAGCGTGGATCCAGCTCAGTCGGTCGATATTCGGCCAAGCATGCCCAAGCGCATTGGTGCGGAAATCAGTAACGCATAAGACATCGGTGCCCGGCATGGCACTTGCAAGCTTCTGATCGCTGTCGGCGTGCCGGAGTTCAGCCTCGGCGGCGATGGTGTCCATACCCGGCGGCAGGGGCTCGTCGGGCCCCGTTAGCACGGTGATGACGGGATTGTTACGGCTTGTGGTGGCCATCGGCTTCGCGTCTTATGGCGGGGCAATATGCCCTCAGAATGGTGCAGGACGCTACAAACCGCATAATTGCCGGTCAACCTCGGCGTGGCGGTCCGTCAGCAGCAGTTGACCGACTGCCTCGGGGGCTCTAACGTCAATGTGTTATCCACGAATTTTTTTAGGGGAGCGAGGTCATGGTTAATCCGGTGGAGATGGAGCAGCAGAACGACCTAGCGGAAGGCCCGCTGTTCAGTCCGTCGCTGCAGGCCATTCCGGTCCCTGGTATACGCCGGATGATCAATGCCTCGGCCGGGATGTCCGATGTCCTGCATCTGTCCATCGGCCAGCCCGATTTCCCGACACCTACGCATATCGTCGACGCCTATGTGGATGCGCTGCGCTCGGGACAGACGGGCTACACCCTGGACGCTGGCCTGCCCGAGCTGTTGACGGCGCTAAAGGATTACTACAGCGAGCGCTACGACCGCCAGCTCACCGAGGACAACTTCCTCGTGACGACGGGGGCGACGGAGGCGATGTATCTGGCCCTGACGGCGACGGCCGCGCCCGGGCGTCAGTTCATCGTCACGGATCCGGCGTTTGCGCTGTACGCGCCGCTCATTCGCATGAACGGCGGCGAGGTGAAGATCGTCCCGACGCGCGCCGAGAATGGCCACCAGGTCGATCCTCAGGAGATCATTGATGCCATCGGCATGCGTACCTTCGCCATCGTGCTCAACTCGCCCAATAACCCGACGGGCACGGTGTACTCGCGCGAGACCATGGAGGCCATCGTCCAGGAGGCGGCCTACCGCAATATCTACGTTTTCGCTGACGAGGTCTATGACCACCTGATCCTGGACGACATGGAGTTCCCCGGTGTCATCTCCTGCACCACGGATCTGGACCATGTCATGTCCATATCCAGCTTCTCCAAGACCTACAGCATGGCGGGCCTGCGCATTGGTTGGATCATCTCCAGCCAGGGAGCGATCAAGAAGCTCCGGCGCTATCACATGTTCACCACCACTGTGGCCAATACCCCGGCGCAGTGGGCCGGCGTGGCCGCGTTGCAGGGCGGTAACGAGTGCATTGACGATATGGTGGCGGAGTACCGCCGGCGTCGTGATCGGGTTGTCGAGCTCATCGATGAGGCGCCGTATCTGAGTAGCTATTGGCCCCAGGGGGCGTTCTACGTCTTCCCCTCGCTACCGCCCCATACGGATGCCTCCAAGCTAGCTCTGCGGATGCTGGAAGAGACGGGCGTGTGCGTTATCCCGGGTGACGCCTTCGGTGAGAGCTGCAGCAACGCCATACGGATCAGCTACTCCAATTCCATGGACAAGATTGAGCAGGCCTTCGAGCGCATGATCCCCTGGCTCAAGGAACAGAAGCTCGGGCCGCGTTGATAGGGTACAACCCTCCGTGCTCCTACGAAGAGTTGATCCTAGCCCGGCGCATTGAGTCGGTAGGAGCCGAGCCCTCTCGGCGATCGGCGGTGGGTAATACGGCCACGGTTGGATCGCCCACGGGGCTTGGCTCCTGCGAGAGCCTTAGCCCCTACTCCGTGGTTTCGCTCTGCTCCTGGTCGAGCCATTCGACACGGTAGAGGTCCAGGCGTCGGTCCATGGTGTTACGCACCGAGCCCTCGGCACGCAGCTGCTTGATCTTGTCCATATCGAGATCCGTGATGAGCGTCATCTCCGTATTCGGCGTCGATTCCGCGACGATGCCATCGTGCGGGAAGGCGAAGTCCGATGGCGAGAATACCGCGGCCTGGGAGTACTGGATCTCGATGTTCTCGACCTGGGGCAGGTTGCCGACACTGCCGGTGATCGGCACGTAGCACTCGTTCTCGATGGCTCGCGCCTGAGCGCAGCGGCGTACACGGAGGTAGGCGTTCTTGGTGTCCGTCCAGAAGGGGACAAACAGTACCTGCATGCCCTTGTCGGCGAGCAGCCGCGGTAGCTCCGGGAACTCGACATCGAAGCAGACCAGGATGCCGATGCGGCCGACATCGGTGTCGAAACACCGGAGGCTCTCGCCGCCCTGGACGCCCCAGTAGAAGCGTTCGTCCGGGGTGACATGGAGCTTGTATTGGTGGTCGGTGGTGCCGTCGCGACGGCACAAAAAGGCGACGTTGTAGAGGACGTTACTGGTGTAGACCGGCATTGAGCCGGCGATGATGTTGATGTTGTAGCTCACCGCGAGCCGGGACATCGCGTCCACGATCTCGTCGGTGTATTGCGCCAGCCCGCGCATGGCCTCGGCCGGGTCCTCCTGGTTGAATTGCGCCAGCAGCGGCGCATTGAAGAACTCCGGGAACAGGATGAAATCACACTGATAGCCGGCCATGGCATCGACGAAGAACTCGATATTGGTAATGAGGTCATCGAAGTCCTGGACGCGACGCATCTGCCACTGCACCGCTCCGACACGGATGTTGGTCTTGCGCCCGCCGATCAAGGAGCCGGGATCGGGCTCATAGAAGATGTTGTCCCACTGGACGAGTGTGGCGTAGGACTTGGATTGGTCGTCCTCCGGCAGGTAGCCGGTAATCACGCGCCGGACGTGGAAGTCGTTGGCGAGTTGAAAGGACAAAATGGGGTCGTGGACCTCGCGGCGCTTGACGAGCTCCATGTACTGTTCCGGCGTAATCTCGTCGGCGTAGCTCTTGTAGCCGGGGATGCGGCCGCCAGCGACAATGGCGCGCAGATTGAGGTTGCGGCATAGTTCTTTGCGTGCGTCGTAGAGACGCCGCCCCAGCCGCATGCCGCGATAGTCGGGGTCGACAAAGATGTCGACGCCGTACAGGACATCGCCGTTGGGATCGTGATTGGTAAGGAAGCCGTTGCTGGTGATGGCCCCATAGGTATGCCGGTCGCCAAAACGGTCGTATTCGATGATCATGGAGATGACGGCACCGATGACGCGCCCGTTGTCCTCGACGCAGATCTGGCCCTCTGGGAAGCGGTTGATCTGGGCGGAGAACTGCTTGCGGGTCCAGGCGCCACCGATGCCGGCGTAGACGCGCTCCATGATGTCCTTGACATCGGGGTAGTCGGCGAGCTGCAGATTACGCAGGCGCAGACGGTGCTCGTCGGCCTCGTACTGCTTGGTGCTGTCTTGCTGGCTCATAGACGGTCTTGCGGGCGCATCGTCAGTGACATTGCAACGACTAGGGTATCACGCTGCGCCCCGGGCGGCGCGCTGCGGCATAGAGTAGGAGTTGGTTATCGCCAAACCGCACATCGTCGCACGCGCTGTGCTTGTCGGCCTAATGACGCTGGCGATCAGGCCGGCGCTAGCGGCCGAGGTCGCATGGCAAGTCGAGGGCTTGGACGGCAAGTTGGCGGACAACGTTCGCGCGCATCTGGGTGATCCCCGTCCGGCGGCGACGCGGCGCGAGGCCCGGATCGTTCGGCAGCGCGCCCGCGAGCGCACGACGGAGGCGCTGCGGGCATTGGGCTACTACGAGCCCGAGATCGATTCGAGCCTTGATGGTGATGCCGAAAGCGGTTGGACGCTGACGCTGACCATCGATGCGGGCGAGCCGGTCCGGCTTCGGGAGGTCGAGATTGCGGTCAAGGGGCCCGGCTCCGACGACGAGGTCTTTGCCGCAACCATTGATGCGCTGCCGCTGGAACCCGGTGATGTCCTCAACCACGCGGTCTACGAGTCGGCTAAGAGTGCCCTGCGCAACCGGGCGCTGAGCCGCGGTTATTTCGATTACCAGTTCGAGACCAGCCGCATCGCGATCCGTCCGGATCAGCGGCGAGCCGATGTTCGCTTGATCCTGGCGAGCGGGCCTCGTTATCAGGTCGAGCGCATCGAGTATTCGGATACCCCCTTTAGCGCCGATCTCGTCGAGCGACTGATTGCCATCGATACGCCCGTCTCGTACAGCGCCGATCTGGTCGCCCGCCTCAATCGGCGCCTGGCCGATAGCGGCTACTTCAGCGAGGCCCGCGTTAACGTCGCCCGCGACGAGGCCGATGATGGCAAGGTGCCGGTACGGCTCGAGTTGACGGCGCGCGAGCCCAATACGTTGGATGTCGGCGTTGGCTTCTCGACCGACGAAGGGCCCCGTGTGCGCGGCGGCTGGAAGCGGCATTGGCTCAACGCCAGCGGCCATCGGGCCGATTCCGAGGCGCATGTCTCTCCCGTGCGGCAGAATCTAACGGCCAGTTACACCATCCCTCTGCGGGACCCGATCAACGACACGCTCAAGTTCCAGACGGGGCTGCAGGCCGAGGATATCGAGGACACCCAGAGCCTGCGGGCGACATTCGGGATTCGGCGCCAGCAGACGTTCACCTCGGGCTGGCAACGCGTGCAGTCACTTCGCGTCCTGCATGAGCGCTTTGAGCAGGCCGATGATAATGAGAATACAACGCTTGTTCTCCCAGGCTTGAGCTTTAGCCGCACGCGGGTTCGCGGGAGCCGCAATCCGCATTGGGGCGACTCGCAGAGCTATGCCGTTGAGATTGCCGATGAGCTGTTGCTCTCCGATATCGGGCTGGCTCGCTTTACGCTGTCTAACAAGTGGCGCCGCAGCATCTCGCGCCGCCATCGGTTCACGTTCCGCCTCGATGCGGGCGGGCTTACCACCAACTCCTTTGAGGAGGTGCCGGCGTCACTGCGCTTCTTCGCCGGTGGTGATAACAGCGTCCGCGGCTTCGAGTATCGCTCCCTGTCCCCCGAGAACGACGATGGCGAGCTGGTTGGCGGGCGTTTCCTGCTTACGGGCGGTGCGGAGTACAGCTACCCCGTCCGGGAGAATTGGCGGCTCGCTGCCTTCGTGGACGCGGGTAACGCCTTCGACGACCCGGCGGATGCCGACGTTAAGGTGGGCGCGGGGCCCGGCGTTCGCTGGGCGTCCCCGGTTGGCACCATCCGTGTGGACCTGGCCTGGGGCGTGAGCGAAGATGAACCCCCCATCCGGCTGCACTTCTCACTGGGACCGCCGTTTTGATGCGTTGGCTCCGCGGTTTCCTGCGCTGGTTTTTATTGCTCTTCGGCCTGCTGCTGGCGGTGCTGGCCTGGCTGCTTTTCACCGAGATCGGGGCGCGCTGGACGGTCGCTGCGGTACAGAGCCGTATGTCGCAGCTATCCGTTGAGGTTCGTGATGGGACCTTCTGGCGCGGTCTGGACCTCGCTAATATCGAATGGTCCATGGCCGGGGCCGAGGTTAGGGCGCGCCACATTGGTGTGCGCTGGCGGCTGGATTGCCTCCCGGATTCCGTGGTCTGCCTGGACACGATCCGCAGCGATGGCCTCACGGTCCGCATCGATCCCGAGCGGCTGGTCCCGGCCGAGGCCGATGAAGAGGCTGAGCCCGGCGGCAAGCTGGATCTGCCCGTCGCTGTGCGGATCGCCGATCTCAAGCTGTTGGATACGCGGATCGCGATCGCCGGTGGTGCCACCGTGGAGCTTGAGCGCCTGAGCTCGAGTGCCGCGCTGCGTGGCAGCGACCTTACGGTAGGCACAACCCTGGTTGCGGGCCTGGGCATCCGCCTGCCCGCTAGTTCTGGTGGCAGTGAGCCTAGTGCGACGAGCGGCTCCGCCCCGCCAGCGGCGACGGCTCCATCGCCCTCCGCTGATGGCCTTGGGCTGCCCCTGAGTCTTGATCTTGACGATCTGCGGCTGCGCGACTTTGAGTTCAGCGTCGCCGACGGCATGCGCGTCGCCCTCGGGCGGCTCGATACGGCGCTGACATTGGATGACGAGGCGCTTACCGTCGCCGCAACGGAGGCCGAATCGTTGAGCGTCGATCTGCCGCCGACGGGGGAGGCGACCCCGTCAGCGGTTCAGGAACCGGCAGCCCCCGAGGGCGACGCCGGCACCGCCCGCCTCGATCTGCCGCTGGCCATCCGGCTGCGTGACTTTGATCTCGAGGATGCCCAGCTGGACGTTGCCGACGGCCCCTCGGTGGCCCTGTCGAGCCTGACGACGGGCCTGGCCGTCGATGGCGACCAGCTGGAGCTCGCGGCGACTCGGCTCTCCGGGCTGCGTGTGGCATTGCCCGCCGGCAACAGCGACAGTAAGGCGACCGAGCCGCCAACGCGGGACGGTCCGCTGGTCATCGAACCCCCCACCGTGGCATTGCCCCTCGATATGGCTATCGAGGGGATTACGCTGATGGATGCGGCGTTGGAACAGGGCGGCGTGACACGGCGCCTCGACCGATTGCAACTGGCCGGTGACTTAACCGGCCAGCGTCTGAGCCTCGCCCAACTTGAGGTAAGCGCTCCGCCCGGGCGTGCCGATGTCTCGGGCCAGGTCACCATGACGGATGAGTGGCCACTCAATCTCAGCTTTGACATCAGCGCTAATGACCTGCATGAGCTGGGGCAGCAGCGGTTGCGGGGCGTTGTCAGCGGCAGCCTCGCGGACCTGGGCCTTCGCGCCCAGGCCAGCGGTGGTGTGGACGCCGAGCTATCGGCGACCGCGGCGGTACTTAGCCCCGATATCCCCTGGACCGTCTCCCTGCGTTCTAGCGCTGTCCAGTGGCCGCTACGCGAGGAGCCCGTGGCGCGTGCGACGGATCTAACGGTTAGCGGCGAAGGCGACATCACCAATTACCGCCTGGACCTGGCGACGGCCCTTGACGGTCCCGACATCCCCGCGGGTCGGTGGCAACTCGGCCTAGCCGGCGACCCGGAGGGCGCGCGTATCGAGGAACTCAAGGGCCAGTTACTCCAGGGGCAACTGGGGGTCTCGGGGCGTGTCGGCTGGGCGCCGAATCTAAGCTGGGATCTGTCGCTCGAGGCCACTGGCCTCGAGCCGGGGCGTTGGCGCGAGGCCCTCGCCGATACCCGGCTCAGCACCCGCGCCCAGGTGGCGGGGGCCGTGGAGTCGGATGGCTGGCGGCTCGACGCCGCTGTGGCGTCGCTGGAGGCGAGCTGGCAGCAGCAGCGCCTGACGGCATCCGGCAGCGTCCGTCGTCGCCTGGATGGCAGCTGGCAGGTGGATGAGCTCGTGGCGCGCTCGGGGGACAATCGGCTGCGGCTCGACGGCAGCGTTGGCGAGCAGTGGGATCTAACCGCCGGCCTAGCACTGTCGCGGCTGGGCCAGCTTGCGCCGGAGCTGAGGGGGCGAGTCGAGGGCGAGCTAGCGGTTACCGGCGAGCGCCAGCTGCCTTCGGTCCAGGGCGGGCTAACGGCTGATGGGCTCGCTTGGCGCGATCTGCGCCTCAACAGCGGTGAGCTTTCGGTCCAAGTGGATCGTCTCATGCAAAAACCGAGTGATATCAGCCTGGCTTTAAGCGGGCTGTCGCGCGACGACGCGCCACTCGGCAGCGTGGCTCTCTCGCTTTCGGGAACCCGCGGCGATCACCGACTCGAGCTCACGGCTAGTGGCCTGCCGCGGTCGATGGCGGGGGATGTCACCGTTGTCGGCGGTCTCGATCCCGAGGGCGATACCGTCAGCTGGACAGGGCGTATCGACTCGGGCCGGCTGGCACTACCAGACGGCGAATGGCGACTCGCCTCGGGTGCCCCATTGAGCCTGGGCCTGGGCCCGCTGACCGTCGATCTAGGCCGTCACTGCTGGCAGCGCGACCAGGCTCGATTGTGTCTGCGCGAGCCCGCGACCTGGGGGCCTCAGGGCCGGCGCCTGGTCGCCGAGCTGGCGTCCTTCCCGCTGCAGGATCTGGACGCCTTCTTACCGGAGACCACGGCCTTTGAGGGCAATCTGGACGCGACCATTAGCGCCGATTGGCCGACGAGCGAGCGCCCGACGGTGAGCGTTAGTGCCAACGCGCGTCAGGGTAGCGTCACGCTGTCGCCGCCGGATGAGCTCCAGGAGCCTCTGGTCCTGGATTACGAACGGCTGGACTTCGGCGTGGAGCTGGACCCGGCCGGTGCCGAGGTCCGTCTTGATCTAGCGTCGCAGGAGCTGGGTACGGGCGAGGCCCGAATCAACGTCGATCCGTACGGCGAGACCCAGGCCATCAGGGGTCCCGTTCGACTCAATGGGCTGCGGTTGGCGCCCTTGCAATCGTTCCTGCCCGCTTTGGACGAATTGGCCGGGCGCGTCAGCGTGGATGGTGAGCTGAGCGGCTCGCTCACGAGGCCGGGCTTTAATGGCCAGATTCGACTCGCCGACGGCACCGTTGCCGTGAGCGGGTTGAGCGTTCCCATTACTGCCATTGCGGTGACGGCCAACCTCGCCGGCAATCGGGCACGCATCGACGGCTCGCTACGGGCCGGCAAGGGAAAAGCCCAGGTTAGCGGCGATATCGACTGGGCGGATGGTCTGTCGGGATCGGTGGCGCTGACCGGGAAGGGCCTTGAGTTCGGCTATCTGCCGATCGTCCGCCGGCTCAGCCTCGACCCCGATCTACAACTGTCGTTCGGTGCCGAGGCCATTGAGTTGACTGGCCGCCTCGGGGTGCCGTCGGGCCGGTTCGTGATCGGCGATCTGCCCGAGGGAAGTGTTAGCGTCTCCCGCGATGCGGTGATGGTTGGTGATGATGATCAGATCGCCGAGCCCGGTGGGTTGACGTTGAGATCCAAGGTGAATCTCGTACTCGGTGATGACGTTCGGTTCAAGGGCATGGGGGCCGAGGGGCGGCTCACAGGGGCCTTGACGCTACGCCAGATCGGCGCGGCCGGCACCGAGGCCAACGGCGAGATCCGCTTGGTGGATGCGCGCTATGAGGCCTACGGCCAGAAATTGGCAGTACGCACGGGGCGATTCGTGTTTGCCGGGCCGATCGGGCAGCCCCGGCTGGATATTGAGGCCGTCCGCGACACCGGTGAGGTCATCGCCGGTCTGCGCATCACCGGCAGCGCCCAGCAACCGGAGGTGACGGTCTTCTCCGAGCCGCCCATGGCACAAGCCGATGCGTTGACCTACCTGTTGACTGGCTCCGGTCCGGGGAAGGGGGCGGGCTCGGACCAGGAGCTGCTGGCCAAGGCGGCGGTCTCGCTCGGTGTCTTCGGCGGTGACCAACTCGGCAAGGCCATGGCCAACCAACTCGGGGTGGAGGATTTTCGCCTTCGCGCCAGCGGCTCGGGTGAGGATACCCAGGTACGGGTGAGCGGGCGGATCACGCCCAATCTCGTGGTTAGCTACGGCGTGGGGGTCTTCCGCCCCGAGAATACCTTTACGGCGCGCTATCAGCTGACGCGGCGGTTCTTTCTGGAGGCCGTCACGGGTCTGGATAGCGCCCTTGATGTCTTCTACTCCGTTAGCTACTGAGCGGCGTCGGGGCGACCGCCACGGGCAGCAACTCTTATGTTGGCCTTCGAGGCGCTCGCGTTAGCCCCTGCCGAGGGACGCCCTCAACCTTCCCTGGAGGCTCGACGGCGGCCTTCCCTGGCGGCAGACGCCCTCGGCAGGGGCTAACGCGACCAAGCGCCCTCCTGGGGGTCAGATCATTAGAATTGCTGCGCCAAGGGTCGCGCGCTTGATTTGTCGCGGCGCGGGTTCGATCATGCGTAGCTGATCTTGCACCAGGCATGAAAGGGCCGCGTCGCCATGAGTGACATCAATAAAGTCGTCCTCGCCTACTCCGGCGGGCTGGATACCTCGGTTATCCTCCAGTGGCTGCGGGATACCTACGACTGCGAGGTGGTGACCTTCACCGCCGATCTCGGCCAGGGTGAGGAGCTTGAGCCCGCCCGCGTGAAGGCCGAGCAAATGGGCGTCTCGGAGATCTACATCGACGATCTCCGCGAGGAGTTCGTGCGCGACTTCGTCTTCCCGATGTTTCGCGCCAACGCCGTCTACGAGGGCGAGTATCTTCTCGGAACCTCGATCGCGCGGCCGCTTATCGCCAAGCGCCAGATCGAGATCGCCCGCGAGACGGGCGCGGACGCCGTCTGCCACGGGGCGACCGGTAAGGGTAACGATCAGGTGCGCTTCGAGCTGGGCTACTACGGCCTTGAGCCCGGGATCCAGGTGATTGCCCCCTGGCGCGAGTGGGATCTCAATTCCCGCGAGAGACTGCTGGCCTACGCCGAGGAGCGGGGCATCAGTATCGAGGGCAAGGGTGATGACGGCGGCGTGCCGTACTCCATGGACGCCAATCTGCTACATATCTCGTACGAGGGCGGCGTGCTCGAGGACACCTGGACGCCCGCCGAGGAGCGCATGTGGCTGTGGTCCAATTCACCGCAGCAGGCTCCGGAGAGGGCGACCGAAATCGACATCGATTTCGAGTGCGGTGACCCGGTGGCCATCGACGGTGAGCGTCTCAGCCCCGCTGATCTGCTCTCGCGGTTGAACCGGCTGGCCGGCGACAACGGCATTGGTCGCATCGATATCGTCGAGAACCGCTACGTCGGCATGAAGTCCCGCGGCTGCTATGAGACGCCGGGTGGTACCGTGCTGTTGCGGGCCCATCGCGCCATCGAGTCCATTACCCTTGATCGCGAGACCGCCCACCTAAAGGACGAGATCATGCCGCGCTACGCCACGGTGATCTACAACGGCTACTGGTGGAGCCCCGAGCGGCGCGCCATGCAGGCCCTCATCGACGAGACCCAGCGCAGCGTCAACGGGCGGGTTCGGCTGCGGCTCTACAAGGGTAATGTCGAGGTGGTCGGCCGTCACTCCGAGACCGACAGCCTCTTCGATGCCAGCATCGCTACCTTCGAGGACGATGCCGGGGCCTACGACCAAAAGGATGCCGAGGGCTTTATCAAGCTCAACGCCCTGCGCCTGCGGGTGGCCTCCAAGCGTAGTCGCTAGTCACAGGGGAGTGTTTCGGCACTCCCGCCATCGCCATCGCCCCGACTGGGCATGGCTACAGGGTAGGCGTTTGTCCAAGGCGAGGGCGGGTCGCTGCTCGGCGTTAGCGGTTTGTCGATAGTGTCTTTCGGGGGTGGTGCCGTGGAGATCAAGTTCCGCTGTGACCCCAACTTAATGGGTCATGTCCCGGAGCCGCAGCCGGCCAAGGCGGCGTTGCCGGCCTGGCTGAGCCGGATGCCGGCGCAAGCCCACTCCACTACGCATGGTCACGCCATTCGGACGGTCAAGCAGTGTCCGCCGTTCGTCGACGCCATGACACACGGTGTCATCATCCCGTTGCCCTGCGATGTGCATGTGGGCCCGGAGAGCCTGAGCTGGGATTGGGATCTGCCCACGCCGGCAGCGGCCATGCACCCGCGTTCGCCGTTGAGCTTCCACGTCCCGGAGCAGCTGGAGGGATCGCCGCTGCAGCAGGGCGATCAGGTAGCCGTGAAATTCAATAGCCTTTGGACGATCGAGCTGCCTGAAGGCTACTCGCTGTTCGCGAGCCATCCGGTGAATCGGTTCGATCTGCCGTTTCGTCTACTCACGGGCCTGGTCGATGCGGACCAGTACCACGATGTCGGCATCCTGTTCCCAGGTTTGTGGGTTGATCCGGCGTTTAGCGGAACACTCCCGGCCGGGACGCCCGTGGCTCAGTGTTTCCCCGTTCGCCGCGAGTCGCTGGAGCTGGATATCCAACCCATGTCGACGGACAAGGTGGCCGCCTTCGATGAGCTGGCCGGGGAGGTCTTGGGGGACGCTGGGGTCTACCGCAAGCGGTTCCGTTCCAAGCGGCCGGCGTCATTCGGCACCGAGGAAACGCCGGGCGTCACGGGGTCGGAGGAAGAGTCGCCCGGTGGACGCTGAGGTCAATGCCTGCAGGGCGCGATAGACCGTCGCGGGCTCGATACGCACGGCCTCGCGAAACGCCGCCTCGGCGCCCGCTAGGTCGCCGGCCTCCTGGCGAGCGATGCCCTGATTGAGGGCGGCCTGGTGGAGGTCCGGGCGTAGCGCCAGGGCGCGGGCGTAGGCGTCGGCCGCTGCGTCGGGGGCGCCGAGGTCCTGGCGCGCGCGACCCAGGTTGTACCAGGCCTCGGCGTCTTTGGGTTCCCTGGTGACCGCTTGATGGAGGCGTTCGCCGGCCTCCGCGACGGCGCCTGTCCGGTAAAGGGCCCTGCCGAGCAGCGTCGCGCCGCGCGGGTGCTGCAATAGCTGTTCGCCACCGCCCTGGAGGATGCTCAGGGCCTCCGGTGCCTCGTCGCCTCGCAGGAGGCACTGGGCAGCGCCGATGCGCGCGCCGACAGGCGGGCCATCCGCCTTGAGTGCCTTGCGATAGGCGGCCAGGGCGGCCTCGGGGCGCTGCAGGCGGGCTAGCGTATCGCCTAGTTGACACCAACCCTCACCGTAATCGGGGAAGCGTTCCAGCATCGGGAAATACTGGTTGGCCTCCGAATCGCCCTGTTCCAGGAGCAAACAGGTCAGGCGGAACAGGGCCGGCGCGTTATCCGGGTGCCTGTTTAGTTCCCGGCGGGCCTTCGCCAGGCCCTTGTGGGTTGGCGATCCGCTTGGCCGCTGGCGGTGGCGCGTCATGGCTCGTTCCTATCCCGCTGCGTCCGGGCTGGGGTGGGCGTAGTCATGGCGCTCGGGCCACTGGCACAGATCGTAGATCACGCAGGCACCGCAGCGCGGCTTACGCGCCGTGCAAACGTAGCGCCCGTGGAGGATGAGCCAGTGATGGGCATTATGGAGATACTCACGGGGGGTGAGCCGCGTTAGCTCGTCCTCAACCTCGCGCACGTTATTGCCGGGAGCGAGCCCGGTGCGGTTGGCGACGCGAAAGATATGCGTGTCAACGGCAACCGTGGGCTCGCCGAAGGCGGTGTTGAGAATCACGTTGGCCGTCTTGCGGCCAACCCCTGGCAGGGATTTTAAGGCGGCGCGCTCCCGCGGCACCTCGCCGCCGTGCTCATCCACCAGCTTGCGACACGCCGCCATGATATTGCGCGCCTTGCTGTTGTAGAGCCCGATGGTCTGGATGTAGCCGCGCAGGCCGTCCTCGCCGAGGGCCAGTATGGCCTCGGGGGTCGGCGCCGCGGCGAACAAGGCTTGGGTGGCATTATTCACACTGCGATCGGTGGCCTGGGCGGATAGGACCACCGCGACCAGGAGCTCGAAGGCGTTGCCGTAGTTGAGCTCCGTGGTCGGCTCGGGGTTGTTGGCTGCGAGTCGCTGGAAGATGGTCGCGCGTTGGGTATGATCCATGGCTCGGGCTTTCGTTGGCTTGGCGTTCTGTATGGGCTAGCTATTGAGGGCCATTGGGCCGCCCCTGCTCGCGGCTGTTGGCCGCTACGTACTCGTCTCGCCAGGTCATGAGGATGCCTCGAGCCCAGAGCGTGCCGAGGGGGTGGTGGCGGCAGGCTCGTGGCGCGTGGCGGCGCGCGCATCGATATGGTTCTTGGCGGCTACCAGCAGGCCCAGGCCGATGAACGCCCCCGGTGGCAGCAAGGCGAGGCGAAAGCCATCGTAGTCGGGCACGAGCGTCACACCGGCGCCGCGAGCCCAGTCGCCCAGCAGTAGCTGGGCGTCCGCGAGCAGCGTCCCCCGCCCCAGGGCCTCGCGACCCGCGCCCAAGGCGACGAGTACCCCCGTAAAGCCAATGCCCATCATTAGGCCGTCGGCCAGTGCGGGCCGTAGTGGCCGGCGTGAGGCGAAGGCCTCGGCGCGGCCCAGGATGGAGCAATTGGTAACGATCAACGGGATGAAGATACCTAGGGCTTGGTAGAGCTGATGGAACCACGCGTTCATAACCAGCTCGATGACCGTCACGGCGGAGGCGATGATCATGACGAACACCGGGATGCGGATCTCGGAGGTGATCTGGTGCCGTATTAGCGACACGCTGAGGTTGGAGACCAGTAGCGTCGCCGTCGTCGCGATGCCGAGCCCCAGGGCATAGACCAGGGTGTTACTGACGGCCAATAGGGGGCACAGGCCCAGCAGCTGGACCAGCCCTGGGTTGTTGCGCCACAACCCGTCCATCGCGATAGCTTGGTAATCAGCGTCGCTCATCGATTCCCCTAATCGTGCGCTAGCCGCGGGCTCGCCTGGATTGTCAGTCCCCGCGTGGTCGTGCGGCAAGCACCTCTCAACAGGCTGCCCTGCTAATGGCCCGCTTCACCAGGCGCCTCGACAGCGGGGGAGCAATAAGTCGGACCGGCATCAGGGCCCCCTGCCGAAACCGCTTGCGGCGCGTCCTGGGTTGGTTGAAGTCTGCCGCAACAACCACCTGAGTCGATGGTCCCGGCCGACTCGGTGCGGTTAGATCAGGATTTGGCTGAGGTGTCGAATGATTTAACACGTGTCTGGGCCGTTCAAGCCATGATTCAGCGGCAGCAACGCGCGAGAGCGCCGGTGCGTCTAGCGACCCGAGCGGATGCTCGTTGGAACAGGCGGTCTTGTGTTCGCCTCCAAACCGCCGTATAGCGGGCTTAGGGTTGAGTGTTCAGGCTTGACCGCCCCTGGCTCGATGGTGGTATCGCTTCGTTTTGGTGGTGTTGTTTGTCTTAACAACTAGGGTTGAGAGCGGTGTGCTACTAAATCGTTAAATAACGGATAATAAGCGATTTTCTGGTCTTTGGTACGACGTTTGCTAGACGAGGGATGCTACAGGGAGTGGCCAAGGAAACCAGGGAATGGGACGTACAAGACTTTAAGGGAGTAACGCTAATGGATGCGCGTAAGACACTATTGACGCTGATCGTCGGTGGCTCACTGGCCATGGCCGGTACGGCTGCCAATGCCAAGCCGGTCGGCTTGGGCATTGTCATCGACGGCTCGGGTAGCATCAGCAGCACCGAGTTCTCTACTCAGCAGAACGCCTACGCCAATGTTCTGGGCTCGAACCTGATCGGCACGGATGGCGACGTCGCCGTTGGTGTGTGGCAGTTCAGCAGCTCGGTACAGCAGGTGTCACCATTCCAGGCCATCGATAGCACCAGCGATCAGAATGATCTGGTGAGTGATGTTCAGAACATGACCCAAATTAGTGGGGGAACCGATATCGGTAACGCGATCGACACCGCTAGCCAGAGCATCCAGAGCTTTGGCCTGGGCAATCTGGATAAGTCGGTGATCGACGTATCGACGGATGGTATCGGTAACGGCAACGAGGATGCGGCAGCTCAGGATGCCGTCAACGATGGCATCGACCAGGTGAATTGCCTGGGCATTGAAGCCAGCGCTGATTGCGGTTTCATCGCCGGCAGCGATTCCTTCTCGAAGACGGCGACGAGCTTTGCCGACGTTGAGGATGCGCTGGAGGACAAGATTGCCCGGGAGACGGGTAGCGTCCCGGCTCCGGCTCCGCTTGCCCTTCTTGGCGCCGGCCTGCTGGGTGTGGGTGCCGCGCGGCGGCTGAAGGCGGATAACGCCTCGTAAGCTGCTAAGTGCCAGATGGATCCGCTCGCGAGCGGATCCATCTGCTTGTGCCGGCCGTCTCCGAATAAACCAACCTCTCCAGCGCCATCGCTCCGCTGTCACGAGGTGCACTGGGCGTCCTGAGCGCTCGGCCCCTGCGAGCCGCACTGATCGATCCCTTTGCCTCCTCCCCTTAGCAATCCCACGTAGCGCGCCCGTTCGTCGTAGCCATCTTCCTATGGAGCGACCCGCTGCCACCGTTTGGACACGAACTGAAAGCGGCGTCGCGATAGTCAGAACGTCGCTAGCCATAGCCGCACTGAGGTTCGTGGCTAGGCTGACTCGCCTCGCCGATACGCCAGTTCGCCTAGCGGCTATGCCCAAACGTTAAAGACATCGGATCAAGCTACCGGCGTGTTCTGACTTGGATCAGCGGGGCAATCGGGCGCTATGATGCGGTATCTTCGGAGCGTTGGTTAGAAAACAGGCAATGGGTGGTTCATGGGCGAGAATGGATGTGCCGACCTCGCGAGTGCTGTCCGGGCGAGTGGCTATGCGGCGACCGCTCGCGCGGCGGTGCGTTATCTGTTGGCGTGTGGTGATCTCGACGGTGCCTACGTGACGCGCATCCAGGGTGATGGTAGGTGGCAGCGGGTGCTTTACGCCGCGCTGCCCGATCATGCCATGGGCGCCCACAACGAGATCGTGGCATGGGATGACTCCTTGTGTGCCAGGGCGTTGGCGTTGGGGGAAGTCGTTGTGCCTGACGCGTCCAACCGCTGGGCGTCCGCCCGTGACGAGCCGGAGATACCGGGCAGCTATCTGTGTGCCCCGATCTACAGCGGCGAGGGGAGGCTCGTCGGCACCCTCTGCGGCCAACGACGACATCCCGATCCCGGCCTGCCGGAACGCGTGACGGCAGTTGCCTCGTTACTGGCGGCGCTGCTCGGTGAGCGGCTCCCGGTGGGTGATGGCGGGTGTTCGCCGGACCCTGTCGCTGGCGATACCCGTGGGAGACTTGCTGATCAGCGCCTTTTGCAGGATTTCAGCGGCGTCTGCTTGACTGCTAGTGATGTCCAAACGTCGGTAGTCGAGCTTGCGTGCTTAATGGATGCCTACGGCACGGGGTATCGGGCTGTACCGTTTAGCTGTGGTCAGGGCGAGGCGCGGGCGAGCCGCGCTGAGGATAATGCCCTCGAGAGCCATCTCGATGCTGTGCTCGCCCAGGGCGACACAGCGGTAACGCAGGTCGCGAATGGCGGTGCCGCGCTCAAGCATCTCGATGATGAGCAGACGTCGCTACAGCGGCTCCGCGTTAACGCTGGTCTCGATCCCTTCGGCCCGTCGCTGGTAATCGAGGCCGCGACCACGGATGACCGCTACGGTGGCGTCGTGCTTCTCAAACAACGCGGCCAGTCCCTGAGCGAAGCCGAGGAGTGGCTCTGGCAGCGATGTGGCGACTACCTCCGCTTGGTTACCGAGCGACTAAGGGATCGCACCGCCCTGGATGCGCTCAACCGCTGGGCCCAACAGGCCGCGACGCATGACACGCTGACTGGTTTACGCAACCGGCGCTACGTCGTCGAGGAGCTCGACCGCATGCTGGCCCAGGCGGATCGGCTCGGCGAGATGATCCATGTCGCCTTCCTGAATCTGGATGGGTTTAAGGCGATTAACGATGGTCACGGTCACGAGGTCGGCGATCGGTTTCTGATCGATATCGCGCAGCGGCTGGAACGCACAACGCGCGCCTCGGATATCGTGGCCCGCTACGGCGGCGACGAGTTTGTTGTCGTGGGACCAGGGATCAAGCCGCACGACGCCGACTACGAGCGTCAACGGCTCGGCGAACGTCTCTCCGAGGCGACCCGGGGGCATTACGAGCTCGACAATCTATCGCTGGAATACGGCGGCCCGAGCGTGGGCCTGGTGACGAGCGAACGCGGCGACACAGACGCCGATGACCTGATCGCGCGGGCCCAATCGGCGATGCAGGCCGACAAGGAACGGCGTCGTTGGGATCCGGATGCCTGGAGCCGTGTACTCGCTTAGAGGCGGTTCGCTAATTGTTGGCATCGTAACGCGGCCGCCTGAATCCCCGCTGACAACGGCTTGCCCGTCGGCTGTCAGTCTGGCGTCAGCGGATTGTGGGACCGTTCCCCTCAGTTTAGGCACCTAAATCGGTAGGGGAAGTGATGTCACAGCACATGCCTTCGATACAGCGACCGCGGTCACGGCGCGCCTTCCTTCGCGAGGCCTCCGCCCTTGGGGCGTTGGCGGGGGTAGGCAGTCTGCTGCCGGCCTACGCGTTCGGGGTCACTGGCAATCGCGAGATCGAGCGGGTGACCGGCGATGGCGCCGATATCTTCGACCTCACCATCGACCGGACGCCGCTGACCATCGCTGGGCGCCCCAGCAGCCAGCCCATGACGGTCAACGGCACGCTCCCGGCGCCGTTGATCCGGCTGCGCGAGGGGCGTGATGCGGTGCTACGGGTTACCAACCGGCTTGATGAGCCCACCTCCATCCACTGGCACGGGATCTTGTTGCCGTTCGAGATGGACGGCGTGCCCGGTGTGAGTTTCCGCGGGATCGCGCCCGGCGAGACCTTCGAGTATCGCTACCCCGTCCGCCAGAGCGGCACCTACTGGTATCACCGCCACTCCGGACTCCAGGAGCAGCTCGGCCACTACGGGCCGTTGATCGTGGATCCGGCGGAGCCCGAGCCGTCTAGCTACGACCGCGAGTACGTCATCGCTCTTTCGGACTGGACCTTCAACGAGCCCAGCGAGCTAATGCGTAACCTTAAGGTGGCCGAGGGCTACTACAACTACAACCAGCGCACGGTGGGCGATTTCTTCGAACGGGTCGAGAACGAGGGCTGGAGCAAGGCCTGGCGTGAGGCGGGTATGTGGGGAAGGATGCGCATGACACCGCGCGATCTGCTGGATGTAACCGGTGCCGAGTACACCTACCTGATGAACGGCATGGCGCCCGGGGATAACTGGACGGGCACCTTCCGGCCCGGCGAAAGGGTGCGGCTACGCGTGATTAATGCCTCGGCGATGACCATTTTCGACTTCCGTACGCCGGGGCTGCCCATGACCGTCGTCGAGGCCGACGGCCAGCCGGTGGAACCAGTGGAGACCGACGAGTTCCGTATCGGCGTCGCGGAGACCTACGACGTCATCGTTGAGCCCACCGACAGCGCGCATACGGTCTTCGCCCAGTCCCAGGATCGCTCGGGCTTTACGCGCGGCACGCCAGCGGTTCAGGACGGCATGGAGGCACCGGTGCCGGCGCTGTACCCGCGCACCGAGCGCGGTATGGCGTCCATGGGAATGGGCGACATGGACGGTATGCAAGGTGACGGCATGGGTGGCAAGGACGGCATGTACGGCGATGGCGGCCATTGCCGGTGCACGACGACGTCAATTACGGTCAAGTGATGCTCGACCGCTTCGAGTATCAGGCCGGCGAGGATGAGGACGAGCTGGTCTGGGACGGGCAGGCCTGGTACGGCGGTGATACCCACCGCCTGCTGGTGGCGTCGGAAGGCGAGGCGGTCGTCTCCGGCGGCGACGGCGGCGAGCTGGAGAGCTTCGACGTTCAGTACGCCAACCGTTTCAGTGCCTTCTGGGATCTTAAGGCGGGTCTCGGGTATCAGACGACCTTCGGGCCGGGACCCGACCGAGATCGGGCGTCGGCGCTTGTGGGCCTCCAGGGTCTGGCCCCGTATTGGTTCGAGGTGGATGCCAACCTGCGCGTGAGCGATGACGGCGATGTCGCCGCCGAGTTGGAGGGCGAGTACGATTGGAATCTTACGCAACGGCTGATCCTCCAAGGACGCGCCGAGACCAGCTATGCTTTCCACGAGGTGTCCGACTTCGGTGTCGGCGAGGGCGTGAATGGGCTAACTACCGGGCTGCGGTTGCGCTACGAGATCTGGCGCGAGCTCGCGCCGTACGTCGGTGTAAGCTGGCGAAAGCAATTCGGCGATACGGCGGACCTGGCCGAGGCCGAAGGCGAGGATACCGAGGCTACCGCGGTGGTGGCGGGTATTCGAGTCTGGTTCTGAGGCCGATCCATGCGGTTGTTGCTGGTCGAGGATGACACGCTCCTGGGCGATAGCCTGACGCGTCAGCTCGAGACGGCCGGTTTCTCGGTGGATGCCATCGGCAGCGCTTCGGGTGCACGCCACCTTGCAGCGGTGGAAGCCTACCGCGTGGTGGTGCTGGACCTGGGCCTGCCGGATGGCAACGGCCTCGATCTGCTGCGTGAATGGCGGGGCGAGGGTGTCGACTGGCCGGTGCTGATCCTCACCGCCCGGGATGAGTGGCAGGACAAGGTCAACGGCCTCAAGGCCGGTGCCGACGATTACCTGGCCAAACCGTTTCAGGTGGAGGAATTGGTGGCGCGTCTGCAGGCGCTCATCCGGCGCAGCGAGGGGCGCGTGGATACGCGCATCGTAGTGGGCGGTTTCGCGCTGGATGAGCATCGCCAAGCGCTCACCACGCCGGACGGCGTGGATCACACCCTGACTGGGACGGAGTTCCGGTTGCTGCGCTGCCTGATGAGCCGGCCGGGGCGGGTATTCTCCAAGGACCAGCTCCTGGAGCAGGTCTACAGCCTGGACCACAGCCCGAGCACTAACGCCATCGAGGCCTATATCCGGCGCCTGCGCAAGCGCGTCGGCCGCGAGACCATCGGCACACGACGGGGCCAGGGCTATGTCTTCCAGCCACCGGATGACGCGACGTAGATCGATACGGGCCACGTTGCTGTGGGTCCTGGTCCCTGCGGGCAGCGTGTTCATGGTAGCCGCCTGGGTCGTCCACGAGGTGCTGTTGGAGCGGATGACGCGGCAGTTCGTTGAGCAGCGCCTGCGCGACGAGGCGGCGTTCCTCGAGCGCCGGGTTCGGACCGTCGGGGCCGAGGGGGATGCCGACGCCATCGCGCCTGGTGCCTACTTTCAGGAGGTCTTCCATCATGCGTTCGCGTTGCGGGTCGGTGAGCGAGTCATCAAAGGGCCTGAGCGCTGGCACGAGGCGCTGGACGCGTTACTGAACCACGATGCGACCGGCCTCATCGCCCCCGGGACGCTGCCGGGCGAGGGGGCGGGCGATCTCGTCGCCTTGCGCCGGGTCATCGATCGGGGCGACGACACAACCGTGATCGTCGTGGCCCAGGACCTGGCTAGCCTGCGGGCCAGTCAACAGTCGTTCCATTGGTGGACCGCGGCTGTTTTCGGTGCCCTGCTGGTCTTGCTGGCGCTCGCGATCTGGCTCGCCGTCCGGCTGTCCCTGCGCTCGGTGGATCAGCTGGGACAAGCGTTGGCCGAGCTACGCGATGGCCGGCGCGAGCGACTGGACGTGGCTTCCCCCCATGAGTTCCATCCGTTGATCGAGCAGATCAATCAGCTGCTCGACAGCCTGGACCAGCGCCTGCAGCGCTCCCGTGAGGCCCTAGCGAACCTCTCGCATAGCCTTAAAACGCCGATCACGGCCGTTCAGCATGTGCTTGAGGAACACGACCGGCCCCTGGATGAGGCGACGCGTCACCAACTCGCCGAGCGCCTGGGCAGTACCCTCAGCCAACTTGAGGCGGAGATGCGCCGCAGCCGGTTTGCCGGCGCCCAGGCCGGCAAGAGCGCCTGCCCGGTCAGCCAGACCCGCGACCTGATCTGGATGCTTGAGCGGCTCTACCCGGATCGGGAGCTGGTCTTGGCCACCGAGCTCGACGAGGAGGCGCGTTGGCCCATCGAGGAGCAGGACTTCAACGAGGTCCTCGGCAATCTGCTCGATAACGGCGCCAAGTGGGCGCGGAATCTGGTCCGCGTTGAGGTGGCCCAGACAACGGATTGGCTGGAGGTCCGCGTCAGCGATGACGGGCCTGGCGTGGCGCCGGATCAGCGCGACGCCCTCGGCACCCGCGGCGTCTTGCTGGATGAGCAGACGTCCGGGCATGGACTGGGGTTGGCCATCGTGCGCGAGGTTACCCAGCGCTACGGCGGGGGCGTGCGCTTTCAGGTCGCGGAGCTGGGTGGCCTCGGCGTGGTCGTTTGGCTACCGCGCGTGGTCCAGCTGTAAGCGGGTGGCGGTCGCTGGCCCTTTTGTCAGGCGGCTGTCAGCTCGTATTGCTCTAATTGATCGTGGAGTCAATCAACCGAGGGGACAAAGCGATGCGATACCCAATCCTAGTAGCGAGCCTGGCGTTGGCCGTCACCGGAGCCGCCTTGGCGGGTAATAATGGCCACAGTGGCAGTGAGGGCCACGGTCATGGCGATGGTCACGCCCGCAAGCACGGCTCGGGCGGCATGATGCACGGCGGCGGGCATGCCATGGGCGAGTCGATGGAACAGATGCGCGAGACCATGCGCCAGATCCAGGCGACCGATGACCCGGCTAAGCGTCGCGAGCTGATGCAAAAGCACCATGAGGCGATGCGGGCCCACATGAAGGGCATGAAGGGGATGCACAAAGGCGCCGAGGGGGATCACGGCAAAGCTATGGAGCAACGCATGGAGCGCATGGAACAGCACATGCGCATGATGCAGGGCATGATGGAGCAGATGATGATGCGCGAGCAGGCCAGCGAATGAGCCCGCACATGATGGGCGGCGGTATGCACGCCTTCGGCGCCGTGTGGATGATCGTGATCGGCTTCGTGTTGGTTATCCCGTTCTGGCGGTTGAGCAGCCGCCTCGGTTATCCGGGTGCGCTGTCGCTGTTGATACTGATTCCCCTGGTGAATCTGGGTTTCGTGTACTTCCTGGCCTTCGCGTCATGGCCCCGCCTAGGCGGTGAAGGCGCGTCCCGGGCAGCCAAGGGGAGCGCTGATCGATGGCTGTCGGCGTTTGAGCCGTGATCGATATCGTTCCTAACTGGCACCCGCTCTGGGTCCATTTCCCCATTGCACTACTACTAGCGGCCACGGCCCTCTATTGGGCGGCTCGCCTGGTGCCGGGGGCTTTCGCCGCGTCGCTGACCATGGCGGCGCGCTGGAATCTGGTACTCGGCGTGTTGGCCCTTCTCCCGACCCTGTTGACGGGTTATTGGGCCTACAACAGCGTCGCGCACGACGGGCCGTCGCACGCCGCGATGACCCGCCACCTGTACGCGGCACTGACGACCGCGGGCCTTTTCAGCATCGCCGCGTTTCTGGCCTGGCGTGAACGCCGCCGTTCGCGCGGCGGCTCCGGGTTGTTGCTCCTGGTGTTGCTGGCTGGTGCCTTGGGTGTTGGCACAACCGGCTATCTGGGCGGGGAAAACGTCTACAAGTACGGCCTCGGTGTCCAGCGGCTACCAGCTTCGGTCATGGAATCGAAGATGGAAGTCGCCGAGACTCCTCCAGCGGGTCCGACGGCGGACGACCACGCCGAACCCGCTGCAGGTGATGGTGCGCCAGCGTCCGAAGGTAGCGCCGAACAACCGAGTAACAGTGGCCATGGCGGGCACGATCACGCCCATTAATGCCAGCCCTAGTCGGCTGTCGCGGACGATGACGCTGTCCGTTCGCTCAGAGTTTGGTAGCCAGCGACCGGGCCTCTTCGAGGGCCGCTGGCCGGCGCTCGTCCGGTGTGCCATGGCTCGGGAAGATAGTTGGTTGGAAGCGGATCTCGTGTACCTCGGAGATGCCGCCGAACTTCAACCAGTCGGTGAAGTAGTTGGATTGGAAGTCGGTACCCCACTGCGGCGACACCCCCGGTGCGTAGATGCCGCTCGTGTAGGCCACTACAGCCTTCTTATTCTCGAGTAGCCCAAAGTAGCCCTCGTCCGGGTCGATACCGAATAGCAAGCCGGGTTGGGTGATCGTGTCGATGTAGTGCTTGAGGATCCACGGGATGCCGTGGTTGTACATCGGCACGCCGATCACGTAGAGGTCGGCGGCGGCGAAGCGGTTAAACGTGGCCACGACGCTATCCCATTTCGTCGCCTGCTCGCCGGAGGGGTCTCGCCGCCGATTACGGTCATCTTGGCCGCGACCCGATCGCCGTCGAAGGTTGGAACCGGATCGGCCCAAAGATCGTGAGTATCCACCTCCGTTGCAGGATTGGCTTCGACATACGCATCGACGAACGCCTGCGTGATGCGCAGCGACTCGGACTGTTCGGCCCGCGGAGAGACGATGAGGTGCAGCAGCTTGGTCATCCGGTACTCCTTCGGATTTCTTGTCATCTGTTAAGGGAGCCTAGCACGGCGTTAACCGAGCCCGGCGGCTGACGCGCGGAGGTGTCTCCGCGTCACACCTGCGAGGGCAAGCCTATGAATCGAGGCACCCTGCCGCGGTAGTCTTCGTAGGCCTTGCCGAACAGTTCGGCCAGCCACGGCTCCTCGGTAAAGGGGAATAGGACCAACGCGGCGATCAGCGGTACCGCGACGGCGAGGGCTAGCGAGGAGTCCGACCACAGGACGAATCCGACTGCTAGCAAGATATCGCCGAGATACTGCGGATTGCGCGTCCATCGATAGGGCCCGTGGGTGATGAGCTCGCGGCCCTGGCCCATGGTTTGGGCCCAGGACAACGTGCCGATGCCCCAGGCGAGCAGGATGCAAGCGCCTGTCATCGCGGCGAGGCCCACCGCGCGCCAGCCCCAAGCCGACAGGCTCAGTGTCGAGTTGTCCCAGAGGCCGGCCAAACCGCCTGCGACGAACGGCACGATCGACAGCGCCCAGATAACGAGTGCCTGCCAGCCAAAACTGGCGTTGCGCGGCGGCCACCAGCGGGCGTCGGGGCGCCTAAGCGACCACACTAAGGCCGTATCCAGTCCTGGGGCGCTTATGGCACCGATCACCATCAGCGTAATTGCCATTGTGAATTCCTTTCATACCGAGCTTTATAGCTGCGCTTCTCAACAGCGATCCAAGCTCAGGGCGCCGGCAATAGTGGTCGGTTCGCAGGGCCTGAGGTAACGTCGCTTACGCAGTACGGCGTCGATCGCACCTTTATCCATCGGCATGCCCCGTGTTGTACAACGACGAGCTGTCCACCACGGCGACTTGGTAGGGGAGTTCCGGTTGCAGGGTGACGTGGTCGATGCCGAACGTGTCATTAAGGAACCGCTCCAATCGCGCCAGCAGTTCGGGCCACTGGTCCAGATCGTCGATGCGCACGTGGGCCGCAAGGGCGTAGTGTCCGGAGGCGATGGTCCAGACGTGCATATCGTGGATATCCCGTACCCCGGCAGTAGCGAGCATCCGCTCGCCGACCTCGCGGAGGTCGATGTGCGCGGGCACGCCCTCCATGACGACGTGCACCGTCTCCTGCAGCAATCGCCACGTACTGACCAGGATCAGTCCGCCGATCACGAGCGAGAGGATGGGGTCGGCCGGCGTCCAGCCGGTCAATAGGATGATGGTCCCACTGGCCAGGGCGGCAATGGAGCCGAGCAGATCGCCCATGACATGGAGGATGGCACCGCGCGTGTTGAAGGTCTGCTCGCCGCCGTGGAGGACCCGCAATACCACGAGGTTGATCACTAGGCCGGCAGCGGCGATGGCTATGACCGCCGGGCCTTGAACGGCGACAGGCTCGATTAAACGCTTGACGGCCTCGTAGCCGATCCAGGCCACGACCCCAAGCATGAACACACCGTTGAGCAGCGCGCCGAGTACCTCCGCGCGCTGGAGGCCGAAGGTATGGCGCCACGACGGCGGGGCCCGGCTCAAGCGAGCCGCGATGGCGCCCATGCCGAGGGCGAGGGTGTCCGTGACCATGTGCCCGGCATCGCCGATCAGAGCTAGCGAACCGCTCCACCAGCCACCGATCAGCTCGACCAGGGCGAAGGTCAGGGTCAGCCCAAGGGCAAACACCATGGACCGCCCGGCCGCACGGGGCGCGCCCGGGGCATCGTGGCTGTGGTCATGATGCGCGTGATCGCTCATGCACGTTCCTCCCAGCTCGGCCCGTCATGGGACGGCACGATCGCGAACCATCTATACAACGCGGGTGCTGCCAGCAGCGTCAGTAGAGTAGATGTTACCAGGCCGCGGAGGTCTACGGCGGCGACGGGGCTTTGGACGCCCCGGCCTGCCCCAATAGCGAACGATAAGGGCAATAGTCCCAGCGCGGTGGTGACGGCTGTGTACGCGAGCGATGTGTAGTCCATGACAGACTCGGGCTGGTCTTACAAGACTGATGGGGCGTCGCAAGGAGTGACCGCATCGCTCCCTGCTGCTGTCGCTTGACGGCTGATCCCGTATCCCCAGTCGCCTATATCGTTAATGTCACGACTTAACGTTGGTGTACGGTCACTTAGATCGTAAAAGAGCGCGCTGTGTGACTTGCTGGATCACAGGCGTCGTAACGCAAGACCTGACATCCAAGTGCGCATGCGCCTTAGAGGGGGGCAGCGTGGATCACGTCTAAGGCCAACAAGGCAACGATTTTTAGGATGACCTATTACGCGCATTCGACCGAGCGCACGGACTGTTCAGACTGGCAGCCGTTGCGGGATCACCTGCTTCAGGTCGCCGAACTAGCGGCTAGTAGAGGGCAGCGCTTCGGCGCCTCGCGTCTGGCGGAGTTGGCCGGTCGGCTTCATGATGTTGGCAAGTATTCGCCCGAGTTTCAGCGACGTCTCGCCGGGGTAGGCCTCCGCGTCGATCACTCCACGGCGGGTGCTCAGATCGCCGTTGAACGCTAC
>CAJXKP010000028.1 GCA_913055565.1 uncultured Ectothiorhodospiraceae bacterium
CAAGCTCAGGGCCCTTGCCCACAGCGAGGCTCGACCACCCTGACCACGTCCAGACGACTTGTGGGGTATCGCCAGGCTACTCGGACTGGCGCATGCCGGAGGTCAACGAAGCACTTTCGTTGGCGTATCGAACGGAATCCGGAAACCAACCGAGAGCAACCATTGATAAGGACTTTTTCCCGGCCGGCCACCCGAAGTTCAAAACGTGGACGGGCATACCTCATTTCAAGGATTGGGGTAGCTCTTGGGCCATCTCCCTAGAAAAGGGATTAAGCTATTCCCATTCTGACAATGATACCCCCAGTGGATGTGTTGACGGCGCTGGCATCCGGGTAGTGCGCGAGGTAGGCGATAAGGCGGAATCCAACGCTGCCGCGACGGCGCCGGATCAGCCGGAGATCTCCTCCGCGGCCGACAACTGCTTACACGGTATCAAGCCGACCACCCCCTCCAGTGAATTTGAGGTGCTGGACAGCGGTAAGATCATACGCCACAAGGCGACCGGCCTAGAGTGGAAACGGTGTGCCGCAGGCATGGAATGGAATGGCGATACGTGTACAGGCAGCCCCAAGAGAATGAACTGGCAAGGGGCCTTACAGTACGCCGCCGAACAGGATGGCTGGCGCTTGCCGAATATTAACGAGCTGCGCAGCATCGTAGAGCGTTGCACGTATTCCCCAGCCATCAACCAGGAAGTATTCCCCGGGACCCCTGGCAGGAACTTCTATTCGTCGTCGCCCTCTCGAAGGTGGGTCGACACGTGGAGGGGGTTGATCAGCGCGTGGCAAGTGGACTTCGGCGGCGGTGAGGACACGGACCGGCTCCGGGTCAATTATGAGTTCATGGTCCGTCTGGTTCGCACGGCGGATTGAGGTCGCCGTAACGCGGTGTCGGTGCCAGCCGCGGGCTGGCACCGGCCCCTTCGGGAGCCACGCAGCCGAGTCGCAAGCCACTGCCCTCAGAGCACCGCGATAGGTCAACAAGCCATTGAAGCCGAACACACCCTCCCCTTCGGCAGACCCTGATCCCTCCGTCACTGCTGGTGAGACGTTAGCAACCAACGCCGGCGCCAGGTTGCGTTAGCGATGCAGTCAATCCAGCTAACGATTCGAACCCAACCAGCCGTATCTCAGGCAAGTTGCCGGTACACCGCCGCGCAGCGACCGAGCCAAGACTCGGCCAAGGCGCCTTCAGCCTTGTTCGCGCCCGAGGCAATAAGGGGCACGCCACGACGAGCTCCGTAGCCCATCTGTACCACCTCCCCTTCTACCTGTCGCCGTCACCCAACAACCCCTGAAATGCCGGCATGGCGGGGCTTTGAGCTTTTCATTGGCTGCGCTTGACATCGTGCTTGGTCCCATCGAGAGCTTACCCCCAACCTACCCCTACGCGCCGAAGCGCGAACTGGAAATAGGGCTGGGTACTGAGTCCGTGGCCCGATTCGCCCAAGGCGTTGGGTCTGTTAGGGACATGGAGCCAACCCAGGCGAGCCATTGGGTTCGAACAATAAAGAGGTGTTGGATGATGGACCGATTGAAGTCATGGCGCACGCCGCTAACTGCCTTCTTAGTTCTTGGCGCGCTGACCGCGAGTCAAGCGGCGGAACAGCAGCGCATGGAAGGTGAACTTGAAGCCTATGTGGTTGACTACCCGGTTGATGACGGCTCAACCAGTGAGCTCGCTGCCCAAGGCTCCGATCGAGGCCAGGCTCTGCGGGCGGAGATGCGATACTACTTGCGTCTGGACGACGGGTCGCGCGTGACGTTGAACCCGGGTGAATCCGGCGCTTTGGATGCTATGACCACTGGTGATCGCGTCCAGGTCCGGGGCTATGTCACCGAAACGTCACCCATGACGCGCGATAACGATGAGCGTAGCGCCCGCCAGCAGCAGACGGTTACAGCGTCCGAAGGACAGCGTCGGATGCGGGTTCGCGAGGCTCAGCCGATGACGTCGCGCAACACGCGCGCTGAGGCGACGGGGTCGGTGGCCGCCAGCCATGACGATGGCAGCGTCGAAAAGCGGCGAGCGCTCGGCGTGCGTATCGAGTTTAACGGCCCGGAGGACGCCGTGAGCCGGAAGGCCGCACGCAGTGCCCTGTTTGACGGTTCTAAATCCTCTGATGCCTTCTATCGCATCGCCTCGGGCGGTGACGCCAGCGGCGGTGGCCAGTTCGGCGTGCTGCCGCCAAGCGGTGCCGGTAAAGACACCGTCAAGGTCAGCCTCGACCGCGATCCATCAGGCTGTGGCTGGCGCGGCTGGGAGGCTAGCGCACGGGCTAAGGCCAAGGACAAGGGGGTCGACTTCAGCAAGCATGAGCATACCGTGTTCTTCCTGCCTAAAGGCGCCACCTCAGGCTGCCGGTGGTTAGGAAAGGCACTGCTTGGCGGCGATCTTAGCTGGGTAAGGGGCAGCGGTGCGCATACCACGGGCCATGAACTTGGCCATAATTTCGGCCTTAGGCATACCAACCGTGCCGACGGTGGCGATGTCGAAAGCTACGACGAATGGACGCTGATGGGATGGCGCTATAGTTTCATTAACCCGGTCCAGCGGGAGTTTCTCGGCTTCTACGATGACCACCCGGATAAGATCGAAACGGTCGAGGCCGGTGAACGCACCATTGATATGGCTGGGCTTAATGCGTCGTACGACGGGTCGAAGCCCCATGCCATTAAAGTGCCCATGGATGATGGCGGAACCTATTACGCGTATCTGATTGACGAGGATCCAGGTGGCAGTAAGGGGGGCCGGATCGGTAGTGTTGTCATTACTACGCCGCGTCAAGGTAAGTCGGGATCGCTGCAGCGCGATCGTATTCGGGTCGGCGACGAATTCAAAGACTCGGGTAACGACATCCGGATTCGGATGGAGTCGCAAGGCGGTGACTCGGCTAAGCTCACGGTCCGTAATGGCGAGCCGGAGCTAGGCGCCCAGGATACGCAGTGGACGATGGCGCCCGGCAAGGAGCATGAGGGTGAGCTGACAGCCAACAATGTCGGTGACCGTAGCCTAAGCTTTAACAAGGTCTCGTCGCCGAGCCAGGGCGAGGTTTCGTTCAACGGTGAGGGCAGTTTCACCTACACCGCCAACGGCGATGCCTCGGGCGAGGACAGCTTCACCTACCGCGCCGTTGCCGATGGCGTGAAATCGGAGCCCGCCGAGGCCACGGTGACGCTTAATCAATCGCCCCAGGTTGGCGACATCAGTAAGAGCGTCACCGCGGGTGAGACGGTGAAAGGCGAGCTCGATGTCTCTGACAAGGAAAGCGAGCCCGGCAAACTCGCCTTGGAGATCACCGACAAGCCCGACAAGGGCACGGTGTCATTAACCGAGGGTACCCAGTTCGTCTACAAGGCGAATGACGACGCCTCGGGGAGTGATAGCTTCCGTTACCAGGCCCGCGATAGCTTCTCGAGCTCGAGCAAGGGTAAGGTCGCGGTCCAGATCGAGTCCGACGCCGATGGCGGCGGTAGCGGTGGGTCATCAGATAGTGGCTCGTCATCCTCCGATAGTGGTGGCGATTTTGGGAGTTCGGATAGCGGTAGCAGTGGCGATTCCTCCGATGGTGGAGGCGGCGGTGCTATCGGATGGCTGAATCTAGTGGGCCTGCTGGGGATGGCGCTGGCGGCGTGCCGTCCCAGGCGTGCTCTAGCTGCCGGAGGTGCGCATGATTAGCCCGGTGAAGTGGCTCGTTGGCGTCGTCTTGCTTGTATCGGTTATCGGCTGCCAAGCCGGTGATGAGGACGGTGAGACGACGCGCCTCCAGGGCCGACTCCAGGTGGTCGTCTCGGACGATTTCGAGTCGGGGCAATCGCAGCGGTATTACTCCCTGGTGCGCGAGCAAGACCCGCGGGTGGCTCTGACCATCCCGGAGCGGCTGCGATCCGGCGAATGGACGAGCGGGACGCGCGTCCGGGTCGAGGGCACATTCGTTGAGGACGAGGATGCCTCCGATGAGCGGGCGTTGCGCGTGGACGCTATCGAGGTCCTCGACGAGTAGTCGGCGACGGCCCACAGGTGAGGGGCGCCGAATGGCGCCCCTACTGAAAGCAGGGCTATCACCGGAGCGTTTGGTAAGTGCCCGCAGCAGTGGGGTAAAACCCATGGGCCCTGCAGCGTTCCTATATCTCGTGGCCCGGCGCGGGTTGCCACGGCGCGTTAATCGAGGTCCGGCCAGGCGCTTGGCCGGCGTCGGTGCTTTGCCACTGGCAGACCCCCGGAATTGAGTCAGCGAATTTCCGTGGATACGCCATTAGGTAGGCCAGTGGTGCAACACACATCAAATGGGCGCTTGCTCCGATACTGCCGGGAGGTTCTCCAATTGTGGCAGCCTCGTTGGTGATGGGGATGGGCGTGCCGCTAACGGCAGGCAGTTAACGTCAGTGTCTTAGCTATAGGCAACTGGGTGCCGATACCGTTGAGCCGGCGCGATAGCGACGGCGAGCGGCTCCAACCCGCCGCGTCATGGGCGGGATCAGGGCCGATGCGCGATGGGAGCCGGGGTTTTTGGGGGTGCGCTTGGATGTGACGCGGGCACGAGTGGTTGCCGCTGTGGCCGGCTTAGCGTTGGCTCTGACGAGCGGGCTTGTCGCGTTCTGTGGCCTGCCTGTAAAGCAGGCACTGGTCTTCGAGCGCCAGGCCATTCTTAACGGCGATTGGTGGCGGCTACTCACGGCTCATGTGGTGCACCTGAACGCCTACCATGCCGTTTTGAATGTTGCCGCGCTGGGTGTTTTGGCGGGGCTGCACGCTTGGCGTCCCTTGCCGGCGATCTGCTTCGTGAGCGTGACGCTGGTAACCGCGATGGGTACGGGCCTCGGTCTGCTTGTTGTGAACCCAGAGGTGGGCTATTACGTCGGGCTCTCGGGTTGGTTACACGGTTTAGCGGTCATGGTGGCCGCCGGCCACTGGCGCTGGGACCGACGCTTCAGTGTACTGTTGCTCGCTGGTCTCACCACCAAACTCCTACTAGAGGGGTTCTACGGAGCGAATCCCAGCACGGAGTCCGCCATCGGGGCGCGTGTCGTCACCGAGGCCCACCTATACGGAGCCCTGAGCGCGACGCTGGGCCTTGGCATCGCGCGCTTGTTACCTAATCAACCGCATTAAAGCTGCCGTGGCAGGCCTGCCTACATCCGATAAAGCGCATCTCCACCCCTGAATCCCTCGCGCTTGGCGACTGTCAGCGTCTATTACCGATACAGGTTGTGGCGCCAATCAACTCAGATGCCGGCAGACGGTCGGTGCACCACGGGTTAGCGGCTGGGTGTATGCCTTGGCCCGCGTGCCGTCAGCGTTATCCGCGCCTGAGGCAATAAGGGGCGCGCCGGAATAGGTTCCTCAGCCCATCCATCCCAACTCTCCTAACACCTGTCGCCATGGGGCGACATGCACTGAAATCCCGGCATGACGGGGTTTTGCGGCTTTAGTTGGCTCTGCCTGACCTCGTGCTTGGGCCGACCGAGCCCTTGCCTTCAGTGTTACTGCTACACGCTAAAAAGCGAGTCGACAGCAAGGCTGGCTTCTGACTCCGAGGCGCGATTCGCCCGAGGCAGTGACTGGCGGTGGGGCATCGAGCCAAACCAGCCGGGCGTTTGGGATCGAATAACAACGAGGTGTTGTATGGAGGACGTGATGAAGTCATTCGGTACACTGCTAGCAGCCGGGTTAGTGCTGAGCACGCTGAGCGTGAGCCAGGCGTCGGAGCCGCAGCGTATGGAAGGCGAGCTTGAGGCATATGTGATCGATTATCCGGTCGACAACGGATCGAACCGCGAGGCTGACAGCGATTCCTATCGGATGAGCCGTCAGGCTGAGAGCCATCGCCATGGCCAAGGCCAAGCGTTTCGGGGGGAGCGGGCGTATTACCTGCGGCGTGATGATGGTTCGCGAATCGAGTTAAACCCGGGTGAGTCCGGCGCGCTGGAGGGTATGCTCAGCGGTGAGCGCATCCAGGTTGAGGGCTACGTCACCGAGACGGCGCCGGAACGCCGGGATGGCGAGCTGCTACGTAGTCGCAAGCCAGGCGTTCCGGCAGCGGCCGAGAAACAGCGTCGCATGCGGGTTCGCGACGTGCAGCCGATGGTGTCGCGCAACACGCGGGCTCAGGCGACGGATGCCGCGGCCGCTAGCCATGACAGTGAGAGCCTCGAGAAGCGGCGGGCACTCGGCATCATTGTCGAGTTCAGTGGCAGCGATGATGGTGTAACCCGCAAAGAGGCCCGCGACGCCCTATTCAACGGGTCTAACTCTTCTGATGGTATCTACCGCATCGCCTCGGGTGGTGACGGTAGCAGCGGTGGTCAGCTCGGGATCCTGCCGCCTGATGGTGGCGGAAAAGAGATCGTGCGCGTTGAGCTAGATGGCAATCCCTCAAGCTGCAGCCCTCATGATTGGGCAAGTAGCGCGAAGAAGAAGGCGAAAAAGTCCAAAGGGGTAAGCTTCGGCAACCATCAGCATAACGTCTACTTCCTGGATCCCAACGCAACGGATGCCTGTGGATGGGCAGGGTTGGGACAGCTTGGCTGCGGTGGTGGCAGCTGCACCAGCTGGGTCAGAGGAAGCGGTGTCCACACCACGGCTCACGAACTCGGCCATAATCTCGGGCTTGGTCATACCAGCCGTATGAAAGGTGGGGATGAGCTGGAGTACGGCGAGTGGACGCTGATGGGAATCCACTATGATCTGATCAATCCGGTCCAGCGGGAGCGTCTAGGCTTCTACGATAATCACGCGGACAAGCTTGCGACGGTGGGGGCCGGTAAGCAAACCATTGATATCGCGGGGCTCCATGAACCGTTTGATGGGCCGAAACCGCATGCCATTAAGCTGCCCACGGGCAACGGTGATACCACCTATTACGCCTACCTGATCGATAAGGACCCGGGTGGCGATCCGTGGGGTCCAATAGGCAGCATCGTCGTCACGACCCCTGATGGACGCGGAACGCTGCAGCGTACTTGGCTTACTGACGGCGATGAATTCAAGGATTCGGAAAACGATATCCTGATTCGGGTCGACTCCCGCGGCGGTGACAGGGCGACGCTCACGGTCCGTAACGGTGATGAGCTCGTCGCTGAGGATGCCGAGTGGACGATGGCACCCGGCAAGGAGCATGGGGGCCAGCTCTCGGCCAACAATGCCCAGGGACGCGAGGTAAGCTTCCGGAAGGGCTCGGCGGCTGGCCAGGGCAATGTGACGGTCAATAGCGACGGTAGCTTTGTCTACACCGCTAATGGCGACGCCTCGGGTAACGATTCGTTCAAGTTCACAGCCAGAGCGGATGGCGAGACCTCGGAGCCGGCGGAAGCAAGCATCACGTTTAACCAGCCGCCCAAGGTTGGCAACGTTAGCGAGCGCGTCACCACCGGTAAGACGGTCAAGGGGCAGCTCGATGTCACGGATAACGAGAGCAACCCCGGCAAGCTGGCCCTGGAGATCACCGAGGAGCCCGACAAGGGGACGGTCTCCTTAACCGAAGGTACCCAGTTTGCCTACGAGGCGAATGACGGAGCCTCCGGCGAGGATGCTTTCCGTTACCGTGCTCGTGATAGCTTCTCGGGCTCGAGCGAGGGTGAGGTCACGGTCCAGATTGAGTCCGACGCCGATGACGGCAGTCGTGACGACGGCGGCGGATCATCAGATAGTGGTTCGTCATCCTCCGACAGTGGTAGCGATTCCGTGGGCTCGGATAGCGGTAGCAGTGGCGATGCTTCAGATGGTGGAGGCGGTGGTGCTATCGGATGGCTAAATCTGGTGGGCCTGCTCGGGATGGCGCTGGCGGCGCGCCGTCCTCGGCGCGCCATAGCTGCTGGAGGTGCGCATGATTAGCACGGTCAACAAGCTCGTTGGCGTCGTCCTGCTCGCGTCGGTCATCGGCTGCCAGGCCGATGACCAAGACGGCGAGGCGACGAGCCTCGAGGGTCGATTGCAGGTACTTGTCTCTGACGATTTCGAGTCGCAGGAGTCGCAGCGGCATTACTCACTGGTGCGCGAGCAGGATCCGCGGGTGGCTCTGGCCATCCCGGAAGGGTTGCGATCCGACGAATGGACGAGCGGGTCGCGCGTCCGCGTCGACGGCACATTCGTTGAGGCCGAGGATGACTCCGGCGCGCGCCGGTTTCGCGTAGCGGATATCGAGGTGCTTGAGGAATAGTCGGCTATGACCGCCGGGGCGCCGGATGGCGCCCCTACCGAAAGCAGGGCTATCGCTAGGCGGTTTTTCGGGAGTGCTCGCACGCTGGGGTGACCTTGCAGTGGCGAATGGCAGACCACCTTAGGGTTTGGCTCCGGCTTTCTGGGGCGCTACCCGACTGCTCTAGCGGCCAGATGATAATGACGAGGCCGTTGCCGACGCCGGGCATAAGGCGGGAGTGATCGTTGGAGGTGTTTTCTCGTCTCATGGCGCCGGCGGGCAAGGTCACGCCCTTGGTTGGTAGCGTCATGGTTTGGCGA
The DNA here is from genome assembly GCA_913055565.1 of uncultured Ectothiorhodospiraceae bacterium. Lineage (GTDB taxonomy): Bacteria > Pseudomonadota > Gammaproteobacteria > Nitrococcales > Nitrococcaceae > CAJXKP01. Next base: position 8,458 of record CAJXKP010000028.1, read on the forward strand.
GAAAATAGGTGAGAGGCGTGCGCAGGATCGGCTCGGGATGTGGCCCAGGCGGTTGTAGCAAGAACTCGCACCGGCGCTCGCTCGTGCTATCCGGCCTGGGATTCTTTATTGGTTAGCCCTTGGCGAGCGTTGCTCCAATGTTAGATTCGACTTCCTATGCGACCTTAAGAGGTTGGTGTAGCAACGCGAGATGCCGGTATTATCCGTGAAAGCGGATGCGATGCTAAGCAATAGGTGGTTGGCTTGAGTGGGCCTCGTTCGACAACGCACGGCAATGGCTGGCTCGAAGGCTCAGCGCTGACCCTGTCAGGGGCCGCTCTCATTGCCGTTATCGGTTGGCAAAGTGCCGGCATCACGTGGTCGCTTGTGCCATCGGTGAATGCTGATGGCCAGGCGCCGGCTCAGTCGCCGTCCCTACAATCAGCCAACGGCAGCGGCAAAACGGTCGAGGTCGCCACGGATAGCATCGTGTCGCGGCATCTTTTCGGCCGCCCAACCGCCAAGCAAGAGACTAAACAGGCCGCGGCTAACGCCCCGGAAACACAACTAGACCTCGAGCTTGCCGGCATCTATTACGAGGCGGGCGGGCAATCCCTGGCCATCATCGATACTGGCGCCGATGGCCGCCGCACCTATCGGACGGGGGACACCATCCTCGGTAGCGTGCGCATTGAGCGTATTGAGTCGGAGCGCGTCGTCCTTAATCGCGGTGGGCGTCGTGAGGTGCTGCCACTCGAACAGCAGCAGTTAGCCGGTCTGGGGGATGGGGCTCCCGATACGTCTAGTAGTGACAGCGGCGGCCAAGAAGCCGCGGAGGGCTCGGTCGACCCCCCGGATGCGCTAACGGATTTGGTGCGGCCGCTACCCGTGCGTGACGAGGATGGCGGGATTACGGGCTTTCGGTTGCAACCTACAGCCGGATCGGAGCTCTTTGAGGTCACAGACCTGAAGGAGGGGGACATTGTGACCGCTGTGGACGGGCAAGCGCTGCGTGGTGGTGCAACCGCACTCCAGGCGCTAGAGCAGTTGCGCGGGAGTACCCGCGTGACCCTGACGGTTCAGCGAGACGGCCAAGAGCGGGATGTGGCCATTAAGTTAGCTGACTGACACGACTAGGATAAAACTAAGACGATGTCATTTACCGCACTGAACAATGCCGCCGTACGAATGGGCCGTTTCGTCCAAAACGCTGTCCTAGCCATCGCACTAGCGGCTTGCGCGCCGCTGGCCCTTGCTGAGGAAGAGGGCGAGTGGATGCTCAATATCGAGGACAAGCCTATCGGCGCATTGATTAATACAATCGCTAAGATCACCGGCCGTAATTTCGTCGTCGACCCCCGGGTGGAGGCGAAGGTAAGCGTAATATCGCAGCGCCCCATGAAACCGGATCAACTCTATGAGGTGTTCTTATCGATATTGGCGGTTCATGGCTTTGCGGCCGTTGACGCGGGCGATGTCACGAAGATCGTCCCGGACCCGAATGCCAAGAAACTGGCGGGTTCGGAAGGCGCTGGCGGCGGGGACCAAGTGGTCACACGGGTGATTAACGTTAAGAACGTGCCGGTCGCCGAGCTTATCCCGGTGCTGCGACCGCTGGTTCCCGAACAGAGTCATCTAGCCGCCTATCCGCCAACGAACGACATTATTATCTCGGATCGCGCCGGCAATATGGAGCGGCTCCGGGGTATCGTTAATCGTATTGATCGTGAGGATGAAGACCTCGTCGAGGTCGTCGAACTCGAGCATACGACGGCGATCCGCGCGGCGACTACGGTCCGCAAGATGTTCTCGAAGCAGGGCCAAAGGGGTGGCGACAGCAATTTCAAGGTGATCCCCGACCGGCGGAGTAACAACGTGTTACTCCGCGGCGATAAGCAAGCCCGCATGCGTGCCCGAAAGGTTATCGCTAGCATCGATACTAAGGGCGATGGCGTTGGTGGGGATACCAGGGTCGTACGGTTGCGCTACGCCAACGCCGCTGATCTGGTTGAGGTGCTCAAGGGCGTTGCGGGCAACTTGAAGAAAGAAGGGCAAGGCGCGGAAGGAGAGAAAGCCGACGAGACAATGATTCAAGCGGACGAGGCGACGAATTCGCTGGTTATTAATGCCCCGCCGGAAATCCAAGACGAGTTCGATCGCATCATCCAGCGTCTCGACGTTCGGCGGCCGCAGGTCCTTATTGAGGCGGCCATAGCGGAGGTCTCCGCTGATGCAGCCGCTGAGCTCGGGTTCCAGTTCGGGGCGCTGGATGATGAGGGTAATGGCTTCGTTGGCGGTACGAGCTTCGAGAGCGCGGAGCAGGGCAGCCTCGCTAACGTTATTAATTCCATCTCCAACGATCAGGCGATTAACCCGGGCTCGGGGCTGTCGGTCGGGGTCGCCGAGCTTGCGGGCGGTACCCGATTCGCGACCTTACTGCGCGCGCTCTCGAGTGACACCGACACCAACATACTATCGACACCCTCGCTGACTACCCTGGATAACCAGGAGGCGGAGATCCGCGTCGTTCAAAACGTCCCGTTTGTAACGGGGAGTTTTACGGGGGCTGGTGAAGGCGACAGCTCCAGCGATCCGTTTCAGACCATTGAGCGCGAGGATGTCGGCATCATTCTCAAGGTGACGCCGCAGATCAATCAGGGCGATTCGGTTATGCTCGACCTTGAGCAGGAGGTCTCAAGCGTGACGCAGAGTACGCAGGCCGTCGATTTAATAACGGATAAACGAAGCATTAAAACGCAGGTCCTGGCCGATGACGGTAATCTCATCATGTTGGGTGGGCTACTTGATGAGCAAACGACGGAGGGCCGGGAGCAGGTGCCGTTGCTGGGTGATATACCGGGCGTTGGCCGGCTATTCAGCTATCGCAGTTCGTCGAGCAGTAAACGCAATCTCATGCTGTTTCTGCGCCCGCATATCATCAGAAACAGCGAGAGTATGACGCAGCGGGCGAACGATAATTACGACTACATGCGCTCGCGGCAAATGGCCAACCGTGAAGAGGGTGTCGATCTACTCGACGATACAAGGGCTCCGGCTCTGCCGGAGCGCAAGCAACCCGAGATACCGGTGCCCTATGGGCGCTAAGCGCGGAGGCGCGAGCTAATGGCTGACGCTGATAACGCCATACTGCGTTACGACGAGCGCAACGACGAGGAGCCGGTCGGCGGGCAGATCTCGTTCGGCTTCGCGCGCCGGCATGGGGTGCTCGTCAGCGACGACGGCGATGATGAGGCCGTTACGATTGGCCATCGCGCCGACACGCCGATTCATATCCTGGCGGAGCTGCGCCGCCATCTGGCCAAGCCAGTGGCGCTGGAGCAGCTCTCGGATGAGGTCTTCGACCAACGCCTGCGCGAGGTCTACGAGACCCAGAGTGGCCAGGCGATGCAGGCTATGGAGGAGATCAGCGAGGCGGATGATCTGGCCTCGATCGCGGACTCCATGCCCGAGCCCGAGGATCTGCTCGAGAGCGAAGACGATGCCCCGATCATCCGCCTGATTAATGCGCTGCTCACCGAAGCCGTCCAGCAGGATGCCTCGGATATCCATGTGGAGCCCTTCGAGGCGAGGTTGGCGGTTCGCTTTCGGATCGACGGGGTGTTGCGTGAGCTCCTGCAGCCGCCGCGCTCCATGGCGCCGCTGCTCGTCTCCCGTATTAAAGTGATGGCGCGCCTTGATATTGCCGAGAAGCGCATCCCGCAGGACGGCCGCATCTCGCTACGCGTGGCGGGCCGGCCGATCGATGTCCGGGTCTCCACGCTGCCGGGGGGGAGCGGTGAACGGGTCGTCATGCGTTTGCTCGACAAGCAAACCGGCCGACTCGAGTTGCAACACCTGGGGATGCCGGAACAGCTGCGGCGCCGTTGTGATGAGATCATCCATAAGCCCCATGGCATCTTCCTGGTAACCGGGCCGACAGGCTCGGGCAAGAGCACGAGCCTCTATGGCGCGCTTAATCGCCTCAATGACCGTAGTCGCAACATCCTGACGGTCGAGGATCCCATCGAGTACTACGTCGACGGCATCGGCCAGACTCAGGTCAACACCAAGGTCGATATGACATTCGCCCGCGGGCTCCGGGCCATCCTGCGCCAAGACCCCGATACGGTGATGATCGGCGAGGTGCGCGACCTGGAAACCGCGGAGATCGCCGTCCAGGCGTCGCTGACGGGGCATTTGGTGCTGTCGACTCTACATACCAACACGGCCGTCGGGGCCGTGACGCGTTTACGCGACATGGGCGTCGAGCCCTACTTGTTGTCTTCCAGCCTAGTGGGGGTGCTAGCCCAGCGACTGATTCGGCGCTTGTGTGCGCACTGCTGTGAGCCCTACGAGGCAACCGCGGACGAGCGCGAGATCCTCGGTATCGATGGTGGTGACCAGTCGCAAACGCTCTATCGCGCGGTTGGCTGTGAGCACTGCAACCAAATGGGTTACCGCGGCCGCAGCGGGCTCTTCGAGCTCCTCCAGGTCGACGACACCATGCGTCAGCTCATCCACGACGGTGCGGGTGAGCAGGCGCTCGAAGCCCACGGGCGGCAGTACAGCGATAGCCTTCGCCAGGATGGGCTGCGTCGCGTTCTTGAGGGCGTGACGACGCTCGAAGAGGTGCTGCGCGTCAGCACCGAGGACATCTGATAAAGAGGGTGCAGCGGGATGCCGGCATTCGAGTACGCAGCACTCGACAGTAACGGTAGGGAACAAAAGGGTGTTGTCGAGGGCGATTCGCCGCGCGGCGTCCGTCAACAGCTCCGCGACGGCGGCTGGTTTCCGCTGGAGGTGACGGAGGTCGCGGCGCGCCGGGCCTCGCAGGCGAGCGGGGGTGGGCGCAATAGTCAGCGCCGCGCGAGTACCAAGGATTTGACCCTGTTTACGCGGCAGTTATCCACGCTGCTGGCCGCGAGCATGCCGCTCGAGGAGGCACTGGGCGCCGTCTCCCGCCAAACGGAAAAGAAGGCCATGCGCGCGATCGCGACCGGTGTGCGCGCCCATGTCCTTGAGGGGCGCAGCCTGGCGGATGGCATGGGGGCCTTCCCCCGAGCCTTCCCGGAACTCTATCGGGCGACGGTCGAGGCCGGCGAGCAGACGGGGCATCTCGACCGGGTGCTTGAGCGCCTGGCTGATTATACGGAACGCCGCCACCAGCTCATGCAGACCGTGGTGCAGGCCCTGGTCTACCCGGCGTTGCTGCTGATCGTCTCCATCGCCGTGGTCGTTGCGCTACTCACCTACGTGGTCCCGAAAGTAACGCGCGTATTCGAGGATACCGGTCAGGAGCTGCCGGCCATGACCAAGGGACTGATCGGGCTCAGTGAGTTCCTGCGCGTTACCGGTCCCTATCTCGCTATGGGGCTGCTGGGCGGCATTGTTGCGCTAGCGTTGGCCATGCGCGTAACGCGGTTTCGGCGGACGATGCATCGCCTATTACTGATGCTGCCACTAGTCGGGTGGTTCGTGCGCGGGCTCAACGCCGCGCGTTTCGCCCGCACCCTGGCCATCCTCGCTGGCAGCGGCGTGCAGGTACTCGATGCCTTGCGTATCGGTGCTAGCGTTATCGCCAACCTGCCCATGCGCGAGGCCGTTACGGAGGCGTCCTCGCGCATCCGCGAGGGCACCGCGATAAGCGCGGCCTTGGAGCGCAGTGCGCAGTTCCCGCCGATGATGGTGCACCTCATCGCTAGCGGCGAGGGCAGTGGCCGGCTAGCCGATATGCTTGAGCGCGCCGCGAATAACCAGGAACGAGAGGTCGAGAGCACCACCTCCGTGATGGTTAGCATCCTTGGGCCGCTCGCGGTCTTGCTCATGGGTGTTGTGGTCCTGGCGATCGTGATCGCTATGCTGCAACCTATTTTCGATATGAACTCAATGGCCCTGTAGCGACGAGGATAATTATCCAATGCGCTTGCAAAGAACCAGCACACGCTATGCGGAACGCGGCTTCACCCTACTGGAAATAATGGTGGTGGTGGTGATCTTAAGTATCTTGGCTACGTTCGTCGTTCAAAATCTAGCAGGCGCGCCGGAGAAGGCGCGGACCACGAAAGCGGAATCGGATATTCGCACGCTGGAATCAGCCATCGAGCGCTATAAGCTCGATAACGCCCGGTATCCGACCACGGAGCAGGGGCTCAAGGCTCTGGTCGAAAAGCCGCGGGCCGCGCCGGAACCGAACAACTGGAAGCGCTACATCAAGGAATTGCCCGAGGATCCCTGGGGTCAGCCGTATCGGTACCTTGGTCCCCGTGATACGGACGGCCGGCCGCGTATATTCACCCTGGGTCGCGATAATCAGAAGGGTGGCGAAGGGCCGGATCAGGATATTAGCAACATCGACAGCGACACCGAGCGCAGTGGCGAGCAACTGCCGCGATGACTCGAATACCGGCAGATCGGGGCCGCGGGTTCACGCTCATCGAGATCCTGGTGGTGATCGTCATGATCGGCGTGATTACGACGATGGCGACGCTATCGCTCACTAGCGGCGGCGCGACTGAACTCCAGCGCGAGGTGGAGCGGCTGCAGGGGACGCTGCAGCTAGCCGCCGATGAGGCCGTCATGCGTGCGACCCCTATCGGGCTCGCACTCGAGCGCAACGGCTATCGATTCCTGCGCTTCGAGAGTAAGCAAGCGCCGGGAAAGTGGTCCGCGATGGGAAACCATCGCGCGCTTCGACCCCATGAGACAGCGGAGGGTATTTCGATGCGGCTTGCTAGTCAGGGACAGCGCGACTCGAGTGGCAGCGATGATACCGCTCGCCCCGATATCGTCATCCGCCCGAGCGGCGTCTTTAGCGCCTTCGAGTTAACGGTCCGTGACGAGCGAATTAATGAACAGTTGGTCATTACGGCCGACGGTGGTGGACGCCTTTGGCGCGAGCGCGATGACTAACCGCGGTTTCACGCTAATCGAGGTGCTGGTTGCACTCGTTGTGGTAACCATCGGGCTTACGGCCGTGGTCCAGAGCGTGGCGCGCTCGGTGAACGACACCACCGCCCTGCGCGAGAAGACGTTCGCGACCTGGATCGCGACCAACGTCATTGCTGAGTACCAGGTGACGGATCGCTGGGAAACGGGTCAATTCCGCGACGAGCGTCGGTTTGCTGGGTCCGATTGGCCGGTAGGTATCCGGATTCGTCCCGCCGAAATCGAGGCCTTGGGTAATGGCATCCGGCGTATCGAGGTGACGGTCTACGCCCCGGGGAATCGCCAGCGTTCCGTTAGCGTCGTTGACGGTCGACTCAAGCGGCCGGAGACGTCCCGATGAGCGGTTCTGGCGGCCAGGTAGGTCGGGCCGGCAGGCAAGGCTTTACCCTGATCGAGCTGCTGGTGGCCGTCACCGTTTTTGCGGTTATCGCGGCGGCGATGTTCGTCGCCCTCAACGAGGTATTGCGCAGCGCCGCGGCGAGTCGCGCCGAGTTGGAGCGGCTCGCGGCCCTGCAACGTAGTTTGACCATTATGGGTGAGGATTTTCGCCAAGCGGCACGGCGCCCTAGCCGCGACCGCTTCGGCGACACCATGGCGGCACTGGCCGTACGTAACGATTCGCTCCATCTAACGCGTAGCGGCTATCGAAGTCTCGCTGATCAGCGCGCTAGTAACCTTCGCCATATCGCCTACGAGCTCGATGATGACGGACAGCTATTGCGGCATCGTTGGCCCCGAGTAGACCGCAGCCGGGAATCCGAACCGGCGACACAAACCATGCTCAATGATGTCAATGACATGACCCTGCGCTACCGCTACGAGGGCGAGTGGCTAGACCAATGGCCGCCCTCGGACCAATCGGAGGATGAGCCCTGGCCACGCGCGATCTCGATTCGCCTGGATACTGAGGATTATGGCGCGGTTAACCGCACATTCACATTGCCCTGACGGCTATGGTCCGCCGCTACGTCAACGAGGTGTGGCTCTGATCGCTAGCTTGGCGGTGCTCGCCATCGCCGTGACCACGGCCACGGGGATCGCCTACCAGGTGCACTTGAACATGCGACGAGCCCAGAACGTGGTCGGCAGCGAGCGTGCCTGGCAGTACGCCTTCAGCGCGGAGAAGGCCGCGATGGCAATCCTCGCGCGCGATAGCGAGAACAGCGATATCGATTACCGGGAGGCGGGCATCGAAACTGAACCTTGGTTCACCAAGCAGCCAGTCGTTCGCCAGCTCCCCGGTAACACCGAGTTGATGTTCGCGGTCACCGATCTGCAGGCGCGCTTTAATCTGAATATCGTGGATGGCAGTGGGCCATCCGACAGCGCACAGGGCGAAGGCGGGGAAGAGGAATCGGGATCGCTAGGTCCAGCCCTTGACCAGTTCGAGCGTCTGATGAGCCGGGCGTCGGTTCCGACGGACGGCGAGTCGGTCGCCACGGCCCTCGCCGATTGGATCGATAGCGACCGTAAGGTCCGCTTTCCAGGAGGCGCCGAGGATGACCACTACAGCCGCCTCGATGTACCCCACCGCGCCGCGAACACCGCTATGGTCAGCCCAACAGAGATCAAGCGCATCAAAGGCTTGGAGGGTGACAGCCTGAGACCCTTTTGGAATGCCCTCTGTCCGCATGTGACCGCTCTTCCCGACGACGCCGCGGCGGTCAACGTGAACACCGCATCGGCCGAGGTGCTAGCGAGCCTAGCGGCGTCCGTGCAAATGGATGATGCGGAGCAGGCGGTAGCGCAGCGCGAGGATAACGCCTATAGCAGTGTGGATGATTTCCTTGAGCGCAATCGCGCCTTCAACGTGCCTGAGCTGGCCAATAATCGGCTCGCCGTCGCCAGTGAGTACTTTTTGTTGCATGCACGTATTAGCCGCCCGCGATCCCAGTTCCATCTCTATAGCGTGATCCACCGGCCGGCCGGTTCGAACGCCGATGGCGGACCGCGCGTTATCCGTCGCTCGCGCGTACCGCCTCACCTGATGGGTGGGCGCGATGATGCGAGCGATGGCGAACAAGCGCAGCCATGTATTGGCGCACGCTTGAATTTTTAGCAACCATAGTGCCCCTCGGCGGCGCTAGGACCTGAGTCGGTATTTCTATGGAACCTCGGCTGATTGTTTTTTTGCCTGAGAGGTCAGAGCAGCCCGTTCGCTGGCTTGCCACTGACGTCAACGGCAGCACGGAGGGCGAGGGACGATTGGACGAGGGGCTTCCCGAATGGGCCGTTGAGCGGCCGGCGACGGGTATCGCCGACGGCAGCGCCGTCATGACGACGCGCGTCGCCATACCAGCGCGAAGCCGCGAGCGATTGCGTCGCGCCCTCCCGTTCGCGCTCGAAGACCGGCTCAGTGAGGACGTCGGCTCGCTGCATTTCGCGCCCGGCCAAAAAGACAAACAGGGCCGTGTGGCCGTCGCGGTCGTCGCCCGTGCCTGCATGGACGACTGGATCGAGCGCCTCCGCGAGGCTGGTATTGAACTGGAGGCCGTTTACCCCGAGCCCATGATGCTGCCGCTAACGCCGGGCCGCTGGAGCCTGTTGCTGGACGCTGACGGGTTTGTGCTGCGAATGACAAGGGAACAGGGGTTCGCCGGAGAAATCGGTAATCTAGCCGATCTTCTCAGCGTAGCCCTGGCTCAGGCTGGCGATGACGCGCCCGAGGGCTTAACGGTCTACTATCAACCGGGTACCGAGGTCCCCGAGTTGCCGCCGGAGGCGCTGCCGGCGAGCTGGCAGCCCATCATCGGTCGGCGCGCGCTGATCGCCGAGGCCGTCGGCACACACACCGACCTGCCATTGTTGGTCGGGCCTTATCAGCGCCGGACGAATCCGTGGCTACCGGCTGCCAAGCGGTGGGGTGTGGTGGCTGGGCTTGCCCTGGTGGCGCTTTTGATGGCGACCACGCGCGCTTGGCTGGAGAATCATCGACTGGGCGACCGGATCGTCGAGCAAGAGCGACAGCTCCAAGCCAGCTTCCAGGAGGTCTTTCCCAATCGGGATATCGCGACTGGGCAGCTGCGCCAGGTTATGGCGGCGCGCCTGGAACGGCTTCGCGCCGCTGGCGACGGTAGCTCGAGTAACTTCCTCGCTCTGCTTGAGGCGATCTCGCCGAGCCTCGACGAGACCGCCAATATTCAGGCCACCGGCCTGAGCTTTCGCCGAGGAGACCTTGAGCTGGAGGTCACGGCAGGGAGCCTCCAGGAGGTGGATAAACTGAAGCAAGCGCTAGCCAACCGCCGCATAAAACGCGCCGCAGTTCGCTCAACAACGAGCGAAGGTGAACAGGTCCGGGCCCGCTTGACCATCGAGCCGGAGGGATCATGAACGAGTGGTGGCAGAGTCGTCAGGCGCGCGAGCGGCGTACGTTAGCCATTGGTGCGGCGATAGTGGCGGCCATGGTCTACTACTTTCTGCTTTGGCAGCCGGCCCATCAGGGCATCCAGGCCAAGGAGCAACGATTGGCTCAATTGCGTAATGACGTCGCATGGATGGAACAGGCGGGCGCGCGCTACCAAAAGCTCGCTGACCGTGGTGACACGGCTTCGTCGGGGGCAGGAAACGAAGCGCTCTACGCCTTGGCCGATCGGACTGCCCGGGAGGCGGGTCTCGGCGATGCCATCCAGGGCGTTACACCGGAGCAGGATAACCGGGTTCGCGTTAACCTCAGCGGCGTCGGCTTCGACGCAATGGTGCAATGGCTTGCGACACTGCGGCGGGACTTTCAGGTGCGTACGGCTACCGCATCCGTCGAGCGAATCGCCGAGCCGGGTCAGGTTAATGCACGGCTCGTGCTCAGTAGGGGGCAACAATGAGCCGGCGTTGGCAGTGGCTAGGCGGCATCGGCGTTGGCATCGTCAGCTACCTCGTGGCGCTCGCCGTGACCATACCGGCCGGCTTCGCTTGGTCCTACGCCGGTGATCGGGTTCGGGGGCAACTCCATCGGCCTTTGGGTACCATTCAGCAGGGCAGCGCCCAAGCCTTTAGTGCCGGTTCGCTGGTCATGCGAGAGCCGCGTTGGAGCTGGCAACCCGGCGCGCTTCTGGCCGGTGGATTGTCGTGGTCGGTGGCGGGTCGCCTGTCAGGCGGTCAGATCGATGCCGAGGTCGGATACGGTCTCGACGGCTTAATGGTGCGGGATATCCGTGGCCAGGCCTCGGCGGCGGAGTTATTGCGTGTCCTGGCCATGAGTGCGACGGCCGACGCCGTTGCGGGACGCGTTGAGCTCGCCTTTGATGAGCTTTGGTTGCGCCATGGCCGGCCAGTCGGTGCTATCGGTATGATCCGATGGCGGGATGCGCAGGTAGGGCCGAATCAACGGCTGGCATTGGGAGACGTTCACCTGAGTCTTAAGCCACAATCAGGCCAGGATGCAGTGAAAGGCGAGCTGGAGGCCCGCGGTGGCGCAATCGAGTTTAATGGCGACCTGCGGTTGGCTGCTGACGGGCGCTTTGAGTTAACGCTCAACATGCTGGATGGGGCTGAGAACGATGCGGTAGGGCGGCAGTTGCATCGACTTCTTGAGACCGCCAGTAGCCCAGGGGAGCCCCTGGCAATAAGGGGTCGGCTGGGACCTGATGGCCTATCCCTGGAATAGCAATAGGCGGCTAGTATCGCTAACCTGGTTGCGAAAAAACGTCGGCCGCCACGGCACCGCTGCGGTGTTGTACCCGCTTAATCACAAGGACCCCTATGAGTCGATTAACACTCCGTATTGGTTTCATTCTGGTTGGCTCCATCTTGAGCGTGACCCTTCAGGGCTGCGCCACCAGTGGTCAGGGCGGCGATAAGTCGGGCGCGGATATGAGCGCTGCCGAGGCCGCTGAGCGCGGGAGTGAGGCCTGGCGCGCCGAAGACTACGAGCAAGCCATGACGTTGCTGCAAAGGGCCGCAAAGGCCGGCGATGCGCGGGCCCAGTATGCCGTCGGCTATATGCTCTATGCGGGCCAGGGGCGGGAGCGTGACGTTGAGAGCGCGTTGAAGTGGATCCGCCAAGCCGCCGACCAGGGCGACCAGCGTGCCATTGAGGCGCTGGGTCGGATCGCTAACGGCCTATCGGTGCAACCGGGCCGCCCCGACGAATCGGGGAAGTCGGACAAGCAGCCGAGTAGGCCGGACGACGATGGCAACGCCACCACTACACCCGCTCAGGTAGAGTGACCAGCTGGCGTGACGCGCCCAGCGGCGCCTCGGTCACGCACTAGCCTAACTTCAAGCATTAAGCCATTTGAGGCGCCGGATGGGGATGCTGGCGTGGTGGTCGACGTCGAAGCTGCGACGGCGCCCAGAGCGAGCCCCGAGCCTTTGGCGTACAGCCACATGGCTCGGCGTGTTTCAGGATAATGCGGCGGTGCCGTCGTCGTTCTCGGTAACGTAAAACTGAATGGGCGCCTCGATCATCGCGGCCGTGCTCGCCCGCACGGCGCGAACGGCGAAATCGCTGCGGACGCCCATGTCCTGGCGCTTGATAGCCGTGCGCAGGCTAGGCAGCAGAGGTTCGCACCCCATTTCAGTATGAATGACGCGCCAGCCATCCCGGTCTGGCTCGATCGCTGTCGCTGGTAAGGGCAGGGCGCTGATAGCGGCGAGCGCCAGGAAGCCTAGCAGCCGCCATCGCCTACGGCGGCACGATTACTCCTACCCCCGGGGCTACTACGACGGCAAGCCTGTAGCCGCCGAGGACTTTCCCCGGAACTGAGGCGCGGGCTGGCACTATTCCGCGGGCCCGTTTATGTAGTTCTAGATAACGGGCGTTTGGTGGGCTGGGTTGAGTTAGGCGTCAGATTGGCACACACTTACGACACGTTAGTGGGAGATACCGAGAGGCGGCACCAATGGCAGCCGACACCGAGTCAAACCCTAGCCGCGAGCGACGCGATCAGCGCTTGGCTGCACGGATTACGCGTAGCGACAAGGAGCTACTGGATCAGGCCGTCGTGCTTGAGGGTACTGACATAACCGAATTCGTGGCGCGCTCAGTGCGGGCTGAGGCCGAACGTGTGGTCCGTGAGCACGAAACGATGGCGCTAACGGCCCGCGATAGCTACGCATTTGTTTCGGCGTTGCTAGAAGACGCTGAGCCCAATGAGAAGTTGCAAGCGGCGGCGCGGGACTACCGCGCACGGACGGGCCGTCCCTGAGTAATGACCGAGGTCGGCACGGAGGCTGGCTGGGTCGTCGAGCCCCTCGACAAGACTCGCCACAACCGCGCTACTTTTGCCTGCGGCTACCCAGCGCTCGACGATTATCTACGCAAGCGAGCGCGCCAGGACGCCGACCGGCGCCTGGCTGCGGTGTTCGTCGCCCGCGAACCAGACGCGTCCCGTGTAATCGGGTATTACTCGCTATCGTCGCTCAGCGTTGTCACGCGCGACCTGCCGGCCGAGTTCACGCGACAGCTTGCCCGATACCCGGAGCTGCCTGCTGCCCTGCTTGGCCGCCTGGCTGTCGATCAGGCGTACGCGGGGGTGGGCCTCGGGCGGTTCCTGCTAATCGATGCGCTGCGCCGCGCCCATGAGCACAGCAGCCAGGTCGCCCATGTCGCTGTCATTGCCGACGCCAAGGATGAGCAGGCCGCCGGCTTCTATGAGCGCTACGGCTTTAACCGCTTCCCGGACAGGCCGTTGCGCTTTTATCTCCCTATAACGGCCGTGGCCAAGCTATTCGCGTAGCATAACCTGGAGGTGGGTGCGGCTATATTCTACTGGCGGTGACCGTTTTCCCTATTCGCCGTACCGTAGGCCTTGCGGATGCACCGCCTGTATAGAACGCGGGCGGCTGAGAGGTGACGCCCGCGTTGCTACCACTAACTTGCGTTGTCGGATTCGAGATAGGCTGCGATCTTGTCCTTGAGGGCAACGCGGCGCTTGCGCGCCTCCTCCTCGGTTTCCGTGGTGACGGGCTCGACCTCGGTCTCCATGCGATGGATTTGGCGATTAACCTCGTGGTATTCCTCGACGAGGTTCGCGAAGTGATTGTCGGTCTCCTTGAGGTGGTGGATTCGCTCCGTGTGCTCGGGGAAATCCTCGGCGAGCTCGTGCGGTGTATGGCTCATGGCAGTCTCCTTCGTTAGTGCTTGGGCACTGCCCCGTACCCCACCAACCACTGAGGTCTAACCGCCTCGTGGTTGCGTCGCCGGGGTAGCGGTGCGTGCTGTTCTTAGTGGCGCAAGTCTTATCTCGCCAGGGATTGTACGCGCAGGCCGCTGGGGGCAGGTAGGGTGTGTGGGTTCGCCGCTCAGTGTGACGAACTCGGCGAGGGCGATACTACGGCCACGATGTGTGCCATCTCGCTGGGCGCCGGTTGAACGCCTGGCCCGTTTGGCGTGGCAACCGTGCTAAGTTGTGCAGTGCGGCAAGTCTAACGATGAGCCGGTTGGATCGGCCGGCGCGGCCGCCACACGCCAGGCCGGATGCAGGCGTTGATCCCATCCCGATCTGGCGGCAACCCAGTTGGCGAGGGAGGCTAAGCATTGACGCAGCAACAGCAGTGGGATAACGCCAAGCCAGAAGCTCAGCCCTGGCACGCGGCGAGTGTTGACGAGGTCATGGGCCGGCTGGAGGCGCGCCGGGACGGCCTGCGTAGTGAGGAGGCGACGGCGCGTTTGACGCGCTACGGTGCCAACCGGCTCCAGAAGACGGCGCGGCGCCCGGGCTGGAAGCGTTTCCTGGATCAGTTCAACAACATGTTGATCATTATCCTGCTGATCGCGGGCGCGGCCAGCCTGTTGCTCAACAAGCCCATCGATGCCGGCGCCATCTTTGGCGTTGTCCTGATCACCGCGCTCATCGGGTTCATCCAGGAGGGCAAGGCGGAGCAGGCCCTGGACAGCATTAAGGGCATGCTCTCGCCCCGCGCCGTCGTTATCCGTGACGGCGAGCGCCAGGAGGTGGACGCCGCGGACGTGGTGCCGGGGGATATCCTTATCGTCGGTGCCGGTGACCGCGTTGCCGCGGATATCCGGCTGGTCCAGGCCACTGGCTTTCGCACCCAGGAGGCGCCGCTGACCGGCGAGTCGGAGCCTGTGGACAAAACGACCCAAGCGGTCGCCGCCGACGCCGAGCTCGCCGATCGCCGGAGCATGGCCTTCGCTGGGACACTCGCCGTGGAGGGCGAGGCCACCGGGCTGGTGGTCGCCACCGCGACGGACACGGAGATCGGGCGCATCTCGCGCCTACTCGCCGAGGTGGAGACGCTCCAGACCCCGCTGCTGCGCCAGCTCGACCGCTCGGCGCGCGTCCTGGCGGCGACCATCATCGCCGCGGCGGTGGTGACGGGCCTGATCGGTGTCGCCGCCCATGGGCTGGCCTGGATCGACGTCTTTATGGCCGGTGTGGCCCTTGCGGTGGCGGCTATTCCGCAGGGGCTGCCGGCGATCGTCACCATCACCCTGGCCCTGGGTGTGCGGTTCATGGCGACGCGCAACGCCATCATCCGGCGTCTACCGGCGGTGGAGACGCTGGGCTCGACCATGACCATCTTCACCGATAAGACCGGCACGTTGACGCGCAATGAGATGACCGTCCAGGCCATTCGCCTCAGCGACGGCGAGATGGGCCTCTCCGGCGTGGGCTACAAGCCGGAGGGGCAGTTCTATCGGCGCGAAGCCGGGGCAAATGGCGGCGAGGCCGACGATGATCAGGCGGCCGAGGCCCTGGATCCGACCGCGCACGGCTTCCTGGGGCGTCTGTTGACGACCGCGGTGCTTTGCAATAACGCCGGGCTCAGGCAGAGCGGCGATCGGTGGGTCATCACCGGCGATCCGACCGAGGCCGCGCTGGTTGTCGCCGCCGCCAAGGCAGGTTTGGAGCGCGGCGACCTAGGGCGCCAATGGTCCCGCCTCGATGCCGTCCCATTCGACTCCGAGCGCCAGTACATGGCGACGTTGGACGAGGCGTCGGACGGCTCACGCGTTATCCACGTCAAGGGCGCCCCCGACCGAATCATCGACCGCTGCGATCAGGTCGTTGATGACGACGGTAACCAGGCGTGCGATGCCAAGGCCTGGCACGACGCCATGACCGATCTCTCCAGCCGTGGGCTACGCGTGCTGGCCCTGGCCGAGAAGCCGGCGCCGGATCGCGACGAGCTGACCGCCGCCGATGCGGAGGAGGGGCTAGTGCTGCTCGGGCTCGTGGGGTTGCTGGACCCGCCGCGCGAGGCAGCGATGGAGGCCATTGCGAAATGCGTCTCCGCCGGTATTCGTCCGATCATGGTGACTGGTGACCACCCGCTAACGGCGCGCGCCATCGGCGCCAAGCTCGGCTTGCGCCAGACCGAGGAGGCGATTACCGGCAAGGAGATCCAGGCCATGTCCGACGACGAGCTCGCGGAGCGCAGCCAGGGCGTGGATATCTACGCCCGCGCGGCACCGGAGCACAAGCTGCGGCTTGTTACGGCCGCCCAGGCGGCGGGTCAGGTGTGTGCCATGACCGGCGATGGCGTGAACGATGCGCCGGCGCTCAAGCGCGCGGACGTGGGCGTGGCCATGGGGGTCCAGGGGACCGAGGCCGCCAAGGAGGCCGCGGAGATGGTGATGGCCGACGACAACTTCGCCAGCATTGTGAACGCGGTCGAGGAGGGCCGTAAGGTCTATGAGAACATCAAAAAGACCATTACCTTCCTGCTGCCCGCCAACGGCGGCCAGGCCGGCTCGATCATGCTGGCCATCATGGCCGGCACCACGCTGCCCATTACCCCCGTCCAGGCCCTCTGGGTGAACATGGTGGTGGCTGTCACGCTCGGATTGGCGCTGGCGTTCGAGCCCGCGGAGGGCGATATCATGCAGCGACCGCCGCGCAACCCCGCCGCGCCGCTGCTGGATATGTTCCTGCTATGGCGCGTTTTGTTCGTCTCGGCCCTGCTGCTGTCGGCGGTCTTCGGGGTCTTCCAGTGGCTGCTCGTCATGGAGGGTAGCAGCGAGGAAGTCGCGCGGGCGGGCGCGGTCAACGCGCTGGTCATGGCCAGCGCGGCGTATCTCATTAACAGCCGCTTCCGGACCGCCAGTGCGTTTTCGGTGCCGGGCATCCTGGGCAGCCGCTCGGTGCTGATCGCTATCGGCTTGGTGATCCTATTGCAGCTCGCCTGGACCTATACGCCGCCCATGCAGTTCCTGTTCGGCAGTGGCGCCCTGGCGTGGCACCACTGGGGCGTCATCGCCACGATCTCGTTGGCCGTCTATCTGATTGTCGAGCTCGAGAAGGCCGTGCGGCGGCGGTTGGTCGCCCGCCCAGCGCACCCGGGCTCCTCCCGGTAGGCGTTGCGCTATTAGGGGTGGGGCCCGTTCGGATGGCGGCGTCCATCGCTGGCTGGTTGCGGCGCTATCAATGAGAGGCAGGAGATTATGGTCCGTGTGAAGGCCCTATGGGTCATTGTCCTGGTGTTGGTTGCGGCGCCAGTGGCGGCGCGCGATTGGGTGGCGGTCGAAGCGCAACCGCTCACCGAGACATTGCGGCTGGATGGCGAAGTGGAGGCCGTTCGCGAGAGTACGGTCTCGGCCCGCACCAGCGGCACCGTCACGGAGCTGCCCTACGATGTGAATGATCGTGTGGAGGCCGGTGAGCTGATCGTTAAGCTCGATGGTAGTGATCAGCGCTCGCGGCTATCGCAGGCGGAGTCGGAACTGGAGCAGGCGCGGGCGGCGCGCCAGGACGCGCGCCAGGATTACGAGCGCATCCAGTCGTTATACCAGCGCAACGCGGTTAGCGAGTCGCGTCGGGATCAGGCGGGCAACCGGCTGGATGAGGCCAAAGCGCGGGTCTCGCAGGCGCAGGCCGCCGTCGAGGAGGCCCAGCAGCAGCTCGACTATACGCGGGTAACGGCCCCCTATACCGGGATCGTGGTCGACCGCCTCGTTGAGATGGGCGAGTCCGTGACGGCCGGCGAGCCGCTCATGCGCGGCCTATCGCTGGAGCAGCTGCGCGTGGTCGTGGCCTTGCCCCAGCAGTACGCCGACCGGGTCCGCCGCGAGCGGGAGACGATTGTGACGTTGCCCGATGGCCGGCGCCTGGAAACGGGGCAAATGACGTTCTATCCGTACGCGGATACGGCAACGCGTACCTTTCGGCTGCGGCTTCGCATCGAGGACCCGGAGGCGGGCCTGTTCCCAGGCATGCTTGTGCGCGTGGGGGTCCCGCTGGCCCAGCGGGAGGCCCTCTGGGTGCCGGCCTCCAGCGTCTACCGACGCGGCGAGCTGCGCGCCGTCTACGTACGCGGTGACGACGGCGAGCCACGCCTGCGCCAGGTCCGCCTGGGCGTGCAGCGCGAAGACCGCGTGGAGGTATTGGCCGGGCTCACGGCGGGTGAGCGGGTCCTACGCCAGGCGTCCCCGCGATGACGGCGTTACCGCCCCTTGGACCCTCCGGACGGATCGCCCGGGTCTTTCAGGATTCCCGCCTGACGCCTTTGCTGGCGCTCATCGGTATCGTCGCCGGCCTGGTGGCCGTGTGGGTGACGCCCAAGGAGGAAGAGCCCCAAATCGAGGTCACCATGGCCGACGTGCAGGTGCCGTTCCCGGGCGCCAGCGTTCAGGAGGTGGAGAGCCTGATTGCCACCCCTGGGGAGCAGATCCTCGACGAGATTCGGGGCGTCGAGCATATCTATTCCCTGTCGCGCCCCGGCATGGCCGTGATTACGGTGCAATTCGAGGTGGGCGTGTCGCGCCAGGCGGCGCTGGACCGGCTTTATAACAAGGTCCATTCCAACAAGGATTGGTTCCCCAAGGACCTGGGTGCCGGCGAGCCCGTGGTTAAGCCCAAGGGCATTAACGATGTCCCGGTAATGACGTTAACCCTCTACGACTCGGCGGGCCGCCAGTCCGGCGAGGATCTCACGCGCCTAGCGCATACCCTCGAGGCCGAGCTCAAGCGCATCCCCGGTACCCGGGATATCGAGACCATCGGTGGTATTCCCGATCGCGTGGATGTACGCGTCGAGCCGGCTCAGCTGGCCGGCTACGATCTAACCATCACCGATATCCGGGCGGCGATTAACACCGCCAACGCCAGTGCGCGGGAGGCGCGCGTCACGCGCGGCGGCCTGTCCGTCCCTCTGCGGGTCGGGACGTTGCTCTCGGATGTGGCGGCGCTTGAGGGATTGGTCGTCGCCCAACGTGATGGCGGTGCCGTGCATCTGGCCGACGTCGCGACTGTACAGCGCGGTGGCAGTGTCCCCGACGAGAGCCTGCAGATCGGTTTTGGGCCGGCCGGCGAGGGCGAGCCCGGAACGGTCCACCCCGCCGTCACCTTGGCCGTTGCCAAGAAACGCGGCGAGAACGCCATCGACGTTACGCGGGCCGTTCAGCAGCGCCTGGCGCTGCTTGAGGGACGAGTCGTCCCCGACAATACCCGTGTCGTCACCACGCGGAACTACGGCAAGACGGCGACGGATAAGGCCCAGCAGTTGATCACGGATCTGATCATGGCGACGGCCTCGGTGATGCTGCTGGTGTTGGCGGCCATGGGGTGGCGTCAGGCGGCCGTGGTGGGCCTCGCCGTGCTGCTCACGCTCTTGCTGACGCTGGTCTTCTCTTGGGCGTGGGGCTTCACCCTCAATCGCGTCTCGTTATTCGCGCTTATCTTCGCCATCGGCATCCTGGTCGATGACGCTATTGTCATCGTCGAGAACATCAATCGGCGCCTGAACATTAGCACCGAGCCCGCGCGCCGGGTCATTCCCCAGGCCGTTGACGAGGTGGGTACCCCCACCATTATGGCCAGCCTGACCATTATGGCCGCGCTGATTCCTATGGCGTTCGTAACGGGCCTCATGGGCCCGTACATGCGGCCCATCCCCATCAACGCCTCCGCGGGCATGGTGCTGTCGCAGCTGGTGGCCTTCATGCTGGTGCCCTGGCTGGCGCTGCGCCTGCTCCGCCGCAGCGACCGTCCCGCGAGCCCGGACGAGGCCGACGGGCCGGGCGAGGGCGTTAACCGGCGGCTTTGGGGTATCTTCCAGCGCCTGCTGGGGCCGTTCTTGGGGGCCCATCCGTGGCGTCGCCGCGGCCTGGCCGCCGGCGTTATCGGCCTGACCGTCGCCGTGGCTAGCCTGCCGGTATTCATGCTGGTGATGCTCAAGATGCTGCCCTTCGACAATAAGTCCGAGCTCCAGGTGGTTGTCGACATGCCGGAAGACACCCCCATGGAGCAGACCCAGCGCGTATTAACGAGCATGGGCCGCTACCTCGAGGACCACCAGGCCGTCGCCAATTGGCAGGCCTACGCCGGCACCGCCTCACCCATTAATTTCAACGGCCTGGTGCGGCAATACTACCTGCGTGATGCGCCGTATCAGGGAGATCTGCAGATCAATCTGCGCGATGACGGCCGCCAACGTTCGTCCCACGCCATCGCCGGTGAGCTGCGCGCGCCGCTCACCGCCATCGGCCGACGCCACGGCGCGGCCGTGAAGATCGTCGAGGTGCCGCCTGGTCCGCCCGTGCTGTCGCCGGTCGTCGCCGAGGTCTACGGGCCGACGGCCGCTAGCCGTGCCGAGCAGGCCGATCGACTCGCGGAGCGCCTGCGCGCGACCGATGGCCTGGTCGATGTCGATACCAGCGCGGAGGCGCCCACGGACGCCTGGCGCGTCGTCGTGGACCGTAAGCGGGCGGCCACGCTGGGTGTGGCCCAGGCGCAGGTCGTGGATGCCCTGGCTACAACCCTGGGCGAGCGCCACGTGGATTACCTGCGTGACCCCCAGGCCAAATACGCCGTACCCATACGCGTGATCCTCGACGAGGGCGATCGGGCCCAAAAGTCGGCGCTGGGCTCGCTAACCGTGCGCAACCGCGAGGGCGAGCCCATCCGGCTGGCGCAGGTCGCCAGCATCGAACGCCACGACTGGCCCGGCGTCATCCGGCATAAGGATCTATTGCCCGTGACGTATGTAACGGCGGATATGGCCGGGGCGGTGGATTCGCCGCTGTACGGCATGTTCGACGTCGTGGCGCAGTTGGCCGATGCCGAGGACGCGCCGCCGCAGCATTACATCAGCCAGCCCGAGTGGCCGGACCAAACGGCCATCAAATGGGACGGCGAGTGGCAGATCACCTACGAGACGTTCCGCGACATGGGGATCGCCTATGCCGTCGGTGTCGTGGCGATCTTCCTGCTCCTGGTCGCGCAGTTCCGTTCCTATCGCGTGCCGCTGATCGTCATGGCGCCCATCCCGCTCACCCTGATCGGGATCATGCCCGGCCACGCCCTGCTGGCGAAGGAGTTCACCGCCACCAGCATGATCGGCATGATCGCGCTGGCGGGCATCATCGTGCGTAACTCCATCCTCTTGGTGGTATTCATCCAGGATCGGGTGCGCGAGGGCCAATCGCTGGAACAGGCCGTTGTGCTGGCTAGCGCGGTCCGGCTCAAGCCCATCGCGCTAACGGCCGTATCCGCCATGCTGGGGGCGCTGTTCATCCTCCAGGATCCGATCTTTAACGGCCTGGCGATCTCCCTGGTGTTCGGCCTGGCGCTGTCCACGCTGCTAACGGTGGTGGTCGTGCCGCTGGCGTACTACGCGCTCGTGGGGCAACGAGGCGCAAGCAGCCCGTAAAGGGCGGTCCAAACGGCATCCGGTCCGCTGGCAAGCCTGGATGGGATGCGGGCGGTGGTAGCGGCGACATGGTAGACGCCTGGCGTAGGTAGGGGGCAGGGCACCTCGGCGGCGAGGCCGCCGAGGTGCTATCGATTGGCGTGCCGGGGCGGCCGAGGTTACGGCGCGATGAAAGTGGTCCGATCAACGCCGGTGTTGCCCGTGGCCGGGTCGTAGGCGTGGACCGTCACCTGGTAGACGCCGGATCCCTGGAGCGGGATCTCGCCGGCGAATCGGCTGGTCTCGCCGGCGTAGTCCAGGTCGATCGCTTCCATGGTCTCGCCGCCGTGCTCGACGGTCATGGCGACCTCGTAGTCGTTGGCATCCCACATCCCGTCGGGCTCGATGGGGCAGCCGCACATCATCATCACGGCAGCCTCGACGCGCACGCTGTCGCCCGGCTCGCTTAGCTTGGCGTGCGCCGAGGGGGTCTCGACGTCCACGACGAAGCCCGGCAGCTCCAGCACCCAGCCGTCACCGCCCGAGAGATCCCGACCGGGCACAACCCATTGGGTCGAGGTAACGGTGTGGGCGGCCTGCGGCTGGGCCAGGGGGCCATAGGCCTCAACCTCAACGAGCCTCGGGCGCTCCAGGTCCAGGGTCGTGTTATAGGCCGCCGCGCTAGCATCGGCCATGGTGGCGCGCCGGCCGCGATCCGTGTGCATGATCTTGGCCGTGTTACCGGTGCCGCCGGTGGTTACACCGCGCGCCAGGACCTCGTTGGTCTCCTGGTCACGCAATGTAATCCGGACACCGCCCATGCTCGTGCCCACGAACTTGGCGTCGCGGCTTAGCACACGCACGGTGACGTCGGTCGGCTCGGCGGTGGCGGGCGCCGCACCCATCGCCATGAAGCTGGCTAGGGCGGCTAACAGGAGTCGTTTGGTCATGGTCTGACCTCCTTGCTCGTTGGCTTGCGTTAGTGGGTGAACAGTCGGGTGTTTGGATCGGCCATCTGCTCGGCGATGGCGTCGGGCCGTGCCACGCCGATGCCGTCCCGCAGGTCATCGGCGTCCGCCTCGCGGTTGGGCAGGAAGATGGCGCAGACCTCGACGCCCACGCCGGCCTTCATGACGCGGCCTAGCAGATCATGAGCGGATCCCGGGGCCGGCTTATAGACCTCGGACTCGGTCGGCTCTGCCTGCAGTGCCAGTTCCGCCGCCTGGTCGCAGAGCAGGATCTGGGCGCTACCGCCTCGCTTGACGTAGTGGCTGGTCAGCACCAGCGCCATGGTCTGGGTCGCCCCGGAATCGGACGTCATGACCGTCAGCAGGTGGTCAGGCTTGTCGCTCGCCGAGGCACTGGCCGTGAAGATCATCAGCAGGCCCAGGACAGTGGGCAGGAGGCTTTTTCTCAATGGCTGCATCTCGGTGACTCCCAGGTGGGTGGATTGGCCTGTTGGCGGTGGCTCTAGCAGCCACTGCGTTATGTCTAAGCGTGCACCTGGTGGACCTCTGTTTCAGTGACTTCATCACTGATTGGGGGCAGGGCACGCCCCATCAGCGCGGCGGGGCGCCTTCGACGGCCATGGCCGGGAGGCCAGTCATTGCCCTAATGCGGACGTAATGGGCTACCACGTAGGATAATGACCCTGATCCATTGGGAGGGTAAGGATGACCATGACACCGACGCAGCATCCGGCTCTCGCCGCGCTCCCGCCGCAGGCACAGCAACGCGTCAGTGCCGAGGCGCAAGCGGTAGCACTTCCGGCCGGCGAGACCATCTTTCGGCCGGGCGACGCTTGCGGCGGGCTGCCGCTCGTGTTGGAGGGTAGCGTACGGGTTCAGATGATCGGCTGCGCGGGCAGCGAGATCGTGCTCTATCGCATCAACACCGGTGAGGCGTGCGCGCTGTCCATTGGTTGCCTGATGGCGGGCGTGAGCTATCGCGCCGAGGGCATCGTCGAGACAGATACGCGCGCGGTGCTGCTGCCGCTGGCCCTGTTCGATGACCTCATGGGCGAGTCCGCGATGTTCCGCCAGGCCATCATGGCGGCGTATGCGCAGCGCCTGGACACCCTCATGCTGCTGGTTGAGGAGGTGGCCTTCCGCCGCGTGGATGATCGGCTCGCCGAGCTGTTGCTGCGTCGGGCAGCCGACGCGCCCCTGGCGATGACGCACCAGCAGCTCGCCGTGGAGCTGGGCACGGCGCGGGAGGTCGTCAGCCGCGTACTCAAGGAGTTCGAGCGCCAGGGCATGGTAGGCCTGAGCCGCGGCCGCATTAGTGTTAACGCCGCGGTGCTACGGGCTCGCATCAACTAAGCCCATCGCTGTTGGGGTTTAGCATCGTTAAGTGTCGGTGAACGTCGAACCGTCCAGCCACGCTGATGGTCCACACCTTGGGAATGAGGAAAAGCTAGCGCGCCTGCGTCCACACTCCAAAGCCTGTCAAAGCAAACGCGACATACATGAAACCAAGCCAAATTCGCACTTTGAGTACCGATGAGCTCCAGGCCCTGCGACGGCACGTCGCCGAGGAGCTCGCTAACCGATGGCAACGGACTCGCCAACCCGTCGAACCCACGGCCTCAGCCCCAGCGTCTGCCACGCACGGCAACGAGGATGAGACCGCGGCGTTCGAGGCAGCTCTTTCCCGGGAGTTGGCCGCCTACAACCAACGCCACGGGCACGGTTGATGGCCCCGGCTTGAACCTGGATCGCCCCAGGCAAGAGTACCACTCGACCAACCAAGCGAACGGCCACAGGCTGCTGAGCAGCTGATGGCTGCGCTGCACTAGGGGCCGTTGAGCGGCGAAAGCGCCTCGGTCGCCACTGGCATCAGGTGATCGACATCGAGCGGCCGGCCTCACGGTCGGCCGATAGGTGTACTAGGGAATTGCTAGAGGGCCGTCTTTGTAACGCGAACCAGTTGGCTCGTTACCCCGCGCCTGCCATGGCTTATTGCAGAACTGATACGGCCCTGGCGACAGGTGCGAGCCAGTGCCGGCCAAGCAATCATTGGCCCACTGAGCCCATGGCCGCGCCGGTGTCTTAGCGTCTGTCGGAAGACGAGTGCGCCTAGACCCCAGCTTAAGGGTCAGCGGTAACGCTTGTGCTTTGCGTTGCGCGCCTGCACGCTAACTGGGCCGACGATATGACTAAGCATTGGTTGCGTCACCAGCTCGACCCCGCTGGCACATAGCGTGTCTGGCGAGCGATCGGGGCCATTAGGCGTGAGGGTCTCGACGATGCCATGCTTGTTGCACCTAATGGTGCGTTGCCTGCAGCTGTCGGGATGAGTCCTAAGGGGGCAGGGGCTATGGCGGTGAGTGACCAAGCGAGCATCCTGGAAGGGGCGGTTGAGCAGTCTGAACTTTCCGGTGTGCATTACTACCGCCGAACTGGATCCGCCGGGTCCCGAGATCGTCTACGTCAATGAGGCCGTCACCCGCATGACGGGCTACGCGCGCTAGGAACTCGTGGGTGCAACGCCGCGCATCCTTCAGGGGTCGGCCACGGAGCGCGCGGTACTGGATCGGCTTAAGACCAGCCTACGTGCTGGCGATTCCTTCAAGGGCAGTACGTGGAATTACCGGAAGGACGGTACGGCGTATGAAGTGCAATGGACGGTCAGGCCGCTGCGCCTCAGTGAGGGAGGGGTCGATTACTTCTTTGCCGTGCAGCGCGATGTCACCCGACCGTATTCGACCCCCGAGGGATTGGCAGACGAAACCCAGCGCATGAGTGCCCTGCTGCACGCGGCTGGTCTCAGCGAGTGCTCGACCGATCTATCGGCTCGGCTCGCCCACGTGATCGACGCCCTGGACCAGCAGGCCCGAGAGCGTACCCGCGAGGCCGAATCGGCCCGCGATCACTTCCGCTCTATCCTCTATAGCTCGCCGGTCGGAATCGCGTTCCTTGACCGCCAGCGGTGCATCCAGCGTGTCAACCCCGCCCTTGAGGACCTCTTAGGTCGCTCCGCCGAGGAGCTCGTCGGCCACAACACGAGCTTTCTCTACTGCGACCGCTCGGAATTCGAACGCGTCGGGCGTGAGGCCTATCCGGTGATGGCAACCGGCGGCGTCTACCGCACCGTGGTCACACTGAAGCGTGGGGATGAGCTGCCGATTACCGTGTCGTTGAAAGGCCAGGCCGTAACCCCGTCTGGGGACGAGGGTTTTATCTGGGTGTTTCAAGACATCACCGAGCTTCGCGCTCGCGAGCGTTCGCTCCAGACCTACCAAGCGGTCTTCGAGAGTTCCCGTGATGCCGAGTTACTGAATACCGCCGACGGCTTCTTCGCAGATTGCAACCCGGCGGCGTTGGCGCTGTTCGAGGTGCCGAATCGGGCCACGTTTACACGCGACTACAGCCCGACGGCCCTGTCGCCGCCGTATCAGCCCGACGGCCGGCCCTCGGCGGAAGCGGCTCCAGCGTATATGCAACAGGCCTTCGAACAGGGCCAGGTCTTTTTCGAGTGGGAGCACTGCAGCTCAGCGGGCAAGACCTTCCCCACGGAAATCCTACTCAGCCGCGTGGATCTGGACGAGGGGCCGATACTCAAGGCCTCCGTCCGCGACATCTCGGAGAAAAAGGCCGCTTTTGAGGAGCTGCGCCAGGCCCGCGACCGAGCCGAGACCTACTTCGAGGCCATGCCAGTGATGGTCATAGTCGTCGACATGGCGGGCCGCGTCACCGCGATCAACCAGCGCGGTTGTGAGCTCCTTGGGTTGCCCCGCGAGATGATCGTCGGCTCGAACTGGTTCG
This sequence comes from uncultured Ectothiorhodospiraceae bacterium, assembly GCA_913055565.1. Classification (GTDB taxonomy): domain Bacteria; phylum Pseudomonadota; class Gammaproteobacteria; order Nitrococcales; family Nitrococcaceae; genus CAJXKP01. The sequence goes on from CAJXKP010000028.1 coordinate 34,677, forward strand.
CGCGCTTTGTCCCGGGCGATGAGACTGCCCGGGTGCTGGAATCCTTCGAGGAGCTCAAGAGAACTGTGGCGAATCACCCGAGTACGTGGAAAACGCGATCAACACCGCCGCCGGCGACCGCCAGTTGATTGCCTTTCGCAATGCGCTGCTACGGGACGCAGCAGGGCAGGTGGAGGGAATCCTCGCCTCGGGGGTCGATGTCACGGAGCAGCGCCGATTGGAGGCCGATCTCGCGTACCAGGCGAGCCACGATCCCCTCACGGGTCTCTACAATCGACGCAGGATGACAGAGCTGCTAGACGCCGAGATCCGACGGGCCTGGCGCCATGGCACGGTGTTCAGCGTAATCCTGTTCGATATCGACCATTTCAAGGTCGTCAATGATCAGCACGGCCACGATGTCGGCGACGCGGTCTTGCAAGAGCTGGCCGCCGTCGTCGCGCGGCGCCTGCGCGATATCGATCATTTCGCTCGTTGGGGCGGCGAGGAATTCCTGGTTTTGCTGCCGGAGACCGATCTGGCCGGGGCACATCGCGCTGCCGAGGACTTGAGGGCCCTTATCAGCGCTACTGATTTCACAGGTGTGGCGCGTGTAACCATCAGCCTAGGCGTCGCCGCCCTAGACGAGGGTGAGACCGTACAAGGGCTTCTCAAGCGGGTTGACGATAACGCCTACGCGGCGAAGACGCGCGGGCGAAACCGGGTCGTTTGACTGGCATACGGGCACAAGACCCGGATGACGTTGAGGGCAGGGCGAATCGCAGTCAGCGACAACGCGACCATTCTGGCGACGGCCGTCGAGCAGTCGGACTATCCGCTTCTAGTAACCACCGCCAAACTGGATTCGCCGGGTCCGGAGATCGTCTACGTCAATGAGGCCGTCACCCGCATGACGGGCGATTCGCGCGAGGAACTCGGGGGTGCAACGCCGCACATCCACGAGGGCCTGGCGACTGAACGCTCGGAGCTTCATCGCCTCAAGGACGACCTGCGTGCCGGCGATTCCTTTGAAGGCTGCACCTGGGAGTACCGATCCAACAAAAACCTCTGAGCCGTTCGTGGCGGTCACAACGAGTGCCGACGTGCCGACAACAAGATAAACTCGTGTTAACGGAAGTGGGACACGATCACGCATGACCGAACAGTTACTCGAATGGCTGCCGCGCCGTCTTCTAGAGCACGTCTCCGACGCCGTCGTCGTCACCGATGACCAGCTCGATCCGCCTAGTCCGCACATCGTCGATGCCAACGATGCCTGGGAACGCCTGACCGGCTGCAAGCTCAGTGACGCCCTCGGCCAGACTCCGGCATTCCTCGAATCAGGGTGCAGCGCTGATACGCAGCGAATCTCGCTGGAACGTTTGCGACAGTGCCTCGAGGATGGACGTGGCTTCGACGCCGAGGTCGATGTCGGCTCAGGTGGCACGCGCGGCCGGATGGACTGGCGGGTCGAGCCAATCAGTGACCCCACCGGCATGAGTGCCGGCTTCGCGTTCGTAGCGCGTCGCACTGGGGCCGAAAGCCGTACCGACACTACCAATGCCTTTCATGTGATCCATGAATTACGGGACCTGCTCAAAGGCCAACCACTGGATCTCGCGAGGAAGCGTCAGCAGGTTGCCCGGACCGCGATGCATCTGTCCGGGGCAGAAGCGGGGGTCGTGGAGCAAGCCGAGGGCACCGAGATGGTCTATCAGGCTGTAGCCGGCGCCGCCGAGGGTCTCGAGGCTACACGCCTGCCAATCCAGGGAAGCGCCTCGGGGTACTGCCACACCTCGGGCGAGGCTTTGTTGATTGCCGATACGCGAACCGACTCGCGTACCCAGCTCGGTGCCCAGGCGGCCGATATCGGCTTTCGCTCGGGTGTTCTCGTGCCCCTGGTACACGGTGATCAGCGCTTTGGTGTATTGAAGGTTTTTTCCAGTAAATGGGCTGCCTTCGGCCAGGCCGAGCGCGATTTCGTCGTCATCCTCGCCGGCCTGCTTGCTGCGGTGATGTATCGCACGCGCAGCTATGAGCTCGAGGCCGGGCGGCGGCGCCACCTCGTCGACGCGTTACCGATGCTGGTGGCCTATGTCGATGCTGATCGTCGCTATCGCGAGGTCAATGCCGCCTATGCGGACTGGTTCGGGCAGCCCATATCGGAGGTGTTGGGTAAATCGGTGTGGGAGCTTATCGGCGAGTCGGCGTATGAGCGCATTCGCCCGTACATGGATCGCGCATTAGAAACGGGCGAACCGGTCAGTTACGAGGAAACGGTCACGTTTCCCAATGACCATCCAACGGTAATCTCAGTGGATTACGCCCCGAATGTGGCCTCGGATGGTTCAGTGGCCGGGGTTTACGCCCTTGTGCGCGATGTCACTAAGGCAAAAGCTGCCGACCTGGATCACCTCACCGAGCTACCCAACCGCCGTCGCTTCGAGGAAGAGGCGCACCGCCAGATCGAGGTTCATCGGCGTCACGGTCGGCCCCTGAGCCTGATCATCGCCGATATCGATCACTTGAAATGGTGGAACGATACCCAGGGCCATTTAATCGGCGATCGCATCATTAAGCAGATCGCCGAGCTACTGCGGGGCCAGGCACGTGCGACCGATCTGGTAGCCCGTTGGGGTGGCGAGGAGTTCGTTATCCTGGCACCGGAAACGGATCTCGACGGCGCCGCGACACTCGCCGAGCGCGTTCGCGCTCAGCTGGCCTCCGAGCCCCAGCCCGAAGGCGAAGCCGCCACGCTGAGTCTTGGCGTGGCAGAGGCCCACGGCGATGACCTGTCTCTGAGGGGCTTGATCCGTGCCGCCGACGACGCCCTCTACGCCGCCAAGGACGCCGGGCGAAACCGGGTCGTTTGACGGGAAGCGCCTCGCGCTAATCGAACAGGCCTCTCGGTATCAAGTCATCAATCAACTCCTACCGGATATCGGGGATTTGTTCGGGGGCTGGCTCGAGCTGGACAAGCGCTTGGCTCAGGCCCACGAGCACACTCTCGCGGCCCTCATTACGAGGCTACCGCGGCGGCGGGCGACGCCAATCGGCATCTATTGGCCGTCTATAACGGCATGTCATTCCCGGCGCGTTGTCAGACCCG
>CAJXKP010000029.1 GCA_913055565.1 uncultured Ectothiorhodospiraceae bacterium
CTGATCTGGTGGTAGAGGCGCCGCATGGGCTCCGATTGCCCCACCAGGTCGTGGAAATGGGGGGCATGCCCGCTGCGGCGATAGGCCCCGATCTCCCGGCGCAGGCGGTGGTGCTCCAGGGTGCGCTCCACCCGAACGCGCAGGTGCTCCAGGTCCAGGGGCTTGGTGAGGAAGTCGTCGCCGCCCAGGCTCATGGCGTGGAGCTGGCGCTCCACCTCCGTCTCGGCGGACAGAAACACGATGGGTATACTCGCGTATTCGGGCACTTGGCGAATCACGCGCGCTAGGTCGGCGCCATTACAGCCCGGCATATACATATCCATCAGGATCAAGTCGGCGGCATAATCCGAGAGGATGTCCAAAACCTGCATCGGATCGTGGACGACCTTAACGCGCATGCCGGCGCCGACGAGTATCGACGTAAAGTAGGCAGCCTGCGTTTGGCTGTCCTCAACCAGGAGTATCTGATAGGCGGGCTCATCGGCGTGCTCAGTGCTGGTGGCGTTGTCCAGTTCATCCACCAGCATGTATGGATCCACGGGCTTCGTCTGGTAAGCGATGACCCCCGCCTTCGCCGCCGACAGTCGGCGCTCGATATGCCCCGTGTCACAGGTCGCCAATAAGGGCACATCGCGGCCGAGGGCCTCATTGATACGATTCGCCAGCCCCGCATCCAGATTGTCGCCACGACGGTCCTCAAGGTCGATGAGCACCGCATCCGCGGGGAGGCGCTGCAACGCATCGACGACATCCTCGTCGGCACTGACACGCTCAACGCTGTAGCCGAAATAGCTCAGCTGCGGCCGCAAGCTCTGCGCTGCATCGCGGTCGTTGCTGACGAACAATACGCGACTGCCCGGCTGGATATCATCGTCCGGCGAGGCATCGGGCGGCTGCCTGACCAACTGTGTCAGCGCCGCCACATAGTCGTGGAAGATCGCTCGAAACTCGGCGCTCGCCGACTCCTCACCCGCGGCGACCGGATCGAGCATCACCTCGAGGATGCTCGCCATCTCCGCGACGCGTCGATAGCCGGCTTGCCGCCCGGATACCGCAAGATCGCGAACCTCGCGCTGGAGCTGCTCAAGGGCATCGTTGCCACCTGCCCGAAGGGTCTCCGACCAGCTATCGGACAAGCGCGAGACGATACCACCGATCCGCGTCGCGGCGTGCTCACCCTGCATTCGCGCTCTCCCGCGGACGCGCGCTCGAGCGCGCCTCGTGACTCGGCATCCGTATTAAAAACACCCGCTGTGGCTACGCTATCACATCAGCCGGGGTCGGCAACGCTCGAGACTACGGATCGGGGCCATGAGGCATACGGGTGCTAGGGGAGCGCTAGACAATTCGCACGAGGCTCTGTCTGCTGGGCGCATGCAACGAGCTGCAGCGCGCCCGCGGTACGAGGACTACCGTCAAGCGGCGCGACGCCGCCCCCCTCTCAGAGAATCCGACAAGCGCGCGAGGAGCATTCAGCGTTTCTCGACTAGAAGCCAAGCTGGAGCCGCACGGCCTCGGACATTCGATCCTGGGACCAGGGCGGATCCCAGGTTAGTTCCACCTCGGCCGTATTGACGCCGGGCACCTGCTCGACCGCGGCCTTCACCATGCGCGGCATTTGGCCCGCTACCGGGCAGGCTGGCGAGGTTAGGGTCATGATGACGTCGACGAAGCCGTCGTCATCGATCTCGAGGCCATAGATCAGCCCCAGATCGTAGATATTAACCGGGAGCTCCGGATCGTGGACATCCCGCAGGGCGGCGATGATCGGCTCGCGAAGCTCCCCGCCATCCGCGGTTTCAGAGCCCATGGTCTACTCCGTGCTGATCTCTTCCTGGCCCTCAAGGGCGGCCTCAAGCGTATGCCAGGCGAGCGTGGCGCATTTCACGCGCATCGGGTAGTCGCGCACACCGGCTAGTACGGCGACTTTGCCCATGTCCGAATCGGGCTGGACATCGTCCGTGGTCACGAGGTGGTGGAAGCGGTGAAAGAAATCCCGCGCCTGCTCGAGGGTCAAGCCCCGCAGGCTCTCGGTCATAATCGAGGCCGAGGCCGTAGAGATGGCGCAACCGTCACCCTTAAAGGCCACATCATCAATGACACCATCCTGCACGCGAACCTGGATGGTGACTTTATCGCCACAGAGCGGGTTGTAGCCGTCCGCCTCGTGGGAATGTGGCTCGACGTCCCGCTTGTTACGCGGCTGCTTGTTGTGGTCCAGGATGACTTCCTGGTAGAGGTCGCTGACATCAGACATTCAGCCGAACAACTCCTTGACCTTGTCGATACCGCGGACGAGCGCATCCACATCCGCCTCGGTATTATACAGCCCGAACGAGGCCCGTGCCGTCGCCGCCAGGCCGAAGTGATCCATTACCGGCTGCGCACAGTGGTGGCCAGCCCGGATCGCTACGCCCTCCTGATCCATGATGGTGCCCATGTCATGGGGGTGGGCGCCGTCGATAACGAACGAGATCACACCCGCCTTGTTTTCGGCATTACCGATGATGCGAAGCCCCTCGATCTGACTCAGCCGCTCGTTGGCATAGGCCAGTAGCGCCTGCTCATGCCGCGCGACGGCCGCGGGCCCGACCTCACGTAGGTAATCGATGCCCTCGCCCATGGCGATCACGCCCGCGATATTGGGCGTACCGGCCTCGAAGCGCTGGGGCGGCTTAGCGTACTCCGTCTTGGCCAGCGTGACGTAGCGGATCATGTCGCCACCGCTCTGATAGGGCGGCATATCGGCCAGCAGCTCGTAACGCCCCCACAGCGCCCCGATGCCCGACGGGCCATAGACCTTGTGGGCGGAGAAGCAATAGAAATCGCAACCAATCGCCTGCACGTCCACGGGCCGATGCGGTACAGCCTGGGCGCCGTCAACAAGGATCGGCACGCCGCGCTCATGCGCCCGACGCGTCAGATCCTCGACCGGATTGATCGTACCCAGGACATTGGAGACGTGGACCACGCTGGCGAACTTGGTGCGCTCGCTAATACGGGCACTGAAGTCCGCGGGATCGATCTCGCCGTTGTCATCGATGGGCACAACCACCAGGTGCGCGCCCGTCTCTTCGGCAAGCACCTGCCACGGTACGATATTGGAGTGGTGCTCCATCTCCGTGATCAGGATCTCGTCGCCGGCCTGGAGGCGCGGGCGCACGAAGCTGTGGGCCACCAGGTTAATGGCCTCCGTGGTGCCACGGACGTAGACGATCTCGCGTTCATCCGGCGCGTTAATAAGGTCGCGCACCTTGGCACGCACGCCCTCGTAGGCCTGGGTGGCCTGCTGCGAGAGCTTGTAGACGCCGCGATGGATATTGGCGTAGTACTCACGGTAAACGCGGGCCTCGGCCTCGATGACCCGCTCGGGCGTCTGAGCGCTTGCCGCGCTATCCAGGAACGCCAGCGGCTTACCGCTCATCGGCTGTTGCAGGATGGGGAAATCCCGCTTGAGGGCCTCCGCATCCAGCGGCTTGTCGGTAGTTTCCTGGAACGGGCTAACTGCGCTCATGCACTCGACCTCATATTCTCGCCGCCGGGCAGGCGATCCAAGATACGGTCCCGGATATAATTGGACACGCGTTCGTCGCGCATGTTCTCCAGGACCTCGTTGGCGAAGGCGACGGTCAGCAAAGACTTCCCCTCGGCCTGGGAGACGCCACGGGAACGCAGGTAGAACAGCGCCGTTTCGTCCAGCTCACCAACGGTCGAGCCGTGGGTGCAGACGACGTCGTTGTTAAAGATCTCCAGACGCGGATTGGAGTGGGACAACGCCATCTTGTCCAGCAGCAGGTTGCGGTTCTGCTGCTCGGCGGAAGTCTTCTCGGCGCCTTCGAACACGCGGATCAGGCCATCGAAGGTAGTCTCCGAACGCCCCTGGAGGATGCCGCGGAAGACCTGGCTTGAGGTACCGTGGGCGACGCGGTGATTGACGTAGGTGTGCTGATCCGAGAACTGCCGGCCCTCAGTGAGATACAACCCCTTGAGCTGCAGGTCCACGCCCTCGCCTTCGAGGTCGGCGTAGTAGTCCACGCGCGACAACGCCGCACCGGAGGCTAGGCTGTAGACCCGGCATCCGGCATTACCCTCGGCGCTCGCGTGCACGCCGCCGATGTGCCGCATAGCCGCGCCCTCCTCCTGGAGGCGATGGTAATCGACGATGGCATCCTGGCCGGCGTGGACCTCGCTAACCGGCACCACCAGGCCCTCGATCTCATCGGGGCTGACGAACTGCTCGATCACGCGCGCCTCGGCACCCGCCTCGACATGGGTCACCGTACGCGGATAGACCGCGTGCCCCTGGGCCGCCTCGGTGGCAACATGGACGATGACCACGGGCTGCTCGACGAGCGCCCCGCGCGCCACGTGGACGAACGCGCCGTCGCGGAACAGCCCCGTATTCAGGGCGATGAACGGCTGCGCGTCGATGTCGACGCGCTCGCCCATGACCTCGGTGAGCCGCTCCGGAGCGCCATCCGCGTACTCGGCCAGCGAGCCGACGGTCAGCCCCTTGGGCAGGGAGCCGAGGTCACTGAGCTCGGGCGCATAGATACCGTCCACGAACACCACGCGATGGCCGGGGAAGGCGCCGAGCTTGTCCGTGAGCGCCGAGCTCACACGCCCGGGCTCGGCGACGCGCGGGTAGTGGTGCTGGGTGATCGGCGTCAGATCGACCTTACGCCACGCCTCCTGGCGCCGGGTCGGGAACCCCTGCGACTCAAAGGCCTCGATGCCGCGCTGCTGCAGCGGCGCCAGCCAGCCCGCGCGCCGGGCGCTGTCAGCCTCGAACTCCTGGCGGTAGTCGCTTCGTGTTTCCGCGATTGCTGCCATGGTTTACGCCTCCTCAGGCCGCGCTCTCGTCGAAGGCGGCATAACCCGACGCCTCAAGTTCCTCGGCGAGGTGCTTATCACCGGACTTCACGATACGGCCGTTGACCAGGACATGGACTTCATCCGGCACGATGTAGTTGAGTAGCCGCTGATAGTGCGTGATCACCATGAATGACCGCTTACCGTCGCGCATCAGGTTCACGCCGTCGGCCACCGCGCTCAGGGCGTCGATGTCCAACCCGGAGTCCGTCTCGTCCAGGACGCAGAGCTCGGGCTCAAGCACAGCCATCTGGAAGATCTCGTTGCGCTTCTTCTCACCGCCGGAGAAGCCCTCGTTAACGGGGCGCTGAAGCAGGGAATCATCGAGCTTAACGGTCTTGGCGCGCTCCTTGATAAGCTCCAGGAATTCCATGGCATCCACTTCCTGCAGGCCCTGATGCTTACGAACGGCGTTCAGGGCCGCCTTAAGGAAATAGGTATTGGAGACACCCGGGATCTCCACCGGGTACTGGAACCCTAGGAAGAAGCCCTCGCGGGCACGCTCCTCGGGTGCCATCTCGAGCAGATCCTGACCCTTGTACAGGATCTGGCCACTGGTGACCTCGTAGTTCTCATCGCCGGCCAGGACCTTGGCCAGGGTGCTCTTGCCCGAGCCGTTAGGGCCCATGACGGCGTGCACCTTGCCCTCCTCCATGCTGAGGTTGACGCCACTCAGGATCTCCGTGCCCTCGACGCTGACATGCAGGTCCTTGATCTCCAGCACTGCCATCTTTGCTCTCCGAATGCGTTGATTGGTCGCTCCCGCGCTTGGACCGCGCGAGCCGATGTTGATTGGGCGCGCCGACCAGCGGCCGGCGCGCGTCGCGTGCTAGCCCACCGAGTCCTCGAGGGTGACCTCGAGCAGCTTCTGGGCCTCCACCGCGAACTCCATGGGCAGCGTGTGGAAGACCTCCTTACAGAAGCCGTTAACGATCAGCGACACCGCATCCTCGGGATCGATGCCCCGCTGGGTGCAGTACAGGATCTGATCCTCGCCGATCTTGGAGGTCGTCGCCTCGTGCTCGAGCTGCGCGCTCGGGTTCTGGACGTCGATGTAGGGGAACGTATGCGCGCCGCAGGTATCCCCGATGAGCATGGAGTCGCATTGCGAATAGTTGCGCGCGTTCTCGGCACCAGGCGTCATGCGCACCAGGCCGCGATAGCTCTGCTGGGCATTGCCCGCCGAGATGCCCTTGGAGACGATGGTGGACTTGGTGTTCTTACCCATATGGGTCATCTTCGTGCCCGTATCCGCCTGCTGCCAGCCGCGGGTGACGGCCACCGAGTAGAACTCGCCCACCGAGTTATCGCCGCGCATTACGACACTGGGGTACTTCCAAGTTACCGCCGACCCGGTCTCGACCTGGGTCCAGGAGATCTTGGAGTTATCGCCCCGGCACAGACCGCGCTTGGTGACGAAGTTATAGACGCCGCCCTTGCCGTTCTCGTCGCCCGGATACCAGTTCTGGACCGTGGAGTACTTGATCTGCGCGTTGTCCAGGGCCACCAGCTCGACCACGGCGGCGTGGAGCTGGTTCTCGTCACGCATGGGGGCCGTGCAGCCCTCCAGGTACGAGACGTAGCTGGAATCCTCGGCGATGATGAGCGTGCGCTCGAATTGCCCCGTGTTGGCGGCGTTAATACGGAAGTAGGTCGACAGCTCCATGGGGCAGCGCACGCCCTTGGGGATGTAGACGAACGAGCCGTCCGTGAACACCGACGAGTTCAACGCGGCGAAGAAGTTATCGTTGTTCGGCACCACCGAGCCCAGGTACTCGCGCACCAGCTCCGGATACTCCTGCACGGCCTCGGAGATGGCGCAGAAGATAATCCCCTGCTCGGCTAGCTTCTCCTTGTAACTGGTCGCTACCGACACCGAGTCGAAAACCGCGTCCACGGCCACGCCCGCGAGCTGTTCCTGCTCGTGGAGCGGGATGCCAAGCTTGTCGTAGGTCTCCTTGATCTTGGGGTCGACCTCGTCGAGGCTCTGCGGCCCATCCTCTGCCGACTTGGGCGCCGAGAAGTACGAGATCGACTGATAGTCTACCGGCCGATACGTGACGTTGTGCCACGTCGGCTCGGCCATCTCGCACCACTTGCGATAGGCATCGAGCCGCCAGTCGAGCAACCAATCAGGCTCGCCCTTCTTGCGCGAGATAAAACGAATGGTGTCTTCGTCGAGGCCTGGCGGCAGGGTGTCCTGCTCGATGTCCGTGACAAAGCCGGCCTCGTAGCTCTGCTCGTTGAGCTCTTCGATGGTCTCAGTCGTCGCTGCCATAACGCACTCCAGTGAATGCCAGTGGATGCACCGCCCGGGCAGCAACGGCGTCACCGTCGACCGCTCCGGGAGCACTCATCTCCGCTAAAGTGATGCCCTCAAGCGCGCGGCGCACCGCGCGATTGATCCGTGACCAGTTCTCGCTGACGTGGCAGTGATTGCCGCACTGGCAAACCTCGCTGCCATCCTCCGCGCAGGCGGTAAGCTCGATGGGCCCCTCCAGCGCGGTGATAATCTCCTCGACATTGATTGCCTCCGGCGCGCGCGCCAGCCCATAGCCGCCCTTGGCGCCGCGATAGGACATGAGCAGCCCCTCTCGACTCAGCCGCTTGAGGATCTTGCTCACCAGCGGCTGCGGGAGGTTGTGCTGGCTCGCAATCCCGGAGGCGCTGTAGCGCTCGTTCGGCGCCTGCGCCATCAGACCGAGGATCGCAATACCGTAATCCGTCTCGCGGTTAATCCTTATCATGTCACTCCAGATTATAGAGGAAACCGGACCCGATGAGTACCCTTTCAACGCATGCGACCGTACCAATGTCTCCATCACGGCCATGCAGCAAATCTATGGGACTAATGTCGGCTCGCGACGTATTCACGCCAACCGGCGCTGAGCGCGAGCGCAACTGAGTTGCAGGCCGACGCGCTGGGTCGGCGCACGCCGCCAAGTCAAGAGGTACCCACAGCTCGTGCGGCGCACGCTCCTGGCGATCCCACGGGACGCCACTGTAGGCATCAAGATTACGTTTGGCGCCGACGTGGGCCGTTTGACGCGGAGGCCACTGAGCCGCCGCGCCCTCAAAGACTCGCGCCCTACCTCAGCGAGGTCTAGTCGCCCCCGTACAGGATCTCGGTCGCCGAACCCGGATCTTCCTCACCTACGTCCGACCCGCTGTCGGCCTCGTTGTTCCCCGCTTCGTCGGTCGCCGCCGGGTAGCGGCCGGTGGCCTGCCCGGCCAACTCCGTGATGCGCTGCCAATCGCCACGCTCGACCAACGACTTAGGTGCCACCCAGCTACCACCCACGCAGAGCACATTCGGCAAGTCCAGGTAGTCACGATAGTTGTGCACGTTCACGCCACCGGTAGGGCAGAATTTGACGTCGGGGAACGGCCCGTGGAGCGATTGCAGCGCCCGTGCGCCACCAAAGGGCTCGGCAGGAAAGAACTTCAAATACTGCCAATCCGCTTCCTGAGCCCGTAGGATCTCCGCCGGCGTAACGACGCCAGGCAGGAAGTCCATGCCCCGGTCCTGGGCCGCGCCCAGCAGCGTCTCCGTGGCACCGGGGCCGACGGTAAACTGCGCGCCGGCATCGCGCGCGCGATCGAACTGCTCGGGCCGTGTCACCGTGCCGGCGCCCACGGTCGCGTCGGGGACATCGCGATTAATGGCCTCTATCACGCCGAACGCGGCATCGGTACGCAGGGTAATCTCAATAATCGGCAAACCGCCTGCGACCAGGGCCCGGGCGAGCGGCACCGCCTGGCTCGTCTCGCTCACCTCGAGCACGGGGATAACCGGTGCGCGCTCCATTAGGCGTTGAATACTCATGACAGCGTCTCCTGCGTGGCCGCCTTGCGCGTCAGGCTCGCGGACGAGGCGATATGGTCCGGCGACAGGTCAAAGGTCCGGGCGCCCTCCTCGGCGGTCGTCACGTTGGCCCGAAAGACCGCGAACAGCTCACGCCCCATGCCGTGCTGGCGGACGGAATCAAAGGTCGGAATGGTGCGCTGCTCCCATTCAGCGGGATCCACCAGGGCCTCAAGCTCGCCGGTATGGGCATCAAGCCGGATACGGTCGCCGTCGCGCACCTTGCCGATGGGACCGCCGCCCAAGCACTCCGGCGTCATATGGATGGCGGCCGGCACCTTGCCGGAGGCCCCGGACATTCGGCCGTCGGTCACCAGGGCCACCTGGTACCCCTTGCCCTGCAGCGCGCCCAGCTCCGGGGTCAGGCTGTGTAGCTCCGGCATGCCGTTGGCCCGGGGCCCCTGAAAGCGCACCACGGCCACGATGTCGCGGTTGAGATCGCCGGCGCAGAAGGCCGCTTGGACCTCGGCCTCGTCATTGAACACGCGCGCCGGGGCCTCGACCACCAGGTGCTCCTCGGCTAGCGCGGAGGTCTTGAGGATACCGCGCCCTAGGTTGCCGTCGAGCACCACCAGACCGCCCTCGCGCGTGAAGGGCTCCGCAACCGGACGGACCACCTGGTGGTCGCTAGATTCGGCCGGCGCCGGCTGCCACTCCACACCGCCCTCGGCCAGGAACGGCTCCTCGGCGTAGCGCCGCATGCCGCCCTCACCGGCGACGGTGGTGACGTCCTCGTGGAGCAGCCCGGCCTCCAGGAGCTCGCGCACCAAATAGCCCATCCCGCCGGCAGCGTGGAAGTGATTTACGTCCGCCTTGCCGTTGGGGTAGAGCTTGGTTAGCAACGGCACAACACGCGAGAGCTCACTGAAGTCGTCCCAGTTGATATCGATGCCCGCCGCCCGCGCGATGGCGACCAAATGCATGGTGTGGTTGGTGGAGCCCCCCGTGGCCAGTAGGCCGACAATACCGTTAACGATGGCCCGTTCGTCGACGACGTGACCGACCGGCGTGTACTCGTTGCCCTGGGCGCCAAGCTCCACCACGCGCTGTCCAGCGTGGATGGTCAAAGCGTCGCGCAGTGGCGTATTGGGGTTAACGAATGCCCCTCCCGGCAAGTGGAGCCCCATGACCTCCATGAGCATCTGGTTGCTGTTGGCCGTACCGTAAAAGGTACAGGTACCGGGCGAGTGGTAGGACTGCGCCTCGGACTCCAGCAGCGCGTCGCGGCCCACCTTGCCCTCGGCGAAAAGCTGGCGCGTGCGCGCCTTCTCGGCGTTGGAGATGCCCGACGGCATGGGCCCGCCGGGCGCGAAGATCACCGGCAGATGCCCGAAGTGAAGCGCGCCGATAAGTAGTCCCGGCACGATCTTGTCGCACACCCCCAAACACAATGCGCCGTCGAAGGTGTTGTGGGACAGCGCCACGGCGGTGGCCATAGCAATGTTATCGCGACTGAATAGCGACAGCTCCATCCCCGGCTGCCCCTGGGTCACACCATCACACATGGCCGGCGTCCCGCCGGCGAACTGCGCCGTCGCACCCGCCTCGCGCGCGGCCTGTTTGATCAGATCCGGGAAGCGGCCCAGCGGCTGGTGGGCCGAGAGCATATCGTTATAGGCCGACACGATACCGATATTCGGGCGCTGCAGCCCCTTGAGCGCCTCCTTGTCGCCCTCTGGCGCGGAGGCGAAGGCGTGAGCGAGATTGGTACAGGATAGGCTATTGCGAACCGGCCCGGCCTCGGCGGATTCGGTTAGCCGGCGCAGATAATCGCTACGCGTGTCGCGGCTGCGCTCCACAATACGCTGGGTAACGGTCTCGAGCGTGGCATCGAGCTTGGTCATTCGGGCCTCCACCGGACGGGGAACGCCGGCACGTCAGTTAGCGAACGAACGACCGGCGATCAGGGCTACAAGTACCTGCAAGTGTTGAGCTGGGCGACAACGATGGTCAAGGCACAATGATGCGATCGCCGGTGCTACCCATGCCGATAACCGACGCTTGCAAGTCATATCATGCGCCCCCGGCGCGTTGTAGACTATTAAGCCAACCAGCCTAGCCAGACCCATCGACCGGCGCAAAGAACGTCGCCAAGCCGGAGGCAACAACCCCTTGGATAGTATCGAGCCTTTTGACATCGTTATCTTCGGCGGTAGCGGTGACCTCGCCATGCGCAAGCTGCTGCCCGCGCTTTTCCGACGCCACCGGGAAGGGCACCTGCCCCAACAGGGACGCATCATCGGGTCGGCCCGCAGCCAGCTTTCGCGCGAGGCATTCATCGAGCACGCCGAGCAGGCGTGCCGGGCCAACCTACCGGACGATGAGTTCGACGACGATGCCTGGGCGGATTTCGCGCAACGGCTGACCTTTGCCAGCGTTGACGCCCACGATTCGGACTCCTACGCCAACCTTGCCGAGGCCATGGCACCAGCGAACGAGCGCGTCCGCGTCTACTATCTCGCCACGTCGCCCAATCTATTCGTCGCCATCTGCCACAATTTGGCCTCGGCCGGGCTGGTGACCGCCCAGTCACGCGTCGTTCTCGAAAAACCCCTGGGCCACGACCTGGCCTCGGCCCAGAGCATCAGCGAACAGATCGGCGAGGTGTTTAACGAGGACCAGATCTACCGAATCGATCACTACCTCGGCAAGGAGACGGTCCAGAATCTCATCGCCCTGCGCTTCGGCAACACCCTGTTCGAGCCCTTATGGCGGCGCGACTGGATCAGCGACGTCCAGATCACCGTCGCCGAGCAGATGGGTGTCGAGGGCCGCGCGGACTTCTACGACGCTACCGGCGCGCTGCGCGACATGGTCCAGAACCACGTCCTCCAGCTCCTGTGCATCATCGCCATGGAGCCGCCGACCAGCATCGACGCCGATGCGGTTCGCGACGAGAAGATCAAGGTACTGCGCGCCCTGCAGCCCCTTCGCGGGCGCGACGCGCTACAGAATACCGTGCGCGGCCAGTACCAGGCCGGCGCGATTAGCGGCCAACCCGTTGCCGGCTATACCGAGGAGGAAGGCGTCCCGCCGGACAGCCGTACCGAGACCTTCGTCGCCGTGCGTGCGGATCTGGCGACCTGGCGCTGGGCGGATGTGCCCTTCTATCTGCGCACCGGCAAGCGCCTCCAGGAGCGCACCGCGGAGATCGTGGTCAATTTCCGTGAGGTGCCGCACGCCATCTTTGACACCAGCATGGTCAACGGCAATCCCAACCGGCTGGTGATCCATCTCCAGCCGGACGAGGGCATGCGACTGCACATCATGGCCAAGGCCCGCGGCGACGAGATGACTCTACGCCCGGTCTCGCTGGACCTGGACTTTGGCGAGACCTTCGAGGCCCGGCAAGCCGATGCCTACGAGCGGCTGCTTATGGATGTCCTGCGCGGCCGGCTGTTCCTGTTCATGCGCCGCGACGAGCTGTACGCCGCCTGGGAATGGATCGAGCCCATCATGGAGGCCTGGGCCAGTGCAGCCGACGACCCCAAGCCGTACACCGCGGGTACTTGGGGACCGGCCGCCTCCAGCGCCCTCCTGGGCCGAGACGGCCGCAGCTGGCATGAGGAGTCGTAGCCCGTGACCGACGACGAGCTGCGCACGCCAAGCCATTGCTACGACACGCGCGACGCCGCGGCGACGGCGTTGGCCGAGACGGTCGCCGAGCGGCTACGCGCGGCCCTAGGTCAGCGAGAGCGGGTGAACCTTGTCGTATCCGGCGGCAACACCCCGATACCCTTCTTCGAGGCCCTGCGGACAAAGGATCTGGCGTGGCATCGGGTCACCATCACGCTGGCCGATGAGCGCTGGGTGGCCCCGGACGACGAGGCCAGCAACGAGGGCCTGGTACGCAAGCACCTACTCCAGGACAAGGCCGCCGCGGCATCGTTTATGCCATTGGTCAATGACGCCGCGGACCCTATCAGCGGTGAAGGGCGGGCCCACGAGGCCGTGGCTTCCATGCCGCAACCATTCGATGTCGTTATCCTCGGCAGCGGCGCGGATGGCCACACGGCGTCCCTATTCCCTTACGCCGACCAGCTACCGGCTGCTCTGGATCGCAGCCAGCCAGCGCTATGCCGGGGCATCTACGGCAGCAAGGAGCCGGCCGCCCGCATCACGCTCACGCGCCGCGCCCTGCTGGCCAGCCGCTGGATCGCCATCCACGTCACGGGCGACGATAAGTGGGACGCTCTAATCAAGGCCGACGCCGGCCACGATGAGCAGGCCATGCCCATTCGCGTCATCCTCCACCAGAACGAGGTCCCGGTGGATGTCTACTGGGCCCCGTAACGAGCGCTGGCTCGTCGCCGACATCGGGGGCACCCATGCCCGTTTCGCGCTGGTCTCCGGCGCCGACCCGACGCCCGACGACGAGCAGGTCCTGAGCACCGGCGATTACGACGACTTTGTCGCGGCGGTCGAGACCTACTTAGGGGCGCTTTCGGGCGAACGGCCCGTGGGCGGCTTCTGCGCCATCGCCAACCCGGTCCGCGGCGACTACCTTCGCATGACCAATCACCACTGGGCGTTCTCCATCGAGACCAGCCGCCAGCGGCTGGGCTTTCGAGCACTGCGATTCATTAACGACTTCAGCGCCCAGGCCCTGGCCATGCCCTGGCTTGCCGACGCCGAATACGAGCGCCTGAGCGGCGACAACCCGCAGCCTAACGAACCGCTCGCCGTACTGGGCCCTGGTACCGGGCTAGGCGTCTCGGCCCTAATCCCGTTCGGCGATCAGCACGCCGTGCTGGACAGCGAGGGCGGCCACGTCACCTACACCCCAGTAAACGAACGCGAGCACGCCGTGGCACGGACGCTACAGGCGCGCTACGGCCATTGCAGCGCCGAGCGCATCATCTCCGGGCCGGGCCTGGTCGCGACCTACCAAGCCCTGTGCCACCTGGACGACCGCGAGGCAGCGCCGCTGGCGCCCGCCGAGGTAAGCCAACGCGCCGCCGACGACACCGACCGCCACTGCGCCGAGGCCATCGAGCTGTTCACCCTCGCACTCGCCACCACCGCCTCCAACCTCGCCGTGACCCTCGGCGCCGGCGGCGGCGTCTACCTCGCCGGCGGCCTCCTGCCCAAGCTGGGCTCGCTATTCGAGCCGCAACGCTTCCACGAGCGGTTCACTGCTAAGGGCCGCTTCAGCGATTACCTCGCGTCCATCCCGGTCTATCGAGTGCATGCCGAGCATCCGGCGCTACGGGGATTGGCGCATAACCTTGATCGGGTGCGCGGGGGCTAGCCGCCCCGCGCTTGTATCGGCTGGATACCCATTACGGCAGCTGATTCGTTCGTGGAGGGTTCCCAGCCGCTGAGAAGGGGCCCGAGAACAGCCAGCTAAATTGGCGACGACCCTCGAATAAGGCCCCAAATCTAGTTTTAAAGGCTATGTGTAGGGTACCGCGAACGAACTCGCGCAAGCCGCTGAGCGCTAGCGCAGGCACGACGCGTCTCGCCGCGCTGCACTGGTAGCACCGTCACGCGTTGTGGCACCGACTACGCCTGGCAGTCCCGGCGGGCGTAGTCGGCGCGCGAGCTGTGAGCCGCTGGGCCTTCTTGGGGTCTTCGGCGAAGGCCATTTGCGGCGACGACCGCCCTACCAAAGCGTCACCTCGGTACGCCGGGACCCGCGGGAATTATTCAGCCGTTTCCTAGGGCGCGGTCTCGTCGTACAAACCAGTGATCATCGCCTGGCCCTTTTGGCCCAACCGGTACGACTCGCCACCGAGGCCGACCCGGATATCGGATGCCTCGGCGAGTGTTCGAAGCTGGTCGGAGCGGAGTCGGTAGACGTACTTGGATAGCTCCAACGAACGGCCGTTGGCGTCGCGCGTGCGCGATTGCGAGCGCACAGGCGCCCCAAGCTGGACTCGCTCGCCATCGCCCTTAATCCACATGGCCGCATCGTCTTCCCAACAGACGGCATCATCGATACAACTGGCCACCAAACCCAGCCGCCATGCGCCGCCCTCACCGCGCCGGATACCGCGGCCGCTGAGCGCGATAAAACGCCCATTGCCGCGTACAGCCGAGCGCTTATCGCCGGCGAGCTTCACGCCCTGGGTTTTAGCATAGTAGGCATCCTTTTGCTCCACATAGCGGGTCCGAACCAGCGAGCTGCCATGACTCTGCCCACCACGACTCGGTATCCAACCGGCTCGCTGTTTCCAATCCTCGAAAGCGAATTGATAGGGATGATCGCGTGTGGTAATACCCCACTCATTCTCGTGATTCATTTGCACGACCTTATGCATCGTCACCAGATCCAAGCGCCAGCGCCCCTCTTCCCGGACGAAGAAATACGGCGGGCATTGGCGCGCGTCGATGGGGTAACGTACCACCGCCCGGTCGCCTTGCTTTTGTACGCCTTCTACCGAGCATTGGCGCAGCGAGCGCGCGGTATTGTCGGCTTGCGCTGGCGTTCTCGGGCGCCCCGCCATGAACTCCCGGGTGCGCGCGGAGTAGATCGCTAGATCCGTGTTGTCGTTGCGATTCGCCATGGCTCGGCGGTAGGCCTCTAGGACAGCCACTGGCCCATCACCTTCAACGCGGACCTGCTGGTCAGTGCCTTGCTGCCGGGCAGAAGGCCCATCGTCGAGGCGGGCCGATGCCTTGGCACCACCACCGGCACTGCCCTCAATCTTGTAGGTCTGCTTGAGGCCGGCATTAGCCTCGGCCCGCTGGGCGCGCGTAACGATCATCTCCGTGGTCGCCAAGATGCCGTCGGCTACGCGGTCGTGGGCGAAGAACTCGGTCATCTGGCGTTGCTCAATGTAGGCGACGAAGGCATCGACGTAGACCGGCTCCAACGAGCGGCTCACCTCGATACGCAACACATCCGAGGCGGGATCGATAACGAGCATGAGGCCGTGGCCCGCATCGCTGGCCGAACCCACCTCGCGGCGCCGAAAGGCCTCCGCCGCAAAGCGGTCAATATCATCGACGTTATCGCGGGTGACGACGCGATAATCAATATCGTGGTTGGCGCGCAGCAGCTCGTGGAACTCGGCAATCCGGTCGCTTTGCTCCGCACCTAGCAGATCGGCCCCGTCGACCACCAGCTGGGGATCTTCCGCCCCGCCAGTGCTGCTCCACGGCTGCCAGGCAATGAATCCCGCCGTCGTAACTAAGACGCCGCCCAACAGAACCAAGCCCGCGAAAATCAGCCGACTGCCGCGCTGCACCGAATGACCCTCCTTATTCCAGTAACTGCTTCCAGCTATTCCGCCACGCTCGGTGCGTCGGCGGCGCCCTCGTCCGCCTCGAAGTAAGCCCGCGGCTCGAAACCCGCAAATTGACCGATCCATCGCCCCGGGATGCGCTGTAGCGCGCTATTGAGATCCGAGACCGCTTGGTTGTAGCGCTGACGTGCCACGCTAATCCGGTTTTCAGCACCTTCCAGCTGGGCCTGCAAGCGCATGAACTGATCGCTGGAACGCAGCTGGGGATAGGCCTCGAAGCGGGCCATTAGCGCCGTCATCCGCTCGCTTAGCTGCTGTTGGGACCCCTTGAGCTTCGCCAGCGTCTCGGCCCGTGTTGGGGCGCTGGCGCGCTCGGCCTGCGCCGACTGGCGCGCTGCCTTTAGCGCTTCTAGCTGCTTGGATAGGGGTTCACCCTCACGCGCCTCGGTCACCGATTCCAGGGTCTCGCGCTCGTGCTCCATGAACCGCTCAACGCTATCGACCAGATTCGGCACCAAATCGGCGCGACGCTGATAGGCCGTCTCTACCTGACCCCAGGCCTCGTCGGCGGCCTCGACACGATTCACGAGACCATTGTAGGTCGTCACGCTGGTTATCCCGGCAAACAAAATAATGAGGAAGAGGACGCCGGCCACGATGGCCGCGACGACCGCGCCCGAGACCCCCTTTGCTTGGCCGCCGCCGTTGCCTCCTTGCTGAGACTCGTTGCTCACAGTTGACCTCTTTGCGCTCGCCCAGGCCACCAAAATGGCCTCGGTGCTGTAGCTTTCTGATTATGATCAGCGGCTAGCCTTGAATACTTGCAATCACGATCACCCGCGTCAATTACCCCTAGCCTGGCTGGCGAGCCGCAAAGGCCGACCCCACCCACACAGAGCAGACCCGAGCGACCAAGTAAAACGCAGACGACTTCCCGCTAGCCTCGGTGCCTGCAGCGGGCTCTACCTCGCCGGCGGCCTCCTGCCCAAACTGCGACTAGGTGTCGGGTCCCCTAAGATGCCGTGGCTTTTTACGAAATAAATCGGGGCGCTCGGCATACCAGTCCTTCATGGCCTGAACGGGTGTGCGATGGTCGAGCGCCTTTTGAGTCAGATGCTGATGGTACAGCCAGACGTAGCGCTTGAGCGTGGTCTCGAGGTCCTCAGCGCTGTTGCAGTGGTGACTTCCGATGACGTCGGATAGACGCCCGCTGAAGCGCTCGACCATGCCGTTGGTCTGTGGGGTCCGTGGCCGCGTGAGCCGATGCTCGATGCCGAGGGCGGTACATAGCCGATCGAACTCATGATCGCCGCGGGCCGTCGGGTGGCAAGCTCCGTATCGACCTCGAAGCCGTGCTCGCGCAGGGACCCCGCGAGGCCGTCGAGCCGTTGGCGGTAATAGTCCTCGTGCTGCAGCTCGGGGGCTGCCGTATGGCCCATCTCGAAGACGTAGACCAATGTCAGGCGCTCGAGCCCCAACCGCGGGGTAGGCCGATTAAAGTTGCCTAGACAGCATCCCAGCTAGCCGAGAAATCCACCCCAACAACAGCATGCTTATACATCGTTAACCTCCTCGCCCGCTCGAAGGGCATTATCCGCTAGCGCGCTCGACGAACAGCCGGCGCCAGCGCCAAAAGCCCTCGGCTCGGATCGTTAGCGTGACGTCTAGCTCGGCGAGCTCCGGCGCCAGGTAGACCCGCACGCCGTCGGCCTCCTCAATCATCCAATCCACGGGCTGATCCGGCGTGCGGGCCTCGGCGACCGGGACGGCGACCGTACCGCCGCAACAGCCGTGTCGCGGTGAGCCACGAACGGTCACCGCGCTGCCCTGCCGGCGTAGCCAGTCACGCGCCGCCGCGTCCACGACGACCCGGGGACCCGCCTGATCGGTCATGGAGTCGCCGTCTAACCGAACGCCTGGGCCGGGCCGGCAACCCCGGGGAACTGGCGCCGGGTCGCGTTCGCAATGCGTACCAGCGCCAGCATAAGCGGCACCTCCACCAAAACGCCGACCACTGTGCTCAGCGCGGCGCCTGACTGCAGCCCGAACAGCGAGATCGCCGCGGCCACGGCCAGCTCGAAGAAGTTACTGGCGCCAATCATCGCGCCCGGCGCCGCGATGCTGTGGGGCACGCGCCACAGATACGCCCAGCCATAGGCCAGCGCGAAGATCAAGAAGGTCTGCACCACCAGCGGCACAGCGATGAGCACAATATGCAGTGGATGCGCGAGGATCTTTTCGCCCTGGAAGGCGAACAGCAGCACCAGCGTCAGGATTAGGCCAATCGGGGTCACCGTCCCAAGGCGCGGCATGAAGGCGTTATCGAACCACTCGATGCCGTTGCGCGCGATAAGCAGCCGCCGCGTGGCGTAGCCGGCGGTCAGGGGGATGACGATGTAGAGCACCACCGACAGGGCCACCGTATTCCATGGCACCGCTATATCCGAGATGCCGAGCAGGAACACTACGATGGGTGCGAAGGCAAAAAGCATAATCAGGTCGTTCAATGAGACCTGGACCAACGTGTAGGCCGGATCGCCGCGCGTGAGATAGCTCCAAACGAAGACCATGGCGGTACAGGGGGCAGCTCCCAGCAGGATGGCGCCGGCCAGGTACTCACGCGCCAGGCCCGCGGGGATCAGCGACTCGAAGACCACGACCAGGAAGAACCACGCGATGGCGAACATGGTGAACGGCTTGATCAGCCAATTGACCACGGTGGTGACCACCAGGCCCTTGGGCTGGCGCCGCACGCCCAGGATTGAGCCGAAGTCGATCTGGACCATCATGGGGAAGATCATCGCCCAGATGAGCACCGCCACCGGGATAGAGACCTGGGCGTACTCGAAGCGCAAAAGGGCATCGGGAACGGCCGGCGCCAGCTGCCCCAAAACGATGCCAGCGACGATCGCCAGCGCCACCCAAACGGAGAGGAAGCGCTCGAACAGGCCCATGCCCTCGCTGACGGCCGGGCCCTCGTCCGCGGCCGGTTGTGCATCGTCGTTGTGACGCATATCAGACTCCGTTAACTACCGTATTCGTTGGCTGGAGTCGCCTCGTCGCGCAGCGTCTGAAGCAATTCGCCGACCCGCTCGCGGATGGCGTCGCGCACGCGCCGGAACTCGGCCGTGATCTCCGCCTCGCTGCCGGTGGCGCGCGCCGGATCATCGATGGGCCAGTGGTACTTACGCGTGCCGAGCGGTAGCAGCGGGCAGTGCTCGTCGGCGTGACCGCAGACGGTGACCACAACGTCGGCCGCATCGAGCATGGCGTCGGTGAGCTGCGTCGAGGCCTGCGCGTCGATAGGCACGCCCACCTCGGCCATAGCCGCCAGGGCCCGCGGATTCTGGCCGTGGGCCTCGAGCCCGGCGGACTGAACAGTGGTACCTGGCTCGGCCAGATGGCGGGCGAAGCCCTCCGCCATCTGCGAGCGGCAGGAATTGCCGGTACATACAAAGAGGATATTCATGACATCTCCCGTAATGATTACCCCGATGCCGCCGGCGGCCGATTCGGCATAGCCGCCAGCCGCGCCTGGATGGATTGAAGCTCTTCCGCTTGCCCGGCCGCTTCCAGGACCTGGTAGGCCCACGCCGGCAGCTCGGGATGCAGGCGATAGTGGACCCATTGGCCGCGTCGCTCGTCCTGGACGATGCCGAGATCCCGTAGGTGCCCCAGATGGCGCGAGACGCGCGGCTGAGACAGATCAAGGGCATGGACGAACTCGCACACGCACAATCGCCCCTCCGCCACCATTAAAAGCAGGCAACGCAGGCGTGTGGGGTCCGACAGGGCGCGAAAGAAGGTTTCTGGTTCAAACATATGCGCATATCCGTATATATACTTGTGAGGCTAGTACCGGGCGACGCGCCCGTCAACTATTCCCTTGACTCGTCATCAGCCGTCGGCATTGGGCGCATTGCGCTGGGACGGCGCCCGTTTAAAGTCCTGGACGCGCTGGAACGGGTCCGCCACCTGGCGATACTGTTGCGCCGCCGTTGCCCACCAGGTCAGCTGGACGAAGGTACGGCCGAAGTAGCTCCGCCAGCTGGTTTCGTCGGCTCCCTCCGCGAAGCCGCCATCCTCGTCCAGGACCTGGTGCGCCGCCGGTACCTGCACCATCGCCGAGACCGGCAGGCAGCCCAGCTCCGAGAGGAAGGTGCGCATGGTCACCGCCGCTCGGGCACCACCCCACTGCCCGGCGGAGTAGGTAACGATGGCGCTGGGCTTGAACGAGAACAGCGAGCTGCCGAAGTGATTGAGCAGGTGCGCCAGCGCCGGGCTCATGGAGTGGTTGTATTCCGGGCTGACCATGACGTAGCCGTCGGCCGCCTCGATCCGCTCGGCTAGCGAGGCCAGCTCATCCGGCATCTCACCACGGCGGTAGGCGAAGTGGGGCTTAAACACCGATCCCCTATCCAAGTCCAGCGGATCGATGAGCTCGGCCTCGGCCCCTGCCTCGCCCAATAGGCGCTTACAGGCCTGCGCGACACGCCAGCCCAGCCGCGGCGGGCTCGGCGGCGTACTGGTACGCGATGACCCCAAGAAAACCAGATAACGGTTGGGCATAGACGACCTCCTGACTAAATCACTTGAGCCATACCGAGTGTAAGCGCTACTAAGCCGCCAGCAGACAAGCGTCAGCGAGCCGTCCAACCCGCCACTGACAAGCGCTCTGTAAAGCGAATGGATCCAGATGGACTGGGGCGGGCCGCCGGCATGCTGGCTAAACAACGAGGTTAGCACCGGCCACTCCACGGCGGCCTTGCCCGGGGTAGGAGCCACATCGCGATACATGGCCGTGCCATCCCTCCCCCCGTATCACGCGCTGCCACGGCAATCCTCGAGCCCTGTCATAAAGCGGCAGCATGCCGGTCAAGGCGCTGTCATCGACCCGCCGTAACCCGCAAATCGCGTCAACACGCCATGTTGCCGCGATACACGACCACAACAGAGGTATCTATGCGAAATACACGGCCCTTGCAATCGTTGCCGCCGGTTGTGCCTTAGCGGGCGGATCCTTTGCCACCCCGCGCGAGCGCCGCGGACCGGGTCATGGCCGACGGCTCCAGCACGGTCTCCCCATCACGGAGGCGGTGGCCGAGACGTTCCAGAACGAGACCGACTAGATCTCGACATGCTGCGCGACACGGGTCGAGCGCTCGCTAAAGCGCGCGGCCCTGTGGGACGAGGTCAAGGATCGCCTCGATATGCCGGAGTTCGCGCTCTCATGTGGGCCGCAGCAGCGCCTGTGCATCGCGCGCACGCTGGCCCCGGAACCCGAGCTGATGCTGCTGGATGTGCCAACGTCCTCGCTCGAACCCATCGCGACCGCCAAGATCGAGGACCTCATTACCAAGCTCTCCAAGGACATCACCATCCTGATGGTTACCCACAACATGCAGCAGGCCGCCCGGATCTCGGGCTACACCGCGCACGGCTCGCAGATGCTGCCCATCGGCAAGGGCCTGGAGCGCGTCGGCGATCATGCCGCGAGCATGGCGGCGGATGTGTTGTTCGTCGTTACCGGCGACCCCCGTCGGCATAAGGCTCGATAGATGCCACCGGGACCGCAAGATCGCGATCACCCTACAGTGCCCAACCTGCATTCGTTGTGCTCTAACCACCGCCACAACGGGTTCTCGCAGCCCAGCCCTAATCGCGACTGGCTAGGCCAACACTAGAGCCGCCCGAAGAAGGCATCGTAAGGAGCGAGCACGATGGTATCGCCCGCGACTTCACCGCCGAGGCCATGGCCCGTTAGCGGGGTGGGTAGATGGCCGGTCGTCCAGGGGATGCGTACCGGCTGGGCGCTTAGGTTAAACGCCGCGGCGATGCGCTCGTCGTCATGGTCGCGGCGCAGCAACAAAGCGCCGTCCGGTGCGTCCAGAAACGTCAGGGAGCCGTGCATCAGCGCTGGGTGGTGGCGGCGCCAGTGGATGAGGCGCCGGATACGTTCCATGGGCGCGTCGGGGCGCTGGGCCTGGCGATCGACGGCCCGCTCACGATGGGCGTCCGGGATGGGGAGCCAGGGGGTGCCTGTGGTAAAGCCGGCACCGGGGTCATCGGCGCGCCAGGGCACGGGCGTGCGGCAGCCATCGCGGCCCTTGTTCCGCGGCCACATGGTGATGCCCACCGGGTCCTGGAGCTGGTCGAAGGTCAGCTCGGACTCGGGCAGCGCCAGCTCATCGCCCTGGTAGAAGCACAGGCCGCCGCGCAGGGTCAGCAGCAACGCTGCGTAAACGGGGGCCACGTCTTCCGGCTTGGCATCCCCGCCCCAGCGCGTGACCACGCGCGGGACATCGTGGTTGCCGATGGACCAGCAGGGGTACCCGTCGTCGATGGCGGCCTCCACGCCCTCGACCATGCGCCGGATATGTCTCGGGCTGCCGTCCTCGCCCAACAGGTCGAACGAATACCCCATGTGGAGCTTATCGTTGCCGCCGGTGTATTCCGCCATTAGGTCGCGGCTGCGGTGGCTGTCGTCACCGATCTCGGCGAGCAGGCAGATGTCGCCGTACGCGTCGGCAAGCTGGCGCAGCTCGCGCAGCAGCGTAGGCATCTCGGGCCGGGACTTGTCGTAGGTATGGTCCTGGAAGCCGTAGGGGCTATCCGGCGGCTCGCCATCGGCGTAGGGGTCGGCCGACAGGGGCGGGTTATTACGCAACTGGGTGTCATGGAAGGCGAAGTTAATGGCATCCAGCCGGAAGCCGTCGACACCGCGGTCGAGCCAGAAGCGCATAGCGTCACACAGCGACTGGCGCACCTCGGGGTTGTGGTGGTTGAGATCTGGCTGCGAGGGCAGGAAGTTGTGCAGATAATACTGGCAGCGCCGGGTATCCCACTGCCAGGCCGGCCCGCCGAACACGGATTGCCAGTTGTTGGGCGGCGAGCCATCGGGCTGGGCATCGGCCCAGACGTACCAATCGGCCTTGGGATTGGTACGGTCTTGGCGGCTGGCCTCGAACCAGGCATGGGCATCCGAGCTGTGGCTCAGAACCTGATCGATCATGACGGCCAGGCCGAGCCGATGGGCCTCGGCAACGAGGTTATCGAAGTCCGCGAGCGTCCCGAACATGGGATCGACGTCGCAGTACGCGGCGACGTCATAGCCGAAATCCTTCATGGGCGAGGGGAAGAACGGCGAGATCCAGATGCCGTCCACGCCAAGGCGGGCGACGTATTCTAGGCTCTCGCGAATGCCCTCAAGATCGCCAATGCCATCGCCGTTGCTATCGGCGAGGCTGCGCGGATAGATCTGATAGATGACGCCGCCGCGCCACCACTGCGTCGCCGTGCTCATAGCGCCGGTTCCCTGCTTGGTTGGTTGAGAGGCGTTGAGTCTAACAGCCGGGCCGGTCGATCAGTCCTCGGCGGGGCGTAACAGGACACGCCCTGGCGGGCCACCCGCCCGCAGCTGTTCGAGGGCGTCCGGCGCTCGCTCGAAGGGGTAGACCGAGCAGGCGGCGGGCACCAGGTCGCCGCGATCCAGTGCCGGCCACAAACGATGCTCGGCGTCCCAGATGAGCCGTACCCGCTGCTCAGGCGGCATGCGGCGCATGGTCATAAAGGCGAGGCTCAAGCCGTGGCCGAGCAGGCGCGCGAGGGAAAGCTCCTCCTTGGCACCGGCCATCAGGCCGAGGCCGACGTAGCGCCCGCCGGGCCGCAGTAGGCGCAGCCCGAAGCGCATGGCACCCCCGCCGCCGAGCATATCCAACAGGGCGTCCGCGCCGTCACGGCCCAGATCGGCCAGCACCTGCGAGCGTTCCGCGTCATCGCCTTCGGTGAGCCGCCAGCAGTCCGGCTCGGGCTCGATCTGGGCCAGGCGCTGGCTGTTACGGCTTGTGGCGATGACGTGCGCGCCCATCCAGCGGGCGAGCTGCGCGGCGGCCTGGCCGACGGCGGCGGTGCCGGGGCGCACCACAACGCACTCCCCGGCCCGCAGCGCCAGGACCTGGTCCAAGGCACGCCAGGCGGTTAGGAACGGCTCGGGCACCGCAGCGGCGATCACCAGATCCATGCCCTCAGGCACCGGCAGGCATTCCGCGGCGGGGACTACCAGGGATTCGCTGTAGGCCCCGCCCGGGACCAGGCCCATGACCCGATCGCCGACCCGCCAACGAGACACGCCCTCGCCCACGGCAGCGATGACACCGCTGAACTCCAGGCCGGGCACATCGGCCGGCGCGCCCTCCGGCGCGGGATAGAGGCCGCGTAGCTGGAGAACATCCGCGCGGTTGACTCCGATGGCGGCGGTGCGAACGCGCACGCTCGCTGGCGGTGGCTCGGGAATGGCGGCTTCCACCAGCCTCAACTCACCTTCATCGCCCGGATTGACGATGCACCATTGCCGCATAACACCCTGCCTCACAGCCCACGTCGTCCCGATGCCCGAGACCAGCGCCCAGGGTACAGGCTCTCCAATGCCCCGCCCTGGTACAGGCGCGCCACACCCAGCGGCACACCGCGGTGCCGGATGATCACATAGCCGGGGCTGATCCCCGAGCGCTCGGGCTCGATACGCCTGGGCTCGCGGTCCAGGAAGGCGCGCGCCTCCTGGGCCGGGACATCCAAGACATTATCGGTCGCCGCCGCGCCCAGGCTCAGCGCCAGGGCCGTCGTCGGCTTGTCCGGATTGGCCTGAACGCCCACCGCGGGCAACCCCATGGCGTCCGCGACGGGACGCCGCGATGGGATCAGCTCGGGCGGGGCGAGATGGGCATAGCGGCTCGTCGGCGCCAGTAGCTCCGCCTGGCCCACGGCGGCCTCGTCGAGGCCGAATCGCTGCAAGATGGCGCCCAGCCGCTCGGGCGGCTCCCGCTCCGGCCGGTCAAGCCAATCGGGCCGTGGCGAATTACCGCCGGTCTTGTCGATAACGGCGGCGAAGAAGCCGCCGGTGTCGTTGTCGTGCGGCCATAAGCGCAGGCAATCCTGAACCCCGGCGTGGAAGCGCTCGCCGCGCCAGTGGGTGATCGGATCGGAGATCTTGAGCCCGTTAAGTTGATGGCGAACGGGGCGCACGCGCACCTGCTCGCCCCAGCGGCGCAGCACGGCATCGATGACCGCCTCGTTCTCGTCGGGCGATAGGGTACAGGTGGCATAGACCACCCGGCCGCCGACGCGGGCCACGCCCAAGCCCCGCTCCAGCATGCGCTGCTGGCGGCGCATAAGCCCCTCTCGCCGGGCACCTTCCGAGGGCAGCTTGGGCGCCGCCCCGCCCTTGCGCCAGGTGCCCTCCCCGCTGCAAGGGGCGTCTACCAGCACGGCATCGAAGGGACCGGCACCGAGGGGGTACTCCTCGGCGGGCTGGACAGTGGTAACGACGTTGCGCAGCCCCAGGCGTTTAATGGTCTGTCGCAGCGCCCCCAACCGCTCACGGCGCACGTCGTTGGCGTAGACCGTCCCCTGGTTGGCCATCGCCAAGCTCAGCTGAGCGGTCTTGTTGCCGGGGGCCGCACAGAGGTCGAGCACCCGCTCGCCGGGCTGGGCGGCGATGAGCTGCGCGGGCAGCATGGCGATTTCCTCCTGGATCTGGAAAAGCCCCGCCATGAAGCCCCAGTGGGCCCCGGCCGGGGCATCGGCATGCAGGCGCAGGGCGTTGTCCGCCCAGTCGAGCGCTTCGGCACGAAAGCCGAGCTCGTCGAAGAGACCGGCAACGCCATCCACGCCCTGGCGCTCCGGGTGCGCCCAGAGGGTGGTAGGCAGCGGGCGCTGGAGGCAGTCCAGGAAGCTGTCCCAGTCCGGGATAAGCGCGCGGTAGCGCTGGAAGTACTGCTCGGGATCGGTCTGGGGTTGGGCTTCCATGGGACTCCGAGTAAGGGATAAGGCCCGTGGTTAACGCCACGGGATGAAACGCGCCGCCACCAGGCTACCGAGCGCGGCGCTAGCCGCTGCCATGTAGAAGGTCAGCGCGCCACCGAAGGCGTCGAAGACATAGCCGCCGCCCAGGCTGCCGACGGCCACGCCGGCGCCGAAGGTGAGGCTGGAATACAGGGCCTGGCCGCGGCCCTGGTTGGGACCGACAAAAAAGCGATTGACCAGCGAGATCGCGACCGCGTGATAGATCCCGAAGCTCGCGGCGTGGAGCAGCTGGGCACCCGCCTGGATGGCCAGATGCTGTACGAACGTGGCCACCAGAACCCAGCGCACGGCCGCCAGGGCGAGGACCGTGACCATGAGCCGCTTGGGCCCGAACCGCGGGAGCAGCCGATCCATTATGAGGAAGGCGCCGATCTCTGCGACCACACCCAGTGACCACAGGACGCCGATGGCACTACCGGTGTAGCCATGATCCTGCAGGTGGATGCTATAGAAGGCGTAAAACGGCCCGTGGCTGGCCTGCAGGAGGAAGCAGGTGGCGAACAACCCGATCACGACCGGCTGGCGTAGCACCCCGAGGAAGTGGGGCTGATCCGTATCGGGTTGCGGCTGTTGGGCCTGCGGCGCGGCCAGAGCCATAACGGTCAGCACCCCGAAGATGCCCAGCATAATGGGCGGCACGATGCCGTAATCCAGGCGATCGGTGAGCTCGCCGACCACCAGCACCGAGGCGATGAACCCCACCGAGCCCCACAGCCGGATGCGGCTGTAGCGGTGATGGGCATCCCCCAGGTGGTTCATGGTATTAGCCTCGAACTGCGGTATGGCGGCGTGCCAGAAGAAGCTAAAGGCGGCCATAAGGCCGGCCAGGACCCAGTAGTCCCGGGCGAAGAGCACCCCGCTGAAGATCAGCAGGGCGCCGACGCTGGCCAACCGGACCACCGCCATGCGATGGCCGGTGTGGTCGGCGATCCAGCCCCAGACATTGGGGGCAATGATCTTGGTGGCGTGCAGGATCGCGATAAGCTCGCCGATCTCGGCGGCGCTAAAGCCCAAGAAGTCGAGATAGGGGCCCCAATAAGGGGCGATGATCCCCAGGACCGCGAAATAGGCGAAGTAGAAGCCCGACAGGCGCCAGTAGGGTAAGGCGTCCGGCATGGGCTAGCTGTCGGACTGGGCCGGGATTACCGGGGTAGTCGACTCAACATCGGCGTTCTGGCCGCGGTGGCGCAGGTAGTGGTCCATGATCACCAGCGCCGCCATGGCCTCGGCGATGGGCGCCGCGCGAATCCCGACACAGGGGTCATGGCGCCCCGTGGTCACGACCTCCTCGGACTCGCCGACGATGTTCACCGACTCCCCGGGCACGCGGATGCTGGAGGTGGGCTTGAGTGCCAGGCTCGCTACCAGATCCTGGCCCGTACTGATGCCGCCGAGCACGCCACCCGAGCTATTGGAGCGAAAGCCGTCGGGGCGGATCTCGTCGCGGTGCTCGCTACCGAGCTGGCCGGCGCTGGCGAAGCCGGCGCCGATATCTACGCCCTTGACCGCATTAATGCTCATAAGCCCCTTGGCCAGATCGGCCTCCAGGCGGTCGAAGACCGGCTCGCCCAGGCCGACGGGCATATTGGAGGCGACCACCGTCACCTTGGCCCCCGCGGAGTCGCCGCTGCGGCGCAGCTCGTCCATGTACGCCTCCAGCTCCGGTACGCGCTCCGGGTCGGCGCAGAAGAACGGATTCTCCGGGACGGCCGACCAGTCCTTGAGCTCGAGCTCAAAGGGGCCCAGTTGAGACAGATACCCGCTAATGCCGATGCCGAGCTGCTCAGCTAGGTACTTGCGCGCGATGGCGCCGGCGGCGACTCGCATGGAGGTCTCGCGCGCCGATGACCGCCCGCCACCGCGATAGTCCCGGATGCCGTACTTCTGTTGATAGGTGTAGTCGGCATGCCCCGGGCGGAAGCTGTCCTTGATCTTGGAGTAGTCCTTGGAGCGCTGATCGGCGTTCTCGATGAGCAGCCCGATGGGCGCGCCCGTGGTCACGCCCTCGAAGACGCCGGAGAGGATGCGCACCTCGTCGGCCTCGCGGCGCTGCGAGGTATGGCGCGTCGTGCCCGGCTTGCGCCGATCCAGATCGAGCTGGATATCGCCCTCGGCGATCGCCAGCCCGGGCGGGCAGCCATCAACCACCGCCCCCATGGCCGGCCCGTGGCTCTCGCCGAATGTGGTGAGCGTGAACATCGTCCCGAAGGTATTACCCGCCATACTGTTCCCGTCTCCGAGGCAGTCAGGGATCGGCTCGGTTGGCCGGTGCTAGCCGTGGTTGGGCACGTACTCGCGCAGATCATGCCCAGTTATAACGAATACACCGGCACCGCCGCGCTCAAAGGCCAACCAGGTTACCGGCAGTTCCGGATACGCCTGCTCAAACGCCGGCCAGCTGTGGCCGACCTCACAGACCAAAATCCCATCATCGTGCAGTCGCTCGGCGGCCTGCATGAGCAGTGGATGCACCAGGCTCAAACCGTCTACGCCGCCATCCAGGCCTTGCCGCGGCTCGTGGCGGAATTCCGCGGGCATGGCGTCGAGGCGTTCCGAGGCGACATAGGGCGGATTGGCCACGATGAGATCGTACATCGGCTCCGCGGCCAGCGCACCCAACAGATTCGAGGCGATGGCCGTCACGCGGGACGCCACACCATGGTCGGCACTGTTGGCGCGCGTGAGTTCCAGGGCGCCATCACTGGTATCGAGCGCATCGACCCGCGCCTGCGGCAAGGCGTAGGCACAGGCCACGGCGATGCAGCCGCAGCCCGTGCCCACATCGGCGATGCGCTCAACGGCCTCCGGATCGAGCCAGGGCTGGAAGCCGGCCTCGATGAGCTCCGCCAGCGGCGAGCGCGGGATAAGCACGCGCTCATCGACACGAAACGACAGACCGGCGAACCAGGCCTCGCCCGCGATATAGGGTAGCGGACGGTGGTCATCGATGCGCTGTTGCAACCAGTCTCCAATCCGCGCCTTCTCATCGGCACTCAAGCGTGTCCCGAAATACAGGCTGTCGAGATCGGGCGGCAGATGCAGCGCTTGGAGCACCAAGGCGACCGCCTCGTCGATGGCGTTATCCGTGCCGTGGCCGTAGAACACGCCGGCTTGCTCGAAGCGGCTCGCC
Organism: uncultured Ectothiorhodospiraceae bacterium; assembly: GCA_913055565.1. GTDB lineage: Bacteria > Pseudomonadota > Gammaproteobacteria > Nitrococcales > Nitrococcaceae > CAJXKP01. Next base: position 28,919 of record CAJXKP010000029.1, read on the forward strand.
GCCCAGCGCACGGCGTCGGTCAGTGTCTGCATCTCGTCCGGCAGCATGCCCGGCCCCTCGTGCCAATAACAAGCGCGCACCATACCGCAAGCGCGGCCTGCGTAATAGCGCCCCGCCCGCCCGATCACCAGCAGTTCTCATTTTGGCCTTCGAGGTGGTCGCGTTACGCCCTGCCGAGGGCGTCGGCGGCCAGGGAAGGCCGCCGTCGAGCCTCCAGGGAAGGTTTACGGCGTCCCTCGGCAGGGGGTGACGCGACCACGCGCCCTCCTGGGGATCACATCATTAGAATTACTGCCCGATCACGCGGTAACTGGCGGCGCCGAACGCCGCTCGCTATCATGCCAGCCTCATGCGAGGGGATCGACACGATGTCTGAGACAAACTGCGGCGCGAACGTGAGCGACTGGCTACGGGCACTGGCGCTCTACCCCTTGCCGCACCACGCCATCTCGCGGCTTGTCGGCCGCCTGGCCCGCTTGCGCTGGCCACCCCTCAAGAACGCGCTCATTAAGGCGTTTGCGCGCGCCTACGGTGTCGACCTCAGCGAGGCCGATCCAGCCCGGGCCGAGGATTACGCCGACTTCAACCAGTTCTTCACGCGGCCGCTGGTCGATGGCGCGCGCCCCTTGCCCGCGGCGACCAACGCCATCGCTTCCCCCGCCGACGGCACGCTCAGTCAGATCGGCCCCATCGACGGGCATCAGCTCTTCCAGGCCAAGGGGCGCCATTATGGCCTTGGCGAACTCCTGGTCGAACGCCAGTTGGCCGAACGCTTTACCAGCGGGCATTTCGCGACGATCTATCTAGCGCCGCGCGATTATCACCGGGTCCATATGCCGTTGTCCGGCCGCCTGACGCACATGGCTTATGCCCCGGGCCGTCTATTCAGCGTAGCGCCGCATACAACGCGCACTATCCCCGGTCTATTCGCCCGCAACGAGCGGGTCACGGCTATTTTCGAGACAGCCGTCGGTCCCATGGCCGTCATCCTGGTCGGTGCCGTCTGCGTGGCCGGCATTGAGACCGCCTGGCACGGCTTAGTCACACCACCGCGCGGTCATGATCCGGCTCGCTGGGACTACAGCGCGCAGCCGCGATACTACGCGCTAGGCGACGAATTGGGGCGCTTTAACATGGGCTCCACGGCCATCGTGCTTTTGCCGCGTGGCACCGCCCGCTGGCGCGATGATCTCCACGCCGGCACCAGCCTGCGTATGGGCCAACCCCTGGGCGAGACGCTCGCCCACGCCTAGCGACCCCTAGCAAAACGCTGAGTGATTCTCGCGAGGGTCTGCGCCCCACGGCCCCGCTGGGTACGCACGCCCTCGGCGCCGCAGGGGTTGGTGGTCCTGCCAACACAACATGGTGCCCCGCAGCTTGCCTGCGCGCGTCTAGCGGCCAGAGGTTCATGCGAATTGTTCAGCGTTTCGCTACGCGTGCTCGATGGGGAAGGCCATAACCTCATCGATGGTAGTTGCCCCAATAGCAACCATCAGCAATCGGTCCAGTCCCAGGGCGACCCCGGAACACTCCGGTAGGCCCGCCTCCAGGGCCGTGAGCAGCCGCTCATCGATAGCCGGCGGCGCCGTCTCGCCGCGCTCGCGGCGCACCGCCTGATCCGCCTCGAAGCGAGCGCGCTGGGCCTGGGGGTCGGTGAGCTCGCGAAAGCCGTTGGCGATCTCCATGCCATCGATAAAGCACTCGAAGCGCTCCGCGATGCGTGGATCCTGGGGATCGAGCCGCGCGAGGGAGGCCTGCGAGGCGGGGAAGCCGGTAAGATAGCACCAGCAATCCCGGCCGAGCCGAGGCGCTATTAGGGTCCCCATGAGCAGATCCAGCATCGCGTCGCGATCGAGATCAGCCGGGGCATTGATACCTTTATGAGACGCCACGGCGCGCAGCTCGGCATCCGAGGCGGTCAGCGGCTCGATGCCGAGCTGTTGCACGAAAACCTCGGTGTAGGTAAGCACCACGACCGGCCGTTTCGCCAAGAGGACCGCCAACAGGTCGCTAACCTCCTGGATCAAATCCGCGTAGCCAAACCCCGGGCGATACCACTCCAGCATCGAGAATTCCGGGTTATGCAGCGAGCCTCGATCAGCTCGCCGGAACACTCGCGCGATCTGATAGATGGCACCGCTACCCGCCGCCAACAGCCGCTTCATGGGGTATTCGGGCGAGGTCTGGAGCCAGTAGCGGGCGTCACAAGGGGCCTCGGTACCGGGGCTGTCGATGGCGATGGCCGCCAGCATTGGATCCGTGACCGTGTCGGCGGCCACCACCGGCGTCTCCACCTCCAGGACACCGCGCTCGTCGAAGAAGCCCCGGATACGGGCCAGCGCCCCGGCACGCTGGCGTAGCGCAGCGAGCCCTGCCGTGGGCCACCAGTCGGTACTCACGCGCCCGCGTTAGCCCTTGGCGCGGGATACATAGGCGCCGTTGCGCGTATCGATGCGGACAATCTCGCCCTCCTCCATGAACAGCGGGACCTGCACCACCGCCCCGGTCTCAAGCGTTGCCGGCTTGGTGCCACCGCTGCTGGTATCACCGCGAATGCCCGGATCGGTCTGAGTGATCTGGAGCTCGACGTGGGGCGGTGGCTCCACGCCGATGGGCTCGCCGTTGTACAGCGTGACGTTGCAGACATCCTGATCCTTGAGGAACTTATCGGCATTAGCCAGTGCCGTCTGCGACGCCCCGACCTGATCGAAGGTCTCCGGATCCATGAAGTACCAAGATTCGCCGTCGTTATACAGATACTGCATCTCCTTCTCGACGACGTCGGCCGCCTCCACGGAGTCACCCGACTTAAAGGTCTTATCGACTACCTTACCGGTCTTGAGGTTGCGCACCTTCACACGGTTGAAGCCCTGGCCCTTACCAGGCTTGACGTATTCGTTCTCGACGATGCTGTAGGGCTCACCGTCGAGCATGATCTTGAGCCCGCCCTTGAACTGATTGGTGCTGTACGTACTGGCCATGACGATTCCGCGTTGCTTGCTGCGATGAACTATACCGGCAAACAGCAATTCTCGTTTTGGCCTTCGAGTTGCTCGCGTTACCCCCAGCCGAAGGCGTCTGCGGCCAAGGAAGGCCGCCGTCGAGCCGCCAGGGACGGTTTATGGCGTCCCTCGGCGGGGTAACGCGACCACGCGCCCTCCTCGGGAACGCCTAATTCGAATTGCTGACCGGCAGCGCTCCGGATACTAACGAAAAACCGCCACTGTTAGAATGACGGCATGAATGACTCGGCGGCCGAGACCACCACCTCACCTGTTTGGCAGCGCATGCTCGCAGAGGCGGTCCGCGATCCTACGGCCCTGCTCGACGCCCTCGATCTCGACCGCGAGCTGCTGCCGGCCGCGCAATCGGCTGCTCAGCTATTCCCCCTGCGTGTGCCATGGCCCTACCTCAACCGCATGCGGCGGCAAGACCCGCACGATCCGCTGCTACGTCAGATCCTTCCCCTTGGGGCCGAGCATCACGACGCCCCCGGCTATGAGGCGGATCCGGTCGGCGATGGCGATGCCCTGCAGAGCGGCGGGGTTATTCATAAATACCATGGTCGGGCGCTGCTGGTAGCGACTGGCGCGTGCGCCATCAATTGCCGCTATTGCTTTCGCCGCCACTTCCCCTACACGGAGGTCAACGCCTCAACAGGTGACTGGTCCCAGGCGCTCGCCTATCTGGCCAACGCTAGCAGCATCACCGAAGTCATCTTGAGCGGCGGCGACCCCCTCGCCCTAACGGATCGCCGCCTAGCAGCGCTGGCACCGGCGCTAGCACGTCTGTCTCATCTCCGGCGCCTGCGGGTTCACAGCCGATTGCCCATCGTGTTGCCGCAGCGCATCGATAAGGCCCTTATCGACTGGCTCACGGGGACCAGATTACGACCCATTATGGTGGTGCATGCCAACCACCCCGCGGAGCTGGATGCGGCGGTAGCCGAGGCCATGGCGCGGCTCCAGCGCGCGGGCGTCGTTACCCTCAACCAGGCGGTCCTACTGCGCGGCGTCAACGACGACGCGGCCACGCAAGCCGCCCTGAATGAACGACTATTCGACATCGGCGTTCACCCCTACTATCTTCATGTGTTAGATCCGGTGAGGGGGGCATCCCACTTTGAGGTCAGCAGCCAGGAGGCCGCCGCCATCCAGCGAGGTGTCAGTGCGACGCTGCCTGGCTACATGGTGCCGCGATTGGTGCGCGAGGTCGCCGGCGAGCCAGCGAAGCGCTGGCTCCACTGGTGAGTCGGGGCCATAAGACCCAAACGTGGGCGTGCCTCCATGATCGCCGACGCGGCGGCGAGGGGTGAGCGCATGGGGGAGAGCATAGAGCTGCAGCTCCCGGAGCAGCAAGGCCAGGATATGCCGCGCTTCAACACGCGGCGTGCAGCCGTTCGGCGATGGCTGCGTGGATTGCCTGTCGCCAACCCGTTGGAAACGGGTCGGGAGATCTATCAGCAGCTGGCCGCCAGCAACCGCCAACCCATACCCCCTGGCCGGCGACTCGCCTTCCTCGGCGAGCTACACGCCTACTTGGGCTACAGTGTCGAGGGGCTACGCACCCACTATCGGGATCGCGAGCTGCCGCTGCGCGGGAACCCGCGCAAGATAGCGACACTGAGCACACGCCTGCTCGAGGAGATGGCCCTCGGCCATGAGACCGCGCTCGCGGACGCGCGACGCGGGCGCGTGAGCAGCAAGCGATTGGCCTACCTGCTCGTGAGCGCGGTGCACTATCGGGGTCTGGCCCTGGTTGAGAACTGGCTGGTGTACGAGAACGCCTCACCCGGCAGCTGGCAGCGTCTTCACAACCTCTATCAGATCGCCCTTGATACGGGCGTCACCCGACGCCCCATCAAGGCGCCCTGGAACGGCACACGCGCAACCCTGGCGACGACCTACAAACGCGTCGCCCTGACCGCTGCAAGCGCTCCGCTGCAACTCGAACGCGGCGAGGTCCTCGACGCCTGGTGGCTCTTGGGCCACTGGGCCGATGCCGCCGAGATCAGCGCCCTCGGCGATGACGGCAACGAGATCTTCCGACTGCCGCGCCACGACGATCGACCACCGCACCCCGGGATCAGCGGGCTCAAGCGCCCCGATGATCGTTTCCTGGTAACATCACCACTTATCCGCCGTGGCGACCGCGATCTGGGCCGGCGCCGCTGGACCTGGCGCCGGGCGCCGGCGGCAGCCAACTATCCCGGGCTGGCACGGCGCCTGCTCATCGCGCTTGCCGCTGTGCCCGCTCGTCAAAGCCGCCGTGTTCGCGTCAGCTCCGGAGTTCGGGGGGTCCTGGGGATGAGCCAGAGCCACCAAGCGCTAAGCCGGGAGCTCGGGTTACCCGTCATTAATTCGGACACCCGCGAGCGAGCCTTCCAGAACCAAGACGACAGCAGCTACTCCAACGGCCGCCGCAATCGCGATGTCTGGGATAGGGTCCACCCATCCGGCGTCGCGGACGCCGTGGAGCGGCGGATAAGGGAGCACGACAAAGCGAGCCGTCCCCAGACCGATAGCAAGGACGAACCAACGTTCGACCAGTGGCAGCTGGTCAATATCAGCCCCGGCGGTTACTGCATACTGACCAACCCCGAGCAGAGCTATCGGGCGCGGGTGGGCGAGCTCATCGTGCTGCGGGAGGGCACGGGCAACGGCCGGCCTTGGCAAGTGGGGGCCGTGCGCTGGTTACGAGGGATCGGTGGCAAGGGGCTCCAGGTCGGTATCCAGATACTCGGTATCGATCCGCACCCCGTCATGCTCCGAGCCCGTATGAACAGTGGCCGCTACGGTCCACCCGAGCGCGGGTTCGTGTTACCGGGATCGAACCACAAGCACCCGATCACGACCCTCATTACCCCTGGCGCCTACTATCACGCCCACCAAACGGTGACCTTGCGCTACGGACAGCTCCAGGGGCGGATCACGCTGGGGCGCTGCTACGAGGCGAGCCAGCATTTAGCTCAGTGCGAATTCGACTACGCCGATCCATTGGCTACAGACGACGAACTGCCGCAACGGCTTTCCGGACAACCAATCAACGCGGCATCATAGGGGGAAGGCCGGCAACAGGTCTTCGAGTGAGGCTAGCACAAGGATTACACATGGCGAGTGGCGACAACGTCCTTCACCTGATTACCGCCGACGACTCGCTCAATGACGCCGAGCACCTCGTCAGCGTCCTCCGAAATGCCGGCATGGCGGTGCGACCGACGCTCATCGAGGATGACGAGCAGCTCGAGCAGGTCCTGGCCGGCCGCGCGCAAGACCTATTCCTGTGCGCCCCGGGACTGGACAATCTGCCCATGGAGACCGCCTTCCGAATCCTCGAGCAATCGGGTAAGGATATCCCGCTGCTGGTGCTCAGCGAGGACGATGACCCCGAGCTGCGCCGCGAGGTCATGGGCATGGGGGCGGTGGACATGGTCACCAAGGCCGACACCGAGCACTTTCGCTATACCCTCCAGCGGGAGCTGCAGAATCTAAACGCTCGACGGCAACTCAGACGGCTCGAGGCGAGCCTCAAGGAATCCGAGCGGCGGGCGCAACAGCTACTG
>CAJXKP010000030.1 GCA_913055565.1 uncultured Ectothiorhodospiraceae bacterium
AGGGTGGTCAGACCCTGCTCCGCGGCCTCGGCCAGGAAATCGTAGTTGAGATTATCGTCCGAGAGGATGAAGGGCACGTTCATCAGCGAGCGGCAGTCGGGGTGCACCGGATTGCGGTACATCTCGGAGTCGTCGATCGCCTGATAGAGCTTGCCCGCCTTGCGTTTGTTGATCTCGGCCATGCCCTCCAGGCCGCCCTGGTCCTTCAACCACTGGAACACCAAGCCGGCGATATAGAGCGCGTAGGTGGGCGGCGTGTTGAGCATGGAGTCGGCGTCGGCCTGCTGCTTGTAGTCCCAGACCTGGGGGCAGCCCGGCATGGGATTACCGATGAGGTCGTCACGCACGATGACCACGGTCACGCCGGCCGGCCCGATGTTCTTCTGCGCGCCGGCATAGATGACGCCGAACTTCGAGACATCGATGGGGCGCGACAGGATGGCCGACGACAGATCGGCGACCAGTGGCACGTCGCCGGTGTCCGGTACGTACGGGAACTCAACGCCGCTAATGGTCTCGTTGGGCGTGTAGTGGACGTAGGCGGCGTCCCTGGCGAGCTGCCACTCCGACTGCGGCGGGATGGTCATGGGATCACCCTTGCCACCCTCCATGGCGACGTTGACCTCGCCGTACTTCTTGGCCTCGGCGATGGCCTTCTTGCCCCAGTTACCGGTATTGATGTAATCGGCCTTGGCCTTGCTGCCCATCAGGTTCTGCGGCACCGCCGAGAACTGACCGACCGCACCGCCCTGGAGGAACAGCACCTTATAGTTATCCGGGATGGCCATGAGCTCGCGCAGGTCCGCCTCCGCCTGCTGGGCGATGCCGACGAACTCCTTGCTGCGATGGCTCATCTCCATCACACACATGCCGGAGCCCTGCCAGTCCAGCATCTCGTTCCGAGCCTGCTCCAAGACGGCCTCCGGCAGCATCGCCGGACCGGCACTAAAGTTATAAACACGCGACATGTTTCGCTCCTGATGTTGTCGAATTAGAAAATCAGTGGCGCGACGCCGAATTACGCCTCGTCATCGGCCTCGTCGACCGCGGCCTCGGCATCCACTTCGTCGTCGCCCAGCCCCTGGATGCGGGTCACCCCGACCAGGTTCTCCTTGTTCGCCAGCCGGATCAGCCGGACCCCCTGGGTATTACGACTGACCACGGAGACCTCGTCGACGCGAGTACGCACCAAGGTCCCGGCATTGGTCACCAGCATCATCTCGTCGCCGTCGCAGGCCTGGGCGGCCCCGACGAGCGCCCCGTTGCGTTCCGAGGTCTGGATGGCGATAACCCCCATACCACCCCGGCCGCGCAGCGGGTACTCCGCGACCGCCGTACGCTTGCCGTAGCCGTTCTCCGTTGCGGCGAGGATCTCGCCCTCGCCCAGCATCAGTACCTGGATCACGGACGCCCCTTCACTAAGGCGGATGCCGCGCACGCCGTGCGCGTTGCGCCCCATGGCGCGCACCTCGTCCTCGCGGAAGCGCAGGGCCTTGCCGTCGTCGGTGAACATCATGATCTCGCCCGCGCCATCGGTGATGCCCACATTGACCAGGGCGTCATCGGCAGCGAGATCGACGGCGTTAATCCCGGAGCTGCGCGGCCGCGAGAACTGCGACAGCGGCGTCTTCTTAACCGTGCCGCGGCGCGTACCCATGAACACAAAGTGCTCGTCGTCGAACGAGCTCACCGGGAGCACGGCGTTAATCCGCTCGTCGTCATCCAGCGGCAGCAGATTGACGATCGGCTTACCGCGGGCAGTCCGGCTGCCGTGGGGCAGATCATAGACCTTGAGCCAATAGCACTTGCCGCGGCTGGAGAAGCACAGCAGCGTATCGTGGGTATTGGCCACGAACAGCTCATCGATGAAGTCCTCGTCCTTGACCTTGGTGGCGGCCTTGCCCTTGCCGCCGCGCCGCTGGGAGCGGTAGCTGTCCAGCGGCTGGGACTTGGCGTAGCCGCTGTGGGACAGCGTCACCACCACGTCCTCGGGCGTGATCAGATCCTCGAGCTTGAGATCCACCTGCTGCGCCAGGATCTCGGTACGCCGGGCATCGCCGTGGCGCTCGCGGATCGTCTCCAGCTCGCCGCGAATAACCGCCATGAGGCGATCGCTACTGGCGAGGATATCGAGCAGATCCTGGATGGTATCGAGCAGAGTGCGGTACTCATCGAGGATCTTGTCCTGTTCCAGGCCGGTAAGCCGATGCAGGCGCAGATCGAGGATGGACTGGGCCTGAGCCTCGGACAAGCGATAGGCATCCCCAACCAGCCCGAGGCCGGCATCCAGCATCTCCGGTCGCGAGGCATCGGCACCGGCGCGCTGCAGCATATCCGTGACCACGCTGCCCGGCGTCCAATCGTGATCGACCAGGGCCGCCTTGGCCTCGGCGGGATTGGACGAGCCCTTGATGACGGCGATGACCTCATCGATATTCGCCAAGGCCACCGCCTGGCCCTCCAGGACATGGGCGCGCTCGCGCGCCTTACGCAGCTCGTAGACGGTGCGCCGTGTAACCACCTCGCGGCGGTGGCGCAGGAAGGCATCCAGGATATCGCGCAGGCTATGCTGGTGCGGCTGGCCATCCCGCAGCGCCACCATGTTGATGCCGAAGACCGTCTGCAGCTGGGTCTGCTGATAGAGGTTATTGAGCACAACCTCCGGTACCTCGCCGCGGCGGAGCTCGATGCAGACCCGAATGCCGTCCTTGTCGGACTCATCACGCAACTCGGTAATGCCGTCGATGCGCTTCTCCTTGACCAGCTCGGCGATCTTCTCCAGTAGCCGAGCCTTATTCACCTGGTAGGGCAGCTCGCGCACGACGATGCGCGGCTTGCCGTTCTTGGCGTCCGTCTCAAACTCGCAGCGCGCCCGCAGGACCACGCGCCCGCGACCGGTGCGATAGGCCTCGCGAATACCGGCGGTACCGTTGATGATCCCGTGGGTCGGCATATCCGGCCCCGGGATGTAGTGCATCAGGTCATCGCAGCTGAGGCTATCGTCATCGATCAGCGCGATGCAGCCGTCAACGACCTCGGTGAGATTGTGGGGCGGTACGTTCGTTGCCATGCCCACCGCGATGCCCGAGCCGCCGTTAACCAGGAAATTAGGCACCCGGGTGGGCAGGATGGTGGGCTCAGTCATCGAGCCGTCGTAGTTGTCCTGGAAATCGACGGTTTCCTTGTCGATATCGGCGAGCAGCTCATGCGCGATGCGGCTCATCCGCACCTCGGTGTAACGCATGGCGGCGGCGTTATCGCCGTCAATGGACCCGAAGTTGCCCTGCCCGTCCACCAGGGGGTATCGCATGGCGAAATCCTGGGCCATGCGGACGATGGTGTCGTAGACGGCCGAATCGCCATGGGGGTGATACTGGCCGATGACGTCACCGACGACGCGGGCGGACTTCTTGTAGGCCTTGTTCCAGTCATTACCGAGTTCGCGCATGGCGTAAAGCACGCGCCGGTGCACGGGCTTGAGGCCATCGCGAACATCGGGCAGGGCCCGGCCAACGATCACGCTCATAGCGTAGTCGAGATACGACTGCCGCATCTCGTCCTCTAGGTTGACCGGCAGTATCTCCTTGGCAACGCTCGACATCGACGCTATCCCGCCTCGCTAGCTGACCTACACAGGTATCCGCTCGGACCGGACGGCTCACCCATAACCAACACCCGGGGACTCGGCGCTGCGCGCGCCGCCCGTACCTCGCCTCGGTGATGGTGACTGAGCCCGAACCGGAGGGAACCGCTACTGATTAAGACCAATAGGATATCACATCAAACGCTAGCAGTAGCGTATGGACAACGAGCGCACGCGCGCGGGGCCACTTTAACGGCGGCGCGGACTCGATCACTCGCGGGCCAAGAGCCGCGTGCGCATCACGGCATCGCGGCCACGCTCCACCGGTAGACGCGTCAGGCGTCCGCCGAAGCGCCCCTCGGAAACCGACGCGGACGCCCGCACGAAGGCCCGTTCACCACTCGCCAGGTCCAATTCCAACCGGGCGTCAGGACTGTCGGCCACGTGCAGGACGTGCTCACCCGCCGCAACCTCCCAACGCTGGGTGCTCCCGGAGGGCAGCGGCACCGTTTCGTCATCATTGATTCGAACACCCAGGATGCGACCCGCGGCGAAGCGCTCATCGCGAACGACATAGATCAACGCCTCACCCGGAGCCGCGCGCCGCGAGGCCTCGGGCGCGGCGTCAGCGGTCTCGGGTACCGAGCGCGTGCCGCTGCAAGCAGCCAAGGCAAGGGCCAAGGGAATAAGCAATAATCGCGTTACACCATGCATCAGGCTAGCTCCTGGTTGGCCGTCTGGGCCATAAGCTCCCGCAACCGCACGGCGTCGGGGTGGTGCACCACGCCCCGGTCGGTCACGAGGACGTCCACCAATCCGGCCGGCGTTATATCGAAAACGGGGTTCCAGGCGTCAACACCCTCGCCCTCCGAGAATAGGGCCTCGCCCTGCCAAGACAGCAGCTCATCCGGCGCCCGGGTCTCAATGGGAATGGCATCGCTGTCCGGAACCTGGGGATCCAGGGTCGACGCCGGGGCCACGACCATGACGCCGACACCCAGGGCGTGGGCCGCCAGGGCCAGGCCGTAGGTGCCGATCTTATTGGCGACATCACCGTTGGCGGCAACACGATCCGCCCCGACGATGACCCAGCCAACCCCACCCGCTCGCATCAGCGACGGCGCCGCGCTGTCCGCGATAACACGAACGGGGATGCCGTCATTGGCGAGCTCCCAGCTCGTCAAGCGAGCGCCCTGCAGCCAGGGTCGGGTCTCGCCCGCGTAGACCTCGCTCAGCCGCCCCTCGCCCCAGGCCTGGCGCACCACGCCCAGGGCCGTGCCAAAGCCACCCGTCGCCAGCGAGCCCGTATTGCAATGCGTGATCACAGCGCGCCCCGGCTCGATGAGGGCCGCGCCAGCGGCACCCATGGCCTGATTCGCCGCGATGTCTGCCGCGTGGATCGCCCGGGCCTCGGCCAGCAGGCGCCCCGGATCAACCGAATCCACGGCGGCCATGCGCCGCAGCGCCCAGTGCAGGTTCACGGCCGTCGGCCGCGCCTCGGCGAGCCGCTCCATACCGGCTGCCAGCTCGCCCTCGCGCGCCGCCAGCACGCAGCCGTAAGCGGCCGCAATGCCAATAGCCGGCGCGCCGCGGACGACCATGCCCCGAATCGCAGCCGCCACGTCGTCAGCGGTGTTGCAATCCAGGTAGACCACCTGCTGCGGCAGTCGGCGCTGATCCAGCAATCGCAGACCGTTGTTACGCCATTCGATGGCGCGCACGGCATCGTGATCGGTCATGGCTCGGGTGGCAATCCAACTGCGGTTATCATATGGCGCACCAGTATGGCACACCCAATCACCTTCTACCCCCATAGCGAGGCACCATGGAGCCGGCAGACAGCATCATCACCGCGGACTGGATCGTTCCCGTCGAGCCGCACGATACCGTCCTGACCGACCACGCCATCGTCGTGCGCGACGGCCTCATCGAGGCGATCGTGCCCATTACCGAGGCCGAGAGCCGCTATCAGCCTGAGCAGCGCTTCGATCGGCCGGGTCATGTGATTACACCCGGGCTAATTAACGCCCATACCCACTCGCCCATGGGGCTGCTGCGCGGCATGGCCGACGACCTGCCGCTCATGACCTGGCTGACCGAGCACATGTGGCCCGCGGAGCAGGCCAACGTCTCCGCCGAATACGTCCAGCGCGGCAGCGAGTTGGCCATCGCCGAGATGCTGCGTGGCGGCACGACGCTATTCAGCGACATGTACTTCTTCCCCGAGGCGACGGCGCGCGCCGCCCGCCGGGCCGGCATGCGCGCGGCCGTCGGCATGATCATGATCGACTTCGCCAGCCCCTACGGCGATGGCCCCGAGGACTACATCCAGAAGGGGCTCGCGCTCCATGACGAGTGGCGCGACGACCCCATGATCCAGACCCTGTTTACGCCCCACGCGCCCTACAGCGTGGCCCACGAGTATTTGGAGCGCCTGCGAACACTGGCCGACGAGCTCGAGGTGCCGATCCATACCCACGTCCACGAGACGGCCCAGGAGGTCAGCGACGGCGAGGCCGCCAACGGTGAGCGCCCGATCGCCAGCCTGGAGCGGCTCGGGTTGCTCAACTCGGATCTCATCGCGGTCCACATGACCCAGCTAACCGACGACGAGATCCAGCGCGTCGCCGCCTGCGGGGCGAGCGTGGTTCACTGCCCGGAATCCAATCTCAAGCTGGCCAGCGGCTTCTGCCCCGTCAAGGCGCTCTTGGATGCCGGCATCAACGTCGCCCTGGGCACCGACGGCGCGGCCAGTAACAATGACCTCGACATGATCGGCGAGATGCGTACCGCCGCCCTGCTGGCCAAGGGCGTTAGTGCTGATCCGGCGGCGGCATCCGACGCCGCCACGCTGCGCATGGCCACCCTCAATGGCGCGCGCGCCCTGGGCCTCCAGGATCGGATCGGAAGCCTCGTGCCCGGCAAGGAGGCCGACCTTATTGCGGTCGATCTGAACGCCGCGGCGACGCAGCCAGTCTATAACCCCATATCGCAACTCATCTACGCCGCGGGCCGCGACCAGGTGCAGGATAGCTGGATCGCCGGACAGCACGTCCTCAGCCAGGGGCGGCTGACCACGGTCGATAGCGATGCGGCGATCCATCAGGCCCAGCTGTGGCGTGATAAAATACAGGGCTAACCCGGAGGAACGGCACCATGACCGACCCGCGCGCCAACGCCGACGCCGACGAGATCTCGAAGTTCGATGAGGCCGCCAGCCGTTGGTGGGACCCGGAGGGCGACTACAAGCCCCTGCACCGCCTCAACCCGCTGCGCCTGGACACCATCGAGCAGCAGATCGGTGGCTTCGCGGGGCGCCGCGTCCTGGACATCGGTTGCGGCGGCGGCCTGTTGAGCGAGGGTATGGCCCAGCGCGGCGCCCAGGTCACAGGCATCGACCTCGCCGAGGCCAGCCTGGCGGTGGCGCGCCAGCACGCCGAGGAGACGGGCGTGGCGGTGGGTTACCGATGCGTGAGCGCCGAGGCTCTCGCCGAGGAATCGCCCGGCGCCTTCGACGCCGTCACCTGTCTCGAGATGCTCGAGCATGTGCCCGACCCGGCCGCCGTGGTCACTGCCTGTGCGCGCCTCGTGCGCCCCGGCGGTGATGTCGTCTTCTCGACGCTCAATCGCACCTCCAAATCCTGGCTGTTCGCGATCGTCGGGGCGGAATATGTCCTCCGGCTGCTGCCGCGCGGCACCCACGATCACGGCCGCTTCATCCGGCCTAGCGAGCTCGATGCCTGGTGCCGCGGCGTTGCCCTAGGCCGCCAACGGCTCCGCGGCATCATCTATAACCCGATCACGGGCAACTTCCATCTCGGCAACGACGTCGCCGTGAACTACATGGCGCACTACCGGCTGGCCGCGGAGTAACCTCGCATGGCGCAGCGCACCTCCACGCGTGGCGTGCTATTCGACCTCGACGGCACCCTCCTCGACACGGCACCGGATCTGGTGGCCTGTCTCGACGAACTGCGCGCCGAGACGGGGCATGCGCCCGTGGTCGCCGGCCGGCTCATGCAGGCCATGGCCAGCGGCAGCCCGGCACTGATCCAGCACAGCTACGGCCTGCGCCGCGACCACCCCGAGTTCGAGGCCCTTCAGGAGCGCTTCCTGACCAAATACCGCCGACGCCTGGCACAAGCCACGCGCCCCTACCCGGGCATGCCGGCGCTGCTCGATCAACTCGAGACCCAAGGCATCCGCTGGGGCGTCGTTACCAACAAGCCCCGCTGGCTGACTCAGCCGTTACTCGAGGCCCTCGATCTGTATCAGCGTGCTGACTGCGTCATCGCCGGCGACGACGTACCGCAATCCAAACCCCATCCGGCCGGTATCCGGCTCGCTTGCGAGCGCGCCGGCATCCAGCCGGCGGAGGCGGTCATGATCGGCGACCACGCCCGGGACATCGAGGCCGGCCACCGGGCCGGTACGCTGACGCTGGTGGCACTATTCGGTTACATCACGGCGGCGGATCGGGTCGCGCGCTGGGGCGCCGACGGGCTCATCAACGAGGCCGCCGGCATCCCGCAGTGGCTTGCCAGCGTAACCGGCCACGAATGCCGCGAGAGCGCCTAAGTTATGGAACCACTGGACTACTGCCGTAACAAGGCCGCCCCCACGGGCTCCAGCCTGCACTACGCCCTGCTATTCGCCGATCGAGACACCACCCCTGGCCTGCTCGCCATTAGCGCGCTGCACGCCGAGATCAGCACCATCGCGGACGACTGCTCCGAACCCGGCGTGGCCGCGGTCAAACTCAACTGGTGGGCCGAGGAACTGGAACGCTTGCGCCAGGGTCAACCCCGGCATCCGGTCAGCCAGGCCATGGCCAGCGCCATCGCCGATCACGGCCTGGATGCCACCGTGCTCGACGAGCTCGTGACCGGGGCTCGCATGGACCTGGAGTACGGCACCTACCCGAGCTTTCGCGAGCTCAGCGTCTACTGCCACCGTCTCGGCGTGACGCCCGCCCAGATCGCCGTCCAGATTTGTGGCCATGAGGACCCCGGCAGCCTCGCCGTCGCCCACGATCTGGGCATGGGCCTTCAGCTGGTACGCATGCTGCGTCGGCTACCGCGCCACCTCAGCGGGGGCCGGGTGTATCTACCGGAGGATGAGCTCACCCAGGCCGGCGTCGATCGAGACCGGCTTCTCGCCGGCCACACCGACGACGCCCTGACCCCGGTTCTGACCGAGCACGCCGGCCGCGCCCGTAACTTCCTGGATAATGCCAGCAGCCGCGTCGCCGATAGCGACCGCATGCGTTTGCGCCCGCTGCTCATTACAGCGGTCCTGTATCGGCGGCTGCTGGACACCATCGAGGCCGACGGCTTCCCGCTGCTCCAGCGCCATCACCACCTCACCCCGCTGCGTAAGCTTGGGGGGGCATGGCGCACGGCACGCCACCAGCGCCGGCTCAGCCGCCGTACCGACAAGGCCGCCTCATGATCGACCTCGCTCTAGCGGCCGACCAACACCCCAACCCCAGGGCGCTGGAGGGCTCTGTCGTCCTGATAACGGGCGCGGGCAACGGCCTCGGCCGCGCCTGGGCCGAGGCCGCCGCGGGCCATGGCGCCAGCGTTGTGCTTCTGGACCGTTCCGTGCCCGAACTCGAGGCCGCCTACGACGCCATCGAGGCTGCCGGCGGCCCTCAACCAGCCATCTACCCCATGGACCTGCTTGGCGCCAATGCCAGCGACCACGCCGAGCTGGCAACCCGCCTGACGGATGAATTCGGGCGGCTGGATGGCATCGTCCATAATGCCGCCAGCCTGGGCAAACCGGCACCGCTGTCGCAGTACGATATCGAGGCCTGGTACCGAACGATCCAGGTCAATCTCCACGCCGCCTTCCTGGTAACGCGCTATTGTCTGCCGCTGCTCCAGCAGGCTGAGGCGCCGCGGCTGATCGGTGTCAGTGATGCCGGCGGCCGCGAGGGCGTCCCCTTCTACGGCGCCTACGGGGTCTCCAAATGGGCCCTGGAGGGGATGCTCCAGACCCTGGTCGCCGAATTACCCGACGATGCTCGCCTGCGCGTCGCCAGCGTCGACCCGGGCCCCATGCGAACCGCTCTACGCGGCGAGGCCTACCCGGTCGAGGCCCCGGGCGACCTGCCGGAGCCGTCCGCGCTCGCGGCGGCGCTAACCTGTCTGCTGGATCCCGCCTTCGACGTGATTCAGGGCGCGCGCTACAGCCTACGCTAAGCGCTCTAGGCAAGATTGCCGCCCCATGCAGATGCCACAACGCGAACCACACCTCAGTTTGGCACGCCAGCAGGCGTGATAATGCCACGCGAATTGGGGACATATCGCGACAGGGGATAATCCGATGGATGCCGAGCGCACGCTGCAACGAGTCATCGAGTCGGACTACCGCATGGCGGCCCTTGAGACGAGTGACACGGAGCGCGTCCTCGGGCTGTTCAAGCGCCTGGCCTTAACCACGGGGCGGGCCACGTACCACTGGCAGTCGGAGAGCGGGCTCTACCGCATCGGCGCTGAGCATATCCTAATCCCCCGCACACGAACGCCCGACGACCTCCTGTCCTACGTCCAGGCGGCCCGCCACTACGGCGTCTACGTCATTGAGGGCTTCGACAACCCCCTGGGCCGCGCCAGCATCCAGCGCCAGCTCCACAAGATCGTCAATAAGGACGATGATGTGCATCGGTTGGTGCTGTTCATGGGTGATCGTATCCGGGTACCGGACGGGTTGCGGCCGTATACAACGGTACTTCGGCAAACCGGTGGCGCGGCGGCAAGCAGCGCTGGGAAACGGCAGGCCAGCTGAGGAAACGCTGAATAGGTCTCGCCGGGCTCCGCGCGCCGGGGCCGCTGGGCGTGCTCACAGCCGACGTTACAGAGCCTGACCGCACGACCAGTCATGAGTGGCCAGCCCGGCCTAGCCAGAGCGCGCGCTCAGGGGCGAGGGGCTCGTGCGAATCGCTCAGCGTTGCCTTAAACGGCCTCCTGGCGGCTGGTTGGGCAATCGCTGGCCAGCGGGCAGCTCGCACAATCCGGTCGCGGCCGGCAGACATCCTTACCTAGCGCCACGATCAGGGCATGGAACTCGTTGAGGCGCTGGGTAGCCCCGTCACCGATCGCCAATTCCGCCTCAACGCTCGCCCGTAGCGATTCGTAGGGCTCATCGCCCTGGATCAGCCCCAAGCGGGCGAAGATGCGGCGGGTATAGGCATCCACCACGAACACCGGCCGGTCGAAGCCATAGACCAGCACATCGTCGGCCGTCTCGCGCCCAATACCGCGGATCGCGAGCAGCCAGCGCCGCAGCTCATCCGTCGCCAGGGCGGCCAACGCCGCGTCACCACCGGCCTCAACCCAGGCAGTCGCCAACGCCTGCAGGCGCCCGGCCTTGACGTTGAAATAGCCCGAGGGCCGGATGGCCGCACCCAGCTCGTCAGGCTCGGCGTCGCGAATCGCCTGGGGCGACAGCCACTGCCGCTCGTCGAGACCCGCCAAGGCCCGCTCGACGTTGCGCCAGGCGGCATTCTGGGTGAGCACGGCCCCCACGGCCACCTCGAAGGCACCGCCGTCGCCCGGCCACCAGCCCTGCGGCCCAAAGGCCGTCAGTAACCGCTCGTAGACCCAGTACACCGTCAGCCGCGCCGGCGCCGACGCGGCTGACGCCGCTTAGCCGAGCCGGCGCTATCGGCCAGCCCGACGAGGCGCGCCAGCTCGGCCACCTCATCCGCGTTCAGGTACCGATGCTGGCCCTGGCGCAGGCCCGACGGCAGCTCGACAGGCCCGTAGCGGACCCGTATAAGGCGGCTAACCGTTACCCCTTGGGACTCCCACAGACGGCGCACCTCGCGCCGCCGGCCCTCCGTGAGCCGCACCCGGTACCAATCGTTGACACCCTCGGTACTGGATAGGGCCTCGACGCTGTCGAAGCGCGCCAGGCCGTCATCGAGCGTAACGCCGTGGGTCAGCGCGCCGATCATCTCCTGGGTTACCGCGCCGTAGATGCGCACCGCATAGTCACGGATCTGCTCATAGCGCGGGTGCATCAGCCGGTTGGCCAACTCGCCATCGGTGGTGAACAGCAGCAGCCCCGAGCTATTGATATCGAGACGCCCGATGGCGATCCATCGCCCATTGCGCAGCTTGGGGAGGCGCTGGAAGACCGTTGGCCGCCGCTCGGGATCGCGCCGCGCCGTCACCTCGCCCTCGGGCTTGTGGTAGAGCAACACCCGGCGCTCCGGGCCGGCCACACCATGGCGGCCCAGCGCACGGCCGTCGATACTCACCTTGGCGTCCGGTCCAACCCGGTCGCCCAGCGCCGCGACGCGGCCATTCACACGCACGCGCCCCTGCTCGATGACCCGCTCCAGCTCACGCCGGGATCCCGCCCCGGCCCGCGCCAGCACCTTCTGTAGCTTCTCACTGCTGTCCTGCGTCATGTCTCGTCACCACCGGAGGCGCTCGCCGCCTCGTCGTCATCATCTCCGCCATCGCCCTCGGCACCCGGCTCATCGAGCGCCTGAATCGCCCGCAGGGTCGGTAGCTCCTCAAGGCTGGCGAGATTAAAGTAATCCAGGAACGTGCGCGTGGTGGCGTACAACGCCGGCCGCCCGGGCAGCTCGCGATAGCCGACGCAGCGAACCCACTCGCGGTCGAGGAGGTTGCGCATTAGCGCCGTGCCCACCGTCACACCCCGTATGGCCTCGATCTCGCCGCGAGTAATGGGCTGACGATAGGCGATGATCGCCAGTGTCTCCAGCATCGCCCGGCTCAGCCGCTGCGGGCGCTCCTGCCACAGCCGCGCCACCCACGGTGAGACTGACTCGGGTACCTGGATACGAAAGCCGCTGGCAGCCTCGCGGATCTCGGCACCACGGCCCTCATACTCCACCGCCAGCGTCTCTAGCGCCTCGCGCACGGTCGCCGGCTCCGGGACCTCGCCCGCCGGGAACAGCGCGCGCAGGCGCTCAATCGACAGCGGCTCACCCGCCGCCAAGAGGGCGCCCTCGATGATGGCCTTGAGGCTGGGCTCGCTCATTCGCCGTGGCCCTCCGCCGCCTCATCGGCACTCGCCGCCGGTGTCGCGACCGCCCGCACATAGATCGGCGCTAATGGCTCGCACTGGTCCAGCTCCACCAGATCCTCCTTGAGCAGTTCCAATAGGGCCAGAAAGGTCACCACCACCCCGAGACGGCCCTCGCTCGGATCGAAGAGCTCGCCGAAGGCGCAGAACCGCTCGCGGGAGATGGCGGCCAGGCAACCGCTCATGCGCTCGCGCACCGATAGCGCCTCGCGCTGGACGTGGTGGGCGCTCGACCACGCCGCGCGCTGCATGACATCCGACATGGCGGCCAATAGCTCGCGCAGGCTGACATCCACCTCGCGCCGGGGCCGAACCACCGAGGGCGTCGCCGCCATGGCCGGGAAGACGTCCCGGTGCAATCGCGGCATGGCGTCGATGTCCTCGGCGGCCTCCTTGAAGCGCTCATACTCCTGGAGCCGGCGCATGAGCTCGGCGCGCGGGTCGTCCTCGTCATCCTCAACCGTCGGCGGTCGCGGCAACAGCAGGCGCGACTTGATCTCACACAGCATCGCGGCCATGACCAGATACTCCGCCGCCAGCTCGAGACGCAGCTCCTGCATGAGCTCCACGTAGCGCATGTACTGCTCGGTGATCTGGGCGATGGGGATATCGCAGATATCCAGATTCTGGCGCCGAATCAGATACAGCAGCAGATCCAGTGGACCCTCGAAGGCATCCAGGAACACCTCCAGGGCATCCGGCGGGATGTAGAGGTCCGCCGGCAGCTCGGTATAGGCCTCACCGCGCACGCGCGCGACAGGAGCGCCATCGGCGCGGGGTTCGGCCCCGTCAGCGATAGGCCAACCCCATCGCGGCCCGCACATCGACCATGGTCTCGGCCGCCGCCTCGCGGGCGGCATCACAGCCGCGATCCACGACATCCCGCACGTAGCCCGGGTCATCAGCCAACTGCGCCGCCCGCTCGCGGATCGGATCCAACTCGGCCTGAACCGCATCGATCACCGGCTGCTTACACTCAAGGCAGCCGATGCCCGCACTGCGGCAGCCCGTCTGGACCCACTCCTGGGTGGTGGCGTCCGAATAGACCTTGTGCAGATCCCACACCGGGCACTTCTCGGGCTCGCCGGGATCATGCCGCCGCACCCGCGCCGGATCGGTGGGCATGGTGCGGATCTTGTGCGCCACCGAATCGGCGTCCTCACGCAAACCGATCGTGTTGTGGTAGGACTTCGACATCTTGCGCCCATCCAGGCCCGGCATCTTGGGCGAGGGCGTCAACAGCGGGTCGGGCTCGGGTAGGACCGTGCGGCCCCCGCCCTCGAGATAGCCCTGGAGGCGCTCGCGGTCTGCCTGATTGATGTTGGCCTGGCCGGCAACCAAGGCCTGCCCCTCGGCCAGCGCCTCGGTATCACCACCCTCCTGGTACTGGCGGCGCAGCGCCCGGAAGCGCTTGGCGTTCTTCTTGCCCATCTTCGCCGCCGCCGCCTCGGCGTTGTCCTCAAAGCCGGGCTCGCGACCGAACATATGATTAAAACGGCGCGCGAGCTCGCGGGTGAGCTCGACGTGCGAGACCTGATCCTCGCCCACCGGCACGGCCGTGGCGCGATAGATCAGGATGTCCGCGCTCTGGAGCACCGGATACCCCAGGAAGCCGTAGGTCATCAGATCCTTATCGCCCAGGTTCTGCTGCTGGTCCTTGAAGGTCGGCACCCGCTCGAGCCAGCCCAGCGGCGCGATCATGGACAACAGCAGATGCAGCTCGGCGTGCTCTAGGATGTGCGACTGGATGAACAACCGGGCCCGCTCGGGATCGACCCCGCAGGCGAGCCAGTCGATGACCATGTCCCAGACACTATCGGCGATGATCTCGCGCTCCTCGTAGGCCGTGGTCAGGGCGTGCCAGTCCGCAATGAAGAAAAAGCACTCGTGCTGCTCCTGCAGCTCGACCCAATTGCGCAAAACGCCGTGGTAATGGCCCAAATGGAGTCGGCCGGTCGGGCGCATGCCCGATAGCACGCGCGGGCCCGAGGGTGTCTGTCCGCTCAAAGCTTCCTCCTATGCGACTACGCGCATGATACGCATCCCCGACCCCACGGGGCTACGGCTCGAAGGCGTCGGGATCACCGGCACCACGGCGCGCGACGGCGGGCGCGCCGCCGGTGAGATCCACCACGGTGGTCGGCTCCAGGCCGCCAGCGCCGCCGGCCACCACGGCATCCACCCGCGCGCCGATGGTCTCGCGGATAATCTCGGGATCGGTCATGGGGAGATCCTCATCCGGCAGCAGGAGGCTGCTGGTCATCATGGGCTCACCCAGCTCCTCCAGCACGGCCTGCGCGACCGGATTGCCCGGCACCCGAATACCAATGCTCTTGCGCTTGGGGTGTTGCAAACGCCGCGGCACCTCCCGAGTCGCGGGCAGGATAAAGGTATAGGGGCCTGGGGTGTACGCCTTCAGCAGCCGGAAGTCGCTATTGGTCACCCGTGCATAGGTGCCGATATCGGACAGATCGCGACAGGCCAGGGTGAAATTGTGGTCATCATCGAGACGGCGGATCTGGCGAATACGATCGATGGCCTCTTTCTCGCCCATGCGGCAACCCAGGGCATAGGTCGAGTCGGTGGGATAGACGATGACATCACCGCGGCGCAGATGCTCCACGCTACGCTTGACCAGCCGCGGCTGCGGGGTCTCGGGGTGGATCTCGAAATACTGGCTCATGGTCTCACTCTGGTCGGGCACTGCACGAACGGGGCGCTTGTCATCGCAGAATTCTAGCGCGGCGGCCCGCCGCGGGGCGATGTGTTAGCCTCGCTCTTAGTTAATCAGGCAAGAGGGTCACTGGTTGTATTACGCGATCATTAGCGAGGATGTCGAGGACAGCGTGGCGCCGCGCCAGGAGGGGCGCGAGGCGCATATCGCGCGCCTCGAGCAGCTGCGCGACGAGGGCCGATTACTACTGGCCGGACCGCATCCGGCCGTTGATGGCGAGGATGCCGGCCCAGCCGGTTTCACCGGCAGCCTCGTCATCGCCGAGTTCCCCTCGCTCGACGATGCCCGCGCCTGGGCCGACGCCGACCCCTACGTCCAGACGGGCGCCTACGCGAGCGTGACCGTTAAGCCTTTCAAGCGGGTGATGCCATGACCAGCGAACGCCAGCAGCTCATCGACGAGCGCCTGCGCGCGGCCCTGACCATTAGCGAGCTCGTGATCGAGGACGAGTCCCATCAACACGCCGGCCACGCCGGTGCCGAGGCGGGCGGCAGCCACTTTCGGGTACGCGTCGTCAGCCCCGACTTCGCCGGGCATAACCGCATCCAGCGCCATCGCCTGGTCTACCAGGCTGTCGGCGATGCGATGCGTACCGATATCATCCATATGCTCAGCATAAGCGCGGCCACGCCGGACGAGGCGGCCGACACTGGGTCGAACTAGCATCCCGTAACGACGAGGAGAGACGATGGACCGAAAAACGATTCAAACCGCCGCGGCGGCCGCCCTGCTTGGTGTCGCTGGCATCGCCGGCGCCCAGGACCAGAACAACAACGCGAACGTCGGCTCCGAGGTCGTTGCGCGCGTCAACGGCGAGCCCGTCACCCGCGCCGAGGCCAACGCCATGGTCCAGCAGCGGGGCCAGGGCCAGAAATCGCTCTCGGACTTCAATCCGGGGCAGCAGAAGCAGCTGGTCAATCGCCTCGTCGAGGTCTCCCTGCTTGCCCGTGAGGCGCGCGAGCGTGGTCTGGGCGAACGTGAGGCCATCGCGGCCCAGCTACAGGTCGGCGAGGATCTGACCCTGGCCCGAGCGCTACTCAGTGAGCTAGGCCAGGGTCAGGATCAGATCAGCGAGGAAGAGGTGCGACAGGCCTACGAGGCGAAGTACGGCGACGACAGCGGCAGCGCCGAGTACAAGGCACGCCATATCCTGGTGGACGACAAGGCCAAGGCCAACGACCTGATCAAGCAGCTCGACGAGGGCGCCGACTTCGGCAAGCTCGCCAAGGAGCACTCCACGGGGCCCTCCGGGAAGAAGGGCGGCGATCTCGGCTGGTTCGCGCCCGATGAGATGGTCGCCGTGTTCGCCGACGCCGTGCGCGAGCTCGACAAGGGCAGCTATACCAACGAGCCCGTTGAGAGCCAGTACGGGTTCCACGTCGTCAAGCTCGAGGACAAGCGCACCAGCCAGGCGCCATCGTTCGAGTCCAAGCGCCAGGAGCTGCGTCGCGAGCTCGCCAGTGACCGCATCACCAAGGTCATCGACGACCTACGCGAGAAGGCGGATATCAAGATCCTAACCGAGGGGGGCAAGGGCAATAAGAGCGCCAAATCCGTGGGCGCACCGGGCGAGTAAGCCCACCGATCGGCCCCGCCGATCACACCGCCCTCGCCTGGCGCTCAGGCGAGGGCCACTTATTTCGGGGGATTAGCCGTTGCTAGACCCCAACTAGCGCCCGAAAGCCCGCCTCATCGAGGATAGGCCACGTAGGCTGGGTTGAGCGACGCGATACCCAGCATGGTCAGAACGCCGCTCCACCATGCGCTCGAGCCTCCTGTCACGGTACCGACTAAGCAACAACAAGGGACGCCCCAAGCGCCTGACCACAGCTACTCGGCCGGCGGCCATTCGTCGCGCACTTGCCAGCGATTGCCGGCCGGCTCCACCTGAATGTCGTATTCCGCGAGCTCGTTGTTGAGGGCCTGCCAATCAAAGGTTGGCGCATCCGGGGTCAGCCAGGTCATATCCGGGCAGCCGAAGGGGCGCCGATACTGCGCCAGGGCCTGCTTGTTCTCGCGCAGGAACTCCGCCACTTCCCGCTCCGCGACCGCCCTTTGCTCCTCAGTAAAGTCCGGCCACTCCTCAAGCACATCGGCTACATCATCGAGGATGTCACGGTGTTTGCCATAACCCGGCGTCAGTGTCTCTACGAGGTCGTTCAACCGCGTCCACTTGTATTCGCGAATAGCCTGGCGATACTCCAAATGAGAGGGCCATTCATCGCCTGGCGCTTGATACGCCATCCATGTGTAATTGATGAAACCATCGCGGGCCATGCTATGTAGTGCCATCTCATGAAACCCCTTGGCAGCCCGCCAATACCAGTAGTAAAGCTCATCCCAACGGAAATCCGTCTGGGGAACGATCTTCCTGCCATCGTAGCGGCCTTCCATCTCCGTCAGGGTAACGAACTGATATGCAGCAAGACGACGCATGGCATGCGGCGTGCCGCTCGCGGCCCCCCGCTCCAACCAATCCAACGTACGCCCCGTCTCAGGTTCGGGATCACTCGCGGCGTTGGGGCCGGGTTCATGGAACACACCCATTGCTGCCTGGGCCTGCACGACCCCCTGCTTCGCATAGCGCCGAGCAATAGCCTGCATCTCGTCCCGCTTGGATTCGTCCCGCCCTTCCTGTTCCCACCGCCACACTTTCGCGAGCTCGCGCCGATTAGCGAGCGGTAGCTCACACAGATCAACGTGCTCGGCTTCCAGTGCCTTATCAGGGAGAAAATCCGACGGCTGCCAGTTCGTGCGGTTGGGCGCTGGACCGTAGCGCTGGTAGTTATGGTCCCGTTTGTCGGGCACCTTGGCCCGAGCGGGCTGCTCCTGGCGCTTCCACTGCTCCCAGGTCAGCGGCTCGCCTTCCGGAAAGCTCGGCGTATGCGCCTTCGCCGATGCGTCGGCCGGCTGCTCCGAATTGCCCTCATTGCAGCCGACGGCGACAACCATAAGACTGCCTAATACCCAGCACCGTCCGCGCATAACCATCCCTGTCGGTTCAACCATGATAAGAAATTGCCATCGCACCCCCTAGCGCACAACCCCTTGCGACGGTCCAGCCCTATTGCTAGCCTTAAGCTAAGAACGTGCACGTTCCAGAAGAACCGACGACATGGACCCCTGGCATACTTCCTATCGATACGAGAGCCCAGGCACATACAGGGAGGCAATATGGTTGATCAAGTCGATCGCGCACTTGTAGAGAATATCGAACAATGGGCCACGATGACTCGGAACATCGTGGGCGACCTCGAAACGCCGGATTATGACGGCGAGTCCTCAGTAGCCGCCGCCGCCAGCGCGCTCCACCTGGCCGGCGAAGCAGCCAGCATCCTAATCCCTCGGGCAGCACCTGCGCTGGCGGTGCCCGTCCTAATACTGGAGAAAGCGACGAAGCATCTGCAGAAAGAACATCAGAAGGCTTTGGATGAAGCCAATCTAAGCCTTTCAGGTACTGAGCAGTTTATTAAAGACAAGCTTGTCAGTTCGATCTACCAAGCGGAGCAGAATTTCTACAGCTCCGACTCGTATGGAAAGATGCGGAAGGAACTCAAAGCGCATCTGAGCAGTAGAGGCGTCGACATCAACAGTAACGCGGCCTTTCGCTACATGGATTACGCGCTTGACAATGCGACAGCCAATGGCCAGAAGATCATACCAAGCAATAAAAGCAAACTCCGAGCGGACGTCCAGAATCGCTACAGCGAGATATTCGAGACCATACGGGAACTACACCGTGCGGTGAGCGCTAACGTCGGTCCCCATGGGGTCTTTGCCCTAAATCCCTATATCGGCAATAACAGCGAACTATCTTCCGCGGCCAAGGCAGCACTCGGTAGTCCGGTGGAGCTGTGCCGGAACCCGCGCGCCAATCGGCAGAAGGCGCCATCTACCATCCGTAAGGGCGTCTGCGGCGATAAGGGCTCGGACGCTGTATTCGAGGCGTACTATATACGGGGTGCCGACGAGCTCCAGGCCCTTGTGAGCGAGGCCTGGCCCATGGCGCTAAAGTTAAAGACAAGCGCGGCGAAGAAGGGGCCGGCGGTGGTGCCGAATAAGCGGGTCATGAGCTCGTGGCACGTTGAGCTAGTAGCAGCGGAGCGCGGTAACTTGCACACCCTGTCAGACGAAGCAGCTATCAATAGGGCGAAGCAAAACACCGACCGGGTAATCCATGCCCTGAAAGACGAGCTAGATAGCAGACTCGCCTAACCTTATAAGGAGGCAACCGATTTAGGCTAAGAACGTCTAAGGCGGCGTGTTGTGCCCGGCTAGCCGTTCGTTCCCGCGGGTCCTCGCGGAGCGTCAGCATTTCAGCGCGCTAGCCAACCTTCGGACAACCAGCTACCTTACTCGATTGCGGGCGTTGGTTTATAGGCTGGCTAGACCCCAACCAGCGCCCGAAAGCCCGCCTCATCGAGGATCGTCACACCCAGTGACTCAGCCTTATCGCGCTTCGATCCGGGACTCTCGCCCGCGACCAGATAATCCGTCTTCGACGACACGCTGCTCATCACACGACCGCAAGGGGCCTCGATGGGAGCCTGGGCATCGTCCCGCCTCAGCTCTTGTAGGCTTCAAGCCAACGCACGCGCATGACCAGCACCGTCTATTACTTGTAGTTATTCAAATAATGCAACAACGTGATAACGCGCTGTTTAAGCAATAATGTCCGATAACCTCCACGACTCATCACTGCTGACGTGCCAAAATTTTCAAGACTCCAGTTAGTTCGCAAAAACGACTTCTCCGCCTCACGAAACGTCATCCAACGCTTCTGCGCTTGCTCCAGCTTCTCAACCGATTCGTCTTCCATGCGGCCCTTTAATTTCTTCAAAGCGGATTGCATCTCCTTCAAAAGGAATGCCTCGTAGTCCGCATAGGCCTCAACAAAATCCTGCGTTGTCTGGGCCTCTTCTCGTATCCGCTTTTGGTAGGGCTCAGCCCGCGATTTAAAGGCCTTCACTCGGTCTGGTGCGCCTGGGTCATAGAGCGCACAAGCAGGAAATGTAACCAAAAAAAGTCCGGAAATAATGACCGTCTTCAAAAGTCCCATAATTTTTCACCACACCTTATAATTGCCTCGGTTATATATCTTCAATTCAGCCCTTCGACGATTCTTAAGCCCCTCATTCACTTTACCCGTGTGGTTTCTATTGTAAGCCTTCCAAGCCGCTTCCAGACTGTTATAATTGGCTTGCCCCGGATTACCATTTAAAATCTTCAAAACTGACGACGTCCTCAACCCGCTCTTGCCGATATTAAAGGCCAATATCACGAGTGCGTCAAACTGGCTCTGGTCAAGTTCCTTGGTGACATTTCGTCTGACAACCCGTTCGAACGGCTTCAGATCTGTCTTTAATAACTTTTCGGCTTTGTCTTCGTCGATGCCATCCTTGTATTTTTCCCATTCATTGTTTGGTATCAAGTGTCCATAGCCGATCGTCGCCCCCCTCGTCCAGTTATTGATTTCCTCACCGGTCGCATCATCGTAAGGTTCAGTTCTTAGCGCTTCCACCTGCTTGAGGAAATTGATCCCTTTCGTACTGACTGACATAACTTCCTTACCACTCATCAACTTAACTCCCTCTAGTCCCTGTCGATGCGGTTGAGAAAGTAATAACCACCAACGCGCAGAGTCAAGATAGTCTGGTACCCTACGGTTTAGCGAGGTTGCTGCGCCATTAACGGCCGATTACGCGGCGCGACGTGAGCGGCGCCTTGTTCGCATTACGCGCCCACAAGCTCTCGGAAAGATCCTTCATCGAGGATCGTCACACCCAGGGATTCGGCCTTATCGCGCTTCGATCCGGGACTCTCGCCCGCGACCAGGTAATCCGTCTTCGACGACACGCTGCTGGTCACACGACCCCCCAGGGCCTCGATGGCCGCCTGGGCGTCATCGCGCGTTAGACCTTCCATCTGGCCCGTCAGAACGAACGTGGTACCGCCTAGCGCCGCACCACCACCCGAATCCCCCTGAATCGATGCCTGTGAGCGATCGCTGGTCCAGTGGATGGATTTCGCCACCAATAGCTCATCCATGCCCCGCAGTCGGTCCTCGTTCGCCCGTAGGGCATCCGCCAGCTCGTTGGCCTTGGCACCGCCGACCGGGAGCTGACCGACGGCTAGGGCTACCAGGTCACCGAGGTGGTCGATAGCGTCCGCGAGCTCCGCGGCGCGCTTGGGGCCAACATGGGGCAGCCCTAACGCGGCGATGATATTGGCCGCGGACAGGTTGTCCACGTAATCGCCCGAGAAGCCCCCTTCCCCACTGACCTCGGCGACCGCGAGCAATCGATCAAGACCGCCGGCGTTGCGCTCGTCCGCGAAGAAGGCGCGGATCTCTTTGCCCATGGCATAACCAATACCACGTACCAGCGCCAGCAGGACGGGATCGGCGCGCCGGATGTAGTCGAGATCGCCCATCTCCTGCGCCAGCAGGCGGGCGGTATCCGTGCCGACGCCGGGAATGCCGATCGCGTAGAGCAGCCGCTCCAAAGGCATCTCGCGCCGCGCCGCGATGGCGGCCACCAGATTCCCCGCCGAGAGCTCGGCGAAGCCCTCCAGGGCCAAGAGCCGTTCGCGGGTCAGGCGGAAGATGTCGGCGAGCTCACCCACGGTCCCGGTCGCCACGAGCTGCTCGGCCACCTTGTCGCCCAGCCCCTCGATGTCGAGGCCACTGCGCGATGCGAAATGGCGCACGGATTCGCGCAGCTGGGCAGGGCACTGGAAGCTGCCCACGCAGCGGTAATCCACCTCGCCCTCCGGCCGGATGACCTCCGAGCCACAGACCGGGCAGTGCGCGGGCATCTGCCAGGGCACCGAATCCGCCGGCCGCGCATCGTGATTAACGCTAACGATCTCCGGGATAACGTCCCCGGCCCGGCGGACCATGACGGTATCGCCCTCGCGGACGTCCTTGAGCCGGAGCTGATCGAGGTTATGCAGCGTCGCACGGCTGACGGTGACGCCACCCACCTCCACAGGCCGCAGGCGCGCCAGCGGGGTGATCTGGCCGGTCCGGCCGACCGACGGCTGAATGGCCTCGACCACCGTGGTCGCCTCCCGCGCGGGGAGCTTGTGGGCCGTGGCCCAGCGCGGTTCGCGGGCGGTAAAGCCCAGCTGCTCGCGCGCCGCGAGATCGTCAACCTTATAGACCACGCCGTCGATCTCGTAGTCGAGGGCATCGCGCCAATCGACCAGGCGCTGATAATAGGCCAGGCAATCATCAGCGCCGTCCAGGCGCTCGACGTGCTCGGAGGTTCGAAAGCCCCACTCGTGGAGGGCGGCCAGGATCTCCCAGTGCCTGCCGCCGATGGGCGCCGAGGCCTCCCCCACGCCGAAGGTAAAGAAGCTCAGCGGCCGGGCTGCGGCGATGCGCGGATCGAGCTGGCGCAGACTGCCCGCGGCGGCATTACGGGGATTGGCAAAGGGATTGACCCCCTCGCTGAGCCGCTGCTCGTTGAGGCGCTGGAAAGCCCCCCGGCGGATGACCACCTCGCCGCGGACCTCCAGCACATCCGGCCAGCCGGTGCCCTGCAACCGCAGCGGGATGCTGCGCACGGTGCGCAGATTCTCCGTGATCGCCTCGCCCACGCGCCCATCCCCACGCGTGGCGCCCACACTCAGCCGCCCGTTCTCGTAGCGCAGATTCACGGATAGGCCATCGAGCTTGGGCTCGCCGATATAGGTGATCCGCTCCACACCCAGGCGCTCGCGGACACGCCGATCGAAGGCATGGAGCTCATCGGCGGAGAAGACATTGCCGAGCGAGAGCATGGGCTGGCCGTGGGTGAACTCGTCGAAGGCATCCAGCGGCTGGGCCCCGACCCGTTGCGAGGGCGAGTCGGGCGTTACGAGCTCGGGATAGGCGGCCTCGATGGCCTGGAGCTCGCGCATCAGCGCATCGAACTCGGTATCGGCGATGCGCGGCTCGTCGAGGACGTAGTAGCAGTAGGTGTGGTACTCGATCGCCTGGCGCAGGGTCTCCAGGCGTTCGGCGGCGCTATCGCGGTCGGCGGGTACGGTCTCGCGGTCGGTCATGGCCTCGGGTATCGATCTCAGCGGACGCGCCGGGCAGCCAGCCGCGCCCGGCGCCGGTATTCCACGAGCTCCTCGCGCAGACGCTCGATGGACTGATGGGTTAGCGTACACCGCCGGCCGTCGAGGAGCTCACCGCCCAGGCGCTCGCTGAGCGTGCGCGCGGTGTGCAGCATCTGCTCGAACGCGGCCAGGCCGTCGAACGGCCCGGGCAGCTGCATGAACAGCGCCACCCCGGGGGTTGTGTAGTCTTCCATGTGGTCCGCGTCGAGGCAGCCGGGCTCGACCACATTGGCCACGCTGTAGAGGCTCACCGTGCCCTGCTGCGTTGCCAGGGTACGGTGGTAGATACGATGCTCGCCGTAGCGCAGGCCACACTCCTTGAGCACGCTAATCAGGGCCTCGCCCGCGAAGACGGCATCCTCGGGCGCCATGACGGTGAGCACAATGAGCTTCTCCTCGCCGTCCGGCGGCGCCGTGGCCTCGGCGGGGGTGTCGTCGCCGGACGCCCCCGCCTCGCCGCTGGCCGCGTTATTCCGCAGGGCCTCGCGCATGCGCGACTGGAAGGCGCCCGACAGCGCCCGCCAACCCGCCTGGGTGCCGGCCGCGCCGCTCGAGGCCGCCGCTGGCTGTGCCGCCGCGCCGGGTTCCGAATCGGCCGCAGCATGGGCCGGCGCGGGCTCGGCATCATCCGCCGCACCGGGGGCCGGTTCGGCATCGAACAACCCCTCCTGCTGCGGCTCGCGCGCTGGTTGCCGCGGTGGTTCCGGCTGCGGCGCCGGCTCGGGCTCTAATCCCGGCTCCGGCGCCGACCGCGGTTCCGGCTCGCCGCCGACGGGGCGGCTAGCGCCCACAACGCCCTCCTCGATCTCACTCGACGCCTCCGCTCGCTGGGCCGCGATCAGGCCATCCAGCTCATCGAGATCACCGCGCAGATCGTCATCCAGGCCCTCATCCGCAAACGGCTCGCGCTTGGCACGCCGCCGGCGCCGCCAGGGCGGGCCGTCCTGGCGCCAATCCTGCCAACGGCTGTAGACGACCACAGCCACCACCACGACCGGCAGGCCGAGGAACAGTAAAAACCAGCGTAGCTCGTCCATCGCTTTGCGCCCCCGGCGGTGGCGCCACCGGCGCCATCGCCCTCCTGTGTGTTTCGTTCCGCCGCCGCGGCTACTCCAGCGCGGCCAGCTCCGCGGCAGCCTCGACGTCGACCGATACCAGCCGCGAGACGCCGGGCTCATTCATGGTAACGCCGGCAAGATGGCTCGACGCCTCCATGGTCGCCTTATTATGGGTAATCAGGATGAATTGCACCCGATCCGACATCTCGCGGACCAATTCGCAGAACCGCCCGACGTTGGCCTCGTCCAGCGGCGCATCCACCTCGTCGAGCATACAAAACGGCGCCGGGTTGAGCTCGAAGATGGCAAACACCAACGACACCGCGGCCAACGCCTTCTCACCCCCGGACAGGAGGTGGATATTACTGATCTTCTTGCCCGGCGGCCGCGCCATGATGGCGACACCCGTCTCCAGCAGATCGTCACCGGTCATGGCCAGATAGGCCTCGCCACCGCCGAACAGGCGCGGGAACAGGCGTTGCAGGCCGTTACTGACCGCGTCGAAGGTATCCCGGAAGCGGTCGCGCGTCTCGCGGTCGATGCGGCGAATCGCCGTCTGCAGGGTCTCCAGGGCCTCGGTGAGATCCTGGTACTGGGAATCCAGGTAGCTCTTGCGCTCGGCGGCCGCGTTGTACTCATCGATGGCGGCCAGGTTGATCGAGCCCAGCTTACGGATACGCTCGCCGATGCGGGTCACCTCCTGCTCCCACTCGCCCTCCTCCGCCGCCTCGGGCAGCTCGGCGGCGACCGTTGAGCGCTCGCAGCCCAGCGCTGCCAACTGCTCGGCCTGGGTCTGGGCACGCGTACGCAGCTCCTGATCGCGCAGCCGGCTGGCCTCCATGCCCTCCCGCAGCTCACTGACACGCTGCTCGGTAGCGGCGCGCTGGCTCTCGATCTCGCGCAGCCGCTCGTCGGAATCGCTCAGTCGCTGGCGGGCCTGGGTGAGCTCGCTCTCCACGCTTGCCCGCTGGGCTAGATAGGATTCCCGCTCGCCCTCCAGATCCTCGTCGGAGTCCCCGAGCTCCGCCAGCCCCTCGCTCAAATCATCGAGGCGTTCCTGGAGGCGCTGGCGCTGGCTGCGCTGGCGCTCGATACCGTCCGCCAGCGAATCCCGCGACGACGTCGTGCGCTCCAGCTCCAGCGCCAGCTCCTGGCGCCGGGACTGCGCATCGTTAACGGCCGCCCGGGCCGTTTCCACACGGCCCTCAATGGCCTCCTTGTCGCGATTCAGCCGCTCGCGCTCGGCCTCATCGCGCTCGCTCGCCTTGAGCGCCTCATCCAACCGCCCCCGGGCGGCCTGGATATCGGCGTCGTTGGCCTCAATCGCCTCGGCGATCTCGTCGAGCTCGGCATGCACCGTTTGATAGCGCTGCTCCGCCTCGCTCAGGCGACTCTCGCGCGCCTCGATGCGGGCCGCCAGGCTCGAACGCTCGCGCTGTTGCGACGCCATGGCCTCGCCGATCTCCTCGCGCTCCGCCGCCTGGGCGTCGCGGGCCTGCTCTCGGTCCTGGTGATCGGTCTCGGCCTCGGCCAATTGCTGGCGCGTCTGCGCCAGGGTCGTCTCGAGCTCGGCGATGACACGCTCGCGGGCCACCGCGCTGCCTTCCGCGTCCGAGCCGTGCCCCTGGAGCTGGATCCAGCGCGCGCCCATCCAGATGCCATCCGGCGTGATCACCGACTCACCCGGCCCCAGATCGCCCGCCATGGCACGCGCTTGCTCCAGGCTATCCGCCGTGTGCACGCCGCCGAACAACTCCCCCAGGGCCCACGGTGCGCTCACCCGCGCGCCGAGCCCCGATGGCGGCATCGCCTCCCCGCGGTCGCCGTGCATCAGGGTGACCTGACCCTGACCGAGTACCTCGGTGGTGTCCTCGCTAACGGCGGGCCAGCTCTCGATGACGACGGCCTGCAGAGCCGGGCCCAGGACCGTCTCCACGGCCGTTTCCCAACCGGCCTCCACGCCCAGGTGATGGACCAGTCGCGGGGCCTCGGCCAGGCCCTGACCGGCCAACCAGTCGCTGACCGGGCGGGACTCATCGAGGGCGCTCTCCTGGAGCGTCTGTAGTGAGGTCAAACGCGCCTCCTGGCGATTGAGCTCGGCGCGCAGCGCCTCCACCCGCTCGTCACACGCCCACAACGCGCTACGCTCCGCCTCCAGGCGTTCGCCCAGGGACTCATAGCGCTCGCGCTGCTCCGCCAGGCGCTCGTCGATTGCGGTGAGCTGGTCGTTGAGCTCGGCCAGCTCCTCCCGGGTGGTCTGGATACCCAGGCCCTCGACCTCATCGCGCAGCCGCTGACGCCGCGCCCCGAGCTCATCGGCGCGACGCTCCAGTTGCTCGATGCGCGTCCGCTCCACCTGCGCGTTGCGGGTCTGTTGCGCCGCGGCCTCGTTAAAGCGTTCCCATTGCCCGCGCCACTCGCTCAGCGCCTGCGTCTCGCGCTCCAGCTGCTCACGGGCCGCATCCTCGCGCTCCTGCGCCTGCGTGACCTCGGGCTCGAGCGAGGCCAAGCGCTCGCGCAGCTCGCCGAGTTGTTCCTCATCCCGCCGCAGCGCCTGATCGGTCTCTTCCAGGGACTCGCGGTTGCGCTCGGTCTCCTGGCGGCGGCTGTCGCGCAGCTCCCGGCGGTGGCTGATCTGCTGGTCGATGCGCGCGATCTCCGAGCCCAGGGCGTAGTAATTGCCCTGGATCTTGTTGAGCCGGTCGCTGTCCTCGGCATGCTGCGCACGCAGGGTCTCGGCCTCGTTCTCCAGCCGGCGCTGCCCGGCGAGCTCCGACTCCAAGCTGGTGCTGCGCTGGTTGATCTCGCTCGCCAGCGACTCGCGCTCGGCCTCCAGGGCTTGTAGCCGCAGGACGTGGAGCTCGGCCTGGCGTTGGCGTTCCTCGGCCTTGAGCGCCTTGTAGCGCTCGGCCGACTCGGCCTGGCGCTGGAGCTTCTCCAGCTGGCGCGCAACCTCGTCCCGCACATCCTCCAGGCGCTCCAGGTTCTCCCGGGTGTCGCGGATGCGGCGCTCGGTCTCTCGCCGGCGCTCCTTGTACACCGAGATCCCCGCCGCCTCCTCAAGATAGCCCCGCAGATCCTCCGGACGGGCCTCGATGAGCCGCGAGATGGTCCCCTGCTCGATGATGGCGTAGCTGCGCGGCCCCAGGCCCGTGCCCAGGAAGACATCGGTAATATCGCGCTTACGGCAGCGCGTGCCGTTGAGATAGTAATTCGACTGGGCGTCGCGGGTGACCTGGCGCTTAACGGAGATCTCGCTATAGGCAGCGTAGGGGCCGCCGATGCTGCCGTCGCTGTTATCGAAGACGAGCTCGATGGCGGCCTGGCCGACCGGTTTGCGCGTCGACGAGCCGTCGAAGATGACGTCCGACATCGCCTCGCCGCGCAGATGCTTGGCCGAGCTCTCGCCCATGACCCAGCGCACGGCATCGATAACATTCGACTTGCCGCAGCCATTGGGCCCGACCACGGAGACCATATCCCCGGGCAGCTGGACCGTCGTGGGGTCCACGAAGGACTTAAACCCCTGCAGCTTAATGGACTTGAGCCGCATGCGTGTGCGCCGTGGATGGGTAGCCGTCGAAGGCGCGTATTCTACTAGCCCGGGCCCTGGGGAAGCCATGTCCGCGTTGGCGGCGCCGGCACGGGAACCGCTATACTGCGGCGCCCTTAGCCGCATCAACGAGGCCTCCATGCCCAGCGAGCCAAGCCGACAGCTCGAGACCTTCGTCAACCCGAACCCCGAGCGCGACTACACCATCCGGATGCAGATGCCCGAGTTCACCTGCCTGTGCCCCAAGACCGGGCAACCGGATTTCGCCACCCTGGATCTGGCCTACGTACCCGACCAGCACTGCGTTGAGCTAAAGTCGCTCAAGCTCTACATCTGGTCTTACCGCGATGTCGGCGCCTTCCACGAAGCGGTGACCAACCAGATCCTCGGCGATCTGGTCGCCGCGACGCAGCCCCGCTTCATGCGGCTGAGCGCGGCGTTCTATAGGCGCGGCGGCATCGACACGACCATCGTTGCCGAGCACCGAGCGCCCGCCTGGATCCCGCCCACACCGGTCCAGCTGCCCTAATCATGCGCGAGTTCCTGCGCGGCATCAGCACCATCGCACCGGGATTGCGACTGTTAATAGCCCCGGGGATACGCAAGTTCGTCTGGATGCCCATTATCGTGAACGCGGTCGTCTTCATTGGTTTATTCGTTCTCGGCTACACGTGGCTGCAGAGCCTATTGGCGAGCTGGTTGCCTGATCCCTCGGCCGTCGATACCAGCGGCTGGCTGGGCTGGCTTTACGCCACCTTCCTGACGCTGATGCTGTGGCTGTTGCTACCGCTGTACCTACTCGCCAGCGCAGTGATCGCCTTCTTCGGCTTCACGGTGGTCGCCAACCTCATCGCCGCGCCATTCAACGGCATGCTCTCGGCGCGCGCCGAGGAGCAGCTCACCGGTGCCATGCCTGAGGCGGTCACCGGGCGCGGCCTGCTCGTGGAGATCGTCGACGCCGTGGGTGACGAGCTGCGCAAGCTCGCCTACTTCGCGCTATGGCTGCTGCCGCTGCTGGTTATCACCGCCATCCCCGGAATCAACCTGGTCAGCGCGCCGCTGTGGCTAGCCGCGAGCATCTGGATGATCGCGCTGGAGTACATGGACTACCCGCTGGGCAACCGGGGCCTGAGCTTCCCCGAGCAGCGCCGCTGGCTGCGCGGCCGGGTGCTGCGGCACAGCGGCCTGGGCGCGGGCATCCTCGCCATGACGCTCATCCCGGGGCTCAACCTCATCGCCATGCCCACCGGGGTCGTCGCTGCCACCCTCCTGCACCAGCGCAACAACCACGATGGGCTGCCCGAAGCGGCTGCCCCCGCCGGGTAGGTCGCTGAACCGAGCAATCCACGCAAAACCGCCCGTCTCCGTTAAACTCGCGGGAGACGCTGCGGTGCAACCGCCAACGGACCGGTACAGGACGAGGAGCAGCCCATCAGCTCAGGCACCGAGACAATGGATTACGACGACTCGCCGGACTATCCGGCCACCAGCGTCCGCACCGTCTGGGTATCGGATACCCATCTCGGCTTTGGCGGTGCCAAGGCGGAGGCGTTGCTCGAGTTCCTGCGCGGCATGCGCTGTGAGCAGCTCTACCTCGTCGGCGATATCATCGACTTCTGGGCCCTCAAGCGAAAGCGCCACTGGCCGCAATCGCATAACAACCTAACGCGAACCGTGCTCGGCATGGCCAAGTACGACACGCGCGTGGTCTACATCCCGGGGAATCACGACGACGTCATTCGCCACTACGACGGCCTGACCCTAGGCAACATCGAGATCCACGACCGGATCATCCACGAGACCGCGGACGGGCGGCGATTCGTTACCCTGCACGGCGATCAGTTCGATTCCGCCGTCATCAGCTCGCGACTGCTCGGCCTCGTGGGCTCCCGCGCCTATGCCGGCCTGCTCAACCTCAATCGGCTCGTCAACTGGGGCCGCGGCTGCCTCGGCATGGAGTACTGGTCGCTGGCGGCCGCCGCCAAGCAGAAGGTTAAGAAGGCCGCGACCTACATCGCTAACTTCGAGCAAGCGGTCGCTATGGAGGCCCGCCATCAGGCGGTCGATGGCTTGATCTGCGGCCATATCCACCGCCCCGAGCTCACCTGGCTGGATGGGGTTCTCTACATCAACTGCGGTGACTGGGTGGAGAGCGCCACGGCGTTAATCGAGCACCATGACGGCAGCCTGGAGCTGTGGCAGCTGGGCCAGCAGTCGGCGCGACTGCGGCGGCTTCCCCCCGGCGACGACGCCGCCGCGGCCTAACCGCCAGCCAGCTACCCGAGCCTCAGCCGCGGGGTGTACCATCGGGCGCGTTCGCGAGCACCACCGCAACCAGCCACGATCACGAACCTACACCATGCCCGCATCGCAACGGCTCTGGTCGACCAGTAACCGCGCCACCTTTACGCGCTTCACGGGTGTGGCCGTGGCCATTGCCGTTATCGACATCGGCCTGCTCTACCTGCTCAAGCTGCCGCTCGGCATCAACGTCTACCTCGCGCGCATCGCCTCCTACAGCGCGGCGATGACGGCGGGCTACTTCCTCAATCGCCGCTACACCTTCCACCACCACCAGCGCCAGCGCCATCTGGCCAAGGAGATGGGCCGCTTCTACACCGTCTTCGCCGGGGGTGGCTTGCTCAATTACCTCACCTTCGCCGCCATCGTTGCGCTCGGGCATCATCTCAGCGGCACTGCCACTGTGCGGCTATGGCTGCCTCTGGTGGGGGTCTGGGTAGGCGGGCTGGCCGGCATGGGCTTTAACTACGGCCTCTCGCGCAAGCTGGTGTTCCACAGCCGATGAACAGCCTGTTAGCCGTCAGCGATGGGCTGGCCCGCTATATCGGCTGGTGGGCGAGCGCGCTGGTACGCTGGCGCGACCCGCGTGCCCCCGCCGGCCCCCGGCGACTGCTAATACTCACCGCGGGCATGCCCGTTTTCCTCCTCGTCCAGCTCGGCCACGGCCTATGCCTGCTCCTCGACGAGCTCCTCTTCCCCCGCTACCGGCGCGTGACGCTGGACCGCCCCCTCATCATTACGGGCATCCCGCGCAGCGGCACCACCTTCCTGCACCGCACGTTGGCCGCGGACAGCGATCGATACACGACGCTAACCACCTGGGAGGCGATCCTCGCGCCATCCATCCTCCAACGCTATGTGGTGCGCGGTATCGGCCGCCTAGATCGCCTGGTAGGCCGTCCCATCGGGCGCAGCCTAGCGGCCGTCACACGGCGCCTCGCCGGCGGCCTGGATGACATCCACGAGATCGGCCTGGAGGCGGCCGAAGAGGACTACCTCCTGTTGTTACCGGCGGGCGGCTGCTTCGTCATGCTGCTGGCCTTCCCCGCCGCCGTGGGATTGCAGCAGCTCGGCCACCTGGACACGAGCATGCCCGACGCCCGCCGGCGGCGGCTGCTGCGCTTCTACCGCGCCTGCCTGCAGCGCCACATCTACGCCGATGGTGGCCGGCGGCGTTTGCTCTCCAAGAACGCCGCCTTCGGCTCGTGGCTGGCCGGGCTACAGTCGACTCTCCCGGAGGCGCGCTTCATCGTGTGCGTGCGCCAGCCCGCGTCGGCCTTGAGCTCGCAGATCAGCGCCATTGGCGCGGCCCAGCGGCTGTTCGGCGCGCGCCCCCAGAGCACGGCCTTCCAGGGCCTCTTCTTGGCGATGTACGCGAAAACCCTCGAGCACCTGGCCGCTACCGTTGCGACCTGGCCGCTCGATCGCGCCGCTGTCGTGGATACCCAGGCACTCCACGCCGACCCAGCCGGGCGCATCCGTGAGATCATGGGGCGTTTGGCCATCGCCCCAAGCGGGGCCCTAACCAAGGCGCTCAGCGAGCTGCGCGGCGGCAGGCGGAGCGGCCATCGCCACCGCATCGACGCGCTCGCCCTCGACCGCGAGACCCTGGAGCAGCGAATGAATCCACCCTACCGGCAACTCCTGGCACTCCCGCACTGCGTGGACGGGCGGGCATGACGGCGGCAACGCATCAGCCCCAGCGGGATACCGCCTCGTTGCGGGTCGCCTTCTTCTCCGACTCCCTGCCGGAACGCAACGGCACCGGTGCCTACTACCACGATCTCCTCGCGCACCTGGGGCCGAGGGTGGACGCCTGCGAGATCTTCCAACCCGCGCTGGGGCGCCCGTTCAGTGCCGCGACCCTACCCCTGCCCGGGGACGCGACCCAGGAGATCGCCCTACCCGCCTCGTTTCGCCTGCGCCGGCTCATCGACAAGCTGCACCCGGATGTGGTCGTCAGCGTCACACCCGGCCCCTTCGGCCAGCTCGGGCGGCGCCTGGCCCGGCGCCATCATTCGGGCTTTATCACCGCCTACCATACGGACTTTGCCGCCCTCGCCGGCCTCTACTGGGGCCCGGTGCGCCGGCGGCTCGGCCAGCGCCTAATCGACCGCGCCAACCGCCGCCTGTGCCGCGACAGCGCCACCGTGCTGGTCAACAACGACGAGCTCGTGGACAGCGTCCGCGAGCTCGGTGCCGCCCGCGTCGATGTCATGGGCACGCCCATCGAGCAGGCCTTTCTAGCCACCACCCCGCCAGCGGCGCCCCGGACACCCGAGCCCGTGGTCTTCGCCGGTCGCCTGGCCGCCGAGAAGAACATCGACGGCATTATCGACGCCGCGCGCCAGCGCCCCTATCAACGGTTCATCACAGCAGGCGACGGCCCCCAGCGCGAGCGCGTGCTGCAAGCCAGCCACGAGCGCGACAACCTGGACCATCGGGGCTGGCTCAGCCGCCAGGCGCTGTGCGATCTCCTCGACGAGGCGGGGCTGGTGATCCTGCCCTCCCATGTGGAGACATTTGGCTCCATTGCCCTCGAGGCCATGGTACGCCGGCGCCCTGTCCTGGTTACCGCGAATGCCGGCATCCACGATTGGCCCCAGGTCGCGGGCAGCGTCTACAAGATGGGCGCCCGGGAGCCGTTGACGGCCGCCCTGGAACGACTGGATGGCGTCCCCGAGGCAGACTGGCAGACGCGCGGCGAGCAGGGCCGCCGCGGCGCGCTAGCGCTCCACGAGGCCACCATTGATCAGTGGCTGGACGTCCTCGCCCGCCACGCCGGCGGTCGCCCCTGATGCGGGCGCTGATTAGCATCCACGACGTCATGCCGGAGACGCTGACCCGCGTCGGCGAGCACATCCAGGCGTTGCGCTCGAACGGCCACGAGGCCATCACCCTGCTGGTGGTCCCTGGGCGGCACTGGGAGCACGCCGACCTGGCCCAGCTCGCGCGCTGGCAGATGGAGGGCCTGGAGCTGGCCGCGCACGGCTGGCATCACCACGCCGAGCGCCTGCGCGGCCCCTACCACTGGGCGCACGCGGCGCTGATATCGCGCCGCGCCGCCGAACACCTAGCCCTCGACGGCGACGCCATCGCAGCGCTCATGCAGGCCGCCCATGATTGGTTCGATGACAACGGACTCGCAACACCAACGACCTACGTCCCGCCCGCCTGGGCGCTGGGACCCATCGCCTACCAAGCGCTCAGGCGCCTGCCCTACAAGCGCATTGAGGTAACCAACGGCCTGCTGATGCCCGACACAGGAACCGTTACACGGCTGCCGCTCGTCGGCTTCGAGGCGGACACGGCCCTACGCGCCCGGTTCCTGCGCGGTTGGAACCGCTGGCAAGCAGCCGAAGCCCGTCGGCGCGGCAAAACCCTACGCATCGGCATCCACCCCACAGATCACGAGCTACGCCTCGCCGATGAGCTCAACGCCATGATCGCCAGCGACTGGCAGAGCGTGCGTTATTGTGATCTGGAAGGGGTGAGGGGTAAGGGCTAAGGGCTAACGGCTAAGGAAGGTTCATGGGGCGAGCTACAAGTTGCAAGTTCTAAAAGCGAACGTATCCAGAAACGGCAATAGAGCGGGTGGCTGTTGCACGCTCTTTGTCGCCTGCCGCCGCCCCCTCAGCGCTGACCGCCTACTGCTTGGATCGGCCCCATCGCCGTAGAAGCGGCAGATGACATCAAGCCACCGTATCGGTCGGGTAGAACCGCCGGTTGCCCGACGGAACCCCCACCGAGCCACTCGTGGCGGACTACGCCAAGTGGCTCGTC
>CAJXKP010000031.1 GCA_913055565.1 uncultured Ectothiorhodospiraceae bacterium
GGGGTTCCGTCGGGCAACCGGCGGTTCTACCCGACCGGGCGCTGATGCCACGCCGCTACGGCAATACGTAGGAGCCCAGCCCCCTGGGCGATTTAGGCGCTCTGGGGATCCGGCTAGTATCTTGGGCGCCTGCGCTGGGCGCCGGGTAGGTGAGGCGCCGCGTAATTGAACTGGCGTCGGCGGGGCGTTATCCTTGCGCGCCGGTCGGGCGAACGTGCCCGCGGCGGTGTCGCCCCCTTAAGGGTCGGATATCGATTCGCAAGGAATCCAATCATCAGGAGCGTTGGCATGCGTACCCCCCTGATCGCCGGTAACTGGAAAATGAATGGCACCTGCTCGAGCGCGGCCGAGCTAGCCCGCTCACTGGTGGACCACGTCGCGACAGATGCGCCCTGTGAGTGGGCGGTCTGCCCGCCTTTCGTGCATACCCCGGCGGTGGCGGAGCAGCTCACGGGCAGCTCGATCCAGATCGGTAGCCAAAACGTGTGCGATAAGGATCAGGGCGCGGCCACCGGCGAGGTCGCTGGTGATATGCTCACCGACATCGGGTGCCGCTACGCCATCGTTGGTCACTCCGAGCGACGGGAGCTCTACGGCGAGGACGACCAGTTGGTAGCCCGTCGCTTCGTTGCCGCTCAGCGGCACGGGCTGGTGCCTATCCTCTGTGTTGGCGAGACGCTATCGCAGCGTAACGCCGGCGAGGCCGAGACGGTCCTGCGTCATCAGCTTGAGGCCGTCTTCCAGGCCGCAGGCGAGGGCGGTCTCGCCCAGTCGGTAATTGCCTACGAGCCCGTTTGGGCCATTGGTACGGGCGAGACGGCTACCCCGGAGCAGGCCCAGGCGATGCATGCCTTCATCCGCGAGCTGGTCCGCGAGCGCGACGCCGCGACGGCGGACAAGCTGCGTATCCTCTACGGCGGGAGTATGAAGGCTAAGAACGCCGCCGAGCTGCTGGCCTGCGAGGACGTCGACGGCGGTCTAATCGGCGGTGCGTCGCTGGACGCTGAGGGTTTTGCCGCCATTGGCGCGGCCACTCGCTCGTAACGCCACCCCGCGCCTAATCACGGAACCATCATGACGACGCAACTGCTACTCATCATCCACGTCATCGTCTGCCTAGGCATTATCGGCCTGGTGCTGATTCAGCACGGCAAGGGCGCGGACGCTGGCGCGGCCTTCGGCAGTGGCGCCTCCGGAACGGTCTTTGGCTCCGGTGGATCGGCCTCTTTCCTGACGCGTCTGACGGCATTGTTCGCCACTGGCTTCTTCGTCTCCAGCCTCTTGCTGGCGATGTTCGCGGGCACCTATCAGAGTGGTGAGAGTGTTGTGACCGGAGCGGGGCAGCGGGTCACGGCCGATGATGGTGCTAGCGAAGGCAGCGATAGCACGAGTTCCTCGGCGCCTGCGCCAGCGGAGACGTCGGACAACGATAACGGCTCGTCCAGCGGCACTGACGCGAGCGATGACTCGATGTCGCCGGCCCCCGCCGGCAATGGCGATGACGCCCAAGGGGCCGATGGCGGTGTCGAACCCGCTCCTGCTGGTTCCTGAGCGGCGTTGCCAGACATCGCCGCCGTTGGTACTCTACGCACGGATATGAACGATTTTGCGGATGTGGTGGAAAAGGTAGACACGCTGTCTTGAGGAGGCAGTGGCGCAAGCCGTGCCGGTTCGAGTCCGGCCATCCGCACCAGTTACTCCTGCCTTAGCGATCGAATCGCTTCTTATTTAACCTCCTGACTCCTCGGGATTTTGGGTTGCCTCTCGTTTGACACCGTCGAACCGTCAACCCTAGACTAAACCGAGCATCCGGGAGGCACACCGAGATGCCTTCCGACCTCGATTTACCTACCGACGGCGAGTGGCGCATGGTTGAGAGTTACCTGCCGGTCCTGGTTTTTATCGTCATGGCTCTTGGGCTGGGCGTGCTGCTAATGGCGCTTGGCTTCATCCTAGCGCCGAGGAACCCGGACGACGAGAAGTTGTCTCCATATGAGTGTGGCTTCGAGGCCTTTGAGGACTCACGCATGCAGTTCGACGTGCGCTATTACCTCGTGGCCATCCTGTTCATCATCTTTGACCTGGAGATCGCCTTTCTATTCCCCTGGGCTATCGTGCTGGAACAGATCGGTCTGTTCGGGTTCGGCTCCATGGCGGTCTTTGTTGGGCTTCTCTTGGTCGGGTTTCTCTACGAGTGGAAGAAGGGGGCCTTGGAATGGGAGTAGAGGGCGTCCTGGATAAGGGCTTCACCACGACGACGGCGGATAAGCTCATCAATTGGGCGCGCACCGGGTCGCTGTGGCCCATGACCTTCGGTCTCGCCTGCTGCGCTATCGAGATGATGCACGCCGGTGCGGCGCGCTACGACATGGATCGATTCGGCATGATCTTTCGGCCATCGCCGCGCCAGTCCGACGTCATGATCGTGGCCGGCACATTGGTCAATAAGATGGCGCCAGCGCTGCGTAAGGTCTATGATCAGATGGCCGATCCCAAATGGGTGATCTCCATGGGGTCGTGCGCCAATGGGGGTGGCTACTACACCTACTCTTACTCCGTCACACGCGGCTGCGACCGCATCGTGCCGGTCGACATCTATGTGCCGGGTTGCCCGCCGACGGCGGAGGCGCTGCTCTACGGCGTGGTCCAGCTCCAGAACAAGATCCACCGCACCAACACCATCGCGCGGTAAGGGGGGTAGGATGCCGGCGTCGACAGACCAGCTCTGCCAGCGCGTGCGTGGCCGCCTAGGTGACCGCGTCGCAGGTCTGAGCGTTGCGCTCAATGAGGTGACCCTGGAGGTCCACCCCGATGACCTCTTCGCGGCCATGCGCGATCTTCGGGATGCCGAGGGGCTGGCCTTCAATCAGCTCATGGATATCGCGGGCGTAGACTACGCCGCCTACGGCGACGATGAGTGGATTACCGACGATGCCACGGCCTCTGGCTATAGCCGGGGCGTGGATGGCTTTAGCACGCCCCGCCTTGGCCTGACCGGGATCTATGGCGTGCAGGAGATCCAATCGAACACCGGCCGCCGCTTCGCTGCCGTCTACCATCTCCAGTCGTTGACGCTGAACCACCGCCTACGGGTGCGCTGCTTCGCCGCGGATGATGACTTCCCGGTGCTCGATTCCGTGGTCGCCATTTGGGAAGCCGCGAACTGGTTCGAGCGCGAGGCCTTTGATCTGTTCGGGCTCATCTTCGACGGGCACCCGGACCTGCGGCGCATCCTCACGGATTATGGCTTCGTTGGGCATCCGTTTAGGAAGGATTTCCCGCTGATCGGCAACGTCGAGGTTCGCTACGACGAGGAGCGCGGGCGTGTGGTCTACGAGCCGGTCACCCTGGAGCCGCGCGTGCTCGTGCCGCGGGTGATTCGCAAGGATAACCGTTACGTGGATCCAGAAAGCGCCCAGGAGGCCTGAGATGGCGGAGATTAGCAGCTACACCATCAACTTTGGGCCTCAGCATCCAGCGGCCCACGGCGTCTTGCGCCTGGTTCTGGAGATGGACGGCGAGACGGTCCGGCGCGCCGATCCGCATATCGGCTTGCTCCACCGCGCCACCGAGAAGCTCGCCGAAAGCAAGCCGTACAACCAAAGCATCGGCTACATGGACCGCCTCGACTACGTGTCCATGATGTGCAATGAGCACGCCTATGTACTGGCTATCGAGAAGCTGCTTGGGGTGACGCCGCCCATTCGGGCGCAGTACATCCGGGTGATGTTCGACGAGATCACGCGCATACTCAACCACCTCATGTGGCTCGGCGCGCACGGCCTGGACGTCGGCGCCATGACGGTCTTTCTCTACGCCTTCAAGGAGCGCGAGAACCTCATGGACTGCTACGAGGCGGTCAGTGGCGCCCGCATGCACGCGACCTATTACCGCCCCGGCGGCGTGTATCGCGATCTGCCCGCGCGCATGCCTCAGTATCAGGCCTCTCACGCCCGCTCGCAGAAGGACTTGGACCGGCTTAACTCGGATCGGCAGGGCTCGCTGTTGGATTTCATCGACGCCTTCTGCGAGCGTTTCCCGCAGAGTATCGACGAGTTTGAGGCCCTGTTAACCGATAATCGTATCTGGAAGCAACGCCTCGTGGACGTTGCGGTGGTATCGCCGGAGCGTGCCATCCAGATGGGC
Organism: uncultured Ectothiorhodospiraceae bacterium; assembly: GCA_913055565.1. GTDB lineage: Bacteria > Pseudomonadota > Gammaproteobacteria > Nitrococcales > Nitrococcaceae > CAJXKP01. Next base: position 4,147 of record CAJXKP010000031.1, read on the forward strand.
TTCGCGGGGCCGATGCTGCGCGGTTCCGGTGTCGAATGGGATCTGCGCAAGATGCAGCCCTACGAGGTCTACGACCGCATGGACTTCGATGTGCCCGTGGGGCGTAATGGCGACTGTTATGACCGCTACCTCGTACGCATCGAGGAGATGCGCCAGTCCGTGCGCATCATCAAGCAGTGCGTCGATTGGCTCCGCCACAACGACGGGCCGGTGACGATCGACGACCACAAGATCGTGCCACCGTCGCGTGAGGAGATGAAGGACGACATGGAGTCCTTGATCCATCACTTTAAGCTGTTCACGGAAGGCTACTGCCCGCCGGAGGGCGAGGCCTATGCGGCGGTTGAGGCGCCCAAGGGCGAGTTCGGCGCCTACATCGTCTCCGACGGTGCTAACAAGCCCTATCGGCTCAAGCTGCGTCCCCCGGGTTATACCCATTTGGCCGCCATGGACGAGATGGTGTCGGGGCATATGCTCGCGGACGTGGTCACGGTAATGGGCACGATGGATATCGTCTTCGGGGAGATCGACCGGTGACGTCGCAACGACTTGCTTATACCTACTTGAGCGACCACCAGCGTGAGGCCATCGACAGCTGGCGAGCCCGGTTCCCGGATCACGATCAGGGCCGGCAGTCCGCCGTTATCCAGGCCTTGCACATTGCTCAGGAGGGCAACGGCGGCTGGCTGTCGCAGCAGATGCTGGATGCCGTGGCGGATTACCTCGAACTGACCCCGGTTCGGGTCTATGAGGTCGCTACCTTCTATTCGATGTTCCACTTGCATCCGGTCGGGCGGCATAAGGTCAACATCTGTCAGAACATCAGCTGCATGCTCTGTGGCTCCGACGAGCTGGTCCGGCATATCGAGCAGCACCTGGGAATCGGCCTCGGGGAGACCACGGCGGATGGCCGGATCACGCTGGTGCCCGAGGATGAGTGCCTCGCCGCCTGTACGGGCGCGCCCATGATGCTCGTGGATGAGCACTACTACACGGATCTCACGCCGGAGAAGGCGACCGCGATCCTGGATAGCCTGGAGTAGCCATGGTTAACGACGTCTGCTACGCGACGCTGAAGTACGACCAGCCGTGGACCCTGGATAACTACTACCGCGAGGGGGGCTACGAGGCCCTCAAACGCGTCCTAGACGGCCCCATGGATCGGGGCGAGATCATCGACGAGATCAAGAAGGCGACCCTTCGCGGCCGCGGCGGCGCCGGCTTCTCGACCGGCATGAAATGGGGCTTCATGCCGCGCGACGCACCGGGCCAGAAGTATCTCATCTGCAACTCCGATGAGTCCGAGCCCGGTACCTGTAAGGATCGCCACCTGCTGCGGTTCAACCCGCATGCCCTGGTGGAGGGGATGATCATCTCCGGCTACGCCATGGGCGCCACGGTGGGTTATAACTACCTGCGCGGCGAGTTCATGAAGGAGCCCTTCGAGCGCATCGAGGAGGCCGTGCGCGAGGCGCGAGAGGCCGGCTTCCTAGGGGAGAATATCCTGGGGTCCGGCGTTGATTTCGAGATGCACAACCTCATCGGCGCCGGCGCCTACATCTGCGGCGAGGAGACCGGTCTGCTGGAATCCATTGAGGGCAAGCGCGGCCTGCCGCGTAACAAGCCGCCGTTTCCGGCACAGTACGGCATCTACGGCCGGCCCGCGACCGTCAATAACACCGAGACCATCGCCTCCGTGCCGACCGTCATGCGCCGCGGCGCGGACTGGTTCCTGGAGCAGGGCAGGCCCAACAACGGCGGGACCAAGCTGTTCTGCGTCTCGGGGCATGTTAATAGCCCGGGTGTCTTCGAGATCCCCCTAGGCATGCCGTTCAAGGAGCTGTTGGGAATGGCCGGCGGCGTCCGTGACGGGCGTAAGCTCAAGGCCGTCATTCCGGGTGGTACCTCGATGCCGGCGTTGCCGGGCGAGGAGATGATGGAGCTCGACATGGACTTCGACAGCCTCGCCAAGGCCAAGTCGGGCCTCGGCTCGGGTGGGCTCGTGGTCATGGACGATACCACCGATATGGTCGAGGTCTGCCTGCGCATCTCCCGCTTCTACTACGCGGAATCGTGCGGTCAGTGCACGCCGTGTCGGGAGGGAACCGGCTGGATGCACCGGGTCATCAAGCGCATCTACCAAGGCAAGGGCAGCTACGACGACATCGAGCTGCTCGAGGCAGCGGCCGGGCAGATCGCCGGCCACACGATCTGCGCCTTTGGCGAGGCCTCCGCCTGGCCGGTTCAGGGGATCCTCAGGCACTGGCGTCACGAGTTCGAGCACTACGTGGAGCACGGGCGCTCCATGGTGGAGGCAGCAGCATGAGCGCAAATCCCGAGCAGCCGGACGATCAGGTCACCATCACCATCGACGGGGCCGAGTACCAGGCCTCCAAGGGGGCGACCATCATCGAGGTCGCGGACGCCAACGGGGTCGATATCCCGCGCTTCTGCTACCACCCAAAGCTGACGGCACCGGCCAACTGCCGGATGTGCCTGGTCGACATCGAGATGAACGGCAAGGCGGCGCCTAAGCCGATGCCGGCCTGCATCACCGCGATCGGTGACGGCATGGTTGTGCGCACCGAATCCGAACGCGCGGTAAGCGCTCAGCGCAACGTCATGGAGTTCCTGCTCATCAACCACCCGCTGGACTGCCCGATCTGCGACCAGGGCGGCGAGTGTGAGCTCCAGGATCTGGCGCTGGGCTACGGCCGGGGTATCTCGCGCTTTACCGAGCGCAAGCGAGTCGTTGACGACGAGGACCTGGGGCCGCTTGTCGAGACCGAGATGACGCGCTGCATCCACTGCACGCGCTGCGTCCGCTTCCTCGACGAGATCGCTGGTACCTCGGAGCTGGGTGCCCTACATCGCGGTGAGCACACCGAGATCGGCACCTTCGTCGGCCGCGGCATCCACTCCGAGCTCTCGGGCAACGTCATCGATCTCTGTCCCGTCGGGGCGTTGACCAATAAGCCCTACCGCTACACGGCGCGGGCGTGGGAGATGCTCAGCCACCCCACGGTCGGCCCGCATGACGCCATCGGGTCCAATATCAGCCTCCATCAGGTCCGCGGCACTGTTAAGCGCGTCGTGCCGCGCAACAACGAGGCGGTCAACGAGACGTGGATCGCCGATCGCGACCGCTACAGCTACCAAGGCATCTACGCCGAGGACCGGCTGCAAGAGCCCATCGCGCGCGATGGGGATAAGTGGCAGGCCATGGACTGGCAGGAGGCACTGGAATCCGTGGCGGGGCGGCTCAAAGAGGTCGCGGCCCAGGATCCGAGCCAAATCGCTGCCTGGGTGTCGCCGAGCGCGACCCTTGAGGAACAGTACCTGCTTAACCGTCTGATGCGCGGGCTGGGCAGCGATAACGTGGACGTGCGGCTGCGTCAGGCTGATACGCGCGACGGCGATAGCCCATCGCCGGGCCTAGGCATGCCCATCGCGGCTACGGAGGATGTCGATGCCGCGCTGCTGGTCGGCAGCCATACACGCCACGATCAACCGCTGCTCAACCATCGCCTGCGTAAGGCCGGACTCAATGGCGCCCATATCATGGCGCTGGATACGCGGCGCCATGACTGGAATTACGAACTGAGTGAAGAGCTCGTGGCGCATCCCGATCAGTTGGCCCGTGAGCTCGCCCTCATCGCGGCGGCCATGGCCGCCTACGTGGGTCGGGGCGTCGTTGAGGGCCTCCATGCCTATACCGGGGGCGCTGAGCCCGGCGATAATCATAAGCGAGTGGCTCAGCGCTTGGTCGATGCCGGCAGCGCGTTGGTCATGAGCGGCGATGCCGTCGAGCTTCACCAGGGCGGCGCCGATCTGCGCGCGTTGACAGCGCTAATCGCGGAGCTAGCGGGCGCCCACCACGGGCAGCTCGGCACGGGCGCCAACGCTTTCGGTGGTTGGATCGCCGGCGCCGTACCGTATCGCGGTGCGGACGGTTCGCCGGCCCGGGGCATGAGCGTGGCCGAGACGATCGCCGATCCGCGGCGGTGTTACGTGGTGGTGAATCTTGAGCCCGAGCACGACTGCTTCGATGGTGCGGCGGCGCGGCGCGCCTTGGAAGCCGCTGAGACGGTCGTTGTTTTCTCGCCCTACGTGACTGAGGCCATGCGCGAGTACGCGGATGTTATTCTACCCATCGGCGCGTTCGGCGAGACGGCAGGCACCTTTGTGAATGCGGAGGGGCGCTGGCAGACCTTCGCCGGCGTAGGTCGCCCCATTGGCGAGGCGCGACCTGCCTGGCGCGTCTTCCGCGTTCTCGGGAATCTGCTCTCCCTCGATCGGTTTGAGTACAACGCGCCCGACGAGATCCACGCCGAGCTGCAGGGCCTCTGGGAGCGCCAGGGTAATCCGAGCAACGGTGGTTGGCAGGGCCGGCCAGCCGAGCCATGGCTCGGCCATGGCAGCCTGGTGCGCGCTGGCAATACCGCCATCTATGGCACCGATCCGCTGGTGCGGCGCGGTGAGGCGCTCCAGCGAACGCCCCACGCGGGCGCGGCTAGGCCCACACTGAGCCCGGCGACGGCGCAGCAGCTCGGCGTTAATGACGGCGACTGGATCAGCCTGGATCAGGGCGGACCGTCGGTGCGGCTGCAGGCCAGCGTGGATGATGCGTTGGCCGATAGCACCGTCTGGCTGCCGGCGGGTCTTGAGGGTACGGCCGGGCTCGGCCCGGTCCACGGACCGATCAACATCCAGCGCACCTAAGCAGCGTTAACGACTAAGGCGAGGCGATACGAGCATGGCACAACTCTGGGAACTGAGCCTGATCATGATCCAGATCACGGCACTGATCATCCCGGTGCTGCTGACGGTAGCGTTGATGACGGTCGCTGAGCGCAAGATCATCGGCAAGATGCAGCTCCGCCAGGGCCCCAACCGCGTCGGACTCAACGGCTGGCTCCAGCCCATCGCCGACGTGTTAAAGCTCATCATGAAGGAGGCCGTGCTGCCGTCCAGCGCCAGTAAGGGCCTGTTTATCGTCGCGCCGCTGCTCTCTATCATGCCCGCGCTCGCGGCCTGGGCCGTGCTGCCGGTGGCCGAGGGTTGGGTCATCGCTGACGTCAACGCGGGGCTACTCTACGTCCTGGCAATGGCCTCGCTTGGCGTCTATGGCGTTATCGTAGCGGGCTGGGCGTCGAACTCCAAGTATGCACTGCTCGGGGCCATGCGGGCCGGCGCGCAGGTCGTCTCCTACGAGATCGCCATGGGCTTCGCTCTGGTGGGCGTGCTCATGGCGGCCGGTAGTCTGAATATTAGTGCCATCGTCGAGGCCCAGGCGGGACCGATCTGGAACTGGTTCTGGCTGCCGCTGCTGCCGTTGTTTCTGGTCTACTGGATCTCCGGTGTTGCTGAGACGAACCGGTTGCCGTTCGATGTCGCCGAGGGCGAGTCCGAGATCGTGGCGGGCTTCCACGTGGAGTACTCAGGGATCGCCTTCGCGATCTTCTTCCTCGCCGAGTATGCGAACATGGTGCTAATCTCGGGGCTAGCGGCGATCATGTTCCTTGGTGGCTGGTACTCGCCGGTCCACGGACTTCCCCTAATCGGGCCTGCCTTGGCGTGGGTTCCAGGTGTCATCTGGTTCGGCCTCAAGACGTCGTTCTTCCTGTTCTGCTACATCTGGTTCCGCGGCACTTTCCCGCGCTATCGCTACGATCAGATTATGCGGCTGGGCTGGAAGGTATTGATTCCCGTGACCGTGGTGTGGCTGATCGTGGAGTCCGTGTTCGTGATCACGGGCTTCGGGCCCTGGTTCTAAGCGAGGTGATGTGATGCAAGCGCTGCGCGAATTCTTTAACAGCTTCCTACTCGTCGAGCTGCTCAAGGGCATGAAGCTTACCGGCCGGCATCTGTTCAGCGGCCGCTTCACCATCGAGTACCCCGAGGAGAAGGCGCCGCAGTCGCCACGCTTCCGCGGGCTGCACGCGCTTCGGCGCTATCCCAATGGCGAGGAGCGCTGCATCGCCTGTAAGCTCTGCGAGGCGGTCTGCCCGGCGTTGGCGATTACCATCGAGTCCGAGGAGCGCGAGGACGGCACGCGGCGGACAACGCGCTACGACATCGATCTGTTTAAGTGCATCTACTGCGGCTTCTGTGAGGAGTCGTGCCCCGTGGATTCCATCGTCGAGACGCGGATCTATGAGTACCATTTCGAAAACCGCGGCGAGCAGATCATCAATAAGGAGCAGTTGCTGGCCATCGGCGATCTCTATGAGCCGCAACTAGCACGCGACCGTGCCATGGACGCCCCGTATCGCTAGCGCGACGAACCGATAAGGATGCAGGCGAGTTGATTCAGCTGACAATCTTCTACATCTTTGCCGCGGTGCTGCTGGTTGCGGCCACCGTGGTGATTACCTCGCGTAATCCCGTCTACTCGGCCCTGTTCTTGGTGCTGTGCTTCTTCACCAGTTCCGCGCTGTGGTTGCTCGCCGAGGCGGAATTCCTCGGTATTGCCCTCGTCCTCGTCTACGTCGGTGCGGTAATGGTCCTGTTCCTGTTCGTGGTGATGATGCTCGATATCAATCTCGCACCGATGCGGGAAGGTTTCGCGCGCTATCTACCGGTGGGCCTTGGCGTCGGCGCGGTTATGGTCGCCGAGATGGCGTTGGTGGTCGGCAGCTCCTCGGCCGAGTTCGCCGAGGGAGCCATCGCCTCGACCGTCGTCGAGGGGGGCGACAGTAATAACGTGCGCCTGCTCGGGAACGTGATCTACACCAAGTACGTCTTTCAGTTCGAGGTGGCGGCCGTGGTGCTGCTAGTGGCGATTATCGCCGCTATCATGCTGACGCTGCGTCGCCGCGGGGGGACCAAGCACCAAGAGGTCGCCGAGCAGGTGGCAGTACACAAGGCCGACCGGCTGCGTCTGGTGCGCGATCCGCGCGGTAAGCACGACAACCAATAAGCACAGACTCCAGCAATCCGGCGCGGGACAAGCAATGATTGAACTCTGGCATTACCTGGTGCTGGCCGCGATACTGTTCGGTATCGGGGTCGCGGGGATCTTTTTGAATCGCAAGAACATCCTCGTTCTGCTCATGTCCATCGAGCTCATGCTCCTGGCGGTGAACTTTAACTTCATCGCCTTCTCGCAGGCCGTCAACAACCTGGATGGCCAGATCTTCGTGTTCTTCATCCTAACGGTCGCAGCGGCCGAGTCGGCCATCGGTCTGGCCATCCTGGTCGTCCTGTTCCGCAATCGCGGCACGATTAATGTCGGCGACCTCAACAGCATGAAGGGCTGATCGCCATGGATATCGTGTATCTGCTGATCCCGCTCGCGCCGCTGCTCGGAGCCATCGCCACGGGCCTGTTCGGCGGCCGCCTCGGCTGGCGTCTGGCCCATCGCGTCGCCATTGGCGCGGTCGCCATCGCGACCGTACTGTCGTTCGTCGTCCTCTGGGTGCACGGCCTCGGTGATCCCGCGCCCTACAACAAAACCCTCTACCAGTGGCTCAGTATCGCGGGCGTCGATCTCGAGATCGGCTTCCTGGTCGATCGGCTGAGCGCCATGATGATGGCCGTCGTAACCTTCGTCTCCCTGATGGTTCACATCTACACCATTGGTTACATGGCGGACGATCATCACAACTGGCCCGAGGGTAGCGGCGCTGGCAAGAATGCCTATCAGCGCTTCTTTGCCTACATCAATCTGTTCACCTTCGCCATGCTCATGCTCGTGATGGCGAATAACTTCCTCCAGCTGTTCTTCGGCTGGGAGGCTGTGGGCCTGGTCTCCTACCTGCTCATCGGCTTCTGGCTCAATCGGCCCACCGCCATCTTCGCCAACCTCAAGGCCTTCCTGGTTAATCGCGTCGGTGACCTGGGTTTCCTGCTAGGCATCGGCACGGTGTTGGCCTACTTCGGTAGCCTCGATTACGCGGCCGTGTTCGAGAGCATCGAGGCAGGCGGGGGCGAGGCGACGCTAACCCTGTTCGGGACCGAGATGACGGCCGCCACGCTTGCGGCCGTTCTGCTATTCGTCGGTGCCATGGGCAAGTCGGCGCAGGTGCCGCTCCACGTCTGGCTGCCGGACTCCATGGAGGGCCCGACCCCCATCTCGGCGCTCATCCACGCGGCCACCATGGTCACGGCCGGTATCTTCCTGGTCGCGCGTATGTCGCCGCTCTATGAGCTCTCAACGCCGGCGCAGTCGCTGATCCTGGTGATCGGCGGTATAACGGCGCTGTTCATGGGCCTGGTGGGGCTGGTACAGAATGACATCAAGCGGGTCATCGCCTACTCAACGCTATCCCAACTCGGTTATATGTTTGTTGCGCTGGGGGCGTCTGCGCACGCGGCCGGCGTCTATCACCTCATGACCCACGCGTTCTTTAAGGCGCTGCTGTTCCTCGGTGCGGGTTCGGTCATCATCGCCCTCCATCACCGCCAGGACATGCGCGAGATGGGCGGGTTGCGACGCTATTTGCCGGTCACCTACTGGACCATGCTCATCGGCTCGCTGGCGCTAATCGGCACGCCGTTCTTCGCCGGCTTCTACTCCAAGGACGTCATCATCGAGGCCGTCGGCCTCGCCGCCGAACACGGCCGCCCCGGGGCGGGTTTCGCCTGGTTCTGTGTGCTCGCGGGCGTATTCGTTACCGCCGCCTACAGCTTCCGGCTGTTTTTCCTGGTCTTCCACGGCCAAGAGCGCATGGATGCGCACACGCGTGAGCACCTCCACGAGCCGGGCTGGGTCGTGACGGTGCCGTTGGTTCTGTTGGCCATCCCTTCCGCGCTGATCGGCCTGGTCACTGTCGGGCCGATGGTCATGGGCGACTGGTTCGCCGGCTCGCTGACGGTGGGCGAACAGTTCCAGCCGCTCCACCACATCGCCGAGCACTACCACGGGCCGGTGAGCTTCGCGGTCCATGCCTTCTATAACTGGGGCAACCCGGCCTTCTACCTGGCTGCCGCGGGCGTATTCGTTGCCTGGCTGCTGTATATCCGCCGCCCCGAATGGCTCGTGCTCGTGCGCGAGCGCCTGAGCTGGCCGCGACTGGTCCTGGAGTACAAGTACGGCTTCGATGAGATGTACACGGGTGGCTTCGCCGCCGGCGGCCGAGGTGTCGGTCGCGCCCTGTGGCGCGGTGCCGACGGCTGGTTGATCGACGGCATCTTGGTCAACGGTACCGCACGCACCGTTGGCCGAATCGCCGCCGGTATCCGCGGTGTCCAGTCGGGCTACCTCTTCCACTATGCCTTTGCCATGATCCTCGGCCTGCTGGTGTTGCTGACGTTGTTCGTTGGCGGTTGGCAAGGCTGGTGGCAGGCCTGAGGCAGCGCGCATCCGGTAACGGCACAAACACGGGTAAGGAACGCAACGCATGGTCGAACAGACACCCCTGCTGAGCCTGCTGATATGGCTGCCGATTATCGGTGGCGCAGCCCTGCTGCTAATGCGCTCGGCGGATTGGGCCCGCTGGGCGGCGCTCGGCGTGAGCGTGGCCGTCTTCCTACTGAGCCTCTTCCTCTGGACGGGCTTCGAAGGCGGCACGGCGGCGATGCAGTTCGTCGAGCGCGTGCCCTGGATCGAGTCGTTCGACATCGATTATCACCTCGGGGTCGACGGCATCTCGATGCCGCTGATGATCCTAACCACCTTTACCACAGTGCTCGTGGTCATCGCCGGCTGGGACGTTATCCGGTACAAGCCGGCTGCCTATTACGCCGCGTTCCTCATCATGGAGGGCGTCATGCTGGGCGTCTTCGCCGCCCTCGACGCCATCCTGTTCTATATGTTCTTCGAGGCCACGCTCATCCCGATGTTCCTAATCATAGGGATCTGGGGTGGGCCGGCGCGGGTCTATGCCACGATTAAGTTCTTCATCTACACCTTCCTCGGCTCCGTGATGATGCTGGTGGCCCTGATCTATCTCGGCTACCAGGCCGGCTCGTTCGTCATTACCGACCTCCACGACCTTGAGCTGCCGCTCGCCAGCCAGGTCCTGGTTTTCCTGGCGTTCCTGATCGCGTTCGCGGTTAAGGTGCCGATGTGGCCGGTCCACACCTGGCTGCCCGACGCGCACGTCGAGGCGCCGACGGGGGGCTCAGTCATTCTGGCCGCGCTCATGCTCAAGATCGGCGGCTACGGTTTCCTGCGCTTCAGCCTGCCGATCGTGCCTGAGGCAAGCGCGCAGCTGGACTGGCTCCTGATCGGGCTCTCGCTCGTGGCTATCGTCTACGTTGGCCTTGTGGCGATGGTTCAGGACGACATGAAGAAGCTCATCGCCTACTCGTCCATCGCCCATATGGGCTTCGTCACGTTGGGTTATTTCATCATCTTCCGCGTCGTCGCCTCTCAGGCGGAGCCGGAGGCGGGGGCCATGCTGGCCCTCACGGGCGGGGCGGTGCAGATGATCTCCCATGGCTTTGTTTCCGCGGCGTTGTTCCTGTGCGTTGGTGTCCTCTATGACCGCTTACACAGCCGGCGTATCGACGCCTACGGCGGCGTGGCCCACCGCATGCCGGTGTTCGCGGGCTTTTTCGTGCTGTTCGCCATGGCCAATGCCGGACTGCCCGGAACCTCGGGCTTCGTCGGCGAATTCATGGTCATCCTGGGCTCGTTCCAGGCCGGCTTCTGGTACGCGGCGATCGCCGGGCTGACGCTCATTTTGGGCGCCGCCTACACGCTGTGGATGATCAAGCGTGTCGTCTACGGCGAGGTCGCTAACGAGGAGGTCGCGGCGCTGGCGGATGTCAACGGCCGCGAGCGCCTGGTACTAGGGGCCCTCGCCGTGGCGGTAATCGGTCTCGGTGTCTGGCCGGGCCCGCTGATTGATGTCATGGCGCCGTCGTTGGAACAACTTTTCGAGTCGGCCACGGCCTAGCCGGGACCCGCCTAACCGAATTCGAGGAACCGTATGACCGAGATGCCCGCTTTCTCCCTAGCCGTGCCAGAGATCTGGCTGCTCAGCATGGCCTGCGTGGTGCTGGTGGTTGACCTCTTCTTCCCCGGGCGCGAGCACGCACCAGCGTTCTATCTCAGTCAGCTGACGCTGGTGGGTGCGGGCTGGTTGGCGTTGGACGCGCACTGGGGCATGGACGAGGTGACCTTCAGTGGTACCTATATCGCGGACAGCCTGTCGGGCTTGCTCAAGGCCTCGGTTGCGGGCCTGGCCTTTGTCGTCTTTGGCTACGCTCGCGATTACCTGCGCCAGTTCGACCTGTTACAGAGCGAGTTCTTCCTCATCGGCCTGTTCGCTGTGCTGGGGATGTTCGTCATGGCCTCAGCGCATAACATGCTCAGCCTCTACCTCGGCCTGGAGCTGCTTTCGCTCAGTCTGTACACGCTCGTGGCCTACGATCGCGACAGCTGGCGCGGTTCCGAGGCGGCCATGAAGTATTTCGTTCTGGGCGCCCTGTCGTCGGGCATGATGCTCTACGGCATGTCCATGATCTACGGCGCCTCCGGCAGCCTAGACCTGGCCGAGATCGCCGCGGCCGCGGCCGCGCCCGACCAGGGTGGCGTGCTGATGGCCTTCGGGCTGGTCTTCGTGTTCGTCGGCGTGGCGTTTAAGTTCGGCGCCGTTCCGTTCCACATGTGGATACCTGATGTCTATCAGGGCGCGTCCACGCCATCGGCGCTGTTCGTTGCCACCGCCCCCAAGGTGGCCGCGATCGCGCTGTTCATTCGCCTCATGGAGGGCGGACTCGGCAACCTGTTCTCGCACTGGCAGGACATGGCGATCATCCTTGCGGTCGCTTCGCTGGTCGTGGGCAACCTCATGGCCCTGGTGCAGACGAACATCAAGCGTCTGCTCGGCTATTCCGCCATCTCGCACATCGGTTTTCTGTTCGTCGGCTTCGCGGCCGGCTCGCCCGAGGGCTATGCGGCGGTAACCTTCTACGCCATTACGTACGCCATTACGACGGCTGCCGCCTTCGGCGTGGTGATGCTGCTATCGCGGCGCGGCTTCGAGGCCGAGTCGATCGATGACATGCGCGGGCTGATGCAGCGCCACGGCGGTTTCGCCGTGGTCATGATCATCGTCATGTTCTCGCTCACGGGGATCCCGCCGACGGTTGGCTTCTATGCCAAGTGGCTCGTCCTGCAGGCCGCGATCAACGCCGGTCTAGTGTGGCTGGCCGTGGTTGCGGTCTTCGCCGCCGTGGTCGGCGCCTTCTATTATCTCCGAATCCTCAAGGCCGTGTGCTTCGACAGTCCGGACGAGCAGACACCGGCCCTGCAGGCGACCGCCTCGATGCGGGTCCTGTTGGCCGTGAACGGTGCGGTCGTGCTAGCGGCCGGCATCTTCCCGGATACGCTGGTGGCTGCGTGCCGCGCCGCCTTCGGGCTGGCCTGAGCCCCATGGAACAGGGTACGGCCATCACGGTCCTCGTGCTGGCCGCCGTCATTGCGGCCAATCTGCCATGGCTCTCGGAGCGCGCGGCTCTGGTCGGTCCGGTGCCGGCCACCGGCAAGGTCGAATGGGTTCGGCTTCTGGAGTGGCTGTTGCTGTACGGGATCGTCGGTCTCCTGGCTCTGGGCCTGGAGCGCCGCGTCCAGGGCACGATCCATGATCAGGGCTGGCCGTTCTACGTGGTCACCCTCTGTCTGTTCGCCGTCTTCGCTGTGCCCGGCTTTATCTACCATCACGACCTCCGCCATCATCTGCGCCGTCACCGTCGGCGGCCACGTTGACCAGAGCCCGTAGACCCTCTGGCTACTGATTTGGCAGCAATTCTCGTTTTGGCCGTCGAGGCGCTCGCGTTAGCCCCTGCCAAGGGCGTCTGCGGCCAGGCAAGGCCGCCGTCGAGCCTCCAGAGAAGGTGTATGGCGTCCCTCGGCAGGGGGTAACGCGAGCATGCGCCGCCCTGGGGATCACATATTTAGAATTGCTGCTGATTCGGCGTGCGGTGTTGCAACATGCCGGCGTCGCCGCTATACTTTCCGCTGCAATTGCGGGGTGGAGCAGCCAGGTAGCTCGTCGGGCTCATAACCCGAAGGTCGCAGGTTCGAATCCTGCCCCCGCTACCAGGCACTTAAAAAAAAGGCCCTCGCGGCCTTTTTTTTGCTAAGGCGGTCGGGCTGCCGTGCGCAGCCCGGCGGCGCAATAATGGGCCTCGGGCCCATTTTTTGTTTCGGAACCGGATACACATGGCGTCGGTCGATACGCTTACCCAGCTGCTGGAACCCGTGGTCGCCGGCTTGGGCTATGAGCTGGTCGGCCTGGAATATCATCCGAATCGCAAGCGCGGCCTCCTGCGGATCTACATCGACCACGCCTCGGGTATTGGTGTCGATGACTGCGCCCAGGTCAGTCATCAGGTCAGCGGCGTGCTGGATGTCGAGGAGCCGCTGAGCGGTGAGTACAACCTCGAGGTCTCGTCGCCGGGCCTTGATCGCCCGATCTTTAAGACCTCGGACTACGATCGCTTCATCGGCGAGCAGATCCGGGTCAGGCTGGACGGTACGCTCGACGGGCGCCGCAAATTCCGTGGCCGGTTGTTGGGTCTCGAGGGCGAGGCCGTGGTCGTCGAGGAGCCCGACGGCGCTGTCCGCGTGCCGTTGGAGCGCGTCTACAAGGCGTTCGTGGAGCTGGAACCGTAACGCCGGTGAGCTTGGAGACTGATGCATGAGTAAAGAGATCCTGATGGTCGCGGATGCCCTCGCTAATGAGAAGGGCGTCGATAACGAGATCATCTTCGAGGCCATCGAGTCCGCCCTGGCATCGGCGACGCGTAAGCGCCATGAGGGCGATATCGACGCCCGCGTGGTGGTGGATCGGCACACGGGAGGTTACGAGACGTATCGCCGCTGGCTGGTCGTTGAGTCCGAGGACGCGATCGAGAATCCGGAGCGCGAGCTCACCCCGGATCAGGCGCGCGAGCTCGATGACAATGCCGAGGTCGGCGGCTACGTCGAGCAGGCCATGGAATCGGTCGAGTTCGGCCGCATCGGTGCGCAGACCGCCAAACAGGTTATCGTGCAGAAGGTCCGCGAGGCCGAGCGAGCCCAGGTCGTGGAGCAGTACCAGCAGCACGAGGGTGAGTTGGTCTCCGGGACCGTCAAACGCATCGAGCGCGGCAGCGTGGTCATGGATCTGGGGTCCAGCGCCGAGGCCGTCGTGACGCGCGACGAGATGATCCCGCGCGAGTCGGTGCGCCCGGGCGACCGCTTGCGCGGCATCCTGCGCTACGTCAGCCCCGAGGCTCGCGGACCGCAGCTATTCATCAGCCGCACCGCATCGGCGTTTCTAGTCGAGCTGTTCAAGCTTGAGGTCCCCGAGGTCGGTCAGGACCTGCTCGCTATCATGGCGGGCGCGCGGGATCCGGGTCTGCGCGCCAAGATCGCTGTCCATGCCATGGATCCTCGGATCGATCCCGTCGGTGCGTGTGTGGGTATGCGGGGGTCACGCGTGCAAGCCGTCTCCAACGAGCTCGCAGGCGAGCGGGTGGACATCGTGGTATGGAACGAGAACCCGGCGCAGTTCGTGATTAACGCCATGGCGCCGGCCGAGGTCGAGTCCATCGTGGTGGATGAGGACAAGGGCTCGATGGATATCGCGGTCGCTAACGACCAGCTGTCCCAGGCCATCGGCCGCGGCGGTCAGAATGTTCGCCTGGCGAGCGAGCTGACGGGTTGGGAGCTCAACGTCATGACCGCCGATGAGGCGCGTGAGAAGAGCGAGCAAGAGGCCCAAGAGCTGGCCCAGCTGTTCATCGATAACCTGGAGGTCGATGAGGAGGTCGCCGGTGTCCTGGTCGAGGAAGGTTTCTCCAGCCTCGAAGAGGTCGCCTACGTGCCCGTCGCGGAGTTCCTGGAGATCGAGGGCTTCGATGAGGACATCGTTCACGCCCTGAGGGCGCGCGCCCGCGAGGCGCTGGCCGCTCAGGAGGCCGTTGCCGATGAGGTGGCTAACGCCCCGGCGGAAGACCTGCGGCATATGGACGGCATGGACGATGGGCTCGCCCAGGCCTTGGCGGACCGGGGCATCGCGTCGATGGAGGATCTGGCGGAGCAGTCCGTGGACGATCTCCTCGATATCGAAGGGGTGGATCGGGATCGGGCCGGCAGCCTGATTATGACGGCACGCGAGCCGTGGTTCGCCGAGGCCGACGAAACCAGCCACTCCTGACCGCTCGCGCCGTCGGCGCTGTCGGCGCCGGCGACGACGTGAATGGGAACAGGGGGGACCGGAGGTAGAACGAGTATGGCGCACACGACGATACGGCAATTCGCTGAGACGGTTGGCATCCCGCTTGAGCGGTTCATGAATCAGCTCAGCGAGGCCGGCCTGGAGGGGCGTGATCCCGACTCCCCCTTTAGCGAGGACGACAAGTCCCATCTGCTGGGTCACCTGCACGGTTCTGAGGCCACGCGCGAGCAGGATAGTGGGGATGATGAAGGCCCCCGTCAGATCACGCTCAAGCGCAAGAGCCACAGCCAGATCACGCTGCCGGGCTCGGGCGAACGCTCGCGCTCGCCTCGCGGCAGCACCGGCGGCAAGAAGGTGAATGTCGAGGTCCGCAAGAAGCGAACCTACGTCAAGCGCAGTGCCGTTGAGGCCGAGCATCGTGAGCGCGACGTAAAGCTACTAGTGGAGGCGCTGCAGCGCGATCTCCAGGCCGCCGAGGAAGCGCGCCAGGCCGCCGCCCCCGAGCCCGAGCGCGAGGCCGCTAATGAAGCGCCCGCCGACACCGCCGGCGAGGCGGACGAGGCTGATACGGCCGCCGAGGTAGTGGCCCCGGAGACGGCCGCCGAGCCCACGGACGCCGAGGCGGCGCCCGCTACGCCCGAACCGGAGGCCGACGAGCCGCCGGCCGACCCGGCCGAGGCGGAAAAGGCCGCTGAGTCCGAGGCCCAGCGCAAGAAGGATATCGAGGCCGAGAAGGAGCGCAAGCGCTTGGAGGCCGAGGCCAAGCGCGAGCGTGAGGCCGAAGAGCGCGCGGCGCGTAAGCAAGAGCAGCAGGGCAAGGGTAAGGGCAAAGGCAAGAAACAGGATACGCGCGGCAAGCAGCGCGGCAGTCAACGCCGGGGTAGCCGCAGCGATGCCGGACGCCAGATCCAGCAGGAATTCGAGAAGCCGACCCAGCCCGTGGTCCGCGAGGTCGAGATCCCCGAGTCCATCGCGGTGGGCGATCTCGCTCAGCGCATGAGCGTCAAGGCCGCGGACCTCATCAAGGAGATGATGAAACAGGGCGTGATGGCCACCATCAATCAGGTCATCGATCAGGATACGGCCGTGCTATTGGTCGAGGAGATGGGCCACAAGCCCAAGATCGTTAAGGAAGACGCGGTGGAGGAAGAGGTCCTCGCTCACGCCGAGCAGCCCGAGGGCGATCGCGTCGCCCGGGCGCCGATCGTGACCATCATGGGCCACGTCGATCACGGCAAGACCTCGCTGCTGGACTACATCCGCCGGACCAAGGTGGCGGCCGGCGAGACCGGTGGCATCACCCAGCACATCGGCGCCTATCACGTCGAGACGCAGGGCGGCATGCTGACCTTCCTGGATACGCCGGGCCACGAGGCCTTTACGGCCATGCGCGCCCGGGGGACCCAGGTCACGGATGTGGTCATCCTGGTCGTGGCGGCCGACGACGGCGTCATGCCGCAGACCGCGGAGGCCGTTAAGCACGCTCGGGCCGCCGAGGTGCCGCTGGTGATCGCGGTCAATAAGACGGACAAGCCGGACTCCGATCCGGAGCGCGTTAAGCAGGAGCTCTCGCGCTACGAGGTCCTGCCCGAGGAGTGGGGCGGCGACGTCCAGTTCGTGCCGGTCTCGGCGATAACGGGCGAGGGTATCGATAATCTCCTTGAGGCCGTGTCGCTGCAGGCCGAGCTCATGGAGCTCAAGGCCGTCTACGCATGCCCGGCCAACGGTATCGTCATCGAGTCGAGCCTGGACAAGGGGCGTGGCCCGGTCGCCACCATCCTGGTGCGGAACGGCGTCCTCCATCGCGGGGATATGCTGATCTCGGGCACGGAGTACGGCCGCGTGCGTGCCCTACTCAACGAGGCCGGCGAGCGCGTTGACGAGGCAGGGCCGTCCACACCGGTGGAGGTCCTGGGTCTGTCCGGACTGCCGGAGGCGGGCGAGGACGCCGTGGTCGTCGAGGACGAGCGCAAGGCGCGCGAGGTCGCCGAGTACCGGCGCGATAAGAGCCGCGACAAGCGCCTCCAGGCCCAAAAGGCCGGCAAGATGGACGAGCTGTTCTCGCAGATGAGCGAGAACGACGTCAAAACCGTCAATCTCGTGGTCAAGGGCGACGTCCAGGGCTCGGTGGAGGCGTTGCAGCAGTCACTGCAGGATCTCAGCAACGACGAGGTCCGGATTAAGGTCGTGGCCAGCGGCGTCGGCGCGATCAACGAGTCCGACGTGAACCTCGCCATGGCCTCCGAGGCGCTGCTCATCGGCTTCAACGTCCGCGCTGATAGCCAGGCCCGCAAGCTGGCGCAGGAGAACGACGTCGAGCTCTACTACTACAGCGTTATCTACGACGCCATCGACCAGATCAAGAGCGCCATTAGCGGCATGCTTGAGCCGGAGACCAAGGAGGAGATCGTCGGCACCGCCGAGGTCCGCGAGGTCTTCCGGTCGTCGAAGTTCGGCCAAATCGCTGGTTGTCTGGTCACCGGTGGTGTCGTGCGCCGTCAGAATCCCATCCGCGTGCTACGCAATAATGTGGTGGTATTCGAGGGGCAGCTGGAGTCACTCAAGCGCTATAAGGACGACGCCAACGAGGTGCGTTCCGGTACCGAGTGCGGCATCGGCGTGAAGAACTACAACGATGTGCGCTCCGGCGACCAGATCGAGTGCTACGAGCGCTACGAGGTCCAGCGTGAGCTGTAAGCGAGGGCCTGGTCGTGGCGCGTGATTACGCTCGTAGCCGACGCGTCGGTGAGCAGATCCAGCGCGAGCTCGCCGAGCTGATCCGGGATGAGGTCCGGGACCCCCGCGTGGGGTCCGTTACGGTCTCCGAGGTCAGGGTCAGTCGGGACCTCGGCTACGCAGACATTATGGTCACCCAGCTCGGCGCGAGCGCGGAGGCCTCGCTCGAGATGGTGGATGTGCTCAACCACGCCGCCGGCTTCCTGCGCAGCCAGCTCGCCCGGCGGCTGCGGATGAAGCGCATGCCCGCGTTGCGGTTCCATTTCGATGAGACCTTCGACCGCGGCGCCCATATCTCACGGCTCATCGAGGAGGTGGCCGCCGCCGAGGGTCATGACGCCCCCGATGAGGAGGCCGATGGGTCGTCGTCGGAATAAGGGCCGCCCGGTCACCGGCGTGCTTCTGCTCGACAAGCCCCGCGGGCTGACGTCCAATAAGGCCCTGCAACGCGCGAAGGCCCTTTTCGATGCCCGCAAGGCGGGGCATACCGGCAGCCTTGATCCCCTTGCCACGGGCGCGCTTCCGTTGTGCTTCGGCGAGGCCACCAAGGTAAGCGGCTTCCTCCTGGACGCCGATAAGTCGTATCGGGTCACGGCCCGATTCGGCGTCGTCACGGATACCGGCGACGCCGACGGGGAGGTTATCGAGCGCCGTGATGTGCCTGCCCTGGCGGTGTCGACCGTGCAGAGTGCGGCCGACGGGCTTACGGGGGAGATGGAACAGGTGCCGCCCATGTACTCGGCGGTCAAGCAGGGCGGCAAGCGGCTCTATGAGCTCGCCCGGGCGGGCCAGTCAGTCGAGCGCCAGGCGCGCCGCGTAACGGTCTACGATTTCCAGCTTCTGGAGCTCGGCGATGGCACGGCCGAGTTCCACGTTCATTGCGCCAAGGGCACCTACATACGCACCCTCATCGAGGATCTCGGCGAGCAGCTAGGTGTCGGCGCCCACGTTGCCGCGTTGCGCCGCACCGCCGTGCCGCCGTTTGACGCCGACACCCGGCTGGTAACCCTGGACGAGCTCGAGCGGCTCAGCGAGGCCGCCGGGCACGAGGCCCTGGACGCGCTGCTCATGACCATGGATACCGCGCTGGTGGACTACCCCGCGGTGCAGCTCAACGATGACCTGGCACGCTATCTGCGCCACGGCCAGGCGGTGTGGATGCCGCATGGCCCCGCGCCGGGTTGGGTACGCCTTTACGACCCCGAGGCCCATTTCATCGGCATGGGCGAAGCGTTGGACGACGCCCGGGTGGCGCCGCGCCGGTTGATGCACGGTGGCGGATAGGCAGCGATCCTCATGTTGGCCTTCGAGGGGGTTGCGTGATCCCCGCCGAGGGCTTCGGCGGCCAGGGCAGGCTGCCGTCGAGCCGCCAGAGAAGGTTTACGGGTTCCTCGGCGGCGGCTGACGCGACCACGCGCCCGCCTGGGGATCCCTGGGTAGAATTGTGGGCGGACAAGGCCCTAACTTGTTCGTAAAGCGGGCCAGCGCTAGAATGGCGCGCTGACAGAAATCATCGAGATGTTTGGGAGTGGTTCATGGCTTTAACCGCACACGAAAAAGAGGAGATCCGTAAGGATTTCCAGCGCTCGGAGGGTGATACCGGTTCGCCCGAGGTGCAGATCGCGCTACTGACGGCGCGCATTAAATACCTCACCGAGCATTTCGCGACGCACAAGCAGGATCATCACAGCCGGCGCGGCCTGCTGAAACTCGTCAATCAGCGCCGTAAGCTGCTCGATTACCTCAAGCGCCGCAATCGCGAGCGCTACCAGTCGGTCATCTCGCGGCTCGGACTGCGTAAGTAACCGTAAGAGCCACCAGATAGCCAGCGTGAGGTGCCCGTGATTCCGAATCCCGTCGAGAAGAAGTTCCAGTTCGGTGACCACGAGGTTACCCTCGAGACCGGCCGCATCGCGCGGCAGGCCGGGGGAGCCGTACTCGTCAACATGTCCGATACCGTGGTGCTCGTTACCGCGGTGGGTAAGCCGACCGGTGAGCCGCGGGATTTCCTGCCGCTAACGGTCAATTACCAGGAGCGCACTTACGCGGCGGGCAAGATCCCGGGCGGCTTCTTCAAGCGCGAGGGGCGCCCTTCCGAGAAGGAGACGCTGACCGCACGGCTGATCGACCGGCCGCTGCGCCCGTTGTTCCCCGAGGGGTTTACCAACGAGGTGCAGGTCATCGCCACAGTCATCTCGATGAACAACGAGGTCGATCCCGACATCCCCGCGATGATCGGCGCCTCCGCCGCACTGGCCCTCGCGGGCATCCCGTGGGAAGGGCCCATCGGCGGCTGCCGCGTTGGCTATATCAACGGCGAATTCGTCCTCAACCCGACCTTCTCGCAAACGCGCGAGGATTCGGAGCTCGACCTGGTGGTCGCCGGCACCGAGGACGCCGTTATCATGGTCGAGTCGGAGGCCAACCGGCTCCCCGAGCAGACCATGCTGGACGCCGTGCTCTTCGGCCATGAACAGATGCAGTCGGCCATTAAGGCCATTAAGGAGCTCACCGCCGAGGCGGGCAAGCCGCGTTGGGACTGGCAACCGCCCGAGGCCGACACGGCGCTGGCCGAGAAGATGCGCGAGGTTGCTGGCAGCTGGCTCGCCGACGCCTACGACCTGGTCGACAAGCAGGAGCGCCAGGAGGCGATCATGGCGGCCAAGGAGGAGGCCAAATCGCGCCTGGTCGCCACGGAGGAGCAGCCCGAGGGCTGGTCGGCCGGTGAGGTGAGCAACGCCTTCAAGGCGCTGGAATCCGAGATCGTGCGCGGGCGCATCATCCGCGGCGAGAAGCGCATCGACGGCCGTGCCAACAACGAGGTGCGGCCGATCAACGTTGAGGTCGGCGCCCTACCGCGTACCCATGGTTCGGCCATCTTCACGCGTGGCGAGACCCAGGCCGTGGTCGTATCGACGCTCGGCACGGGGCGCGACGCGCAGTTCATCGATGCCATCGAGGGCGGGCGTAGCGAGCGCTTTATGCTCCACTACAACTTCCCGCCCTACTGTGTCGGTGAGGCCGGATTCATGGGCCCGCCCAAGCGCCGCGAGATCGGCCACGGTAAGCTGGCCAAGCGCGGCATCGAGGGCGTTATGCCCTCGGAAGAGGACTGCCCCTACGTGATTCGCGTGGTCTCCGAGATCACCGAGTCCAATGGCTCCAGTTCCATGGCGTCGGTCTGCGGTACCAGCCTGTCGCTCATGGACGCCGGTGTTCCGCTCAAGGCACCGGCAGCCGGTATTGCCATGGGGCTGATCAAGGAAGGCGATGACTTCGCCGTCCTCACCGATATCCTCGGCGATGAGGACCATCTCGGTGATATGGACTTTAAGGTCGCCGGCTCCAAGGATGGCGTGACCGCCCTGCAGATGGACATTAAGATCGACGGGATCACCCGCGAGATCATGGAGAAGGCCCTGGAAGAGGCCCATGAGGCCCGGCTGCATGTCCTGGACAATATGAACGAGGTCATTAGTCAGCCGCGCGAGGAGATGTCCGAGTACGCTCCGCGGCTGCTCACCTTTAAGATCGATCCGGAGAAGATCCGGGATGTCATCGGCAAAGGGGGCGCCACCATCCGCCAGCTCACCGAGGAGACCGGTGCCAACGTCGATATCGGCGACGACGGCACCGTCACCATCGCGTCGGTCGACAAGGCGGCGGGCGAAGAGGCGCGCCGGCGCGTCGAGCTGCTTACCGCCGATGTCGAGGTCGGCGAGATCTACGAGGGCCGGGTCATCAAGCTCATGGACTTCGGTGCCTTCGTTAACATCCTGCCGGGCCGCGACGGCCTCGTGCATATCTCCCAGATCTCGAACAAGCGCGTTGAGAGCGTCTCCGAGGAGCTGTCCGAGGGCGAGGATGTGCGCGTCAAGGTCCTCGAGGTCGACCGCCAGGGCCGGATTCGCCTGAGCATGAAGGCCATTGCCGAGGAAGAGACCGAGGCCTGACGGCCTCGAGTTTCAAGCAGCAAGTGGCAAGCAACAAGGCGCAAGGAGTGGCCGGGCCGTAAACTTAATGGATGGCGTCGCCATCCATTAAGTCTTCGCGATGCGATCCATATCAGGAGTCGAGCCCTCTAGGCGGTTCGGCGCTCTGGAAAGGATCGCCTAGGTGGCAGGGCTCCTACGACTGGTTGATGCCGTGCGCTTTGGCACTACCGCAGGAGCCGAGCCCTCGCGGCGATACACCGTTCTGGGCCGGACGGCCGATCGGCAACAGGCCAGCGCACCAATGGTGATCGCTCCCTGGCTCATCTGCGCTAGTGAGCCATTCGGCGTCTCGGCTCGAACCTACCCCGAATGACAAAGGTAGGCTGGGTTGAGTGGCAACGAAACCCAGCAATGACCCGTCCGAACAATGAAGCGTCGATTGCTGGGATTACGCTGACGCTCCACCCCAGCCTATGGTCTTACCGTAGGAGCCGAGCCCTCTCGGCGACCCGGCAGGTCCAAGCAATAGGCCATCCGCGTCGAGTGGTGGCGACAGGCGCTAAAGAGCGTGCAACGGCCACAACCTCTATTGCCATTTCTGGATAGGTTCGCATCGCTTGCAGCTTAAAGCTTGCAACTTGTAGCTCGCCGCTTGACCCTTCCTTAGCCCTTAGCCTTATCCGCGAGGAATGCCGCAGCGGTCGCCTCCGCCCAGTAGTAGGGCATTACGACGCCGCGGTCGCGGCTGATGAACCCCACATGCCCGCCGTGCTCGGGCGTGCTCAGGGTGACGGGTTCACTGACCGCCTCCCGCGCCGGGATGGTGCGGGCCGGGATGAAGGGGTCGTCGCGGGCATGCAGGATGAGCGTTGACTGGTGTATCTCACTTAGGCGGGGGCCGCAACTACATCGGTTGTAGTAGTCTTCGGCGTCACGGAAGCCGTGGAAGGGGGCCGTGATCACATCATCGAAGGCGCGCAGGCTGGGCAGTGCCTGGATGGTGGCGTGCGGCACGGGCGGCTCGTCGTGCACGAACTTGCTGGCGTACATGCGCTTGAGCTCCGTGAGGAGATGGCGCTGGTAGATGCGCGCGAAGCCCTGATTAATGGCATCCGCGCAGGCGCCTAGGTCGAATGGCGGCGAGATGGCCGCGGCGCGTTGGACGGGACAGTCCTGGCCATCCTGGGCCAACCAGTTCAGCAGCATGCTGGCCCCGAGCGAGACGCCGACAGCGTAGAGCGGGCGATCTGGCAGGCGCTCGGCCGCCACGGAGGCTACACGGGCGGGGTCGGCGGTATCCGCGGCGAAGTAGAAGCGCTGGCGGCGATTCGGCGCGCCGGCGCCGCGGTATTGCAGGATCACGCACTGGCAGCCGCGAGCGGTTAGGGCCTCGGTCAGGCCCAGCATATAGGGCGAGCGGGCGCAGCCGCCCAAGCCGTGCAGTAATTGGACCACCGGGCCGCTGTCCTGACGCGGCCCCCAGAAGATATCCAGGAAATCGCCGTCGTCCAGTTCCAGGCGTTCCGGCGTCAGGGCGACGCGCGGGGCGCGCCGGCATACCGAGGCCCAAATCGTCTGGGCGTGCCGGTTGCTCAGCCAGGGTAGGGGGCGGAAGCGGCTAATGGGCGTGTCCGCATCAATCACGCCACCTGAATACCGGGTGTAAGGGCCGGGATCAACCCCGGTATCGCCATCGCTCAGCTGCATACGGCCGGTGTTCGTCGTGGGCGCCGGCTAGGTCGGCGTCACTATCCCGCGGCGGGAGGTCGGCCGCCGTTGTGCCTCGGTGGCCGGCCTGTTGCGCCTCGGCACGGGCGAGCAGATCCGCTAGGGCATAGCCGGCTACCACGCCGGCATCGGTAACGACCGCACCGACCGCCAGTGCCCGCAGCCGCTCGGCGTCGATGGCATCACCGTAGGGATGGTCATCGTCGCCGTCGCTGGCCGCGGCGGCTCCTGGCCAGCCTGCCCGTGCCGGCGGTAGCCATTGGCGAACGAGCTGTGACGCACGGCGTCGCACGGCCCGCCAATGGGCTAGGCCGCGCTGTACCACCACACCCTGCGGTCGCCGCATTGCCTTGTAATGGGCCCTCATCATCCGCCTCGCGCCGCCGCCATGGTCTCTACTCATACCCATCAGGCTAAGACCATGAGATGACATGCGCTTGTCAGGACGGTGGGCGATGACCCGCGGCGCCTGCGTCAGCTGCCTGTGGCGCTTAGGCCACGCATCAGATACTCGGTATTAGTACCCAACGAGTTCAGGTCGTAGCCGCCCTCCTGAACCACCAGCGTGGGTAACTTAAGCTCGGCAATCGACGCGCCAAGCCGCTCGAAGTCCGGGCTATCGATGCCGATCTTGGCCTGCGGGTCCTCGCGATAGATGTCGAAGCCGGTATCGAAGATCAGCGCATCGGGTGCGAACAGCCGAATGGCGGTCAGGGCCTCCTGCAGCCGCTCGAAGAAGGCCTCCACCCCGGAGCCGTGGGGGAGGGGCAGGTTGATGGTCGTGCCGGTGCCGGCGCCGCGGCCCCGCTCGTCCTCGAAACCCGTGACCACCGGGTAGAAGTTGGTCGGGTCTCCGTGGATGGAGACATAGAGCACATCGGAGCGCTCGTAGAAGACCTCCTGGATGCCCTGGCCGTGATGGACATCGGTATCCAGGATGGCGATCCGGGGATAGCGCGAGCGCAGTGATTCGGCGGCGATGGCGGCGTTATTGAGATAGCAGAAGCCACCCGCGGCATCGACGCGCGCGTGATGACCCGGCGGGCGGCAGAGGGCATAGGCCATGGTCTGCCCAGCGAGGAGGTCATCGGCCGCCGTTAATGCGGTTTGGACCGACCAGTACGCCGATTCCCAAGTGCCAGCGCCCACGGGGCAGCTACCGTCCGCCAGATAGGCCGCGGCCTCGGCCAGGATGCCGCGCTTGGGGTTGGGCGAGCGTACGAAGATATTCGACAGCACCTCGGGGCCCCAGCTGGCACCCATCGCGGTCCAGCGTCGGTGCGCCGATTCCAGAAAGCGTAGATACCCCAGATCATGGACGCGGTTAGCCGGCGCCATGCCGTAGTCCCGCGGCCCGGAGACCGTTACCCCGGCCTGCCGCAGCCCGTCGCGGACCTGCCCGGTGCGCTCGGGAATCTCCTGGGGCTGCTTCATCTGGCCCTGGGTGAAGTAGGTTTGCGGGTGATGCTGATCCTGGCGCTCATCGAAATAGGCTTGCATGGCGCGGTACTCCTCTCGCCGGCTCTGGGTCTTGGGGCCTGGTTGCGGTACGTTAGCTTACGACGCCGTTGCCGGCTTTGTAACCCGTGGCGGCGCTGTGGCCAGTGGTGACAACTGAAGGGCCGAAGCAACACGGGGACGCGGGCGTCGCGTGTTATGATTTGACATCTTGCTTAAACTTTGAACGCACTAGCAGGTCGCATGCGGTTGCCGCGCTCCGATGAGGGCAGGCGGCGAGGGCGCCAGAAGCGGTCTGGGGGTGGGAGCCGGGTAGCCCCGGAGGTGACAGCGTTGCGCTACGGCCTTTCGAGTCGTCATCCGGGCTCTGTGGTGGACCCGGAGATCGTGCGGGCACGGCAGGTTGCCCTGCTCTTCGATTTCCTGCCCCTGGCCCTCGGCTTCTCCGCTCTAGCGGTTGGCGTTGTCGCAATCGGTCTGTGGCCCGTCGTGCCCACAGGGTCGCTTCTGAGCTGGGTGGCCGCATTTGCGGTATTAACGCTGGCGCGCGGCGGCGTCGCCGTCGCCTACCGCCGTCGCCAACCCCAACCCGCTGCCACGGCCTTCTGGTTACGGGCATCCGTCATCGGGGCGCTCATGGCCGGCTGCTTGTGGGGCAGTGCCGTGTTGTTCCTGATGCCCGAAAACGCCCCAATGCGCGAGATGTTCCTGCTCATGGCCGTGGCGGGCATGGCGGCCGGATCCACCACGACGCTATCGCCCGCTTGGCCCGTCGCGGTGGCCTTCCTGGTGCCGGCGATGGCGCCCGTTATCGGGGTCTACGCCATGCTGGAACGCCCCGGGGCCGACGCCATCGTCGGCATCTCGACGCTCTTCCTGGCGGGCATCCTGATCACTAGCTACCGCCAGAGCCGATTCATCCAAGACAACATCCGGCTCCACCACGAGCGCGACGAGCGCGAGGCGGCCCTGCGCGATAGTGAGATCCGCTATCGCCTCATCTTCCAGAACGCTCCCCTCGGCATCATGAGCTATGACCACGAGGGAACCATCACCGAATGCAACAACGAGCTGGTCGCCATCCTTGGCTCCAGCCGGGACAAGCTAGTCGGCCTTAATCTGTTACATGGCCTCCAGGACGACGCCGTCATCGAAGCCGTAGCCCGCTCGCTACAAACCGGTAGCGGCGTCTACGAGGGCGACTACACCTCCGTGACCGGCGGTAAGACCACCCCCATACGGGCCTCCTTTAAGGCGGTGGGCCCCGCTAGTGGCGCCCACCCCGGCGGTGTTGCCGTCGTCGAGGATTTCACCGAGCGCCGCCAGGCGGCGGCCACTATCGAGCGCCAGGCCAACTACGACGCCCTCACCGAGCTCGCAAACCGGCGGCTGCTCATCGCGCGACTCAACGAAACGCTCAAACACTGTCACCAAAACGGCCAGAAGGCCGGCATCGTCTTCCTGGACCTGGACCACTTCAAGCGCATCAACGACTCCATGGGCCACGCCGTCGGTGACGAGCTCCTGACCGCGGTGGCCGGGCGCCTCAACGAGCTCATGCGGGCGAGCGATATCGCGGCCCGCCTGTCGGGTGACGAGTTCGTGGCACTGGTTGGCGATCTCGGCTCGGACGCCGAAACCGCCGAGATCCAGCTGGATGCCGTCGCCGACCGCATCATCGAACAGCTCTCCGCGCCCTACAATATCCGCGGTAATGAGCTACGCATTAGCCCCAGCCTGGGCGTGGTCGTGGTGCCGCGGGCCAACGAGACGGCCCTGGATGTGCTGACCTATGCAGACACCGCCATGTACCGCGCCAAATCGGGCGGCCGGGCCACCTACTGCTTCTACCAGGCCAGCATGCAAGCGGAGCTCGACGAGCGCTTGGCCATGGAGTCGGACCTGCGCGAGGCGCTGAGCAACGGCGCGATCAAGACCTACTATCAGATCATCGTTAACCGCGCCGGGGCAGGTGTCGGCGCCGAGTCGCTGGCGCGCTGGTACCACCCCGAACGCGGCAACGTCTCGCCGGCGGAATTCATCCCCATCGCCGAGGAGACCGGCCTCATCGTTAGCCTCGGCGAGCAGATGCTGCGCCAGGCCTGCCAGCAGCTGGCGGCCTACGATGAGCATGATCCGCTCATGGCCCGGGTCTCGGTGAATGTCAGTCCGCGCCAGTTCCGCGACCCCGGCTTTAGCGATAGCGTCGAGCGCATCCTGGACGAGACGAGCATCGATGCCTCACGGCTCGTGCTGGAGGTCACCGAGAACGTCCTCGTGGAGAACCTCGATCTCGCCGCCGATATTATGCAGCGGCTCAAAGGGCGCGGCGTGCGCTTCTCCATCGACGACTTCGGCATGGGCTACTCCTCACTGGCCTACCTCAAACGCCTGCCGCTGGACATCCTCAAGATCGATCAGCACTTCGTGCGCGACGTCATCACCGACCGCAACGATGCCGCGATCGTCGAGACCGTCATCGCCATGGCCGAGCATCTGGATCTCACCGTCGTCGCCGAAGGCGTCGAGACCCGGGAGCAGTTCGAGTGGCTTCGCGAGCGCGGCTGCCGCTTCTTCCAGGGCTTCCTGTTCGGCACGCCGCAACGCTTCCAGGCGCGCACCCAGCCCAACGCCTCGTTGCTGGCCTCCCACTCCAGCTGATCGGCGCCTTACGCCGCCCTTAAGCGAACGATCCAGTGGACGGCCGACGGGCGGCCCTGCCTCGTACGCCTTGACCCCGTTTCAGCCTCGGTAGGCCTTATTCCGCTTGCAATCCTTTGCAGATGCGCTAGACCTTCAAGGAGGCGGTCAGATGGCCCGGCGGAACTGTCATGAGCTGTGATGCTCGCTCGCAGTACCCGACGGGCCTGACCATCGAAGCGCAATCCAGGACACAAAGGAGGTAGCTATCATGGCGAACGAGAACACGCAGCAGCTAACGGAGGCCATGGATAAAACGATCCTCACGCCGATGAGGAGCTACATGCGCGCCGTGCTGGATCACGCCGAGACCGTTACCAGCATCCAGGTCGAGGCGGCCAGGAACTATTCGGAGGTCGCCTTCAAGGAGCTCCGCACCGCACTCGACGTCCGCGATGCCGAAGGCCTAAGGGCCTACGTGAGCCACCAGCCCGAGATGGCCAAGGAGTTCAGCGAGCGCGTCAAAAGCGATGCCGAGAAACTGACCCAAGCCAACCAGGCCTTCATGGAGAACGCCCAGAAGGTCACCCAGGAGAGCGTGGGCAAGATCCAGAAGACGGCGGAAGAGGGCGTCGAGCGCGTCCAGAAGGCGGCCGCCACCAGCTAACCCCCAACGCCTGACCAAGGCCGTAGCCGCGTCGTCAACCCAGCTTGGGAAGGCGGCGCGTCTCAGCCGTCAAGCGCACCATGCCGGATAGGCCTCAGGGGCCGAGCCCGCATCACTAGTTAACCGGAGCGGGAGCCGAGCATGAGGGGGGATCAGTGGCGATCCCCACTGCGTAACGAAAGTAGGAGCCGAGCCCTCTCGGCGATTATGGCGGTCGCAACGCCGCACACCTGGAGTTTAGCGACAAAGCGGGCTCCGCGCCGATCCCCGTTATGCGGCGAAGGTAGGAGCCTAGCCCTCTCGGCGATCCGGCGCTCTGGTTAAATCGCCCAACCGTCAACTACCGCCCGTACAACGGTGATCGCCCCCTGACTCACCCAAGCGAGTCCCGAGCTGGCACGGTCAATGGGCCGGACTCCTGATAGCGAACGCACCGCAACCATATGCGCCAAAAGAGGGATTCTTTGACGCTGATGTTGCCCGCTCCCACAGGCCCCCAAAGAGCGTCCAACGGCCACTGTGCTGCTACTGCCAGATACGTCCGCCTCCCTTGCAACTTGCAACTTGCAGCTGGCGTCTTAATCCTTCCTTAGCCCTTAGCCCTTAGCCCTTAGCCCTTAGCCCTTACCTAGTTTCCGAGCCGAACACCTGCTAGCGTACGCCGCCGAGATAAGCCGAACGCGACGAACAACACGGCTGCAACGACCATGAGCGACAACGACCGCATGCCGCAACGAGGCGGCGATCAAGGCTGGTCGGCACCGCCGCCCCCGCCTGATGATGAGATTAGCCTCTTCGACCTCTGGCTGGTCCTGGTGCGCCGCCGTTGGCTCATGGCCGCGACCTTCGCCGTGGTGGTCCTGGCCGGTCTGGCCTTTGCCCTCACTCGCTCTGACGTCTACGAGTACTCGGCAACCTTGGCGGTTGGTCAGGTCTATGAGCCTGGAGACGAGGACTCCGGCCCCGTTCTGGCGCCCGTTCAATCGCCGTCCGGCGTCGTCGCCGAGATCCGCTCCGTCCACGCCCCGGCGGCGGTACGCGAGGTCGTCGACGATGGCGCGGACGCCGGCTACCTGCCCGAGGTGAATGTCAGCTCACCGGAAGGCAGTAAGTTGGTACGGCTAAGTGGCGAGACCGCCGCCAAGAATGCAGGTGCGCTTAGCCAGACCATGCAGGCTATTGCCGATCGCGTCGAATCATCGCATGCACCCCGCATCGACTCGGCACGCAATTCGATCCAGCAAGCCATCGAATCAGCGAAGAACGAACTAGAGCGGCTCCAGGCGCGTGAGGCCTCTCTCAAAGAGCAGCTTACGAGTCTGGATGCACGGGCAAAAACGGTGAAAGAGCGCCAAGAAGAGCTGGAGGCGGAGCTCGCGAAGCTGACCAACCAGCGCAATGAGGCAGGTAACGACGCATCGAGTCGCTACCTCATGGCACTCAATTCCCAGATTGCCGCCGTCAGGGGTGATCTAAGAAGCGTCGGTGATGAGCTTCAGCAACAGCTGCCAGCGAAACGGCGCCAGGCACGCCTGGATCAGGAAACAGTTCGTACCGACATAGAT
>CAJXKP010000032.1 GCA_913055565.1 uncultured Ectothiorhodospiraceae bacterium
CCATGCGCTCGATGACACACTGCAGCTCGCGCGACGATTCAATCTGTCCGCATACGACGCCGCCTACCTTGAACTCGCTCTGCGGCGCGGGACGCCATTAGCAACTCTAGACGCCAACCTTCTCACCGCCGCTACCCGCACCGGGCTAGCTGTCCCTTGAGCCCCTGTGAGAAGGTCGTCGGGTAATCATAGCGTGCTCGAATTCTCAGCTACCTCCTTCCAGCTTTGTCCTCACACCTCCAATCTGCTGCCGGCTCATCCCGACGCTCTGGGTGTCGATGTGCTCACCAAGACCTCTAAACATCCGGTTTGCGCAGCCAGGGATTTGGGATGGTATCCTCACTTTATGAGTTGTCTGAGATGCGATTTCCCGGTCGATCGCGGCGTCGTCAAGACGATCTTGGTGCAGGCCGGCATCCAGCCGACCCAGCAGCGCATCGATATTGCTCATCTACTCTTCCAGCGTCCGCAGCACCTTTCCGCGGAACAGGTTCTTGCCGGCATCAACGAGGCGTATGGCCACGTCTCCAAGGCAACGGTGTATAACACCCTGAATCTGTTCGTCCGGCAGGGGTTAATCAATGAGGTCCTCATTGAGTCGGACCGTACGCTCTATGATTCCAATACCGCTGATCACCACCATGTATACAACGTGGACACAGGCGAACTAGCGGACATACCGGCGGATCGGCTGACGATTCAGGGTGATCTGGGGCTGCCGGCGGAAACGGAAATCGAGGGCATGGAAGTGCTCGTGCGGGTCCGCGAACGCGCACCGGAGTCCACAGACCCGGATTGACAGCGCCCCTCGCCAGGGCGGTGCAGATGATCTAGAATGAGTCTAAGATGCATCGCCACAAGATGGAGCTGGCGCTATGAAGTACCCGCAACTGAAAAAAGCCGGTCTCAAGACCACACTCCCGCGTGTGAGCGTGCTGGAATTGCTGCAGGCGCTGCAGCAGGAAGACGGGCCCCACCACCTTACAGCGGAGGAAGTATACCGCCAGCTATTGGACAACGGTTGGGATTTCAGTCTGGCAACGGTTTACCGCGTGCTGTCGCACTTCGAGGCCGCCGGGCTGGTCAAGCGCCACCAGTTTGAGGGTCGGCAGATGCGTTTCGAACTGGCCGAAAACGGCCATCACGATCATATCGTGTGTGTTCAGTGCGGTAAGATCGAGGAGTTCGTCGACGACGTCATTGAGGAGCGACAGAAGCGCATAGCTGAGCAACGCCGCTTCGATCTACGCGAATATAGCTTGGTGCTATACGCCAACTGCCTAAGCTGTGACCTCGAAGACACCGTGACCAGCGCCACTCGGTAACGTTGGGACCTATGTGATCATGTACCTTCAAGGAGTTATCCTTTATTCCAGGCTCGGTTTGCTTTACAGGAGCTTGCGACGAGCCTGAAAAATGGCGACAGCTAGGAGGCAATACGTGAGCGGTGAGACGATCCACAAGTAAGCACGCACGACGCCCCAGTTGCGCGAAGAGATTCGGAACTCACACCTATCGGAGCGCGAGCTGGTGGCGAAGTATAACGTCGCGCGTGGGACCATTCGAAAGTGGAAATACCGCGATGATTCCCGTGACGGCAGGCATCGTCCGCATCGGCTCCACACGGCCCTGACGCCGGCACAGGAAGCGATTGTGGTGGAGCTGCGGCGCAGTCTGTTGCTATCCACCGATGATCTGTTGGTCGTCGTTCGCGAGTTCCTCAAGCCCGATATGGTGCGCTCAGCCTTACAGCGCCTGCTCGTGCGCCATGGGGTCTCGGACCGTAAGGCGTTGATGCCGGCAAGTGAGGCCGACAGCCGGGCGACGAAGACGTTCAAAGACTACGTGCCCGGCTACGTCCACGTGGATATCAAGTACCTACCGGCGATGGCCGACGAGGACGCGCGTAGCTATTTGTTCGTTGCCATCGACCGGGCCAGCCGGAGCGTGTACCTGGAGCGCCACGGCGAGACGTCCCAGGCCGCGGCACTGGCGTTCCTCAAGCGTTTCAGTGAGCACGCGCCGTTTGTCATCCATACCCTGCTCACGGATAACGATCGGGCCTTCACGGATCGCTTTAGCCAAAAAGACCGCCAACCCTCGGGCGCGCATGACTTCGATGCCCTGTGCGCTCGCCTCGGCATTGAACACCGCCTGACGCCACCACGCCAGCCTCAAACCAATGGCCTCGTCGAACGCTTCAATGGGCGGGTCAGCGAAATCCTGCGTACCACCCACTTCGATAGCGGCGCCGATCTCGACTCGATGATCGAGAACTACCAGCAGTTATACAATCACCACATCCCGCAAAGGGCGTTAGGTCATAAAACACCCATCCAGGCCCTTAAGAAGTGGCAGGTCGAGCGACCGGAATTGTTTAATAAAACGGTACACGATGACTCAGGTCTTGACATCCTTGGTCAGGAGGGAGTTCATCACTAGCAACGATTCGCCGCTTATTAGCCGGTTGGACCAACCTTTCTCGTGGCGGTAAAAATCCAACGCCTCACGTAGGGGCAGGTTTTCGAACGGCGCCGCAAAGAGGTCCGGCTGGCGCCACTGCGCCGCGGCGTCCTTCCTTTTTAACCGCTTGGCAGCATTCGCGAGGATCGTCGCCGGGTCCACCCGCTCATGGACATGGAGCGAGACCGTATCAACGTCGAAGCTCGTCCGTTCTGCCTTCCCCGTCCAGTTGAGATACGGTGCCTGCAAGCGCTTCAGCTCCTGCAACGCCTCGCGCATATGCTCCTGGTCGCCCGAGCCAAGCGCGTTATCGATCAGCTTCTCGATCCCCGCCCGGGCGCTATCGAAATTCAGCTCCGGGTCGAGATGCGGGTCGTAGGCCCAGATCATCTTCTCTCCGTCGGGGTCCGTGCCCGCATGCACCATACCCACCTCGGGGTTGTTCACGCGGGTCTCGTCGTGTCGGTAACTCAACACCTGCGCAGCCTGATCATCCTTCTGCGCGGTCTTCTTCCGTCCTGCGGCCTTGCGTTGCCGGGGCGCGTCGGAGCCGCCGGTCGGTGTCAGATCAAAATCCGACTTGGCGTCCGCCGGATCGTCTTCTTGCTGACCGATCACCCGGAAGATGGAGCCACCACGCCCCCTTCCCCGCCGCAACACGCCTGCCTTCACCAACTCGTCGCGCGCCGCGGCGTAATCGGCATCGTCCAGCTCGGGTATCCACTCACGCAAACGCGCCAACATGGCGCCGTTGCCAATGGAAGAGCCATCTTCGGGAGCGAGGGATAGGATCAGGTCGGTCAGACTCTCGGACATGGAAGGTGGGTTACCTATTGAACGGAATTAGTTTGTTTTGCAATACCCTAGCGCGCGCGCCCGGCTTTTGCACGCCCGAACACGGTCCCGGCGCGGGATGTCGGATCGACAGTTGCTAGCGGCGAACCCAGCCCCGCAAGGCGGATTCGCACCTTTTGTCGTAACGCGTAGTGTGGTCTCGATACTGTAAGCGGGGCGACTAGCCAATGCCGCTGGGATGCTGCGGTTGATGATTGAGGCCGACTGGTCGATGCGGCCGACACAGGGAGAAGCACCTTGAACCCATTGGAGCTGCACGCTTGGTCGCTGTATCCGAGTATCGGGTTGTTCATTGCCTGCGCGGCCGCCATCGCGGTCTTCGGCACACGCATCACTGTTGTGGTGGACCAGCTGGCCGACCGTACTGGGGCCGGCGAGGCGATTACCGGGGCGGTCTTGCTGGGTGCTTCCACCTCGTTGGCCGGCAGTGTGCTCTCCGTCACGGCGGCGTTGGGTGGGCGTGCGGAGCTGGCCCTGGCCAACGCCCTGGGTGGTATTGCGGTGCAGACGGCCTTCCTGGCGGTGGCCGATCTGTTGTATCGCCGCGCCAACCTGGAGCACGCGGCCGCCTCAGCGCAGAACATGATGCAGAACGCCCTGTTGATTGTTCTGCTGGCGCTGATCCTGCTAGCGCCCCAGCTCCCGGGCCTATCCGTTTGGGGCATCCATCCGATCACGCCGGTGCTACTGGTGGTCTACCTCTACGGCCTGCGCCTTATTCGCGACGTCCGTGAGCAGCCCATGTGGCGGCCAACGTTGACGAGCGAGACACGCCAGGACACGCCGGAGGACATGGCGAAGGTGCCTGGGCTGGCGCCCCTGGTCGGGCGCTTTTGCATCCTTTTGCCCATTCTCGGCATATCGGGCTGGCTACTGCAGCACGCCGCCTCCAACATCGTGGCCCATACCTGGCTCAGCGCGGCCGTGGTGGGCGTGCTGTTCACCGCCGTCTCGACGTCGCTGCCGGAGCTGGTGACCTCCATCGCCGCGGTGCGGCGCGGCGCGCTCACGTTGGCCGTGAGCGGCATCATCGGCGGCAACGCCTTCGACACCCTGTTTACCGCAGCCTCGGACGTCGCCTACCGGAGTGGCTCGATCTACCACGCCATGAGCGACTCGGTGGTGTTTTGGACCACGCTCACGGTAGTTATGACCGGGGTGCTCATGATGGGGCTCATCCGGCGGGAGCGACGCGGCCCCGGCGTCATGGGGGTCGAGAGCCTGGTGTTGTTGCTCCTCTACGGCGCCGGGGTGGGTATCTTGGTTCTGGGCCTTAACGCGGCTGATTGAGTGTAATCGTCGGCGTGAAATCACCAGCGAAGCTGAGCCCGAGGCGGCTCCTGACCCGATCATGGCCTGATACTGCCGTCAGCTAGCCCACCAGCCCTAACTTGATCCAGCTCCGCCGCGTGATCAACTAAGCCGGTTTACCCACAACGGCCAGCGAGTGACCCGGCTGCTCGGCATGCGGCGTTGGCCTCGGAACCACGCCGCTCAAGCGTGCCGGCAGCCGAGTCGGTCGCTGCCCGTTTATCGCGGTTGCCTGCGGATTCAGGCCGTTTTGCAGCTGGACAGGCCGAACGGTCGGTACATCGGGCAAAAGCCGACAGCGGCGGTGCCCAGCGGAATCAGCCCGACCAAGCCCCACAGGCTCTGCGGCCCGATGAACACCAGGCTGAGCAGCAGCAACCCCAGAACGGCGCGAACACCCCGATCGATCATGCCTACATTGCAGCGGAACATAGCGATCTCCTTTTTGGCGTGGTAAGTGAAAGTTTCACTATGCGCCTGAGCCGCCGGCGCATCAGTGACTAAGTCACGGGGACCGCTGCGTCTCGGCCATGAGGCCCCGATCCGCGTGCCCAACGACGCCACGGCGATACGTGCCGTCGGTGACACGAGAGCGATCCTCGGCCCTCCTCCGGTCCGGTATGTAATCCTGAAACGGACGTGGCGGGGTCACGTCATCGAGGCAAGCGCAGCGACAGGGCCAGTCGGTAACCGCTGGCCCTAGCGGGGGTTCTGAATCCCTTCGCTGCGCTCGCGGTGGCGCTCCACCGTACGGGCTCGGTCACGATGCCGACGTTCGGTTGCCACCGGCCGACGCGCCAACGGCCCGGGCCAGGCCGCCTAGGCGGGCGGCCGCGTCATCGACCAAGGTGAACAAGACCGGCAGCACGACCAATGTGAACACCAGGCTGCTGAGTAGCCCCGTGGCCGCGGCGACACCGAGCGGGCTCATGCGCTCCAGACCGACGGCCAGCTCGAAGACCAGCGGTGACAGGCCCAGCACGGTAGAGACGGTGGTCATGAGGACCGGGCGCACGCGCATCCGCACGGCGTCGATGACGGCCGCATCGCGGCCTTGGCCATCGGCCTGCGCCTGGCGCACGAAGTCCAGCAGCAGGATGGCGTTATTGACGACCGTCCCACCCAGCAGGATCAGGCCCATGATGGCGGGCATGCACATCGGCTTGCCGAACAGCAGCAGGCCCCACAGGGCCCCGGCAATGGCCAGCGGCACCATGGCGAAGACCGCTATTGGGTGCCGCACGGTACCGAACAGCGCAAAAAGCAGCAGCGCCAGCATGCCGAAGCCGGGTAACAGGGCCGCGCGCATACGGCCCTGGTTGGCCTGTAAATCCTCGATGGTACCGGCCACCTCGATGCTATAGCCGGCGGGCGTTTCGAGGTCGGCGAGACGCTCCTGGGCCGCCGCGGCCACGGAGGCGATGCTGTAGCCCCGATTGACGGCGGTAATGTCCAGTGTCGGTTGCAGGTCCTCGCGCGTGACCACGGGGCGATTCCATTCGGTGGTAACGGAGCCGATGCTGCGCAGCGGGATGGGCCCGTCGGCGGTCGGTACGTAGACACCACCGGCACCGCCCGGGCGGTCCACGGCGCTGTCCGCGTAGGCGACGCGGATGGGGATATCCAGCAGGCCTTCCAGGCGCAGATCCCCCGCCGGGCGACCGTCCACGGCCATCTGTAAGGCATTACCGACATCCGTCGGCGACACGCCCCGCCGCTGCGCTCGCTCGTGGTTAACGGCGACGTTGTACTCCGGCTTGTCCTGCAGCCAGCTCCGGCGCATATCGAGCACGCCGGGTAGGCCCTCAAGGGCCGCCATGGCGCGCGTCCCTAACCGATCCAGCACCGCGGCATCGGGGCCGCTGATAATGACGTCGAGCGGGGCCTTGGTGGTGGAGATGGGCGTGGCGCCGAATTCGGACAGGGTGTAGCCCCTAACGCCGGCCAGCCCGTCCAGCCCATCGCGCCAATCGTCCATGACGTCCCAAATCGAGGCCTCCCGCTGGGTGCGATCCACCATGTAGACGGTGAGCTGGACGGTTTGCAGGGTCGCCCCGCCGCTGCCGAAGCTCATCTTACCCGGCTCCGAGCCGATCACCGTCGACACCCGCTGGACGCCCGTTGTATCGAGCACCATCGCCTCAATCCGGTCGCCGACGGCCTCGACTTGGCCGGGCCCGTAGTGGGCCGGGGTCTCGACGTCCATCGTCGCGATGCCGGTATCCATGGGCGGCATGAGCTCATTGCCGATGAGCGATGGCACGAAGCGGAAGGTCCCACCCAAGAACACGACGACCCCGACCAGCACCAGCCAACGCCAGTGCAGCAGCGCGGCGACGCGTTGGCTAACGAACACGGCCGTGCGATCCGTTGCCGACTGCACGCCATCCAGCCCGCGCTGGATAAGGCCTTGGCTGCCGCCGGACGATCGCCGCAAAAGCCGCGTGGTCAGCAAAGGGATGACGGTCAAGGCGACCAGCAGCGAGGCGATGAGCGTGGCACTGATCATCAGGTTAAGGGGCAGCATGACGCGCTGCAGGTAGCCGCCGGCCGCCATCACGGGCAGCACCACGACAACGGTTGTCAGCATGCCGGCCGTCACGGCCGTGGCGACCTGTTGGGCGCCCGCCCGGGCGGCCTCGGCCGCGCTGGCCTCCGGGCTTTCACGGTATCGGCGGATGATGCTCTCGAGCACGACCACGGCACTGTCCACCACGAGGCCGACCGCGATGATCAGCCCGGACATCGTGACCATGTTGAGCGAATACGGCGTCATCCCCAGCACGGCCAACGCGCCCAGGAAGGCCAGTGGGATACTGACGGAGGCGATCGCGGCGGCCCGGATGTTACCGAGGAAGACGAAGATGACGGCAACAGTGAGCAGCACCGCCTGCATGACGCTGCTGCGCAGCCCGCTGGCGTTGACCTCGATAAGGTTTTGCTCGCTGGCAGCGATCTCAAAGCGGATATCCGGATAATCCGCGCGCAGCTGGGGCAGTTGCGATTTAACCGCCTTAATGGCGGGCAGTGTCGCCCCCTCCCGGGGGCGCAGCACATTCACCGCGATGGCCGGCTCGCCGTTGCCGTGGTAGGTGCTGCGCGGCTCTGCCGTATCGAGCTCTACGTCGGCGACATCGTCCAACCGGACGGTGCCGTTGGGGCCCTGGCGCAGGGGCAGCGACGCCAATTCACGCGGCGATGCCGCTTCGCTGACCAGCGTGACGAGGTACTCGGTGGATGCCTGCTGGATACGTCCAGCCGGGATGGTAACATTGGCGTCCGCCAGGGCCGCCGTAACCTCGCCGAGCCCGACATCCTGAGCGGCCAGGGCGGTCCGGTCCACCTGGACCCGCACTTGCGGTTGCTGGCCGCCGAAGATCTCGGCGTCACCGACCTCGTTGATCGCCAGCAACCGATCCTGAATGGGGTTTTCCGCGAGTAAGCGGACCGCCGCGAGGTCCTTGGCGCTATCCGCCTTGGGCGACAACGCTAGCGTCATCACGGGTGCCGTGGCGTCGCCCACCGGGTAGACACGCGGGCGCTCGACACCGCGGGGTAGCTCGCCGGTCACTCGATCCAGGGCATTAGCCGCCGCGCTCGTCGCCTGCGATAGGCTCTTGTGGTAGCCGAACTCAACGTTGACTGAGGCGACACCATCGCGGCTGACGCTCGTGATGTTCGTTACGCCATCCAGGGTGTTGAGCTCCTTTTCCAGGACCTGGGCCACGTTGCTGGCCATGTCTTGGGCGCTGGCGCCCGATTGCGTGGCGATGACTACCGCCCGCGGTGTGGCCGTCTCGGGGAACAGATCGACCGGGGTGCGGATGTAGGTCAATACGCCCCAGATCGCGACCACCAACACCACGGCGATCAGCGCCGCCGGCCGGCGCAGGGCCCAATCGGTCAGGCTCATGGTGCCTGCACCTCAACGGGCATGCCGTCGGCCAAGCGCGTCCAGCCCAGATACGGGGTGGTAATCACGGCCGTACCCGGCTCAATCCCGGCGACGGCGACGCGCTCATCGGACCGCGCCCGGATCGTGACGGCCCGCGCCTGCGCCTGGCCGGCATCGACCGTATAGACCACCGGGCTGTCACCACCCCCGGCAAGGGCGCTGAACGGGATAACGGCCACGTCCTCTTGGGTGGCGAGCGCCACCGCCACCTCGACCTCCTCGCCCGGCATCGCCGCGCGATCAGGGTCCAGATCCACCTCCACCCGGGCCAGGCGGGCCGGCCCGAGACTGGGATGGATCCGGCTGATCGGGGCCGTCCGCGCCTCGCCCCCGAGGCGGAACTCGACGCGCTGGCCGGGCGCTAGCGCGGGCACCGTCGAGCGCGCCACGCCAAAGGCCAGCCGCTTGGGCCCGGAGGTGACCCGTATGAGTGACCGACCGGGCGCTGCCTGATCCCCCGGATCGACGAGCCGCTCGGTCACCGTGCCGTCGAACGGCGCGGTCATCGTGTAATCGGCGCGCTGCTCGCGCAGCTCCTCGCGGCGCGCGGTTAACGCCTCCAGGCGAGCGGTAAGCGCCTCGACCTGCTGGCGTGCTGCCGCCAGCTCGCCCTTGGTTACGGCCAGGCGATCGGCGGCGTCGTCCACCTCCGCCTGGGACGCGCTGTTGGAGCGGTATAACGAGCGCACGCGCTTCAAGGCACGGGACCGATACTTAAAGGACGCAGCAAGGGCCTTGCGCTGCGCCTTCTGGGCCTCGCGCTCAGCACGGACCTGCCGCCGTTCCGCCTCGATGTTATCGAGTCGCGCCTCCACCTCACCGGCCGCCAGCTCAACCAGGGTGTCGCCGGCTTCGACGCGGTCGCCCTCATCAACGGCCACGCGCGTAACACGTTCCGTGACGCGGGCCGTTAGGTTGGCCTCGCGCACGCCCTCAACCTCGGCGAGGTAGCGCCGGGTGGGCGCCAAGGGCCCGCGCTGCGCGCTTACCGTGCGCACCGCGACGGGGGCGGCCTCAAAGCGCGGTGCCTCGGCCAGGGCCGACTGTCGCGCCAGCACGGCCCAGCCCATCGCGCCCACCACGGCCGCCACAATTGCCAACAGTACGATCCAACCGCGCCAACCCAATCGTTGAAATTCGTTCATTCAGCTTGCCCCTCGGTCGGCGGGCCGGCGGGGCACGCGCCGGGGGCGGCCCGCCGTAACGCCTAAGCCTTCGGCAACACTCATTCGTCGAACCAGCCCGTAATGGTCTGCTCATCGGGCACAGAGCCGCTGTGCACGAGCTCGCCATCGATGGCGACTGCGGGTGTGGACATAACGCCGTAATCCATCATGACCGCGGGATCGGTGACCTTCGTCACCTCGGCGTCGCGGTTGAGCCGGTGGGCGACCTCGCTGATGTGGTCGGCCGTTGCCACGCACTTCTTGCAACCCGTTCCGAGTACTTCAACCTTCATGGCTTACCTCCGTCGTTTCATAGAAAGCGCTGGGCACGCCTCAACCCACCCCGAGCCAGGGCGTGAGGGCGTTAAAGACCCAGCCGATGATGGAAAGATTGATGAGCAGGATGACGAAGACGGTCGCCAGCAACCGCCACTGCATGACCTGCTTGAGTAGGGTGAATTCGGGCAGGCTGGCGGCGACGGTGCTCATGCAAAACGCCAGAGTGGTACCCACCGGCAGCCCCTTACCGATGAGGCTCTCAAGCACCGGGATAACGCCAGTGGCATTGGAATACAGCGGCAGCCCCGCAAACACCGCCGCCGGCACACTCCACCACTGGCCCGAGCCCAGATGCTCGGCGAACCAGTTCTCGGGGAGGAAGCCGTGCAGTCCAGCGCCTAGCCCAACCCCAATCAGGATCCACTTCCAGATGCGCCCGATGATCTCCCGCAGCTCACCCAGCGCAAACGTATGGCGCTCGGCGAAGGTTAGGCGCTGCGGCGGCGCCGGTTCGCCATCCCCTGGCGCGCCCCCACCCGCGCTGGCCTGGGCGTACGCCTTGGCAGCAAAATCCTGGAGCCACCGATGGGCCCGCATGGCATCCAGCAACAAACCGCCAGTGATGCCCACGGCCATGCCGACGATGACGTAGGCCACCGTGAACTTCCAGCCGAGTAGCCCCCAGAGCATGACAACGGCCACCTCGTTAATCACCGGTGAGGTGAGCAGAAAGGCCATGGTGATCCCCAGGGGAATGCCGGCGCTAGTAAATCCCAGGAACAGCGGGATACTCGAGCACGAGCAAAACGGCGTAATAGCGCCGAACATCGAGCCGGAGAGGTAGCCGAACACCCGATGACGCCCTTGGAGGTAGGCGCGTACGCGCTCTAAGTTCAGGGATGCTCGCGCCAGGGCGATGACGTAGATCATGACCACCAACAGCGCGAAGATCTTGGTGGTATCCTCAATAAAGAAGTGCACGGCCGAGCCGAGACGGCTCTCGGGACTGAGCCCGAGCAGACCGTAGGCCAGCCAGTCGGCAATGACGGTAAAGATTGCCAGCATGCGCGTCCCCGCTGTGATGGATTCCATTGCTTTAAGTCTGGTCACTAATGAGGACGCATGAGCCGCGGTGAGGTTACAGCCGATATGAGCGAGACGGCCGAGTCGGCAAGTGAACGTCCCTACGTCTGCGTCCTGGCGGCCTGGCACGGGCATGAGGCCGAGCTGCGCGGTTTTTTGATCAATCGGGTGGGCGATCAGGAGGCGGCCGACGACTTGCTGCAGGAGGTATTCGTCCGTGCCATGCACGAGGGCGAGGGCTTCTGCCGGCTGGATAATCCCCGAGCCTGGCTGTTTCGGGTGACCCGCAATGCGGCCGTGGACCTCGAGCGGCGGCACCGCCCCACCGATGCCCTGCCCGACCAGGTAGCGACTGAAGAGCACGAGACGCCGCCGGTCGACGCCCTAAGCGCGTGCCTTGAGCGCAATCTAGGGTATCTGAGCGAGCGCGACGCCGAGGTCATCCGCTATTGCGATCTGGCCGGCTGGCCCCACAAACGCTACGCCGAGGCCGCGGAGCTATCCATCAATGCGGTTAAGACCCGCCTGTTTCGGGCGCGCCAGCGCCTGCGCGAGCAGCTCATCCACAATTGCCGGGTGCGCTTCGATGAGCAGGGCCGGGTGTGTTGCCACTTACCCCGCGAATCGGCGAACGAGTAGCCCGCGGCTGGGCTGGCGGCGGATGGTTCATTAACCGCATAGGCCGCCGGTCAACCGGCCAAACGGGCGGTGTTGAGCACCGATCCATGGGTAGCGTCGATGCGGTGGTATTGATTACCGCCAGTGTATGTCGTCGCGCCGTTGGACCACGTACGGTACACGCTGTGCTGGTTGGTAATGCGCATCGAGGGCTG
This sequence comes from uncultured Ectothiorhodospiraceae bacterium, assembly GCA_913055565.1. Lineage (GTDB taxonomy): Bacteria > Pseudomonadota > Gammaproteobacteria > Nitrococcales > Nitrococcaceae > CAJXKP01. The sequence continues at coordinate 11,946 of CAJXKP010000032.1, forward strand.
CGTTGGCTAGCGCACAGACGCCTGAGCCATAGGCTGGCGCAACAAAGAAGCGTCTGGTCACACGATGCATCATCACAAGATCTCCGGGACGCTTTCATAAGCGCTGTCATAAAACGGATCACGGCGGCCTACCGGAAGCGTATCCTCTGGCCTTAGAGCACGGCGCTGCCTTGCCCACGGGGCAGACAGCGATCAAAGAAGATTGGGTCGAGTTAAAGGCCAGAGCACATGCCGTTAAGCGACACGCCGCCTATCCTGGAAGCGGCCATCGAACAGTCCGAATACGCGGTGGTTATTACCACGGCCGATCTCGAGCCGCCCGGCCCACGCATCGAGTACGTCAATGCGGCCTACAGCCGCATGACGGGCTATGCCAGCGAGGAGATCCTGAGCGCCACGCCGCGCATCCAGCAGGGCCCGGCCACCGAACGCCACGTTTTGGATCGGCTCAAGACGGCCCTGCGCGCCGGTGACTCCTATGTCGGCGACACCTGGAATTACACCAAGGACGGCACGCCTTACCGCGTGGAGTGGACGGTCACACCGGTGCGCTTACACGGCGACGGCATCGACTACTACCTCTCGGTCCAGCGCGACATCACGACGCTATACCAGACCCAGGAAAAGCTTGAGGGCGAGACTCGCCGCCTGAGCGCCCTGTTGGAGTCTTCCGGCGGAGACCGGGACGCGGTTACCGGCGCTCTAAACCACCGTGGCACGGTCTTACGACTCCAAGGCCCTATCGACGAGGCCTCCGACCCATCGCGGGTGACCGGCCTAGTGGCGTTGCATCTCCGGCGCCTGGACCGCATCGATCAAGCCTTCGGTGTCGCGGCCATCCACGAGCTCCTCAGCGACATCGGAGAACGGCTGAATAAGCAATTCGCCCCAAGCGAATCCCTCGCCCGCTGCCATGACAACACTTTCGCGGTCATCGTCCCGGCGGCCGTCGATTCGGCCAGCGACGCGGACGACCACCTGATGGCGCGGGCCCTTGCGCTCGTCGCCGCTGTCCGCGAGGGCGGCTTCTCGATCGCAGGTAATCCCTTTCAGGTCGAAGTCGGCGCCGGGATCGCCCGGGCGCCCACGGACAGCTGTGACGCCCACCAAATCGCGCTCCTGGCCCAGCGGGCGGCCGACACCGACGAAGATCTCGTGCGCTGGCCGGATGCCACCACCATGGCCTCCCAGCGCCAACAGCTCGCCCTTGAGCAGAGCCTGCGGCGTGCCATCGACGACCGCGAACTGTTACTCCATTACCAACCCATTATAGATTTGGCAAGCGGCGAGGTAGAGGGCGCGGAGGCCCTGGCGCGCTGGCCACAGCCCGAAGGGCACGCGCCGATCGGGCCGGGCGAATTCATCCCCCTGGCCGAGGCGCTCGGCCTCATGGATCAACTCGGCATGCAGGTTTTCGAGGCCGCCTGCCACCAACTCCGAGCCTAGCAACAACGCCCGGGCAACGCGGCGTTCTGGGTGTCAGTCAACGTCGCCCCGGCACAACTCCGGGATTCGAACCTAGCGCAGCGCTTTCTCGCCGTCACGCAGTCGACAGGCGTCTCGCCATCGAGCGTGAAGCTCGAGATTACCGAGAGCGCCCTGGAGCACGGCTTGGATGAGGTCAGCGCGGTCATCGACGCCCTCGCGACGACGGGCTTCCCGCTCGCCCTAGACGACTTCGGCACCGGCTACTCGTCGCTCGGACGGCTCATCCACATGCCCTTCGACATCCTCAAGATCGACCGTTCCTTCGTCTGGCAAACGCCGGACGGCCGCGGCGCGGGCGTGGTCACCAGCCTGTCGCAGTTAAGCAGCCACCTGCAGCTCCACGCCCTCGGCGAAGGGGTCGAGACTGCCGCCCATGAGACCTTCCTATGCGATTGCAACTACCGCTACGCCCAGGGCTTTTATTACGCCAAGCCCATGGCGCCGGCCGATTTCGAGGCCTGGCTGGAGCGGGCCAGGCAGGCAAAATGAGCGCAGGTTCGTTGCGGCGATGCTGACGGCTGAAGCGATCCTCGACTACCGGCAGCACCTATCCGAAGCCGGTTACTGGTACATCGACCTCGCTGATGGGCGGCTGGTCTGGTCGGAGCCCGTCTATCGCATCCACGGCCTCTCAGCTCAGGCACCCCAGCCCGATGTCGAGACCGCCATCGCCTACTACCCGGAGCCCAACCGCCAGCGCCTCCGTGCGTCACTCGATCGCGCCCCGCATCATGGCGAGGCCTTCGATTTCGTCGCTCGCGTCAGTGGTGCCGACGGCGTCGAGCGCCACGTCCGCACGCTGGGCGAGCGAATCGAAGCGGCGGGCGCACATCCGGGTTACCTGCTCGGCGTATTTCAGGATATTAGCGAGGAGGCGCTCGATCAGCGCCTCCAACGCCGTATGGCGCGGGCGCTAGCGGCGACGGCCGAGGGCATCATTATCACCGACCCCGAGGGCCGGATGATTTGGTGCAACGATGCCCTGTTGCGACTGTCCGGCTATGGCTTCGCCGAGCTCGAGGGCCGCCGACCGGGGGAGATGTTCTATGGCCCCGATACAGACCCCGAGACGATGGCCTACATCGCGGCGTGCTTCACCGCACAACAGCCCTTCGTCGTCGAAGTCCTCAACTACGCCCGCAACGGCGAGACCTACTGGATTCGCCTGTCGGTGCATCCGGATCGCTCGCAAGACGGCGAGCTGCTCGGCTATACCGGCATCCACAGCGATATCACCGAGGAGAAAACGACGCGGCAGAAGCTCGAGCGCGAGATCGAGCGCCGCGTTGCGCTCGAGGCGGAGCTGCGGCATCTGTCGAGCCACGACGCCCTCAGCGGCCTGGCCAACCGCCGGCATTTCATGGACCACGCCCACCGCGAGCTGGAACGCTGCCGCCGCCACGGGCGGGCCCTGTCGCTGGTCCTATTCGACATGGATGATTTCAAGACGCTCAACGACACGCGGGGTCACGCCGCCGGTGACGCGGTCATCCGCGCCGTAGGCGAGCTTTGCGCGCACACACTACGGGAAAACGATCTTGCCGGGCGCATCGGGGGCGAAGAGTTCACCCTGCTGTTGCCGGAGACCGATCGCGGCGGCGCCGCCCGCGTGGCCGAGCGGCTACGCCGCGAATTGGCGGCGATGGCCATTCCCGACGGCGGCGATGGCGTTTGCCACGTTACCGCGAGCTTCGGCCTCGCCGAGGCCCGGCCTGAGCCGGATAGCGTGGATAGTTTGCTAGCGCGCGCCGACCATGCCCTCTACAGCGCCAAGCGCAGTGGCCGCAACCGGATCGCCTCGGAAACGCCGCCTGAGTGAGCGGCGGCGGCCGAATCGCTGACGCCGCCCATCGGTCACCGCGCCGCTGATAATCGCCCGGAGGCGCAAGCCGCTAGCCGCGCCGAACGGGACGCTGGCGGCCGGGGTAGCACGGCGCGGCACTGCGGGCACGCCAGGTTGGCGGAACCACTACCTACGAGTCCTCGGCCAGATCGCCCAGGAAGCCCTGCAGGCGCTCGGGTTCCGAGAGGTCGCCGTAGAGCGCATCGATGGCGCCCGTCGCGCTCATCTTGAGCAGGGTGGGCGTGGCGAAAACCGAGTAGGCGAGACCCTCCTGGGGCTCGGCGAGCATATCGATCTCGTGGACGTGCAGGTCGCTGCGTCCGATATGCGCCAGCATGCGGGTAAGATTGCCGCGCGCGCGCTCGGAGCGCGGCGCGCTGCCGGCCACGAAGAGGGTGAGCACCGGCAGAGGTGCCTCGCCCGTGGGCTGGTCGCTATTCATGATGATTGACCCTCATCGTGGCTCGTATCGTCGGGCGCTGGCGCGCTCGGGTTGTCTTGGTCGGGATCGCGGCGCTGTTGGATGGTGTCGCGGCGCGTGGCTTCAGCGCGATCCGCCTCGCTGACCTGATCCTGCTCCAAAGCGAGCTCCGCGGCGAGGCGCTGGCGCTCCTGATCCGCCTGCTCCAAGCGCCGCTCGAGATCCACCCGGCGCTGCTGGCGTTCACGCTCGCGGCGCTGGGCGGCGGCATCCTCCTCGGCCTCCCGGTTGGCGCGCGCGGTACCCATGAGCACCTCGGAGCCGTACTCGTAGACGTCGGCGAGATCGATGCCGGCGTCCGAGAGCAACAGCTCGCGCTGCTGGTTGGAGTGGGCCGTACCGCGGGACTTGACGATGGACAGCGCGCGATTGCGCTCGCCGCTGCGGATGTTGTAATCGAGCACGATCCAGCCGTCGGCGAGGGTCGAGACCTGGCCCTGGGTGGCTTCCCCCTCGGGATCGTCCTCGCTGCTCAGCGAGGTAAGCACCGTGGTGATACCGCGGCGGCGCGCCAGGTCGATGAGCTGCTCGGTCGCCGTGTGCGCGCCCTCGGTGGCGCTGGCCTTGAGTAGCGCCGAGATGGGGTCGATGACCAGGCAGCGCGGGTCGAAGTCGTCGATCATCCGGCGCAGGACGAGGAAGTGCTCGGTGACCCGCGCGGTGTAGGCGGCAAGATCCTGGAAACGCACGAGACCGGCGTCGATGGGAGTGCGTAGGTCGATACCCACGGAGGCCAGGTTGCGCACGTACGGCGCCTCCAGCTCATCGAAGCTAACGTACAGCGTGCGCTCGCCGCGCGCAGCGGCGGCCTGCGCGAAGTGCCCCGCCAGCGTGCTCTTGGCCGTGCCGGGGCGCCCGGAGATCAACAGGCTCGCGCCGCGGTAGATACCCCCGCCGAGCAACTTGTCGAGGCGCTCGATGCCGGTGCTCAGGCGCTCGTCGCTCGCCACTCCCCCACCATCCGGCGCCGGCTCGTGGTAAGGCAACTGGATGCCCTCGCCGTCGATGAGCATGGGCAGCTCATCCGCGCAATGGCCGGAACCGCGGTACTTAGCGATGCGCAGCGAGCGGTTGAGCTGTTGGTTAACCATCCGTGCGGACAGCACCAGCGTCGCTGATAGCAGGAACTCGATCCCCTCGAGGCCCGCCGGTGTCACGCGCTCGTCGGTGGCCTTGCCGGTCAGTAGCAGGGTCCAGCCATGCTCGGCGCAGTAGGCGTCTAAGCGCCGCACCTGCTCAATGGCGCTTCGTTGGTCCGGCTGGTACTGCAGCAACTGATCGATGCCGTCGAAGACCAGCCAGCTCGTCTGCATGGTCTCCGCCGCACTCGCGACGACGCTGAGCAGACCCTCGATGTCGAACGCGCCCGCCGCCTCCACGCCGAAATGCGGACGCGCATCGATGAGCTGCCAGCTCGTCGAGGCGATGAGCGCCTCGCCCCAGCTGAACGACGCCGCATCACGGCGTATCTGCGCCGGCGATTCCTCGAAGGTCACGAATACCGCGCCCTCGCCGCGGTCGACGGCGTTGGCCAGTACCTGGAGCCCCAGGACGGTCTTACCCGCCGCGGCCTCGCCGAGTACCAGGGTTGCCTGCCCCGCCGGCAGGCCGCCGCGGGTGACGTTATCCAGGCCGGCGATGCCGGTTGGGCGCTTGGATTGGCCCGTCTCGCTGCCACTCATACGATATCCTCGCCTTCATGCTTGGCCGTGCCAGCCGACAGCGGCAGCGGGCTGCCCTGGGCGAGTAGCCAACGAAAATCCTCGGCCGCCAGCGGCACGGCGTAGTAGAAGCCCTGCCCGGTCGCACAGCCCATCGCGAGCAGGGTGTCGGCTATGGCCGGTGACTCCACGCCCTCGGCGACCGTTTGGGCGCCAAGGGCCTCGGCGATGGCGATAACCGACGCGGCTACACGCGCATCGTACGCCTGCGTCTCCAGGTTGAACACGAAGCCCTTGTCGATCTTAATCTCGTCAAACGGGTATTGCTGGAGATACAGCAGCGATGAATACCCGGTGCCGAAGTCATCGAGGGCCAGGCGGACGCCCAGGTCATGCAGCGCCTGGAGCTGACGCAACAGGGCAGCACTGTCGGCCTCGAACACACTCTCGGTGATCTCCAGGGTCAGGGCGCTCGGGGCGAGGCCGTAGCGCTCCAGGGCCCGCGCCACCGTATCGGGGAATTGCCCGTCGGCGAACTGGACCACCGAGACGTTAACCGCCACCCGCACGATCGCCAGGCCCTCGTTAATCCAGCCCCGCAACTGCCGGCAGGCCGCATCCAGGACCCAGTCGCCGATGGGGCCGATAAGCTCGCTCTGCTCGGCGACCGGGATGAAATCGGCCGGTGACTGGGGTCCCTGCTCGGGGTGGGGCCAGCGCAGCAGGGCCTCGGCACCGACCAGCGCCCCATTGCTCAGGTCAACCTTAGGGTGGAAATGGAGCTCGAACTCGTCCTGCGCCAGGGCCCGGCGCAGCTCGTCCGTCAGCCAGATCCGTTGGTGGCTGGCCTCATCGAGCGCGGCGGTATACATCGACCACGATTCAACGTCGCGATCGCGGTCCGCGTAGGATAGCGCCATCTCCGCCTCGCGCAGCAGGCGCTCGGCGTCGCGCGCCGTCTCGCCAAGGCGTGTGTAGCCAAAGCGGGCATGGCGCGCGAGCGCGTAGCCGGCGACGTTAAAGCGCTCGCGGAAGGACGCCGCGATGCCCTCGCAGGCGGCGTCCGCGGCGGCGTCGCTGGCGGTCGGGAGATACACCACGAACTCGTCGCCGCCGCTGCGCCCCACCACCGCCTCCTCGTCGACGGCGGCGCTGAGGCGTTGGGCCACCTGGCGCAGCAGCTCATCGCCGGCCTCGAAGCCGTAGGCCTCGTTAATGTCGTGCTGGTGGCGGATATCGAGCATAACCAGTCGCGCGCAAGGCAGCCATGGCGACTGGGCGAGCTGTTGGTCCAAGGTCGTAACTAAGCCCTGGCGCGAAGCCGCGCCGGTCAGCAGGTCCTCATAGGCGAGCCGGGCGAGGCTCGACTCGGCGCGCTTGCGCTCGGTGATATCGAGGTGCATGAGGACCGCCCGGGCATCGCTGGGGCGACCGGCGGCATCGGCAAGCCGGTTGACCAGGAGTTGGAACCACTGCTCGGGCGTTGGGCCATCGCAGGGGTATTCCATCACGAATTGTTGCCGCTCACCGGCGAGGACGGCGCGTAGGCCAGCCGCCACGGCGGCCGCCTCATCGGCGAATGACCCCGTCACGTCGTCGCAAACCGCTAGATAGTTTCGGCCGATGCCAAAGTTGGGATCCGGGCTATCGCCGCGCCGGCCGTAGTCGCGCCAGGTCTCATTGACGTCGATAACCGTACCCTCGGCATCCAGCAGGGCCACATTGGCGGGTAGCGCGTCGATTAACGCCTTCCGCGATTCCAGCAGGCAAGCCAGCTCATCGTACGAGGCGCGCAGCTGCTCTTGGCTCTCCTTCAGGGCGGTGATGTCCTGCTTAATCTCGACGTAGTTGGTCATCCGGCCCTGCTCGTCGGTCAGCGGTGAGATCACCGCCGACTCCCAATACAGGCCACCGTCCTTGCGGCGGTTTTGCAGCTCGCCCGTCCAGACATCGCCGCGGGTGATCGTCTGCCATAGATCGCGGTAGACCGTATCCGGCGTGTTGCCGCTTTGGACGATGGCCGGCGTATTGCCCACCAGCTCATCGCGGGCGTAGCCGGATAGCCGCTCGTAAGCGGCATTGGCGTACTCGATGACACCGCTGGCGTCGGTGACCGCGATCGCCGCCGGGCTCTGTTCCGTGATCTGGGCGAGCTTGTGGCGCTGGCGCTCCTGCTCCCGGCGCCGGGTGATGTCCTGGAAGGCCCCCTGGACGCCGACAATGGCGCCCGATTCGCCGTAGAACGCCTCGCCGACCGCACGCACCCACACCCGCTGGCCCGAATCAGCGATGATCGCAAGCTCCTTATCGAAGGGATCGCCGTTTGTCATACACGCGTTAAGCAGGCTTCGGGCCCGCTCACGGTACTCCGGGGCGTAGAAGGCGATAGCCTCTTCCACGGACGCCGGCGCGTAGCCTGACGGCATGCCATGGATCGCGGCGACGGCGTTCGACCATTCGATGGCCCCGCTTACCAGATCGACGGACCAGCCGCCGAAGCGCGCGACCCGGCCGGCCATGGCGAGCAGGTCGGCCTGGCGTGCCGCCTCCGCCTCGGCGGCCCGCATAGCGGTAACGTCCGTGATCACCGCACCAACGTAACGATCGCTAGTCCCCGGCAGCTCAATCGGTACATGACGGATCAGCAGGCGCCGATGGCCGTCTCGGGGATGCTCGCGCTCGATCTCGAAGCATTGCGGCTCGCCGGCCAGGCATCGGTCGAAAGGCGCCTTAATCCATGCCTGGAAGTGCTCGGTGCCGAGGATCGCCGCCAGCGAGCGCCCTTCTAAAGCGGCGCGCTCCGCATCGTGGGCTTGCGCGTAGGCCTGATTGACCCACAAAACACGATAGTCGGCGTCGGCGATGCCGCAAAGGTCGTCAGTGCCCTCCACAAGGGCACCGAACTGGCGCAACCGCTCACTCAGGCGCTGTTGCTCGCTGGCGGCTCGTACGGCCTCGCCGGCCTGCGGATCGTCGGTAATGTCCTCGACGGTGCCGACGATGGCGCAACCGTGGCCCTCATCGTGGCGGCAGGCGCCTTCCTGGCGAACATAGCGCGTTACGCCATCCGGGCGTTGGATGCGGTAGGCGATGGAGTAGCCCTCGCAGCGGGCCACGGCGTTGCGGTGCGCAGCGATCACTCGGGTGCGATCGGCCTCGTGGATTTGGGCGTAGAAGGTGCTTAGCTCAGGTGGCCCGGCGTCGGAATCGCGACCGAAGATCGCGAACGCCTTGGGGGACCACTCCAGCTCGCCGGTGCTCAGATCGTAACGCCAGCTGCCGAGCTCGGTAATGCGTTGCGTGTCTAAGAGCATCGGCTAGGGCCTGGCGACGGTATGTGAGCGGATATTTATTTAGATAAAGTATAGCGTATGGTATCTATTATTAATATACAAGATACTCGCCGTCACGGGCTTAGCGGACCCGGCAAAGACGGCCACGGTCGCTACGGCCACTCGTGCGGCGCTCGATGGCTCCCTGAGCCATTTATGCCTTATTGCGCAAACGTCGGTCTGTGCACGTTGCAACTCGCCAGCGGATCGGTACCGCCGCCCCCCTGCGGGGTCTGTAACGGGTAGGCTGGCTCGGGCTGAGAAGGGGGCATCCGACGGGGCAATTCCCTCGCCCCGGCGACAGGAGGGTTGTCCTAGACGACCGCAGGCGGGTCGAGTATCCAGATGCTTTTGCGACCGGACTACCACGAGCAAGCCGTGCAGGCTCATCCACGAGATTCCCGCTCGCGTCTGACGACGCGGCGGGAATGACGTGCTATTCCCCAGCCGCTACCCCGGCGTTGTCATTCCGACCGCCGCAGGCGGATCGAGAGTCCCGACGTTTGGCTGTACCGGAACCTACCAGCAGCCGTACCGTTACCTCGTGAGACTCTTGCTTACACGATAATGACAGGCCTTGTTGCAGGCTTTGTTCTCACTGTCAGCCCTTCTACAACCGCAGTCATCCTCGACGACCGGCAGGTCGATCGAGAATCTCGCTGTTATGCCGCGCCGGTCGGTAACGGCGCACCTCACGGGGTCACGTCGGGATTCCAGCTCGCGCCTGACGACCGGCGGGAAGGACATGCTACCCCCCAGCCGCTATCCCTGGCCGTGTCATTGTCGACCGCCGCAGGCGGATCGAGAATCTCAATACGCTACCGTAAGGGTTGCCACTCACACCCGGCCAAGGCTACGTCGTCGAAGTCGGGAATGGGTGGCAACTTGGCGATTGTTACTGAACGAGCCTAGTGCGGCAGAGCGAACTGCAGCGCCATCATGGCCATAAAGGCCAGCAGCACGACGACACCCATCTGGCTGGGCTGCAGGTGATCATTGGCGTCCTGTAGCAGCTCGGCGAAGACCATCCAGATCATGGCGCCGGCGGCCAGGCCCAAGCCCACGGGCAAAAAGGGCTCGAAGGCGATCACCAGGATATACGCCGGTAGGGCCATCAGCGGTTGGGGCAGGCTGGTAAAGATGGCCCAGAGCGCGGCCTTGGCCACCGACGTCCCGCGGGGCACCATCACCAAGGCGATGGCCAGCCCCTCTGGGATGTTATGCACCGCGATCGCGGTGGTGATGTAGACGCCCAGGGTTTGGCCGCCGCCGTAAGAGACGCCGACGCCGATACCTTCGGCGAAGGAGTGGATCGTCATGACCCCCAGGATAAGCAGGGCCTTGCGGGCATCGGCACCCACCAGGTCGCCGACGTCGGGCGCGCCGCGGTGCTCGATCCAGCGATTGGCGAGCACCACCACCACGAGCCCGGTCCCTATCCCCAGCAAGCCGCGCCAGGGCCCGATGCCATTGGCCTCCTCGACCAGGCTGTGGCTGGCAGCTAGCATCATGCCCGAGGCCACCGCGGCACCGACCCCCAGCCAGTAGACGGACACTTGCCGGGCCCAGATCAACGGGATGGCGCCGAGGCCGGTGGCAACGGCGGTAATAAAGGCCGCTATAAAAACCACCATCAGGCTGGTCTCGGTTGCCATTGGCGCCCCCTATTGATGGCCCTCGTGTCCTCGCAAGCCACGCCGCAACCCAACCAGGCCAGTCGGCCGCCCCGACCACGGCATAGGTGCGGTGCCTTGCCCAATAACGGACCTGGCCGGCGTCCGCATTCCGGCGCGGCCATGCCCCATCCGAGAGTCGCTCCGCTACGCCGGCTTGCGGGATTGAGCTTGCTACCCAAGAGGACGCGCCATCTGTGGAAAGGTTACGCGATCCGCTCAACGACGGGTGCGTGCTACACCAATCGCGAGTGAGGCGGGCTGCGAGGGACCTAGCCTAACTCACTACACACGGACGAGAAGCCGTTTTCACCCCGCCTATGGGCGGCCGGCTCGCTTCTTTTACCCCGCGGCTGTAATCTCACTACAGGATTCAAGTATCAATCACGGGGGCGCGGCGGCATGACTTCCGAAAACCAGCAGGTCGTTCTATTAGATGGCGGCATGGGCCAGGAGCTGCGTCGGCGTAGCCGTCAGCCCGCCTCGCCGCTGTGGTCGGCGCAGGTCATGCTCGACGAGGCCGTGCTCGTCACCGCGGCGCATCGCGACTTCATCGACGCCGGCGCTCGGGTTATTACCGCCAATACCTACAGCGCGACACCCCAGCGCTTGGCGCGCGACGCCGACGCCGCTTTGTTCGAGCCCCTCCAGGCGGCCGCCCTCAAGGCGGCCGAGGACGCGCGCCAGCAAAGCGGTCAGGACGTGCGCATCGCGGGCTGCCTGGGACCGTTGGTGGCCAGCTATCGCCCGGACCTGGCCCCGGACGACGCGACTTGCCTGGCCGACTACCGCCGCATGGTGGCGCACCAATCGCAGGGGGTGGATCTGTTCATCGTCGAGACCATGGCCCTGGCCCGCGAGGCGCGGGCGGCAACCGTCGCCGCGGCTGAAAGCCAACTTCCGGTATGGACAGCGTTCACGGTGGACGATGGCGACGGTACGCGTCTGCGCTCGGGCGAGCCACTAATCGATGCCACGCGCGATATCATCGCCGCTGGGGCCTCGCGGGTACTGGTGAATTGCTCGGTGCCCGAGGCCGTCACCACCGCCATGGCGGAGCTAGCCACCCTCGGCACCCCCTTTGGCGGCTACGCCAATGGCTTTACCTCGGTGGCAGCGCTCCAGCCGGGCGGGACAGTGGACGTCCTAGAGGCCCGTACGGACCTCGATCCCAGCGCCTACGCCGACCACGCCCTCGATTGGGTCGCGGAAGGCGCTACCCTCGTGGGTGGCTGTTGCGAAGTCGGACCGGCCCATATCGCGGCCTTGGCCGAACGGTTGACCGCAGCCGGATACACTGTTGTGGCGGCGTAGCCCGGCCCCTACCTTGGCGGGTCGATAAGCGCGTAGCACCGCGGAGCTAGGGTATCGCAGCACCGGACCGATTGGGGTCGGCGACCCGCCGATGAGCGCGGTATTCTAGGGCTTTTACCGGAGGTCTCGCGCGTGTCCGCTGCCCACGTCCTCTTGGCCCTTGGCGCCATCCTGGCGGTAAGCATCCTGGCCGATGCCGTGGCACGCCGCACGGCGATCCCGCGCATCTCCCTACTCATCCTGGTCGGGATAGCCACGGCGATCTGGCAGCCGGCGGACACCCGCCCGCTCGGGGGCCTGGGCGAACCGCTCATCCAACTCGCCCTCGTCATGGTGGCCTTTTTGCTCGGTGGCGAGCTCACGCGCGAGCGCCTGCGCTCCATCGGGGCGCTGGTGGGCGTTGTCTCGGTGGGCGTTGCCGTCAGCAGTCTCGTCATTGTCGGCGCGGGGCTTGCAGCGGTGGGCTATCCGTTGCCCGTCGCCCTGGCGCTGGGCGCGATCGCCGTCGCCACCGATCCCGCCGCCGTGATGCAGGGGGTACGCGCCTGCCAAGGCGAGGAGTCACTAACGGGGCGCGTCCTTAAGGGGGTGGTGGCGGTCGACGACGCCTGGGGGATTATCGTCTTCGGCGCCGTAATGGCCCTGCTGGGCTGGCTCGATACTGGCAGTGGCATTGCGTCCCTCGGCCACGCCGCCCGTGAGCTCGGGGGTGCCGTCGCGGCGGGCGTGGTCCTCGGGCTGCCTGCCGCGTGGCTCACCGGGCGGCTCCGCCCCGGCGAGCCCACCCAGGTCGAGGCCCTGGCGTTAATCCTGATCATCACGGGATTGAGCCAGGTCCTCGCCGTATCGGGGCTACTTCTGGCCATGGTCACGGGGGCAGTTATCGCCAACGTCTCGCCCCACCACACGCGCGCCTTCCACGAGATCGAGCAGATCGAGTGGCCGTTCCTGGTGTTCTTTTTCGTGCTCTCCGGGGCGAGTATTCGCCTGGACGCGGCGATGGCGGCACTGCCCCTGCTGGCCGCCTACGGCGTCTGCCGCCTCGGGGGTCGTCTGCTCGGTGGTTGGCTTACCGCACGTTGGGCTCGGCGCCGCGGGGAACCACTACCCGCGGGCCTCGGGCTGGCCCTAACCCCCCAGGCCGGCGTCGCCACCGGCATGGCGCTGCTGGCGGCCGAGCGTTTCCCGGCCCATGCGCAACAGCTCATGGCCACCGCCGTCGGCGGCACCGTCATCTTCGAGCTCATCGGGCCCTGGCTCGTCCAGCGCGTTGCCAAGCCAACCGACGATGCCTCGGCCAATAGCGATTCGGGTTAGCCGAAGCGGGCCCTCAGCGCCGCGGCATCAATGCTAATGCGTGCGCTTAGGCCCACCATGCCCTGCTGCTCGAACGCCTTGAGCACTAGGCTGGCGATTCCCCGCAAGATGCCCAGTCCCATGGCGAGCTGATGGTGCATCATCGTCTGGGGGAATCCGCGACCCGACGCAACAACAGCCCGGCGAGCCGATCTGCCACACAGCGGAAGGCCACCGCCTTAGCAACAAGCCCAGCGGGCCAGGCCGCCCCACGTAAGGGTGGCTTGTAACACGTCTCCTGGCTCGAGCTGAGACAGAATATCCGACGGGGTAACCCTCTTAACCCTGTACATAGTCAGCCAGTTTCCACCGCCGCAGGCGGATCGGGAATCACGAGCTCTCATCGCGCAGGGACCCAATGGAGGCCTTACGGGTGTCCAGCGAGATTCTCGCCTCCGCGAGAATGACGAGGCTCTGGCTGGCCTTACGAGGCACTGACGGCGTCAAAAGAGCGGCGTCATTCTCCGACGATCGAGAGGTCGATCGAGAATCCCGAGGTGTTGCTGTACGGCTAGCCAGTGGCAGCCATTCGGGGCCCAAGCGGCCTTCCCGCGCGCGTCTGACAACGCGCCGGGAATGACATGCCGTTATAGATGGCCAAACTACAGCATCGGACACGCGACTTAGCGGTAACTTAGAACCTGTTACGTAGGAAGTCACGCTGGCAAAGGCGTGGAGGAGTCCGGCTCACGGGGGGATGGGCGTCGACCCGACGGATCGCATCGCAATGCACGGATTCCTTAGGATCGCGCGGCATCGGCGCCAAAAACCTGTTGTGGCACAAATGCTTGTAATGCGATCCCTATCGGACCCAGAGCGCACGCCCGACCCTCGTAACGCGCGCTAATTCGGTCGATGAGCCTGGTGGTCTGGCCGGGCGCGTTAGCGATGAGCCCGTAATCCGCGGGTTCGCCGCGCCCGCATTCTGCGACTCGCACCGCGATCGTGTCCTTGTACACGTCTTTGCCGATGTAGGCCGGATAGAGCTCGCCCGTATGCCCCTGACCCCGCTCGGCGCCCAGCCGGCCTGCTGGCGCCACTACCTTGTTCATCGATTGTGCGCTAGCCTCGTATGTGACCTGCCCCCTCGATGTGGCTCTGTGTTTGCCCAACCTCTTACATAACCCACGTTGTCGAGGTCGGGGGGTCACTCCATGATTTCTACGTCGGTACAGCCCATCGCGCGGCTTCATAGCCGAGCCCCTCTCTGCGAATCGGCTGCTCTGGCAGGCGCCAAGAGGCTTGCCTCCTGCCTAGCGCGATTCTACGCCGCGGCGCCCACCGCGTAGGAGCTCAGCCCCCTGAGCGACCAGTCGAGCCCGAAATCAGCACCGCCGGCAGTGCTTAACCAAATCAGCAAGGCCTCAGTATGGGACGAAGGCCCTCAAGGATTGCATTACAACCTATGAAGTCCTCGGCACCGGCGAGCATCGGCGCTCAAGGCCCTCATTTGGCGCAGATGGTTGCGAGCCGTACCAGAGAGTTTCTATTGATACCGGGATGCAACGACTTATCGCCAGGCACTGGATTGGGCGCCACTGGGTTGATTGCAATGATTGCAATGCCAGCCGCTACGAATTAGCCTATCAGTAGCGCATCGTTTAGCGCTTCTGTTGGCGATAAGGGAGGCTTGCCATGGCTAATCTCGTCGTGCGGCAACTTGACGAGGCCGTTGTTCGCGCACTCAAACGCCGAGCCGCCGAGAATCAGCGCAGCGCGGAGGCAGAGCACCGTGCCATTCTCCAGGAAGCTCTGATGCAACCAACGCGTAAGCCGTTCGCCCGGGTTCTGGCAGAGATGCCGAATGCCGGTGACGATACAGACTTCGCTCGCGACGATACGGCATCAGTCGAGGATGTTTTTAGTTGATACCAATGTGATTAGCGAAGCACGCAAGGGAGTGCGCGCCAACCCAGGCGTACAGCGGTTCTTCGCCACGGCGGATCAACGACGAATGCCGCTGTACCTATCCGTCGTGACGATTGGCGAACTCCAGCGCGTTGTGGAGCGTATCCGGTACCGGGGCGATCGGCGGCAGGCGGATCAACTGGATCAGTGGCTTGAGCGAATCCTCGTGGACTACGCCGATAGTATCCTAGGGGTGGATGGGGAAGTTGCCCGTGTCTGGGGGAGCCTAAGGGCGCCTCACTCGCAGCATGCACTAGATAAGCTCATCGCTGCCACGGCCTTGCTCTACGATCTGACGGTGGTGACGCGGAATCAGACCGATTTTGAGCCGAGTATGAGGGCGGTTCTGAACCCCTTCGAGTGAGGGTGGCAGCAAGACTCCGCCAAGACGGCGTCGATAGCCGAGACAACGCGGCTGTCGGCGTCAAGGCGTCATCTCGGAAGCGTCGCAAGACGCTATCCCCGATGACGCAGAAGCACGCGCAAGAGCAGCGGTTGAAACCTAATCGCTACCTATAGCGGTGACCATGCCGTCGAGGCCGATCCCTTCTCGGAGGCCGGCTTTTAAGCCGCGGATTTATGGTGTCGACGACTTAGCGCCAAGCGTGAAGCGCCAAACTGCCAAGGCGAAGGCAATACAAGGGGACATCTCGAGGTCTAACCCTAGCGCGTCCCGCGTAGCGCCCACATGACATGCGGCTCCACAGCCACCGTCATTCTTGACAGCGCGCAGCGCTGATCAAGAATCTCGCTGAGGCCCCGTACGGCATCCATTGCCGGTTAAAACTCGCTTGTCCCTGACGGCCCTCTGGCTTGATACTGCTGCAGGGAGCGTCAATGACTAGCTGTTCTCGGAGGACGATGAGCCATGGCTGAGGCAACGCGACTCCAAACCCTTTATGACGCGATCGAGGAGCTTCCGGAGGGCGTCACCGGCGAGCTGATCAACGGTCAGCTGCATACCCAGCCGCGTCCGACCGGCTCCCACGCCTTGGCAAGCTCGAATCTAGGCATTGATATCGGCTCCCGTTACAGCCGCGGCCGCGGCGGCCCCGGCGGCTGGTGGATCATCGACGAGCCCGAGGTCCATTTCGTGCGTAACGAGGAGATCCTGGTCCCGGATCTCGCCGGCTGGCGGCGCGAACGGATGCCGCAACTGCCTGAGGACCAGCGCTTCGAGGTCGTCCCGGACTGGGTGTGCGAGATCCTCTCGCCCGCGACGGCCAGCAAAGACCGCGAGATCAAGCTGCCAATCTACGCGCACTACGGCGTCGGCTACGCCTGGTTGATCGACCCTGAGGCGGGATCCCTAGAGGCCTATCACTGGGCCGACGGCAGTTGGAACATAATCGCCAGCTATCGCGATGATGATGCCGTCGACGCGTCCCCCTTCCCGGAAGCTGGTTTCCAAGTCGCGGACTTATGGCGTTGACGTATCAGCGCTAAGTCGACGAGGCGAAAGCGGCAGGATGCGACATCCTAAGGTCCAACCCTGGTGCGTCCCGTGTAGCGCCCCAATGGGGTGCGGGTCCACAGCCACCGTCATTCTTGACAGCGCGCAGCGCTGATCAAGAATCTCGCTGAGGCCCCGTACGGCATCCATTGCCGGTGAAAACCCGCTTGTCCCTGCCGGCCCTCTGGCTTGATACTACTGCAGGGAGCGTCAATCACTAGCTGTTCTCGGAGGACGATGACCCCATGGCTGAGGCAACGCGGCTCCAAACGCTTTATGACGCAATCGAAGACCTGCCCCAAGGCGTAACCGGTGAGCTCATTAACGGTCAGCTCCACACCCAGCCGCGTCCGAGTGCTCGGCACGGCGTAGCTGGTGCCAACCTAACCGCTGATCTGGTCTTTCGTTACAGCCGTGGCCGCGGCGGGCCCGGCGGCTGGTGGATCAGCGACGAGCCCGAGGTCCATTTCGTGCGTAATGAGGAGATCCTGGTCCCGGATCTCGCCGGCTGGCGCCGCGAGCGTATGCCGCAACTTCCCGATGATCACCGCTTCGAAGTGGTTCCAGACTGGGTTTGCGAGATCTTGTCACCAGCGACGGCTAGCAAGGACCGCGAGATTAAGCTTCCAATCTACGCCGAGCACGGCGTTGGCTACGCCTGGTTGGTTGACCCGGATAGGGGCAGCCTGGCGGCATATCAGCTTACCGAGGGGGATTGGCAGCCCATTGGCGAATACAGCGGTGAGGCCATCGTAGATGCCGATCCCTTCCCCGAGGCGGGCTTCCGCGTTGCGGACCTGTGGCGCTAAGCCGCCCAGCACCGATGATGCGGGCCGCCACTCCCAACGTCATTCTTGAGCGCCAGCAGGCGCATCAAGAATCTCGATGTCCTGCCGCGCGGGTCGCTACTAGCAACCCTCTCAACACTCCCGCCGTCATTCTTGACGGCCGCCAGGCCGATCAAGAATCTCGAAGTCTTGCCGTGCGGTTCGCTATTAGCAGGCTTTCCAGACGATCCGCGAGAATGACGTGGCCACCGAGCTCGCGCCGGGGCTACCCCTGGCTGCCTACCCCCACGTTATTCTTAAGCACCAGCAGGCACATCAAAAATCTCGATGTTCTGCAGCGCCGCCGGGCTATTGGATACCACGCCCTCACACCGGCGTCATTCTCAGGCGCCGAAGGCGCGTTGAGAATCTCGAGGTTTCGCCGCACGGGTCGCTACTAGCAACCCTCTCAACACTCCCGCCGTCATTCTTGACGGCCGCCAGGCCGATCAAGAATCTCGATGTTCTGTCGCGCCGGGTGCTACTGGGAAAGCGCCATAGCGCATCAACGGTGTATAAGTGCCTAAGAGTTGGCTGCTACGTATCCAGTGCCAAGCCCGGGCGGCGAGGGCACTCTACCCCGGTGATCATTCTTTGGCCCCGGGCGCCGCTATAACGGCGCGACCGTTTTACTGGCTATCATGGCGTTTCGCTTCATCAATGACGGCGGTAACGTGGCAACACGGTTCTCTAAATCAGGACAGTCCTAATGAAGGAGCAAATGTCGCCGGTAGTAACGCCGTTGGTTCGCTATTTTGCGAGCACACGCGCGGAAGTCCTGAGTGCCTATCTCTTTGGCAGCCATGCAAGAGGTAGTCATGGGGATGATAGCGACGTTGATGTGGCATTGTTGTTTACGCCCCAAACACAGGCTAAGCGGCTAATAGGGCCTCTAAGTCAGGTTCGTGGCGACATTGAGCGGCTGTTGGAGGTAACCGTGGACGTGGTTGATCTGCGATCCGCGCCCGTGGACCTCGTCCATCGTGTCCTTAGGGAAGGGGTTTTGTTGCTCGACCGAGATCCCGAAGAGCGGGCCGCCTATGAGGTGGCGGCGCGTAACGCGTACTTTGATCTCCTGCCCTATATCGAAGCGTATCGAGCGAGTGTGAGCGCGTAATGGATAGTGCGCTGGTCGCTAAGAAACTCGCATTCATTGAGACTTGCGTTCGCGAGCTTGAGGATACCGCCGACCCGGGCAAGCTAGACGAGGATATACGCGAAGCCCGCTTCGTGGAACACACCCTCCAGATTGCCATCCAGGCGGCACTTGATGTTGCTTCGCATACCATCTCCATAAAGCGCCTTGGTGAACCGGAAACCAATCGAGCCCTCTTTGATGCCCTGCATCGCGCCGGTCTTTTAGATGGCTCGCTTGCGGAATCCATGCATGCCATGGCGGGGTTCCGGAACATCCTCGTGCACGGTTACCAGGAGGTGGATACCGGCATTGTACGGGACATACTCGAAAACCACCTTCACGACTTGCGAGACTTTGTCAGGGCTATGCGTCAATAAGCCCAAACTATGTCGGCCGGCGGCGGACATCCCATGGAACCTCCGGGGTGGCTCCAAATTCGTCAGCTCTGGGTCTTAGGTGCCCCGCCTGGTGGCAGGCATCGTGGACTCTGACCCATTTCCAAAGATCGGCCTCCAGGTCCCCGATCTTTGGCGGCAAGCCGCCCAGCACCCATGATGCGGGCCGCCACTCCCAACGTCATTCCTGAGCGCCGGCAGGCGCATCAAGAATCTCGATGGCCTGCCGTGCGGGTCGCTACTAGCAACCCTCTCAACACTCCCGCCGTCATTCTTGACGGCCGCCAGGCCGATCAAGAATCTCGAAGTCTTGCCGTGCGGTTCGCTATTAGCAAGGCTTTCCAGACGATCCGCGAGACTGACGTGGCCACCGAGCTCGCGCCGGGGCTACCCCTGGCTGCCTGCCTTTACATCATTCTTGACAGCGCGCAGCGCTGATCAAGCATCTCGGTGTTGAGCTGTAGGGGTTGCCATCGGTGCGCGGCGAGCCCTTCCTTGGATCGTACAGCTGATGCAGGCGGCCCCGGTTGCGAGCGCCGCGTGGCCCCCAGTCCGCCCCAGCCTCGCCTGAGTGATGATTAAACCGTTAAACGCTGCGTAGGAACCGGCGCGATGGCGACACCTCCAGCAATCCAGCGACTCGATCACGCCATCGAGGCCCAGCCCGAGGGGTAACGGGCGAGCTCATCAATGGTCAGCCCCATCCCAGTCGCGGCCGAGTGCCAAGCATGCCTCGGCGGGCAAGGCCCCAGGAAAGCCAGGCGCATGCGGTCAGCGGGCAAGCACGCCGCATCCGAGAGGGCGACCGCCACTTCCGGTAAAGGTGTGAAGGCGCAACAACAACACAAATAACCGCGTCGGCCTGCGTGTAGGAGGCCAGCCCGCTGGCCGATACGGCCCCGTGATCTGGCACGGCGAGGGCGTCGCTGCTAGCGAGCATGGCATGGGGTTGCACGCCTGTAGACCTCATGGATCGACATGCGACCGGCGGCGTCCACGACGATTCGGCTCAAAGAGACGCGCTTCATGGCCGACTACTTAGGAGACCGGTCCCGGCCCCGCCAAGACGAATAACGTCCCTTGGGCGACTGGGCACCTCGCCGTTATCCCGGAAGCGTCGAAAGACGCTATGCGGGATCCGATCGGAACCCGCGACGTCCCTAGTGGAGCGGGCCCTGCGCCTTGAGACCGATAGGCTGTCATGCGATAGCTGCTCGGTGCATCGCCGCTAACCGACAAACCGGCTAAGGGAATGCCTTATGGACCACGACCAGAACTTCAAGAACCTCATCCTCGACTACCCGCGCCAGGCGCTGGAGTTCTTCGCCGCGGAGGAGGCGGCCTCCATCGACAGCGCGGCGCGCATCGTGCCAATCCGCCAAGAACAGCTCCAGGAACGGCTCGGTGAGCGTTTCCGCGAGCTCGACATACCGCTGCTCGTGGAATGGCCTGACGGCCGGCGGGAGGCATTGGTGTTTATCGTCGAAGAGGAGAGCCGAGCGGCGCGCTTTAGCACCCATCGACTCGCGCATTACTGCCTTGACCTCTCGGAAATGTTCAGCACCCGGCGCGTTGTGCCGGTGGTGGTTTTCCTTCAAGGCCGTGACACCGCGCCTGGCCTAGCCCTCGGTGGCGACCGGTATACCTACCTGAGCTTTGACTATATTGGCTGTGAACTCGCGCATCTTCCCGCTGCCGCGTACCAAGACACCGAGAATATTGTGGCGCGGCTCAACCTCCCAAACATGGCGTATCAGCCCGAGGACAAGCTCACCATGCTAGGCCAAGCGCTGCGCGGTTTGTTGAATCTGGAGCCGGATGTCGAGCGTCAAGCCAAGTATCTGGATTTTATCGACATCTATAGTGCGCTGGACGATAATGAATTCCGTGAGTTCAAGCAGCACTATGCCGATGAGGTCGCCACTATGAGCGCGTTCGCCGAGCGTTATACCAAGCAGGGTCTTGAGCAGGGTCTTGAGCAGGGTCTTGAGCAGGGTATCGAGCAGGGCATGCAACAGGGTAGGCAGCAGGGCATGCAGCAGGGTGAGGCCGCGATCCTAATACGACTGATCGAGCGCAAATTCGGCGCATTGACCGACCGACAGCGCGAGCGCATTGAGGCGGCCGACGCCACCACACTGCTGACATGGTCCGAACGCATCCTGACGGCCACCAGTGTCGACGAGATCGTCGACTAGCTCACACAGCGAGGTTGGCGGGGCGCTGCCGAGCCGTAGGCAGCCACGCCCCGCGGCGAGTAACGGGGCTAACCCCGGCTCACGAGACCGCCTACGAGCCCAGCCCGCTGGGCGATACCAAGTCCTCAGGGCGAAGCGCTCGTTGGCGGCGGGCTTCTACGCCCCACTCCCAGAGGCATCACAGTATCGCGTGCCACAAACACCGCCATGTGGTCGCAGTAGCTCCGGTAGGAGCCCAGCCTTCTGGGCGACATCGAGCGCGCTGGAAAGAGATCGCTCGCGGGATAATGATGGACGCGCCACGACCACGGACCATCCCACTGTGCTGTGCGACGCCCGCGCTCATTCTTGAGCGCCGCCCGGCGCATCAAGAATCTCGATGGCACCATCGTCCGTCCGGGTTGCTCAAGGAGACCGGGCCGGCTCAACCCGCGTGACTCCTGA
>CAJXKP010000033.1 GCA_913055565.1 uncultured Ectothiorhodospiraceae bacterium
GAGCACATGCGCCACGTGATCATCCGCGAGTTCGGGCGTGTGCTCGTGCGCCGGCAGGCGCACTGGCTGAGCGCGGCCTATCACGAGAGCGAGCGCCGGGCGCGCGCCCTGATGGAGACGTCACGCGACGCCATCGCCTACATCCACGACGGCATGCACGTCTACGCCAACACCAGCTATCTAGAACGCTTTGGCTTTAATGCCATGGACGAGCTCGAAGGCCTACCCGTTCTGGACCTGGTCGGCGGTGACGATCAAAAGCGGCTGAAGAGCTTCCTGCGTGCTTACGATAAGGGCGAACATGAGGCTAACCACGTCGAGGTTACGGTTCAGCCAGCGCCGGACGACGAGCCCAGCGCCATCACCATGTACTTCGCCGAGGCGACTTGGGATGGTGAGGCCTGCACCCAGATCCACATTCCGGAAAGACAGCAGGCCGAGGCCGCTGTCGTCGCGGAAGCCAGCCAGCACGACGAGACCACCGGTCTCTACCAGCGCCGCCAATTCATGGAGGCACTGGAGCAACGCATCGCGGCGACGTTGAACCAGAACGCCGGCGGGCAGATCGGCCTTCTCTACATCTCACCCGATAATCTTGACACCGTGCGCCATAGCATCGGCATTACGGCGGTGGACGTCGTGATCACCGATGTCGCCCAGATCGTCGCGGGTCATCTAGGCTCTAGCGACGCGGCCGGTCGCTTCTCCGACGAGGTCATAACGGTCATGCTCAGCGGCCAAGGTGTCCACGAGGCATTGGCCATGGCCGAGACGATTCGCAGTGAGGTCGAGACCAGCGTCTCCGAGGTGGGTAATCGCTCCGTCGCCAATACCTGCAGTGTCGGCGTCGTCATCCTTGGCGACAACCTGGCCAACACCGATACCGCGCTCAATCTCGCCGACGAGGCCTGCGAGCAGGCCCGCCAAGACGGCGGTAACCGCGTCCAGCTCTACGCGAGCGCGGAGGAGCGAACCAGCGAGGAAGGGGGCGACTGGGACCGCTGGCTGCGCGACGCCCTGGAAAGCGATAGCTTCTACCTGCTTTATCAGCCGTTGGTCGCGCTCACCTCGGATCAGACCGCACGCTATGAGGCGCGTATCCGGATTACCGGACCGGACGGCGAGGAGATGCATCCCGGTGATTTCATGGCCCGCGCCGATGAACTGGGGCTAACGCCGCAGATCGATCGACGGGTACTGGAGACCGTCGTACGCCAGCTCGCCGATGCGATACGTCGTGGCGAGCAGACGGTAATATTCATGAAGGTGGCCGGCGCCACACTCTCCGACACAAGCTTTATCGAAGCGGTCAGTGAGGCCCTTCGCGAGCATAACGTCAACGGCTCACGGTTGGTCTTCGAGGTCAGTGAGCCGATCGCGGTAACCCAGCTTAATCAGGCGAAGCAGTTCTTTAAGGCAGTCAAGGAACTCAAGTGCGGCTTCGTGCTCGACCAGTTCGGGAGCGGTCTCAATCCCTTCCAGCTGCTCAAGCACCTACCCGCTGAGTTCGTTAAGCTCGATCGCACGGTGGTCGAGCAACTCAGCAGCCACAAGGGTGACCCCGAGAGCGTCCAGCAGACCATCGCGACCGCCCACGAGATGCGCAAGACGGTGATCGGCGGCTACATCGACGGCGCCATGGAGATGGCCCAGCTCTGGCAGTACGAGGTCGATCTCGTTCAGGGCAACTTCCTAGCGGCGCCGAGTCGGGAGTTGAGCTACGACTTCACCGGCATGGTGATGTAGACCCAGTCAGCCGGCTCGCTGCAGTGCCTCGATGCGCTCGGCGACGGGCGGATGGGATAGCAAAAGGCGCCGCCAGCCCATCCCCTGGCGGCCAGAGATTCCCAGCGCCTCCATTCGCTCCGGCATGTCGGTCGGCTGCTCCGCCCCACCGAGTCGGCGCAAGGCAACCAAGCATGGCATCGCGCCCAGCAAGATTGGCGCCGCCGACATCGGCTCGGAACTCGCGCCGACGCGAGAACCACATAACGACTACCTGAGCGAGTACGCCGAGCACGATCTGACCAACGATCATTCCGATGAAGAGACCCGGTCCGCAGCCGCGCTCGTTACGAAAGACGAAGCGATCAATCGCAAAGCCGATAAGGCGGGAGAAGACGAGCACAAAGGTGTTCATAACGCCCTGCGGCAGGGCCGTGGTAACCATATCGCCGTTGGCGATGTGCGTGACCTCGTGGGCGAGCACCGCCTCCATGTCGTCCGCCGTCATACCGTACAGCAACCCCGTACTGACACCGACCAGCGCGTCGTTACGCTTCATGCCCGTGGCAAGGGCGTTCAAGTCATCGGCCTCGTAGATACCCACGTCGGGCATACCGATACCGGCTCCCCAGGCCTGATCCCGCACCGTGTCAACGAGCCACCGCTTAGCGCTGTTGGCGGGCTGGTGGATGATGCTCCCCGCATGGAGGTCTTGGCCATCCACTTGGACAGCGCCCGCGAGACGAGCGCGCCACCCAAACCAAAGACAGCCGCAACGATCAGGATCGTGGTGGTATGGCGCGGCATGCCCTGACTCGCAAACCAGGACTCGACAACGCTGAGCACCACGCCCAACAACAGAACAACGTCTGGATTAGCGGCCGCGAACAGCCCGATGCGATACATGGCCTGCTCCGCCTGGGAGACCTGATAGCTAACTTACTCGGCCCGGCGAATGCCGTCCACCCGCTGGAAACCACGTGGCAACCGCTGGCCGCGCCGCCCGCGTGAGCCGCTGTAGGCATCGAGATCCGGGGGCTTGAGCGTGAGATGGCGTTTACCCGCCTCGATGACGACGGCCTCGTTGGGCGCCACGACCGCCACACCACGCAGCACCTCCCTACGATCCCGCAACTCCTCCTTGGGGATATGGAGCATCTTGTTGCCCTTGCCCTTAGTCATCTCGGGCAGTTCGGCAAGCGGGAAGACCAGGAGATGCCCGGCCGTGGTAACGGCACAGACTCGCGATTCCGCGGCCTCCGGGACCATCGCCGGCGGCAGGATAGCGGCCCCATCGGGGACACTGAGCACCGCCTTGCCCTGACCTCGCTTGCTGTGGAGCTGCTCGAGGGTCGTGACGAAGCCAAAACCATGATCGCTGGTCAACAGCCAGCGCTGCTGCGCGTCACCGGCCAGCGCATACCGAAAATGGGCGCCGTTGGGCGGTGCCAGACGCCCGGTAAGCGGCTCACCCTGCCCGCGCGCCGACGGCAGCGTGTGGGCGGGTAGCGAATAGCTCCGGCCCGTGCTGTCCAGGAATACCGCGTTCTCGTTGGTCCGGCCGGCCGCAGCATCCTGGAAATCATCGCCCGCCTTGTAGGACAGCCTGGCCGCGTCCACATCATGCCCCTTCGCCGCCCGCACCCAACCCTTGCGCGAGAGCACAATGGTGACCGGCTCGCTGGGCGCGAGCTCGGTCTCGCTCAATGCCCGCGCCGAGCCGCGCCGAACGATGGGTGAGCGGCGCTCGTCGCCGTAGTGCTCAGCGTCGGACGCCAGCTCCTCCTGGATCAGGGCCTTGAGGCGCTCCTCGGAGTCCAGCGTCGCGCGGAGCTCGTCGCGCTCCTGGTTGAGCTCATCCTGCTCACCACGGATGCGCTGCTCCTCCAGACGCGCCAGGTGCCGCAAGCGTAGCTCGAGGATGGCCTCGGCCTGGCGATCGGTGAGCTCGAAGCGCTGCATCAGGATGGGCTTGGGCTCCTCGGCTTCCCGAATAATGGCGATAACCTCATCGATATTGAGATAGGCGATGAGATAGCCGGCGAGCAGATGCAGTCTCGACTCGACCTTATCCAGCCGCCACTGGAGCCGGTTACGCACCGTATCGCGGCGAAAGCGCAGCCACTCGCTCAGGATCTCGCGCAGATTGCGGACGCGCGGTCGGCCATCCAGGCCTATGACGTTGAGATTGGCGCGGTAGCTCTTCTCCAGATCGGTGGTAGCGAAGAGGTGATCCATGAGCTCGTCGAGATCGACGCGTTGGCTGCGCGGGACGATAACCAGGCGAACCGGATTCTCGTGATCAGACTCATCGCGCAGATCCTCGACCATGGGCAGCTTCTTGGCGCGCATCTGGTTGGCGATCTGCTCAAGCACACGGTTCCCCGATACCTGGAACGGCAACGCCGTAACAACGACCTCCTTGCCCTCGGTGTGCCAGCGCCCGCGCGTCCGCACGCCACCGTGACCGGTGTCATAGAGCCGGAAGAGGTCCTCGCCGGAGCTGACCACCTCCGCGGCGGTCGGGAAATCCGGCCCCTGGATGTATGCCATCAGGGCCTGCGTATCCGCGTCCTCATGATCCAGCAGATGGCGGCAGGCCTCGGTGACCTCGCGCAAGTTGTGAGGCGGGATGTCCGTGGCCATGCCCACGGCGATGCCCGTACCGCCATTGAGCAGGACATTGGGCACCCGGGCCGGTAGCACCACGGGCTCCTCCATGGTGCCGTCGAAATTGGGCATCCAGTCCACGGTACCCTGCCCCAGCTCACGCAGCAGTAGCTGGGCGTAAGGGGCCAGGCGGGCCTCGGTGTAGCGCATGGCCGCGAACGACTTCGGGTCGTCGGGCGAGCCCCAGTTGCCCTGGCCGTCCACCAGCGTGTAGCGATAGGAGAACGGCTGGGCCATGAGCACCATGGCCTCGTAGCAGGCCGCATCGCCGTGCGGGTGGTACTTACCCAGGACGTCGCCGACGGTACGCGCCGACTTCTTGTACTTGGCCAGGTTACTCAGACCCAGCTCCGACATGGCGTAGACGATGCGGCGCTGGACGGGCTTCATGCCGTCGCCGATGTGCGGCAGCGCACGATCCAGGATGACGTACATGGCGTAGTCGAGGTACGCCTTCTCGGTGAAATCCTGGAGCGGCCGGGTCTCGAAGTCGTCGTTATCGGGATTCGTTTCAGTCATGAACTCACTCGTTCAGCCCCGCGGCCTTACCGCCGGATGATCACATCGATACATGGCGCTCGACCAAGCGGCGACTACACCAGCCCCTCGGCGAGATCGCCCTTGTTCTCGAGCCAGGCCCGCCGCTGTGACGCCGCGCCCTTACCCAGGAGCATCGCCATGAGCTTCTCGGTGTCCTCGGGTGAGTCCACCGACAGCTGGACCAGGCGCCGCGTATCGGGCGCCATCGTGGTCTCGCGGAGCTGCAAGGGATTCATCTCGCCCAAGCCCTTGAACCGCGTGGTGGCCACCTTGCCCTTGCGGTTCTCGGCGCTGATGCGGTCCAGAATCCCTTTGCGCTCATCCTCGTCGAGGGCGTAATAGGTCTCCTTGCCGACATCGATGCGGTACAGCGGCGGCATGGCCATAAAGACGTGCCCGTGCTCAACCACCGCCGGGAAGTGCTTGAGGAACAGGGCACATAGCAACGTGGCGATGTGGGCGCCGTCGGGATCGGCGTCGGCGAGCACGCAGACCTTGCTGTAACGCAGCCCCGACAGATCCGGCGAGCCGGGCTCGATGCCAAGCGCCACGGCGATGTCATGGACCTCCTGCGAGCCCATCACCTCGGCTGGATCCACCTCCCAGGTGTTCATGATCTTGCCACGCAGTGGCATCACGGCCTGGAACTCGCGGTTCCGGGCCTGCTTGGCCGAGCCGCCGGCCGAATCGCCCTCGACCAGGAACAGCTCGCTGCGCGCCGGATCCTGGGTCGTGCAGTCGGCCAGCTTGCCCGGCAGCGCCGGGCCACTGGTGACCTTCTTGCGGGTGACCTTCTTGCTCGCCTTCTGGCGGGCCTGGGCATTGGCGACAACCAGCTGAACGATCTGCTCGGCCGGCTCGACGTGCTGATTGAGCCACAGGCTGAAGGCGTCCTTGACCACCCCCGAGACAAACGTTGCGCAGGCCCGGGAGGACAGCCGCTCCTTGGTCTGGCCCGAGAACTGCGGCTCGGCGAGCTTAACGGAGAGCACGAAGCTGATCCGCTCCCAGACATCCTCGGGGGCGATGCGCACGCCGCGCGGGAGTAGATTACGGAATTCACAGAACTCGCGTATGGCCTCGGTTAGCCCCGTTCGCAGGCCGTTGACGTGGGTACCCCCCAACGGCGTGGGGATCAGGTTGACGTAGCTCTCCTGGACGGCCTCGCCCGCCTCGGGCAACCAGGTCAGCGCCCATTCGACCGCCTCATTCTCGGAGCTCATGCGACCCGTGAACGGATCCTCAGGCAGTTTTGGCAGATCCTGAAGCGCCCCACGCAGGTAATCCGTGAGGCCATCCTCGTAGTACCACTCAGTGGTCTCACCGCTGGTTTCATCCATGAAACGAATACGCAGGCCGGGGCACAGAACGGCCTTGGCGCGCAGATTGTGCGTTAGCCGCGCTACCGAGAAACGCGGCGAATCGAAGTACTGCGAATCGGGCCAGAAGTGCAGCATCGAGCCCGTATTGCGCTTGCCCACCTCGCCGGTGACATGAAGGTCCTCGACCTTCTCGCCACTCTCGAAGGCCAAGGCCCAGCGCTTGCCGTCGCGGCGTATAACGATGTCCAGCCGCCGGGACAAGGCATTAACCACCGACACTCCCACGCCGTGGAGTCCGCCCGAGAACTGGTAGCTCTTACCGGAGAACTTGCCGCCCGCGTGGAGCTTGCTCAGGATGACCTCGACGCCGGGCAGGCCCTGCCCGGCGTGCTCATCGACGGGCATACCGCGGCCATTGTCCTCGACGGCCAACGAGCCGTCCTTATACAGCGTGACATCGATTGCATCGGCATAGCCGCCAATCGCCTCGTCGACGCTGTTATCGATGACCTCTTGCGCCAGATGATTCGGCCGCGAGGTATCGGTATACATCCCCGGCCGCCGGCGCACGGGGTCCAGCCCCGTTAGTACCTCGATGGCGTCGGCGTCGTAGTTATCACTCATGGGACGGTTGCACCCATTGCTGATCTCGAAAAGGCCTTCCGGGCGACCCCGCCGAGGCGCGGCGGACACGACGTGCCCAGCAGGCGACCGAAACGCTACACTATTCACGTTGTCATTGCTGCGGGTGCGGGGCGCAGCCAGATAGGAGGCAATACGATGACCGAGAAAGACACGGATGAAAACCGGGAAGAGGCGCAAGACTTCGAGTCGGCGCTCAAGGAGCTTGAGGAGGTCGTCACGGGCCTTGAGAAGGGGGAACTAAGTCTTGAGGCGTCATTACAGCAGTTCGAACGCGGGGTCGCGCTAACCCGGCACTGCCAGAAGGCCTTGCAGGAAGCGGAGCAGAAGGTGGAGAGCCTGCTCGGGGATCAGGAGACGCCCGAGCCCTTCGATCCCGAAGGCAGCGCGAATGCTTGAGGACTGGCTGGCCACCTATCGACAGCGCGTCGAGCGCGTGCTCGATAAGGCCCTGCCGCCGCCAACCGAGCCGCCGGCGCGTCTCCACGAGGCCATGCGCTACGCGGCCCTGGATGCCGGCAAACGGCTACGCCCGTCGCTGGTGTACCTCACCGGCGAGGCCATGGGGGCCGAGCGCAACCAGCTCGATGGGCCCGCCGCCGCGGTCGAATGCATCCACTGCTACTCCCTGGTGCACGATGACCTCCCGGCCATGGACGACGACGCCTTGCGCCGCGGCCGACCCACATGCCACCGCGCCTTCGACGAGGCCACGGCCATCTTGGCCGGTGACGCCCTGCACAGCCTCGCCTTCCAGCTCCTCGCCGAGGACTCGGCAGGCAGCGACGCGAGCCGTGCCGCGATGCTGGCGACGCTGGCCCGGGCCGCCGGAGCGGCTGGCATGGCGGGCGGCCAGGCCCTGGATCTCGCCTCCGAGGGCCAGGCCCCGAGCCGCACCGAGCTCGAGACCATGCATCGCCACAAAACGGGGTCCTTGATACGTGCCTGCGTCCAGCTCGGTGCCTTGGCCGCCCCCCAGGCCGGCGAGGCGGATCGGGCGGCCTTGGATGGCTTTGCCGCCGCCATCGGCCTAGCTTTCCAGGTCCAGGACGATGTCCTCGACATCACCGGCGACACCAGCGTGACCGGCAAGAGCACGGGCGGCGATATCTCCCAAGACAAGGCCACCTTCCCGGCCCTATTGGGGATTGACGGCGCTCGTGCCTACGCGCACCAGCTCCGCGACGACGCCCTGGCCGCTCTGAGCGGCTACGGCGATGAGGCCCAGGGCCTGCGAGAACTGGCGGATTTCGTCGTAGCACGCGACCACTAGGGCAGATACTCCGATGACCCGAATCACCGTCCACGGCTTCCACCGCGACGCCTACGGCCAGGTCAATAACGCACGCTATCTCTAGTTCCTGGAGGCGACACGCTGGAACCATCCGCAGGCCCAGCAGGCTCGGCAATGGTGGCATGACCAGGGCTATGCCTTTGTGATCGCGACCATCAACATCAGCGGATCACCCAGCTAGCCTGGGTGATCGGCTGGCGGTAACCGTCGCCCTGGGCGAACTGGGTGACACAAGCGCACGGCCCCATCAGGCGATTCGGGCCCGGATCGTGCGGTAGCCCGAAGATAACTCAACCGTGGAGCGACGGGCGTACCATTGAGGATCGCTTCACGACTCATTCGAGCGAGTCACCAGCCGACAGAGTCCATAAGCGGGGCTTCCACCCGGGCCCAGCGAGCGCGACATAGCCGCCAATCCCGCTGATACGCCGCCCAACGCTCAGCGATTAACGCCGTTGGACCAAAACGACGCCGTCACCGGCTCGACAAACGCCGTCTAAATCAGGATCATGCGCAGGTCCAACGCAACCCCCTGGATGTACGCGTGATCGAGAACCTTCGCAATATCGCCCTAATCGCCCACGTCGACCACGGCAAGACCACGCTGGTCGATCAGCTCCTGCATCAGTCCGGCACGCTCGAGGCCAAAGCGGGCGACGACCGGATCATGGACTCCAACGATCTGGAGCGCGAGCGCGGTATCACCATCCTATCGAAGAACACCGCGATCGAGTGGCGCGACTATCGCATCAACATCGTGGACACGCCCGGCCACGCCGACTTCGGCGGTGAGGTCGAGCGTGTGCTGTCCATGGTCGACTCCGTGTTGCTGCTCGTGGACGCCGTCGATGGCCCCATGCCGCAGACCCGGTTCGTGCTCCAGAAGGCGCTGGCAAAGGGACTCCAGCCCATCGTGGTCATTAACAAGATCGACCGCGAGGGTGCCCGGCCCGATTGGGTGCTCAACGAGACCTTCGATCTGTTCGACAACCTCGGCGCCGAGGACGACCAGCTCGACTTCCCCGTGCTCTACGCCTCGGCGCTGGACGGCTACGCCAGCGCCGATCCGGAGGCCCGTAGCGGGGATATGCTGCCGCTGCTCGAGGCCATCCGGGATAAGGTTCCTCATCCCGATGTGGACCCCGACGGGCCATTCCAGATGCAGGTCAGCTCGCTGGACTACAACACCTACGTCGGCGTGATCGGCATCGGGCGGATCAAGCGCGGTCGCGTTAGCACCAACACGCAGCTCGCCATAGTCGACCGCAATGGCACCAAGCGTAACGGTCGCCTGCTCCAGGTCCTCGGTTTCATGGGCCTGCAGCGCACCGAGGTCAGCGAGGCCCAGGCCGGCGATATCATCGCGTTTACCGGCATTAGCGACGCCAACATCTCCGACACGCTCTGCGACCCCGCCCAGCCGGAGGCGCTACCGGCCCTGACGGTCGACGAGCCCACGGTCTCGATGTCCTTCCAGGTCAACACCTCGCCGTTCGCCGGGCGCGACGGGCAGTTCGTGACCTCGCGCCAGATCCGGGACCGGCTCATGCAGGAGCTCCAACACAACGTGGCCCTGCGCGTTGAGGACACCGAGGATCCCGAGCGCTTCGAGGTCTCCGGGCGCGGCGAGCTGCATCTGGCCGTGCTCATCGAGAACATGCGCCGTGAGGGCTACGAGCTCGGTGTCTCACGCCCGCAGGTCATCATGCGCGAGATCGACGGCGTCAGGCAGGAGCCTTACGAGCATCTCACCATCGACGTCAACGAGGACTACCAGGGCGCCGTCATGGAGAAGGTCGGCGAGCGTGGCGGTGAGATGAGCAACATGCTGCCCGACGGCAAGGGCCGCGTGCGCCTGGATTATAAGATCCCGGCGCGTGGCCTGATCGGCTTCCGCACGGAATTCCTGACCGCCACCTCGGGCACGGGCGTGATGTACCACGTGTTCGATAGCTACGGCCCGGTCAAGAAGGGCGTCTACGGCCAGCGCTACAACGGCGTGATGATCGCCATGGCCACCGGCAAGGCCGTGGCCTACGCGCTGTTCAATCTGCAAGACCGCGGCACCATGTTCATCGAGCACGGCGACGAGGTCTACGAGGGCATGGTCATCGGCATTAACGCTCGCAATGACGACATGACCGTCAACCCGCTTAAGGCCAAGCAGCTGACCAACGTACGGGCCGCCGGCTCGGACGAGGCGCTAGACGTCAGCCCGCCGCTGAAGATGACCCTCGAGCAGGCCCTGGAGTTCATCGACGACGACGAGCTCGTCGAGGTCACGCCCACGGCCGTGCGCATCCGCAAGAAGCTACTCACCGAGAACGAGCGCAAGCGCTTCTCGCGGCAAAAGCAGTAGGCGGATCGCCGATTCAGGCCGGCACTCGGCCGTCCAGCACGGTCGAGCGCGCTCGCCAGTCGGGCATGGCCGCGTCCATGAGCCCATAGAAGCGCGGCGAGTGGTTGAGCTCGCGCAGATGGCAAAGTTCGTGGACCAGCACGTAGTCGATGAGGCCGATCCCACGCTCGACGAGATGGGTGTTGAGCTTAATGACCCGCGTGTTGGTGCAGCTGCCCCAGCGTCGGCGCATGCGTTGCCGGCATAGGCTCGGCGCCGGTAGGCCCCAGTGGGCGAGCGCAGCACGCCAGCGACGCAGCCGCCAACTGAACACCCGCTCAGCCTGCTGGTTGTACCACTGCTGCACCAGGGCCGCGGCGTGATCGCGACGCTCGGGCGACGGCAGGGTTAGCGCCAGCTCATCGCCCCGCCGGCTAACGCCCCGGCGCGATCCGTGGCCGACCGTGAGCCGGAGATATCTCCCAAGAAACGGCTGGGCCTCGCCGTGTTCGTAGGTCCATTCGGGGCGCGGAGCGGGCAGATTCGCCAGATGACGGCGCACCCAGGAGCGGCGCGAGTCGAGAAAATCGCGCATGAGGGCCTGGGGGCAGCTACGCGGGGCGCGCAGCTCCAGTCGGGGACCAGGGTGGAGCTTGAGGGCAATGGTCCGCCGCCGCGGCGAGCGGTGCACCGTCACCGGAATGGCCTGGCCATCGATGTCGAGCTGCCAGTCGCTCATACGGTCAGCGGCGGCTCCTCCAGGGCGGCGGTCTGCTCACGCAGCGCCAGGAGGTGATCCTCCCAATAGCGCCCATCCGCGAACCACGGGAAGGCATGGGGGAACGCGGGATCGTGCCAGCGCTGCGCTAGCCACGCACTAAAGCGCATGTAGCGCAGCGTGCGCAGCGCCTCTAGAAGGTGGAGCTCGCGGCGGTCGAGCTCGCGGAAGTCCTCGTAGCCGGCCACGATGTCGGCCAACTGTTCCGTCATCTCGCGACGATCGCCGCTCAGCAGCATCCATAGATCCTGGATCGCGGGGCCCTGGCGGGCGTCGTCG
Organism: uncultured Ectothiorhodospiraceae bacterium; assembly: GCA_913055565.1. Taxonomy (GTDB): domain Bacteria; phylum Pseudomonadota; class Gammaproteobacteria; order Nitrococcales; family Nitrococcaceae; genus CAJXKP01. Next base: position 11,589 of record CAJXKP010000033.1, read on the forward strand.
AGATCCACGAAGTGGGGCCCAGCATCGGTCCAGAAGATATTGCCGGGGTGACAGTCGCCGTGCAGACGTAGTGACGTATAGCCGCCGGCGCGCTCGAAGGCAGCGGGCACGAGCTTGGCGAGATCCGCGGTGACGCTGACATACGCCTCGCGCAAGTAGTCCGGGACCCAGCCATCGGCGAGCAGCCAGTCGCGAACCTCGGTGACGGCCTCCGGGCCGATGCGCTCGCGATGCTCGAAGCCGCTGACCGCACCCACGTTATGGAGCTGGGCGAGCATCCGCCCCAGGCGCTCGAGCTGATCCGAGTCATCCACCTCGGGCGCACGGCCCCCGCGGCGCGGATAAACCGCGAAGCGGAAACCGCGATACCAATGCAGCGTCGCGCCCTCGCCGGCGACCGGGGGCACAACGGCCACATCGCGGTCGACGAGCTCCTGGCTGAAGGCGTGCTCCTCGCGAATGGCGTTATCGGACCAGCGTTCGGGCCGATAGAACTTGGCGATGACGGGCACGTCGTCCTCGATGCCCACCTGGTAGACGCGATTCTCGTAGCTATTGAGCGCCAGCAGATGGCCGTCGGTGCGGTAGCCCAGGGTGTCCACGGCATCCAGGATGACGTCGGGTTGCAGGGCCGTGAACGGATGATCGGTACTCACGGTAGGGCACACCCCAGCCGAGTCGTTCGCGATCGCGACGGCGTGGCTGCGGTCGGCCGGTGGACAGGCTGGCGCATCCGGTCTCCTGTAGCGGCGCGGACCCTACTATACTAGGCCGGTCATGGCGTATACCACGTAGGCGGCGCCGATCACTAGCCGCCGCCCGTTTCGCCGGCCACACCATCAGCCAAATCGTATCAACGGCAACCAGGAGCCCGCATGCTGCTCACGCTGCGCGATATCCAGCTCCAGATCGGGGCGCAGACCCTAATCGACGGCGGCACGCTAACCATCGAGGCCGGCGAGCGCGTCGCCCTCATCGGCCGCAACGGCAGCGGTAAATCCACCCTGCTGCGCATCGTCACCGGGGAGGTCGAACCCGATCGCGGTCTTCGCGAGCTGCGCCAGGGGGCGCGCGTAACCGGCCTGCCCCAGGCGCCGCCCGGCAAGCGCCCGGGCACGGTCTTCGAGGTCGTCGCGGAGGGGCTGGGGCGCCCCGGCGAGCTGGCCCGCCGGCACCACGAGGTCGCTCAGCGGCTGGCGGCGGGCGACGACAGCGCCGCCAACGAGCTGCAGTCCCTCGATGAGGAGCTCACCGCCAACAACGCCTGGCAGACCGCGCATCAGGTCGAGCAGGTCCTCACGCGCCTGGGGCTGCCCTCGGAAGAGGCCTTCGCCAACCTCTCCGGCGGCGTGCAACGGCGGGCCATGCTGGCCCGCGCCCTGGTGGCGGACCCTGACCTGCTGGTCCTGGACGAGCCCACCAACCACCTGGATATCGAGACCATCCGCTGGCTCGAGGACTATCTGATCAACCTGCCCTGCGCCCTGCTGTTCGTCAGCCATGACCGCTCCTTCCTCGATCGTATCGCGACGCGCATCGTGGATCTGGACCGCGGCCAGCTCACCAGCTGGCCAGGTAACTACGCCGAGTTCGAGCGCCGCAAGGCCGAGGCCCTCGCCGCGGAGGAGAAGGCCCGTGCCGAGTTCGACAAGAAGCTCGCCCAGGAGGAGGCCTGGATCCGGCAGGGTGTGAAGGCGCGCCGCAAGCGCAACGAGGGCCGAGTCCGCGAGCTCCAGGCCATGCGCGAGCAGCGCCGCCAGCGCCGTGAGCGCTCCGGGCGCGCGGAGGTCACCATGCAGGAGGCCGAAAAGTCCGGGCGTCTCGTCATTCGAGCCGAAGGCCTGCGCGTCGAACGCGGCGATCACCCCGTGGTGGCAAACCTGGACCTGGACATCCTGCGCGGCGACCGCATCGGCCTCGTTGGCCCCAACGGCGTCGGCAAGACCAGCCTCATCGAGGCCCTTCTGGGAAACATCGAGCCGAGCGCTGGACGCGTCGCCCACGGCACGCACCTATCGGTGGCCTACTTCGACCAGCAACGCGCCGCCCTCGACGAGGACGCCTCCATCATTGACAACGTCGCCGGCGGCAGCGAGCACATCACCGTTGACGGGCGCTCGAAGCACATCATCGGTTACCTGCAGGACTTCCTGTTCTCCGGCTCCCAGGCCCGAGGCCCGGTGCGCAACCTCTCCGGCGGCGAGCGCAGCCGGGTACTACTCGCCCGGTTATTCGCCCAGCCCGCCAATGTCCTGGTGCTCGACGAGCCCACCAACGATCTGGACATCGAGACCCTGGAGGTCCTGGAGGCACGGCTGGCCGCGTTTACGGGCACCGTGCTGCTCGTTAGCCACGACCGCACCTTCCTGGACAATGCCGTGACCAGCCTCCTGGTCTTTGCGGGCCAGGGTCGCGTTAGCGAGCACGTCGGCGGCTATTCCGACTGGGCCGAGGATCAGGCCAGCGCCAAGTCGGCTGGCCGGAAACAGCAGCAGCCAGCCGGCAGCGGCGAGCGGAGCAAACCCCGCGAGAGCGGCGCGAAGCTCAGCTACAAGGACCAGCGCGAGCTCGACGGCCTACCCGCCGAGATCGAGCGCCTTGAGGGCGAGATGGCGCGCATCCAGGCCGAGCTTGCCGAACCGGCCCTGTACGACGGCGACCACGGGGATCGAGTCAGTGCCCTGAACGACGAGTTAGCCCAGGCCGAACAGCAGCTCAGCCACGCCTATGAGCGCTGGGAAAAACTCGAGAGCAAGCGCGCCTCGCTGGCCGGCGATTCGGACTAGCGGGAGACGCTCAACCATTCACGCGAGCCTCTGGCGGCTGAGCGCGCGCCGGCAGGGCACCGTGGGCTTGTGCCCGATACCAGCAGTACCGTCAAGCTTTGCGACGGCGACGGCGGACGCGCGCCTAGCGGCGCCAACGGGCGCGTCACAGCGGCGCTGTGGGCGGCGTTGGGCTTGTTGGCGCTGTCGACGGCCAGTCACAGCAAGGCCCGCCGTGCTACAGCGCCATCGCGACGCGCCGAGGCCCACGCGAATTATTCACCGTCTCCCTAGGCGAGCACCGCGCGAGCGTGCTCGGCGATCGCCGGATCCAGCCGATCCCAAACCGGCGCCGCCTCCTGGGGTAATGGTTTGAGCCATCCCAGATCCCGCCAAGGAAACTCGGGGTCATGGAAGTCCGAGCCAAGCGAGGCCAGTAGCCCCTGGCGGCGGGCGAGCGCCATGGCCGCACTGCGGTCATTGGGGCCGTCGGTCCCCCCGACCACCTCGATGGCCTCACCGCCATCCGCGGCAAAGGCGGCGACCGCCTCCCGGCAGCGCGTTCGGGTCATGCCGTAACGCAGAGGATGCGCGAAAACCGCCACCCCGCCAGCGGCACGAATGGCGGCAACGCCCGTCTCCAAGTCGATCCAGTGGCTGGCGACCGCTGCCGGCTTGCCGCGCCCCAGATAGCGGCGGAAGGCATCCTGATGGCGGGCCACGACACCCGTATTCACCAGGTAGCGGGCAAAGTGCATCCGCCCCGGCGCGCCCTCGCCCGCCTCGCCTTGGGCGCCCGCCAGACTCTCGGGAATCCCCGCCTTCTCAAGGCGGCGCGCGATACGCCCGGCGCGCTCCTCGCGTTCAGCGGTATTGCGGTCAATCGCGTCCTGAATCGCCGGGGACGCGGCATCGAAGCCCAGACCCACGATATGCAGCGGCTGCTTGCCCCAGTTCACCGACAGCTCGACACCGGGCACAAGGCACAAGCCGTGGTCGCTGGCTGCCTGCTGGGCGGCTGGCAAGCCGTCCGTGGTGTCGTGATCCGTCAACGCAAGCATGGCCACACCACAATCAACGGCGCGCGCGACGAGCCGGTCGGGGCTCAGGCAACCATCGGAACAGTTACTGTGGCTGTGCAGATCAATGGGGCTGTGCATACCCTCTCCGAGCTACAACGGGCGACTTGCCCAAGGCCAGTATGGGCCGATGGCAGCGAGCCGGTTGCCGGCCTCCACCGCGTACTCGTACACTACGAACCGATTTGATGCAGAGCAAAAACATGGTATGACATGCGTCGATGGCTTAGTGAATCGTCTTCCCATGTGGTAGACGATGACACAAAACAAGACCGTATTAAGCGAACCACGTATTCTGACAGAATCAGCCAGCCGCATCCGGGCCGGGCAGCAAGCGGGCGCCACATAAGCAGATATAACACCCAGCGGTGGCTGCCATCCGGGCCTACGATGCTATTGAAGCCACTCGGCGCCAGCATCACTCACCGTGAGCTGGTCGTTAAACACCCACGTTAAAGGAGACAGGACCATGGCCTACGAGCTGCCACCATTACCTTACGCCTACGATGCGCTAGAGCCGCATGTTGACCAAAAGACGATGGAGATCCATCACGACAAGCACCACAACACCTACGTGACCAAGCTCAATGCGGCCTTGAACGAGCACACCGATCTCGCGCAGAAGCCAGTGGCCGAGCTGATCAGCCAGATCGGTGCTTTGCCGAGCGAGATCCAAACGCCAGTCCGCAACAACGGCGGCGGCCACGTTAACCATAGTCTGTTCTGGCAGATTATGAGCCCCAACGGCGGTGGCCAGCCGAGCGGAAAGCTAGGCGAAGCGATTAAGGAAAACTGGGGTGATTTCGCCTCCTTCCAAGAGGCTTTTAAGAACGCGGCCCTGGGGCGCTTTGGCTCCGGCTGGGCGTGGCTCATCGTAACTAAGGGCAACGAACTCAAGATCACCCAAACGCTCAACCAGGATAGTCCTCTCATGACGGACACGGCGACGGATCCCGGCGAGCCCATCCTCGGTTTGGACGTCTGGGAGCATGCCTATTATCTGAACTATCAGAACCGGCGTGACCTGTACGTCGATGCGTGGTGGAACGTGGTTGCCTGGGACGAGGTTGCCCGCCGCTTCGACGCTGCCAAGGCATAACCGCGCGGTGTACGGGATGGTGGGCGCACCCCTAACGGGGCGTCCACCCTTGAACGTCGCGCTCTCCCGGGCGCCTCAGCGGGTGGCCGAACCGTCACGTGACTGATCGGTTGGTTAGGCGCTGCCAGGCAGGCTATGGAGCCCCACGGCGCCGGCCTGGACAGCCAACGACTCGGCTGTATGGCGCCCCAAACACTGCGCGGTATCGTTTGGCGCAGGGTACGGCGGCCCAAACGGGCCTGATCCAAGCCGAATGGGATCGGCTCGTGCTACGTCGATGACAAGGCGTCAGACCACCTTCCCCTAAGCCATGGCCAACCGCTACGATAGCGCCTGACTGAATCCAGACAAGCCGCTCGCGACGGCGACGCCAACTATTAGGCTATCCCACTTACCACCCATTCCGGCATGCACCGGCCTGGTATCGATGCCATGACACCAAATCACCTACGCACCCTGGACGATCTCCCCGAGCCGACGCTACGACGCCTGCTCAAGCGCGGCTCCGAACTGCGCCGGCTGCAGCATCAAGGCGTGGCGCACGAGCCATTACGCGGTCGCGTTCTCGGCATGATCTTCGAGAAATCCTCGACGCGCACGCGGGTCTCGTTCGAGGCGGGCATGGCGCAACTCGGCGGCTCGGCAATCTTTTTGTCGCCCAACGACAGTCAGCTCGGCCGCGGCGAGCCCATCGAGGACACCGCGCGGGTACTGTCGCGCATGGTGGATGCGGTGATGATCCGCACCTTCGCCCAAGACAATGTCGAACGGTTTGCCGCTTACTCCGCCGTGCCGGTAATAAATGGGCTCACCGACAGCGCGCATCCCTGCCAATTACTGGCGGATCTGCAGACCTTCATCGAGCACCGTGGAGATATCCGAGGCAAGACCGTGACCTGGGTGGGTGACGCCAACAACATGTGCCTGTCCTATATCAAGGCGGCCCGGCTGTTTGGTTTTGAGCTACGCATCGCGTGTCCTGCCAACTACGCGCCATCGACACAGGATCTCGGTGCCGACGATGTGGCGAGCGTCCATACCGATCCCGCCCAAGCCGTCGCAGGCAGTCATCTCGTCGTCACGGACGTTTGGGCAAGCATGGGCATGGAGGCAGAAGCCGACGAGCGCTTGGAAGCCTTCCGGCCCTACCAGGTCAACGCCGAACTCATGGCGCATGCCGACCCGCAAGCCGTCTTCATGCACTGCCTGCCCGCGCATCGGGACGAGGAAGTCACCGCAGAGGTCCTAGAGGGGGAACAGAGCCTCGTCTGGGACGAGGCAGAGAATCGGCTACACGTGCAGAAGGCGCTTCTCGAGTACCTAATACTGGGCGATGGGTCGGATTGAAAGCTGCAAGCTGCAAGCTGCAAGCTGCAAGCTGCAAGCTGCAAGCTGCAAGCTGCAAGCATGAGGGTAGAAAAGTGTCGATGGGCGTCAACCACCGTTGACCCCACGGATTGCAGAGCAATCCATGCGTCTACAATCCAGCATCCTGTCGCCACGGCCGGTAAGAGGGCTGTAGGCTCGGTTGAAGCGTGAGCGTAATCCCAGCAATCGACGGTTTGTTATTCGGACGTGTGATTGCTGGGTTTCGTTACCACTCAACCCAGCCTACCTTTGTCATTCGAGGCGGTTCGAGCCGAGACGCCGCATTGCTGAGAGGGCTGAGCTCCTTATACGGATCGCATCGCAACTCTCTGTGACAAAAGCGGTTTTTTTGCGCCGATTTCGCCCGATCCCGACGACCCCTTAGATTGCGATGCAATCCATGGGGTCTACAGCGCAGGAGCGCCGCATGGCATCACCCCAACGCAGTATCCAACCCCCTGGGCGACCCTCCCAGAGCACCCGAATCGCCGAGAGGGCTCGCCCCCTACCACAGGCTGGGTAGAAGCATCACGGCCGCTACGGATTGCTGATGAGCTCCCAATCGTGGGATGCACGGATCAGCAAACTCGAAAAGGGCGGTACCTTACCGTCGGCATGGAGGGCCCGCATGAGCTCGGCGGGGCCCTCGGGGTCGTTGTAGCGTTCCAGGAAGGCGACGTCGCGGCGCACCAGCTCAGTGAGCAGGTCATGGGTCACCGTGTCGTGAAAGACCGCGCCGACGCTGACGTCCCAGTCCAGGCAGAGCTGGAGGGCCTCGTTCCGGAACAAGCGCTGTTCCCAGCCCTGTTCCACCAGCCAGCGCCGCAGCTCACCGCAGGGGCCGGCGAAGGTCAGCCGGTGCGGGCCGAGCTCAGTGACGTGCGGCGGTATCGCGCCCACGTCAGCGACGATCGCCCGCGGCCTCCTCGGCCATTTGCTCGTAGCTAGTGTGACGGACGTCCTTGCCGCGAACGAAGTAGACCACGTATTCGCAAATATTGCGCGCGCGGTCACCGATGCGCTCCAACGAGCGTGCGGACCACATGATGTCCATGACCTGCGGCACGGCCTGGGGATCTTGCTCCATGTGCTTCATCAGATGCCGCATGATGCTCTCGTACTGGGCATCGACCTTAAGGTCCTCCTGGGCAACCCTCACCGCCTGGTCTACATCCATACGGGCGAACGCATCCAGGGCCCCGCGGAGCATGCCCTTGACCTGCCCACCCAGCGCTTCGACCTCGCTCATGGGGCCTCGCTGGCGGTCATTCTCCAGCAGATGCAGCGCCATGCGACCGATGCGCTCGCCCTCGTCGCCGATGCGCTCGAGGTCGGTAATAGCCTTAATGACGGCCAGGATCAGGCGCAGGTCGCTCGCGGCGGGCTGGCGGCGGGCCAGGATATGGGTGCACTGTTCATCGAGCTCCACCTCGATGGCATTGACCTTGTAGTCGCCCGTAACCACCGTCTCGCCGCGCTGGTTATCGCCCTCCACGAGAGCGATCAGGGCATCCGCGAGCTGTTGCTCCACGAGCCCGCCCATGGCCATGACCCGGTTGAGGATGTGCTCCAAATCCTCGTTGTACTGCTGCGATATGTGCTGGGTGAAGCTCTTTTTGTCGACCATGCGCCTATCCGTTGCGGTGCGATGCGGTTAACGCGGGCGGCGTGCCATCAGCCGTAGCGCCCGGTGATGTAGTCCTCGGTCTTCTGCTCATAGGGTGTCGTGAACAGCGTCGTCGTGTCGTTGTACTCGATCACATACCCCATGTGGAAAAACGCCGTATAGCCCGACACCCGGGCCGCCTGCTGCAGGTTATGGGTAACGATCACGATGGTGTAATGCGCCTTGAGCTCATCGATGAGTTCCTCGATGGTCGCCGTCGCCAGCGGGTCCAGGGCCGAGGCCGGCTCGTCCATGAGGATGACGTCCGGGTCCACCGCGATGGCCCGGGCGATGCACAGGCGCTGCTGCTGACCGCCAGATAGGGCGGTACCCGGGGCGTCGAGGCGGTCGGAGACCTCCCGCCACAGCCCGGCGCGCTTAAGGGATTTCTCCACCAGATCATCGAGCTCGGCACGCGAACTCACCAGTCCGTGCAGCCGCGGCGCGTAGGCAATATTCTCGTAGACGCTCTTGGGGAACGGATTGGGCTTTTGGAAGACCATTCCCACGTGCGAGCGCAGCTGGACGACATCCACGCTCGGATCGTAAATCGACTCCGCATCGAGGCTGATGTCGCCACGAATGGTTACGTTAGGCACGAGATCGTTCATGCGGTTAATACACCGCAGAAACGACGACTTACCACAGCCGGACGGCCCAATCAGCGCGGTCACCTCGCGCTCGGGGATGTCCAGGTTGACGTCGAACAACGCCTGGGTGTCGCCGTACCAGAGGCTCAGATCCTGAACCCGAAGCTTGCTCGCCTGGGCGGCTTCCGCCGCCGGATTGGTCTCAACCGTCTCGTCACTGGCTTGATGGTTGCCTAATGCCACGTTGCCAGCGTATTCCGCCGCATCGCCTCTGTACATACCGGATTCCCCTTTGATTGTCACCAACGGCGCTCCAGGCGCCGCCGCATGAACACGGCCGCGGCATTCATGCTGAGCAGGACCGTCAGCAGCACGATGATGCCGGCGGACGCCTTTTCCGCGAAGGCCGTCTGAGGCATGCCGGCCCAGGTAAAGACCTGGGCCGGCAGTACCGTGGCCGCGGATGTGATGTCGGTTGGCGGCGCCTGGATGTAGGCGATCAGCCCCACCAGAATGAGCGGCGCCGTCTCGCCCATGGCCTGAGCCAGGCCGATGATCGTGCCCGTCAGGATGCCGGGCAGCGAGACAGGCAGCACGTGGTCGCGGACCACCTGCCAGCGTGTGCAGCCCATGGCGAAGGCGCCCATGCGGACCGGGTCCGGGACCGCGCGCAGGGCGGCGCGTGTGCTGATGATGATGATGGGCAGCGTCATCAAGCCGATGGTCAGCCCGCCGGCAAGCGCGGAGGAGCGGGGCACGCCGAAGAAGTTAATGAACACCGCCAGCCCCAACAGGCCAAAGATAATGGACGGCACCGCGGCGAGGTTATTGATGTTGACCTCGATGGTCTGGGTCAACCAGTTGTCGCTGGCGAATTCCTCCAAGTAAATGGCCGTCATTACGCCAATGGGGAAGGCCACGATCAGCGTAATGCCCAACAGGTAGACCGAGCCCACCACGGCCGCGCCGATGCCGGCGAGCTCCGGCAACTTGGAGTCGCCGTTAGTGAAGAACGCCCAGTTGGGCGCGAAGCCCAGCCGCCCCGCCTCGTCGAGGCGTTGCACCGACGCCAGTAGTTCCTCATCGAGGCTATCGACGTGGCCCTTGCGATACTGGTCGATCTCGCCCTTAACCGGCATCCAGCTGGTCTCGCTGGTGCCCTTGAGGTCCGGGTTATCCCGCACCTCGCGGGGCAGGTTGCGCAGCATGCCGCGCGAGACGACCGTTCGGATCTCGTCGCTGACCGCGGCCCGATAGTCACCCATCTCGACGCGGTCATTGTAGTTGATGGTCGCCTGAACCTCCGTGCGGTAAAACGCGGAGTAACCCTGCGAAATAATGTCGGCGAAGAACACGATCAGGAACGCCAGCGCCAACAGCACCGCGCTCATGGCGTACAGACGGAAGCGTTTCTCGGCGCGGTAGCGCCGTTGCATGCGGGGATCGTTAACGGTGCCTTTGAGTTTCATATCAGTCGTAGGCCTGTTTGAAGCGACGCACCATGATCGTGGAGACGATGTTCAGTACCAGCGTGATCACGAACAGCACCAGCCCCAGCCCGAAGGCCGACAGGGTCAGCGCGCTGTCGAACTCTTGGTCGCCGGTGAGATTGGAGACGATATGCACGGTGACCGCCGTCATGGTCTCCAGCGGATTGGCCGTGAGATTCGGCAGCAGCCCGGCGGCCATGACCACGATCATGGTCTCGCCCAGCGCGCGCGAGATGCCGAGCAGGGTGGCCGAGATAACCCCGGGCATGGCCGCGGGCAGCAGGATCTGTTTGATGCACTCCGAGCGCGTCGTCCCCAGCGCATAGGCGCCCTCGCGCAGGCTATTGGGGATGCTGGAGAGGACGTCGTCCGAAAGCGAGGAGATGAAGGGCACGATCATCACACCCATCACGATACCGGGGCCGAGCATATTCTCGTACGAGGCCTCAATACCCACCCAGGCGGCGGCGTCGACGATGAACGGGTTGAAAGTGATCGCGGCGAAGAAGCCGTAGACCACCGTCGGAATGCCGGCAAGGACCTCAAGCATGGGCTTGGCCAGGCCGCGCACCCGCAGCGAGGCGTACTCGGACATGTAGATCGCGGCGAACAGGCCCACCGGCAGGGCGACGCCGATGGCGATGATGGTGACCATGAAGGTGCCCGCGAACAGCGGTACGGAGCCGAACGCGAAGCTGGCGTCCTCGCTGGCGCGGCCTGCGCCCTCCAGGAAAGCCTGATCGGGCGACCACTGGGTGCCGGTGATAAAGCCCCAGAAGCCCACCATGTTGAAAAAGCGCATCGCCTCGAAGGCGAGTGACAGCACGATGGCGATAGTCGTGATGATGGAGACCAACGATGCAGCGAGGAGTATTCGCCGGACGGTGGCCTCCAGGAAATTACGCGCCCGCAACTCCGGGCGGATGAGGCTAACGGCCGTCATCAACCCGCCGACGCCCACCAACAGGCACGCCACGAGCAGGATCGGCCAGGGGGTGTCGAACCAGCCAAGCAGACTGGCAAACCCGCCGGCGATCGCGACGCCGAAGCCCGGCAAGGCCACGCCCATGAGCGCGAACCAGCCGTACTGCTGGGGCCGCGAATGCATCTTGGCGCCACTGGCCGCCACCCGGCTTGCCTTGGTGCGCCCGGCCAAGTAGGCCATGCCCAGCAACGGAGCGATCGCGGCCAAAGCCGCCAGCAGCAGCAAGGATGTATGCAAGTCCAGACTCCTCGATGCTTAAACGTTGGATTGCGTTACCGAACCTGACTTCCAAACAGTAACGGCCCGCTGCCTCGTGCGAGGCAGCCGGCCGTTCCATCCCTCAACCGGGGGATGGCATTTTACTTCAAGTCGCTGAGCTTGACGGTCTCTCTATTAGCGACCTTCTTACGCCACTGCTCACGCTCAGCGGCCGGCAGCGGGATCAGGCCTTCTCCCTTGAGCAGGCCATCACCACCGATCATGAGCTCACTCATGAACATCTTGGTGTAATCCTCGATGCCCGGGATGGTGCCAATGTGGGCGTTCTTAACGTAGAACCAAAGACTGCGGGAAACCGGATAATCCCCGGCGGAAATATTCTGCGAGGTCGGCTCGACGCCATCGATGGTCGCGGCATCAACGGTATCGCGGTTCTCGTCGAGGAAGCTGTAGCCGAACACGCCCAGGGCGTCGGTGTTCTGCTGGATCTTCTTAACGATGAGATTATCGTTCTCGCCGGAAGGCACGTAGGGTCCATCGCCCCGGACCGTCGTGTAGTGGCCGTCATAGCCGCTCATCCCTTTCGAAGCCGCGCCCATGACGAGCTCCTCAAAGGCGTCCCGCGTACCAGAGGTCGCCGGCGGGCCGTAGATCTCGATCTCGCGATCCGGCAGGCTGGAATCGATCTGGCTCCAGTTGTTGTACGGATTGTCGACGAGCTTGCCCTCCTTCGGCACCTTCTTGGCGACGGCCAGCAGGATCTGCTCGCGGGTGAGCTCGAGGTTGCCGTCACGGGCGTCCTGGGCCACCACGATGCCGTCGGAGCCGATCTTGGCCTCGGTGATGTTGGTGACGCCGTTTTCCTCGCAGCGCTTGTACTCGCTGGGCTTCATCCGACGCGAGGCGTTGGTGATATCCGGGGTGTTAGCGCCCTTGCCCTCGCAGAAGAGCTTGAGGCCCCCGCCCGAGCCCGTGGATTCGATGACCGGTGTCGAGTAATCGGTGGTGGCACCGAACTCTTCGACCACGTAGCTGGCGAAGGGGTAGACCGTGCTCGAGCCCACGATCCGGATTTGGTCGCGCGCCTGTGCCGTGGTTGCGGCACCAAGACTAACCAGCGCACTGATCGCGATGGTCGCTGTTTTGTTCATCTGCATGCGTTTGCTCCTCGTTGCATCCGTCATCAACCGCCCTTGGCGGTGAGCCGTCGATGCCGCCCGGCATCGACTGGTTGCACACCGTAACGTCGGTGTGTGACAAGCTGATGACGTTGCGCCACTTCAGGAACCGGCGGCGGCTGCTGCCCGCTGGCGTTGGTACTCGGGGAAGACGCAACGAAAGCGGCTCCCCCGGCCGAGTTCGCTGTGGATATCCAGTCGCGCGCCGTGGCGCGCCAGGACGTGCTTAACGATGGCGAGGCCCAGCCCCGTGCCGCCGGCATCCGCGGCGCGCCCCTCATCGACGCGATAGAAACGCTCCGTCAGGCGCGGGATATGGTGGGCGGCAATGCCAGGCCCGCTATCGGTCACACTCAGACAGGCCGCGCCGTCGCCCTCGTGCCACTGGATATCGATGGAGCCGCCGTCCGGCGTGTATTTCACGGCGTTGACCACCAGGTTGGAGAAGGCGCTGCGCAACTCGCCTTCGTCGCCGTGGACGACCAGCGCGGGGTCACCGCTGATGGTGATCTGATGTTCCTTATCCGACAGCGCACAGGCTTCGTCCCTTAGCCCCTCCACCATCTGGCCGACCTCGACGGTGGTCTTGCCGCGGACGGCCTCGCCCGTCTCCAGGCGCGAGAGCAACAACAGATCATCCACGAGCCGCCCCATGCGCGCGGTCTGCTGTTGGATGGTATTAAGCCCGTGCTGCAAGGAGGGGTCGATATCCGGGTCATCGCCGAGTGTCTCCGACATGCCGCGGATGACCGTCAATGGGGTGCGCAGCTCATGGGTGATGTTGGTGACGAAGTCCCGGCGCATGGTCTCCAGGCGATGCAGCCGGGTAACCTCGCGCGCCAGCAGGAGCTGCTGCTCACGCCCGTACGGCACGATCCGGATCTCGAGCATGCGACGGACGCTGATCGGTGATGGGACCTTCACGGCCTCTTCCCAGTCACCAGTGGTGAAGTAATCGTAGAACGACGGATGGCGCAGGAGGTTGGCGATGCGTTGGCCCTGGTCGCGGGGCCACTGGAGACCAACGTAGTCGGCGGCGAGGCGGTTCCACCAGACCATCTCGCCGTCGCCCTGGAGCACGATCGTGGCGTCCGGCATGGCGTTGGACGCCGCCTTGACCCGGTCCAGCAGCTGGACCAGGCGCCGGCGTCGGGAGCGGTGGCGGCGCTGGAGGCGGTAGATGTTGTCGAAGATCATGCCCCACAGCCCATTAGCGCGCGGCGGGCGGAAACTGCGGCCGCGGCGCAACCAACGCTCCAGCCGGGCCAGCTGGCGCATCTGCATGCCGGCGTAAAAGGCGCCCGCAACAAGCAGCCCGGTCAGTGGCTGGCCAACGAATAAGCCCACGACCACACCGATCCCGACCAAGCCCGCAAGCCGAAGCGCCTCGGTCGGCCAGGGGTTGCTAACGAGCATGCTCGCTCCCATTCCGAGCCTGGACACCTTGTCCAGCCATCGACAGCCGCCTCACACCAGCATCATCGACGCACCATGTTGGCGCGAGGTTGCCACGCTTCGCTACCCACTCCAAGTGCCCATGCCCGGCCACCACCGGATCAATCGCGCGCGGAGAAGCGATACCCCGCACCGCGGACGGTTTGCACCAGCCCGTCGTGCCCGGTGGCTGTGAGCTCCCGGCGCAGGCGCCGGACGTGAACGTCGACCGTGCGCTCCTCCACGTAGACATTAGCGCCCCAGACGTTATCCAACAGCTGGGCCCGTGTGAACACGCGCTCGGGATGGGTCATTAAGAAATGTAACAGCCGGAACTCCGTTGGCCCGAGGTCAACGCCATCACCGTTGGCGAACACACGGTGACTGATGGGATCCACGCGCAGTCCCTCGACCTCTACCGGCGCCTCGGTGAGCGTCGGCGCGGTCCGCCGCAGCACCGCCTTGACACGCGCCATCATCTCACGCGGTGAGAACGGCTTGGTGATGTAGTCATCAGCGCCCGCATCGAGCCCCCGCACGCGGTCGTCTTCCTCACCCCGGGCCGTGAGCATAATGATGGGGATCTGGCTCATCTGGGCGTCGTCCTTAATAGAGCGGGCCATATCGAGCCCGCTCTCGCCGGGCAACATCCAGTCGAGGAGGAGGAGATCGGGATGCGCGAGCCGCATCGCGGCCCGGGCATCCTCGGCCGAGTCCGCATGTCGCGCCCGGTAGCCCGCTCGTTCTAGGGCCATGGCGATCATGTCGCGGATCGCCGCCTCATCTTCGACAACCAGGACCGTGGTGGCCATGAACTACCCCGCTTGCGCTCAACGACTCGCAGTATAGTTAAACGCGCGTGACAAATTCATGACAGTTGCCGACCAGGCCACCAGAGCAGCCCCCAGTGAGGCATCAATAGCGCGGCGCCGCCAGGACCAGCGAGAACGCCCCATCCGAAGGCTGGTAGTGCTCGGCCATGGCCAAGCCGGCTCGGGCCAGCTCGTCGGCCAGGGAATCCGGCGTAAACTTACGACTGATCTCGGTGTGCAAACGCTCACCGACCGGGAACGCGTAGTCCCGCCCCAGGGCTCCCACATGGACCGACTGATCGCGCTGGGAGATCAGATGCATCTCAATCCGGGACTGGGCCTCGTTAAAGAAGGCCTCATGGGCAAAGGCCTCGGGATCGAAATCGGCACCGACCTCCCGATTCAGGACATTTAGGACATTGCGGTTAAACGCCGCGGTCGCGCCCGCGGCATCGTCGTACGCGGCCTTGAGCACTGAGCGATCCTTGACGCGGTCGACGCCCAACAGAAGGCGATCACCGGAACGCATATGCTCCGCGATCTCGCCGAGCACGCGCGCAGATTCCTCCGGCTCAAAGTTCCCTAGACTACCCCCCAAAAAGAGATACAGGCAGCGCCCGTCCGGGCGCGGCAGGTGCGCCAACCCCGCCCCGTAGTCGCCTAGCAAGACGCTCATACCCAGCCAAGGGAAACGCTGGTGGAGGCGCTCCCCGGCGCTGGCCATAATAGAGTCGCAGACATCAAAGGCCCAGTAGTGAGGCGCCTGCCCCTGATCCGCGGCCGCCGCTAGTAGATGCTCGGTCTTTCGGGACGTGCCGCTGCCCAGCTCCAGGATGTGGCCGGGTTGCACGGCGGCCATTATCGAGGCCGCCGACTCCGCTAGGAGCTGCCCCTCGGTGCGCATCGGATAATACTCGGCCGTATCGCAGATGGCATCGAAAAGGCGTGACCCGTGATCGTCGTAGAAGTATTTGGGCGGCAGGCGCTTCGGTTGCTCGGCAAAGCCGAGGGCCACATCCTCGGCGGCTGACCGCACGCGATGAACCGCCGGGACGGTCTGAGCGGCATAACGCCCGTGCTGATCGCGGCTTGATTGGCTACTTTGTGCCATAGCGGATGGCTATCTCCTATATCAAAGGCTTGCTACGTTGCGGCGAGGCAAACGCCCTAAGCAACATTACCCATCCGTCGACACTACGTCACCAAAACCGTTCCACTCCGCGAGCGCGGCAGGCGGATACCGCTTGTCTGCCAGACAGACGCAGCTCGCCTACCTGACCGTGGTCCTTGGGTTGAATCGCTGCATAAGCCTACCAGCAATCATCAACCCCATAACCGCTATCCGCGCTCTGAACACCCTTACTGCTGGTCTGATCCAGCGTAAGCGTACCGCAAGGATCCTCGTCCTGGGTGTCCTGCGGCACCGCCTCTAAGCCGTAGGCGTCATTGCTGACGCTTGCGTTAATGGCATAAAAGCCGTGGTCTGTCGTCCAGCTCGCCACGCTCGCACAAGCGCTACCGCCATCGAGATACGACATATCATTCGCCGTATAACAGCGCTCCAACGCCTGGGCCGCCTCCATGAGCGTCGACTGCGCACTCGCCCGCCGCGACTCCCGCACGTGTTGGCGATAGCTAGGGTAGGCGATGGCTGCCAGGATGCCGATGATGGCGACGACGATCATCAACTCAACCAGCGTAAAGCCGCGCCGCCCCGTCATCGCTCGGTGTTTATCAAACGCCATATCGAAAGATCCTTTAACGGCGTGTTGTCCAGCCTCGGTCTGCCCTGCAGGGTGAGCCGGCGGCCTCTGCCACCGCCCCACCCCGCCTACGCGTGGTTACGCCTATCCGCTCATTGGATCTCCTGCCAGAACCTTCGTCCCGCGCTAGGGGTGTCCTTCGGCACCTCTTCCGCCTTCGGCGGATCCTTCGGCGGATCATCCTCGCCGGCCTGGGGCAGCAAGCGAAGGTCCCTACCCGGTCCCGCATCAATGTAGGTCGGCTGCGGCCTCAGCTTGCCCGTCTTGCGGCCTGATGGCGGCAGATCGGCGTTACCGACCGTATCCTTGCCGTCGATGGTGCCATCGTCGTTGGTGTCGAAGACCGTCAAATCGACGCGGGAGCCCGTTAGCGGATCGAGACTGTAGAGCCAGCTCGTGCCACCGCTGGCGCAGACATCGTTACTCGGCACGAGCGAGGTGACCACCAGTCGCTGGGCACGCAACCTCAGGTCATCCTTCACCAGCTCACCATCAGCCGTGCCGTTCTGCAGATCCAGGAACCAGCCCTGCACGCTGGGGTCTTGCGGATTCGCTGGATTGTCGCTAACGATTCGGAAAGGGGTCCCGCTGGACGTTAGCTGCTGTGCGAAGGTCTGCTCCGTGAGGTTCGCCTGAGTCAGATTCGACTGCGAACCGGTGCGGCTGTAGTTACCGCCATCATCCTTAATGCCGTAGACCGAGTTGACCGTCGGGTTGCTCGGCACGTCGAGATCGCCCTTCTCAAGGAACTTACCGGTCGCGAAGAGGACATAGGGCACCCGATCACGATTGATGGTAACTACGGGCGCGGTCGTAATTGGTTGCACGTTGCCATTGCTATCCTCGGCCTTGAACAGCGGGTCCGACGGCTCGATCACCTGATTAAGGCCCGTTTTCGAATCGTCGACCTCGAAGCCCCACATGCGGCCGCGGAGGTCACCCGCATAGATGTGGTCGATCTTGTTGTTGCCATCCACATCCGCCAGGAATGGCTCGGCCATGCCGTTAGTAGAACCCTGAGCGCTGCCCGGCGTGAGGGTCCGGTAGTTGGTGGGATTACCCAGCTCAACCACGAAGAGTCGCGCCTCCGCGTTGCCGTCACTGGCGGCAACGCTACTGGCATCCGTGTTGTAGCCGTTGCCGAAGATGGCCACCCAAGTACCGTTCTCCAGGACGCCGAACTTCGGCTGACCCATGGTGCGGTAGAGCTTCGAGTGGGTGAACTCCCACAGCACATCGTCGCTATTGGGATTGGTCTGATCGGTATCGAAGCTCGCTGGGTTCGTTACATCCAGCGCGAAAACGCTCTCGCCGCCACGCCCCGTCGCGCCGAGCAGGACGGTCCGCCATGCCGCGGTGCCGCTGCCATTGTCCACGTAGGCATCAGCTACCGATGGCGCCTCATCCACGAAGTACTTATGGCTGTAGGTCTGCTCGGTGAGTTTGCTCAGATTGGGGAACACATCGCCCGGCACGTAGGCGAACAACTCGTTGCCGCCGCTATCATCGGCTCGGAACGCATGCAACATGCCGTCGTTCGCACCGACATAAATCGCCTCTTTGCGGCCACTCTTAGTACTGAGGAAACTAGCGTAACTGCTACCCCCGTTAGCTAGATCCTCATACTGGTAGTCCTCGGCATCACTCTCGAACACGGGGTCTGACCCGATGATATCGCCCAGCAAGGTGTTTCGTTCCCGGAAATCACCACTCGCGGACCCCTCGTTAATCCGCTCACCACGAACATAGTTGACCTGGTCCGCGGTGACGTCATCCGTCTGACTACTGGTTAGCGACCCGAATTCGAAGGCAGTGCCCTTCTCGTCCACATCCGACGCATCATCGTAGGAAACCGTATGGATATTCCGGTTGGACCAGGTCTGATTGGCCAACTCATCACCTGCCTCCCATTCCTGCGTGAACGTAAAAGGCGCCGACTGACTCACCGAGAACGCCGCCAGCTCTCCACTCCAGTCGCCCGTGTTGAACTGCGCCTGATAGACGATGGCACCGTTTTGAACCGAACCCGAGCTAGCCGCCACCTCCGCCGATGCTCCGCGGCGCTGGGCGATGTTATTCAACGCCTGGCCAAGACTGTTGACCAAGCCCTGGGAATCGCTGGCATTCAAATAGCGCCCCCTTGAGTTAAAGGCCGCGTGCCACAGATCGTCGACTCTCTCCGGCGCTACTTTCTGGTTCGAACCAATATCACTATTAGTGGTTAGCGGGTTACGCCAGTCATCCTGTGCCTCCAGCTTATTAACATCGCCAGCGGTGCCCGCTACATTCTGCGGCCAATCATCGTCCGAATCCGCCTTCGAAAGGAATCCTTCCACGCCGAAGGCGACGGTGAACGTGTTCAGATGCTGGAACTCATTATCATCGAACTGATCGGGGACAACGTCATCCGTCATGCTCGTGCGTAAATCGCGATCATAGTAGTGCTGCGCGATATCCGCGGCCGTACTATTTGAGTTATTACCGTATCCATCGCCGTCGACGTCACCATCACTGCCGACACTCACCCCCTCCCCGCCATCATAGTACCCATCCGTGAAAAGGATCTGAAAGTTCTTTTGGCAGCTCTTGGTAATCGGGTCGTCCGACTTTCCCTTGTAATCCGCGTTCTCAAAGTATTGACCGACATCATTTAGGTTGTCCCGGAGCGGCGTGCCACCACTCGGCTTGACGTTCGACTGCGGGTACAGCGCACTCTCAATATCATCGATGTGCGAGGCGTAGCTCGCGCTCTGGTTGGGGACGCCCTCAAAAGGCGTCGAGCTATTATAGATCCCCAGTCCGTACCGGTTGCCATCGGCATCATTCATCACGCGACCGATCGCGTTCTTGGCGATGAACATCCGCTTGCGATGGTACTGATACCAATTAGCGATGTTCTGCTTGATCTCCGATACCGTCTTGCTGTGCAGCTTGTCACCCGCTCCAATATCGTCCGGACTTGTATCCACATTTTTACTCAGCTGCCCGTTCGAAGCGATAGAACTCGTAACAATCGCCTTTTCTATAGTGTTACCATCAACGGTATAACGAATCCGCTTATCCCAAAGATCGACCTCCTCATTCGGCGTTGACGTCATGTCGATATTGGGACCATTGGCGATGTCGACGTAATCCGACTGCGGACTCTCAGGCCCGGGCCGATCCCCCTGATAGCCCTTGGTATCTTTCCACTCGTACCAAACGAATCCATCCAGGTCGGTTGTGTTGGAGCTGCCCGGATAATGTTGCGCACTATCGAAATCGGCATCGCTCTTAGTCAGCCACGGCTCGAACTCGACAGTGT
>CAJXKP010000034.1 GCA_913055565.1 uncultured Ectothiorhodospiraceae bacterium
GCACGCCGCCATGAAGAGCGATGGTGAGGCCTTGTCTAGGCGTCGCGTTATGGTGAGATCCGTGATCTCGGCGTTGGCCGATTCGCGATCTTTTCTCGTGCTCGGTGCTGAAGTGATTGCCCGGCGAACGCCCCAGCTTAGGTTATCGATATCGAGCCAGCCACGGTGCGAGGCATCGTTCGCCTCGCCTTCAATGCCTGGCCATTTGAGGAAGATCGACATCGCACGTGCTCCTTTGTGCGCCCGCGCCAGATAGCGAGGAATCCGTTAAATCTTGACAGTAGCAGTGTTATGCCTCCTGGCCTCTTGTGTCAAATGTCCGCGCACCGGCCTCTGGTGTCGATGGAGCAGGGGGTCAGATACCGCCTGCGTTGAAGTAGGTGTCGGGAATAGGTGTTATTCACCGATACCTAATGCTTATTAGCACCTCGACCTGTAAGTCAACGTAATCTGGTGTGTACATTCAAGACCCGACCCCCGGGACCCCGGTATCCACAGACACGCTCGCGTTGCTGCCGGCGCCGCGCCAGCTCGCTCCCGTGTTTTTTGGCTTCGGCGTGGGTCAGGTGAGGGTCACGAGATGCCTTGCTTCGGCGTTTGGGACGACGCCGGTGCCGATGCGTTGGTCGAAGGTGGCGAAACGGCCCCCATGGTGAACGGCGAGCGCTAGCAGATAGGCATCCGTAACCTGGCGGTACCCCAGGATGTTGTCCTAGTGCATGATGTTACTGCCCAGCGGTTCGGTATCGTCGGACCAGAATCCATGGGCCGGCGTCGCCGTGGCCTCGGCGAGGCGTTCCGCCAAGGCCCTCGGCAACGAGAAGTGGGTGTCCCGACGGGACAGTTCACCGTTAGGCGTCACAGGGACATCCCAATGCACAAGTGGGACTCATGGGAGCAGCGGGAGGCGGAGGCATACATACTCAAGCCGCTCAAGAGGTAATTACCCGCCAGCTTCGATGCGGTTGCGTGACTTCCGGTATCCGCCGGAGTCCAACCGCACGCAAACAATCCAGCCAGTAAGATTATCGTCGAAGTGCAGGCGCGCGTCGTGGCGGCGAGGCAGCGCTGCGGCGCGAGGGGGTGTCCATGGTGACCTGCTTGTGGAAAGCGGGCGGCAGATGATCGTCGGCTCCCACTCATGGCATGTAAGCCATATTCATTCACTCGAGATCTCCTTGGCCTTCGATGCTGTATGAGACGCCGTATCACTGACTGACCAACCACCGCCGAGGGCACGGTATAGGCTGATGCGGCTGACTAGTAATTCCTGGCGAGCCCCGATCGCGGCCTGACGCGCCTCAAAGAGCTCACGCTGGGCGTCCAGGACGGGGAGGAAACTAGCGGCACCGCTTTTAAAGCGGGCGCGGGCCTGCTCAGCTGTGGCCTCGCTGGCCCGGACCTGATCGCGGCGGGCTTTAAGCTCATTTTGCAATGCGGTGTTCGCGACAAGCGCGTCCGCGACCTCGCGGAAAGCCTGCTGAATGGCCCCCTCATATTGGGCGATCTCTTGGCGCTTGCGGACCTCGGCGACCTCGAGTTGGGCCTCGCGCCGCCCGGCGTCGAAGATGGGGATCTCAATGCGTGGCGTAAAACGCCAAATGCCTGTGTTATCGCCGAACAGCCCGTCCATGTCCGCGCTTATACTACCCACCTCGCTGCTTAGGCTGATCCGCGGGAAAAAAGCGGCACGCGCTGCGCCGATGCGGGCATTGGCAGCGCGGAGTTCGTGCTCGGCGCGCTGGATGTCCGGCCGGCGAAGCAATAATGACGAGTCAAGATCAGCGGGCTTGGGAAATTCGAGCTCGATCTGAGTCAGCTGCTGAGCCTTGGTCAGACGATCCGGGAGTTCACCACCTATTAGCAGCCGCAGGGCGTTTCGGTTTTGGGCCACTTCGCGGCGCGCTTCCTCCAGGGCCGCCCGGGCGCGCTCGACGCCGGTACGAGCCTGGGGGGGAGCCGTTTCTGAGCGATTGCCAGCGCGCGTTGACGATTCTCAAGGGTGTTCTGAGCCAGGCGTAATCGGGCGCTATCCCCGGCATAAGCCACGTAAGCGCTGGCGACCTCACCGATAAGGCTGATCCGCGCCGCTCGGCGGGCCTGGCGCGTGGCGAGGTATGTCTCAAGGGCCGCCTGCTCGAGGTTGGCAACGCGTCCGAACAGATCGAGCTCATAGTTCGAGACGCCCACGCTGGCCTCAGTGCTCGCAACGATGCCGCCTGCCCCCGAGGCATCGGCTGCTGCCCGGGTTTGGCGTCGGTCGTACT
The DNA here is from genome assembly GCA_913055565.1 of uncultured Ectothiorhodospiraceae bacterium. Classification (GTDB taxonomy): domain Bacteria; phylum Pseudomonadota; class Gammaproteobacteria; order Nitrococcales; family Nitrococcaceae; genus CAJXKP01. The sequence continues at coordinate 2,268 of CAJXKP010000034.1, forward strand.
GGGCCGAGGCCGTGATCTCGGGCAACCGCTCGGCGCCCTCAATCTGGTACTCGGCGCGAGCCCGTTGCACCGCCAGCACGGCGTCCTGGAGCTCACGGTTGCCCTCAAGGGCCTGGTTCACAAGCGCCTTGAGCACCGGAGCACCGGCGAAGAATTCACGCCAGTTTGGATTGAAGCCGTCGCCCGCTGCCTCGTCTGCGGCCGCGACGGCCGTCCAGTCCTCGGCAACGGGTGCTTCGGGCGTTTGTTGCTCCGGCGCCATGCTGCACCCAACAACCAGCAGGCTGATGGTGGCCAGGCTCGCGAGACACGGACGATTAACTGACATCGGCTTGCCCCTGTTGTTGATTGCGCCGCGAGTGGCCCGTCATCACGTCGGTTATTCGGCGAACGATGATATAGAGCAGCGGAATGAAGAAGGTGCCCAGAGTCGCCGCTGAAATCATGCCGCCGAGGACGGCCGTCCCGATGGCCACCCGGGCGCTCGATCCCGGCCCGCTCGATAAGGCCAGTGGTACGACGCCCATGCCGAAGGCCATGGAGGTCATCAGTATTGGGCGTAGACGGACACGAGCTGCCTCTTTCGTTGCCTCGATGAGCTCGTGGCCCCGCGCCTCCATTTGCCGTGCAAACTCGACTAACAGGATCGCATTACGAGCGGTTACGCCGACGGTTGTCAGGATGCCGACCTGGAAGAAGACATCGTTGGGCATGCCCCTAAGCATGGCGGCTAGTACCGCACCTAAAATGCCCAAAGGTACGGCCAGCATCACGGAGACCGGGATAGTCCAGCTCTCATACAGAGCGGCTAGGGACAGGAAAACAGCCAGCGCTGATAATAGGTAGAGTAACGCTGTGTTATCGCCACCTTGGCGCTCCTGGAACGACAAGCCGCTCCATGCATCGCTGATGCCGGCCGGTAACTCCGCAATGATGCGCTCAATCTCGGCCATGGCTTCGCCACTGGAATAGCCTGGTGCCGGTTCGCCCTGAATCTCGCGGCTGGCGATGCCATTAAAGGATTCGAGACGGGGCGATCCGCTGGTCCACTCGGTCTCGATGACCTCGCTGAGGGGAGTCATGGATCCGCTGTCGTTACGCACGTACCACTCGTTGAAGTCTTCGGGCAGCATGCGACTCGGGGCGTCACCCTGCATGAAGACTCGCTTGATACGGCCTTCGCGCAGGAAGTCGTTGACGTACCGAGATCCCCAGGCGACGGAGAGCATTTCGTTGATGGCCGGAATCGAGACACCGAGCGCTTGGGCCTTTTCGCGGTCTACGGTGACCCGGAATTGCGCCGTGTCGGCCAGCCCGTTGGGCCGGACCGCAGTGAGAACGTCACTCTCGTTGGCCTTCTTAAGGAATTCGCCTTGGGCCCGCATGAGAGCGTCATGACCGAGTCCGCCGCGGTCCTGGAGATGGAGCTGGAAACCCGTGGCATTGCCCAGCTGTTGGATGGCGGGCAGGTTGAATACAAAGGCCTGACCGTCCCGGATGCGCTGGGCGAGTTCCGCGTTGGCGCGCTGGACGAGGGCTGAAACGCTCTGGGTTTCCGGGTCTCGTTCCGCCCAGGGTTTGAGGTTGATAAACGCCAGCCCGGCGTTCTGGGCCCGCCCGGCAAAGCTAAAGCCGGCGACGGTGAATAGCCCCTCGACCGCCTCTTGGTCGCGGAAATACGCCTCGACTTCCTCCAGGGTGTCGATCATACGCTGTTGGGTGGCACCGGTCGGGAGCTTGATTTGCGCGAAGGCGACGCCCTGGTCTTCTTGCGGTAGAAAGCCTGTAGGCAGTCGTAAGGCCAACACACCCAAGCCGACAACCACAGCGAGAAAGGCGGCCGAGTACAACCACGCCCGACGGGCAAGATGCCCAACTAGGACCACGTACCCCGAGGTCAGGCCCTGCAAGCCGGAATCGAACCAACCGAACAGACGCTGCATCAGGGTTCGCTTATCGGTTCGTTTAAGCAGCCGCGAGCAAAGAATGGGACTGAGGATGAGGGCGACCACCACCGACAACACCATCGCCGAAACCAGGCTTAACGAGAACTGGCGATAGATGGCACCCGTGGAGCCCGGGAAGAAGGCCATGGGAATGAAGACGGCCGACAATACCGCGCCTATGCCGACGAGGGCGCCGGTTATCTGGCTCATGGACTTGCGCGTTGCCGCCATCGGGCCGACGCCGTCCTCGTGCATCACGCGCTCGACGTTCTCGACGACAACGATGGCGTCGTCCACGAGTAGGCCGATGGCGAGGATGATACCGAACAGCGTGAGCATGTTGATCGAAAAGCCCGCTACTGACATCACGCCGAAGGCACCGAGCAACACGACGGGGATCGCCAGAGCGGGCACGATGGTGGCGCGCCAACTTTGCAGGAAGAGCACCATCACCAGAATGACGAGGGCAACGGCCTCGATGATGGTCATTACGACCGCCTCGATGGAGGCTTCCACGAATGGGGCCGTTTCGTAGGCGTATTCCACCCGAACGCCTTCCGGCAGCAGGGGGTCAAGTTCGCTGAGCCGCTCTTTGACGCGGTTCGTGGTTGCCAATGCGTTGGCATCCGGTGCCAGATTCACAGCGACACCGGCCGCTTCCTTACCGTTATAGAAGCTTTGGATATGGCTGGTCCCCGCGCCCAGTTCCACGCGAGCGACGTCCTTGAGTCGCACGGGCGCACCCCCGTCCCCGCTGCGGAGCAGGATATTCCGGAATGCCTCAGGCGTCTCGAGCAGGCTCGCTGACTGCACGGTCGCGTTGAGCTGCTGGCCCTCAACGGCCGGCAGGCCGCCGAGCTCACCGGCCGTCAGCTGGACGTTCTGGGCCTCAATCGCGTCGCTGATGTCGCCGACGGTCATGTTGTAGTTGGTCAGGGCCGCTGGGTCGAGCCAGATCCGCATTGCGTATTCTGAACCGAACACCTGGACGTTCCCGACGCCTTGTGTTCGAGCGATGGGCTCTTCGATGTTCGAGGCTACGAAATCACCCAGGTCAAGCCGACTGAGCTCGCCGTCCTCGGAAACGAAACCGATGACCATGAGGAACGAGCTGCTCGACTGGGTGACACTAATGCCCTGCTGACGCACCACACTCGGTAAGCGCGGTTCGGCCAGATTGAGCTTGTTCTGAACTTGGACCTGGGCGATATCCGGATCGGTACCGAGGGCGAAGGTCAGCGTGATGGTCGCGTTACCTGACGAATCGCTGTTGGACGACATGTATTGCAGGTTATCCAGGCCGGTCATCTCTTGCTCGATGACCTGAACGACGGTATTGCTCACCGTCTCGGCGGAGGCTCCCGGGTAGGTTGTCTGAATCTCGATCGACGGCGGTGCCACAGTGGGGTACTGCTGCAGCGGCATGGTCCAGACGGCCAGACCGCCGGCCATCATGGTTACGATGGCCAGGACCCAGGCGAAGACAGGGCGGTCGAGGAAAAAGTTAACCATCGTCGCCACCTTGGTCGGCCGTCTTCGTCGGGTCGTCGCCGTTTGCCGTGTTGGCGGTTAATGTGCTCGTGGGGTAGTCGTCGATCTCGGATGCCACGGTTCGGACTTCGTCCTGAGCACTGATCTTTTGTAGCCCGGAAACGATGAGCCGGTCACCGGCCTTGAGGCCGTCCTCGATCAACCAGAAGCTGCCAATAGCCCGGCTGACTGTAAGGTCGCGCTTGATCACGGTGTCGTTGTCGGCGACTACTAGCGCGGTTGGTCGCCCGCGGGCATCACGCCCGACGCCTTGTTGGGGCGCGAGGATGGCGTTGGTCCGCGTGCCTTCGCTGACCTGGGCGCGCACGTACATGCCGGGCAGGAGCGTGTGGTCCGGGTTGGGGAATTCCGCCCGCAACGTAACCGATCCCGTCTCGGGATCAACGCTGACGTCAGAGACCGCTAGCCTACCGGTATGCGGGTAAGTGCCGCCTTCGGGTAGCTGTAAGTGGACCGGTGTTTGTCCTGCCTCATTGGTTTCGAGTTGGCCGCTCTGGGCCTGACGGCGCAATCGGCGGACCTCAGCGACCGAGCGCTGAATGTCTACGTAGATCGGATCAAGCTTGGTAACGCGCGTCAGCGCCTGCTCCTGGCCGGCGTTGACGAGGGCGCCCGTCGTCACTTGCGTTGGGCCGACCCGGCCATCGATCGGTGCTTCAACCGTGGTGTAGTCAACATCGATGCGGGCGGCGCGCAGCTCCGCGCGAGCCACCTGGACCTCCGCGCGCGCTTGGTCCAAGGCCGCGACGGTATCCTCGTACTCCTGTTGACTCACAGCATCCTTTTTAACGAGGGAGGCACGGCGTTCCTTGCGCTTTTCCAACTGCGGGATCGCCGCCCGTGCGGATGCGACTCGGCTACGGGCCCGTTCGAGCTCCGCCTGGTACCGCCGGTCCTCGATTTGGTAGAGCGTATCCCCCGCGTCCACATCGGCGCCTTGGTTAAAACGACGCTCTCGGATGATGCCCGATACCTGGGGCCGCACCGCGGCGACTTCCGACGCGGTCGTGCGGCCTGGCAGCTCGGTGGCAATCACGATCTCGCGGGCCTCGATGGACACCACGCCAACTTCGGGCGGCGGGCGCTCGTTCGAGCCGCCCTGTGAGGTTTGGCCTTCACTGCGTCCGCAACCGGCTAGGGCGGCAACAACAGCGCTAAAGGCGACAACCCGGAGCATGGGATGGCAATGAGGCGTGTGATTAAACATAGCTAGATCTCCGGCGAATCCGGGGCTAGTCCCGAATGACGCCGCTTTGGAAGATGTCAAACAGTTGCTCGGCGCGGTCGCTCAGCGACGGCCCATCCGCGTTGAGTCGATCACTGACCGCCGAGCCGAAGGCGATAACGCCCAAGGTGTCGAGGGCCAAGTCGGGCTCATCCACGCGTAGGCGTCCTTGGTCCTTGAGCTGTTGCAGTAGCGGCAGCCATATGCCGCGATCGGCCTCGGAGTAGCTGAAATACATGGAGGTACGCAGCGAGCGAAACTCGGCTCGCTCCAGCAGAATCAGCTCAATAAGCGCCGGCGTCTCGTCAAAGAAGGCGAGATAGGCGTGGAAGGCCGCCTTAAGCTTCGCAAGCGGATCCTCGACGCGCGCCGCCGCCGTCTCGACGTGCTCGCGGAGTTGCTCCATGCCCTCGCGCAAAGACGCTGAGAACAGCGCCTCCTTGGTGCTGAAGTGCCGATAAACCGTACCTTTGCCGACACCGGCTTGATCGGCGATGTCCTGGCAGTCGGCTAGCCTGTAACCGTTAGCCGCGAATACTCCCATCGCGGCCGCTAGGATCTCGCTCTGGCGTTGTTCAGCGGACTTGCGAGTACGGTGTGATGCAGTCGATTCAGTCATAAACCCTTTCGGACGGACGCGTCAGTCCGGTAAGATCCCAGTTTTACGTCGCGGAATCAAGCCGAATCACGCTTACTTGCAAGGGGGGAGAATGTCGACGACCGGGTCAGCAAAGCGCTTGCCGAGCATTGATATCGCGCGCTTTTTCGCCATCGTGCTGGTTTTCTACGGCCACCTTGTTGAGCAGTTCATGGATGTCTGGGCCGGCGGGCTCAGCTACATCGATGCGGCGGCTGGCGATCACTATAAGTGGGTCTATTCCTTCCACATGCCGGCGTTCTTCCTGCTGGCGGGTGTCGTTTTCAACAGCCGCCACCTGCACGAACGTATCGACGCCTATCTCAAGCGCCGATGGACCGGTCGCGTGCTGCCCTATCTGGTGTTCAGCGCTATCCCGGCGATCCTCTCGCTGGTTGTTACCGGCTGGTTCCCGACCGCCGATTTGTCCAGCTTGAACGGCTATTTCTGGGGCATTATTGATACGCTGCGTGGCGTACCCTCGTTCGCCATCCCGCTTTGGTTCCTCGCTGCGCTGGTCAGCGTCGAACTCTTCCATTACCTCGTTGGGCGATGGCTGACCACGACGCCACGCCGGTTGATCGCTATCGTTGTCTCCTACCTCGTGGGCGTCTATCTCAATCGCTGGATCCAGTTCTTCCCCGTTTATACGTTCTGGCTAGTCAATCTGGTGCCGCTCGGCTACGCCTTCTATCTCTCGGGCATCGTGCTTCGCGACAGCGCTGTTCTCGAGCGGACCTACGCGCGCTGGCAGCTCGCGCTTGCGGCCGTCGCTCTAGTCGTCGGGGTCAGCCTGACCTACGATCTTAATCAGGGGCCGTTCGCGCTCGGATTCGATGCCGTTATCGTCGTGGCCGGCGCGGTTGGCCATCTCGGCCTGTTTCCCCTAACCGCCTTCATGGGGATCGCCCTGGTTCTCGTTCTCGCACGCCTGGTTCCACAATGGCGCTGGCTCCAGTACCTCGGCGAGGTCACCATCACGATCTACGGTCTCCATGCGCTCGTCTATCACTTCGTAAATCCCTACTTCGCGAATTGGTCGGATGCCACGCTGGGTCCTTGGCTGACCGGCGAGCTAGGCCTGGGGGCCGGGAGTGCGTTGTTCCTCGTAGCTAGCCTAATGACCGCGCTCAGCGTAGCGTCAACGGTCCCCGTTGCCTGGGCGATTCACCGCTACGTTCCGCGACTGGTCGGGCGCGCCTAGTCGCCGCCGTACCGGCGAGGTTGGCGGTGATGGCGCTGGCGTGGGCGTCACGCTCGCGGTGCCACGCGACGGCGTGTTCGCCGGGGTCACGGCCCCGTTGCGTCGCAATCTGGTCGAGCAACAACGACGGATTCAGCGTGGCATAGCGGTTCACTTGAGGGGGATAGGTAGACAAGAGAATAGGTGGGCACGTCCGTATCCATTGGGATCACATCCCGGGTACGTCAGGAGAGCCTGGTCGCTTGGAATCGGCGGCATGGAAAGGCCGCTGTGAAACAGCTGGAGGGACCCAGCTTGTAGCAAGCCCGCCCAGCAAAGGTGGGCCACCAGGTGGAAGCGAATACGGGTGGGGCTGGTTCCCCGGGTATCCAGACACCGTCTGCATTGCCGCCAGCCACCACCACCTCGGTCCTGTGGTGGTCGGCTTCGTCACTGGGGCAGGTGAGGGGTACTAGATGCCTTGCTTCGGCATTCGGGACGACGCCGGTGCCGAGGCGTTGGTCGAGGGTGAGGAATCGGCCCCCATGGTAAACGGCGAGCGCTAGCTGATCGGTGTCGGTAACCTGGCGGTGCTTCAGGATGCTGTCCCGGTGCATGACTTTACGGCCCAGCGGTTCGATAGCGTCGGGCCAGACTCGATGGGCCGGCCCGGCCGTGGCCTCTGCGAGCCGTCACGCCGCGTCCGTTGCCCGGACCGCGCCGGGATAGCCCGGCTGCGCCATGATGCGGATGCAACCGTTCTGCGTGATGGAACACGAGGCTCAACCGTGGTGGATTTCGCGATTGAGCCAGGCATGAGCCGTGCGGCAGTGGATGTGAGCGGCGTCCAGCAACGCGATGAGGACGTTGATATCCATTGGCGACCGGTGCGCCGCGGGCAGCGAGCGGCCGGAAACCGCCGGCGCCGGCGAGCTCATCGCCATCCCCAGAGCGTTCCCCGACCAATGCCTCTCGAGCAAGCCGCGAGATGACCCTGCCGAGCGACGGGCCCTACCGGCGCGCGATCTCCCGAGCCGCGGCAAGCAACTCGTCGTCGATATCCAGCGTTGTACGCATAATGAATGCCTCCAAGGTTGATGCGTTGATGTTTACGACATCAACGCCTTCCTTATGGCTTACCAGCACCGCCGCAAGGGATATAAGAGAGGTCTGCCGCCAGCCCATCACCTGACTGCCAACCTAGTTCGGCGTGGTGATGGGGGTGTCGTTATTAGCCATTTTCTATCTGGGGCGCTCACGGTCTTCGGCGGCGAGGTCGACCCCTTCGTCCAAGCCCCGCGTATCCAGCAGTGTCAGCGGGTCGCTGTCCGCGTTCCCTGGTCCCGTGAGGCGTCGGCGACGAGCCACGGCCAACTAGCCAGTACGGCCTCCGGCGAGTCGGCGACATGGTCGCCGGATTCGCGCAAGCGCCGTTCGCTGATACGGCCCCAGAGAGCGCCAATGCCGGTGATGCCCAGCTCGCGGGCCGAGGTGAGCTCGCCCGGGAGATCGGTGAGCCAGACCGTTGGCGGCTCATCGTCGTTCGCGCTGCATTCGGCCACCAGCCGCGTGCGGCAGTTGGCACAGCCGCCTTGTTCGGGGCTCAGAATCCGGTCCACAACGGCATCCAGCCCCAGGTCCTCCAATTGGCGGGCGACGGTCTGGGTCGGGTTGCCGCTGACCACCACCCGTTCGACGTCGTAGTCGCAAGCCATGTGGTGCAGTAGCGTCGGCACCCCGGGCTCCACGCGCGCGGCATGCCAGTGCTGGCGACAATAGTAGTCGCGCAACAGCGCAAGGAAACGCCCGCGAAGGCCCTCGTCAGCCGGCAAGAGCTGCTCGAGCGTGTCCTGGATGGGCTGGCGCGCAATCCATGACAAATCCCGATCGGTCCGGAGCGGATAGCCGAGCCGAATCATGCTCCGCCGCACGGCATTAATCGTGCAGGGCAGCGGATCGAAGGCGATGCCCTCAAGGTCGAGGAAGAGCCGCGCTGTCGGGTTGTCGGCCATGGCCATAGGCTTGTGCGTCCCTCAGAGCTTTTGCCGATATGGTAGAACAAATGCGTATGATTCGCAATTATTATAAAGCTGTTGACGCCACTGCCTAGACTGGTCCCCTGACTTGCGAGTGCGCTGCGCACGACTTCGGACTGCCGGTCCGATGCGTATCAGTGAGCAGGAAGCTGGTAGGCCGTTGTCCTTCCAGCGCCGTGTTGGAATCGCGGCGGGCGGCGATCCATGCGGCGTCGCGCGGCAGTCGCCGGTAGTGGGTTTAGCCGGCCAGCGCCGGCGACGGCGGTTCGGCGCTGTCGGTACCCGCCGTGTGTTCGAGGATCGCGAGGGGGTGGGCCGCCGTGATGCGTGCGGTCAACGATGTGCCGCGTTGGAGTCGGCTTTCATGGTTCATGTGCACGCGCAGATCCCTGCCGTCCCCGAGGCGGAGCGTGTACCAGTTGGTCCGGCCTTCGTAGCGAAAAACCGCCGAGCCGCGGGTGGCTAGGATGTAGGTAAGGCGCCGGCCCCCTTGCGCCGGATGCGATTCGATCTTGGGAACGAATTTGCGCCTTTATCCTATCGGCCGTTGGTCAACGCGGATTGACCCATACTGGGTATAATCCGCGAGGCGCACCCGGCATGGGCCACTAAGCGCCGGAGCCCCGAGCGATTCCCGCGACACGGAAAGGCGCAGATTGCAAACACGAACTTGGTTCCGTATCCACAGCTTCACCGGCGTGATCACCGGTCTGCTGCTGTTCGTGGTCTGTTGGAGCGGCACGGTCGCTACGCTGGCCCACGAGCTGGATTGGCTGGTCACGCCGGCCGCGCGCACTGCCGAGGCGCACGAGGTGGTCGACTGGGATGCGGTGCTCGCCGGTGTTCGCTCGCGCTACCCCGAGGCCCAGGTAAGCTGGCTCGTCGCGCCGCGCTACAGTCACTCGGCGGTTGAGGCCGTCGTCGAGCCGGCGGGCGGACCTTGGCGCCGCCTTTATGTCAATCCGGTCAACGGCGTGGTTCAGGGCGAGAGCAGCTATCTCACCGTCCAGCGTTTCTTCCGGAGCTTCCACCGGCGCTTGTTCCTGCCCAACCCCTGGGGTGTCTATTTGGTTGCGCTATTCAGTGTGACACTCATGGTCTCGGTGATCGCGGCACTGAATTTCTACAAGCGCTGGTGGCGTCGCTTCTTTAGCTTCCGGGCCAGTTCGGGCCGGCGGTTGTGGAGCGAGCTGCACAAGACCGGCGGCTTGTGGGGCCTGTGGTTCGCCTTGCTGATGGGCGTGACCGGCATCTGGTACGGCCTTGAGGCCACCCGGCTGCCGCAAAAACTGTTCGCCACGGAGACCGAGCGGCCCGATCCGCCGGCGGTCGAGTCCCCCAAGTCCCTGGGACGGCTCGTCGATGCCGCCCAGCAGGTGCGTCCCGGTCTCACCATCAAGCGCCTCTATCCGCCGGGTAGTTTCTACGGCGAAGGCCTCGTCGCCATGGGCCAGGCCGACGACTGGCTGGTCCGCGATCGGGTGAACTACGCCGCCATCGCTGCCGACGGCGAGGTGGTGGCAACGCAATCCGGCAGCGATCTCACCGCCTACGAATACTGGGTCAATATGGCGGATCCGCTGCATTTTGGCGATTTCGGCGGCCTTGTCAGTAAGGCGATCTGGTTCGTCTTCGGCCTGGTACTGTGCGGGTTGGTGCTGACGGGGACCTGGCTGCATGCCTATCGGCTGGCGATGTCGGCGGGTGGCCGCGCGCGCCATCGCTGGCCGGGGACGTTGGCTGCGATCTTGGTCTCGCTCCTGGTGCTGGCACTGTCCGTGCCCTACGGCTTTATGGAGGTCCAAAGCTACGCCTTGCACGGCGGTTTCTTTGGGCTGCCGGATGTCAAACCCGGCGTGGCCGCGGTGATCCTGGGTTGGATCGTGTTGACCCTGGTACTGTTGGGGGCGTGGGTCGTGTTGTTGTGGCGCCCGCATCTAATGCAGCGTAAGGGTCCAACGGCGAACTAGTCCCGCCGGATTGATTGTGGCGAGCGCAATGCCTCTAGCGGTAGGGAGCCGAATGGGCCTAATACAACAGTTGTTGTTGCGCCGGTTAGCCAAAGCCAAGGGTGTGTGGCACGTCCCCGACGTCCCTGCCGGGTAAGCGTCGCATTCCTGACGAGGCGTGCTCGGGGCGGCGTCAGAAGGTGTGACTGAGCTCGAGACTGAACGTCCGCGTTTGACCCGGCAGCACGCTGCCTAGACCGAAGGCATCGCCGCCGACGAAGTATTCCTCGTCGGTTACATTGCGAATGTTGAGCTCCAGTTCCGTGCCCTGAGCGAAGTCATAAGCGGCCTTGAGATCGGCCCGGGTGTAGCTGGAAAGCTCGATGTTGTTATCGACGCTGACGAACCGATCACCGACATGGACCACACCGCCGGCCAGGGTCAGCCGTTGTTCGTCGATGCCAGGGACGGACACGGCATCGTGGCGCAGCCAAGCGGACGCGCTGTGATCGGGCGTGAGCTGGAGCTCGTTACCCGTGCGCTGCGGATCGTCCTCGATCTCACTGTCGTTATAGGTGTACTGCGCGCGCAGCTGTAGGTTATCGGTAAGACCGCCGATCGCTTCCAGCTCGACCCCCTGGTTGGTCTGTTTGCCTACCGCGATCTGACCGCTGGGCGCATTCGGGTCATCGACGCCGACGTTCTCGTTCTCCACCTCGAAGGCAGCGGCCGTGAGCAACAAGCGGTCCTCGAACAGCGATAGCTTGGTACCCGCCTCGATTTGGCTGCCCTCAGCCGGTCGTAGGGCCTGGCCGCCCGCCGTCGTCCCGCTTTGGGGATTAAATGACTCCGAATAATTGGCGTAGACGGTGAGCCAGGGTGCCTGGGGTGGCGTATAACCACCACCGAACCGGAAGGTGGTCTCGTCTTGGTCACGCTGGCTGTCGAGCTGGTCCTCAAAGGCGATGAACCGTCCGCCAGCGATGACGAACAGCCCCTGGAGCGGGCCCCGCGTTAGGCTTACCCGATCCTGCAGGAAGAGCTCGCGGGATTGCTGGTCGCCTTCCAGGCCGCGTCCTGGGCCGATGCCAGTGAACGCCTTGTCCGGCTGCGGATCGTCGATATCGACCTGGTCGGTCGCAAAGCCCGTAAACTCATCTCGGCGCTCGAAGTCGCGCCACTGCAGCGCAACGACGCCGCTGTGATTGAGGGCCCCGGTATCGAACTCGAAGGTCGTGTCGGCGCGCGCGTCGATGGCCTCGAACTTATCCCGCGTGCCGAATTGCGTTCGCACCAGATTCCCGTTGGCCGGGTTGATCTGTCTAGGCAATACGGCGAAGAACGAGCGTTCCGTGCGGTCGTAGTTGATCTGGAAGCTACTGGTCAGGTGCTCGTTGAACTCATGCGAGAGATCGACCATGAAGCGCGTTTGCTCGCGATCGTTCTGCTTGTCCGTCGTGCCGAGGATGAAGTCATCCTGATCGAAGCGGGCCTCGGCCGCGTCGTCGGAATCGGCGCCGAATAGCGGCAGCCCGCGATCATCAGTGGCCTCTCGGTCGATCAACTGGGCCTCGAGCGTTAACCGGGTATCGGGGGTGAGGTCGAACGTCGCCACCGGTGCGATGCCGCCGACCTCCCGCTCGACCTCGTCGCGGAAGGTCTCGGAGTCCTCGCCGACGATATTCAGCCGAAAGGCGGTCGGCACGCTGCCGAGGCGGAACTCGCCACTGTTGTAGTCCACGGCCAGCTTGTGCTCCTGGTGCTGGTCGCCGGTCAGCGTCACCCGCGTGAAGGCCTCGGGCTGCGGTTTTTTGGTGACTAGGTTGGCCGCACCACCGGGTGGGGCCTGGCCGTTGAGCACGGACGAGGGGCCGCGCAGGAATTCCACTGCTGTGAGGAACTCCGTGGGGATAACGGAAAAGGCATCGCTCTGCTGGACGCCGTTGATCAGAATACTGTCCCGGCCGAGCTGGAAACCGCGGGATTGAAAGGCCTGCGAGGTGTTGTTGACCTGATTGCCACGCTGGACGCCGGCGGTGTAGTCCGCGATGTTGTCCAGCTGATCGGGGTCAACATCGTTAATCAAGTCCTCGTCGACCACGCTCACCGAGAAGGGTGTCTCCTGGAGGAGAGCGTCGGTGCCCCCGAGCGCGAAGGTGCTCGAATCGACGCGGTAGTCGTCGTTCCGCCCGTAGGTGCTCAACTGCGGGACGGCCTCAACGGTAATGGGGGCTAGCTGGCCCGGATCCTCGTCTGTCGGCGCCTTCAGTGTAACCGTATTACCCCCGCTGATTTCGTAGTCGAGCCCCTTTCCGTCGAGTAGCTCTGTTAGCGCTTGTCGCACGGTGTACCGGCCCTCCAGGCCCTCGCTGCGCTTGCCGGCGGTGAGCTCGGCGTCGCTGGAGAGCAGGAGGCCGGATTGGCCCGCGAAGCGGCTCAGGACCTCGCTCAGCGGGCCGGCCGGGATGTCGTACGAGCGGTTGTCCCCGGCACGGGTCTCGGCCTCAGCGGCCTTCTCCTGTGCGGCCGCCGTGGTCAGGGCGTGGGGCCCGGCTGTTAGGCAGGCGGCCACCGCCGTCAGGCCGAGCGTCGATCGGTAGAGCGGACTCAATGGCATGCTTCCCCCATTTTGCGAGTGATGGCAAATATTATTCCCACCGGCGTTGCCACTTGGCGGGGCTCGAAGGGGAACCGCTGTCGTGAAAAAACGGTGTGAAGGTCGGGATGCCGACAGCGCTAGCGGCTGTGCTGAACCTCTACCATGACCCACCAGGGCGTGAGGCGGGAGACGGTGACGGGGAGACTATCCTCGAGGGCGGCGAGGACGCGGTCGGTATCTTTGAGGGGATAGGCGCCGACCAGCCGCCGTTCGCTGGCCCGAGGCCCGTAGCGGATAACGCCGGTGCGGTAGCGGGCCAGCTCGTCGAGGAACTGGTCGAGAGGCACGCCGTCGGCGACCAGCATGCCGCGGGTCCACGCCGTCTCGTCCCGATCGATGGCGCGCGCCCGGTAAGCGGTGCCGGCGTCGAAGCGCCGCACGTGACCGGCCTCGACCGGTGTGCCGCCCCCGTTCGCTCGGCGCGGGTGCAAGGTGACGCGCCCCTCATGGACGACCACCCGAGCGCCGTTGTCGGTGAGGCGAGCGCCGAAGCGGGTTCCCACGGGGCTTACCGCGCCGGGCGGTGTGTCGACGACCAGCGGGCGGGGATCAGCGGCCGTTTCCAGCGCCATCTCGCCCGCGACGAGCACCAGCCGGCGCTCGCCGCCGGTGTAATGACGCTCCACCGCCGAGTCCGTGTTCAGCCAGAGGCGGCTGCCGTCGGGTAGGCGGAAGTCGCGGATCTCGCCGGTGGCCGTCCGATAGTCCGCGCGCCACTGCGCCGTGGGGAGACAGTCCCAGAGCAGCCAGCCAGCGGGGGCCGCCACAGCCATCCCGGCGAGCCCCTTGAGCACGCGACGTCGCTCGCTGCCGGTCTTCTGTAGGGCCTGTTTCGCCGGTGTGCCGGCGACCTCGCGAAAGCGGGCGTCCAGCTGCTCGACCCGGGCCCAGGCGTCGCGGTGGGTAGGGCTGGCATCCAGCCAGGCCTGCCAGCGCTCGCGCTCCGCCTGGGTGACCTGATCGTCGGTCAGGGTGGCGAACCATTCCGCCGCCTCGGTCAGCGGATCGTCCCGGTTGCTGTGGTCATCCTGGTCGTCGCTCATGCCTGGTTGTCGTCGCTTGCGCCCTCCGCGGCGCGCAGGCAGTGGGCCACGGCCTGCGCCATGTATTTCTTGACCATGCGCTCGGAGACACCGAGCTCGGCGGCGATCGTGCCATAGCTCGCGCCCTCCAGGCGCGAGCGCAGGAAGGCGGTGCGGACCTTGGCGGGCAGGCCGTCGAGGAGCTCGTCGATCCAGCGCAGTGCCTCGATTACGTTCTGATGTTGCTCCGGCGAGGCCACGACCGGGTCGGGCTCGCCGGCTAGGGCGTCGAGATAGGCGCGCTCGATGTCTTGGCGGCGCCAGTGGTTGGCGAGCAGCCCGCGCGCGATGCGCATGAGATAGGCGCGGGGTTGCTGCACCCCGCTAAGATCCCGCTCGCGATCGAGCAGCCGGGTGAAGGTGTCCTGGACGATGTCTGCGGCGGTCTCGGGTGAACCCGCACGGCGGCGCAGCTGGCCGTAGAGCCAGTGCCCGTGCTCGCGGTAGAAGGCGGTAAGCCGGGTTCCGCCTTTGACTGGCATGGCAGGTTACCCACTCGTGACTGGTTGCGCGTTGTTACCGCGAATACGAGCGATTGTCAATTATTGGGAAAGTCTCGGGGATGCCCCGTCGCCGATAGCCTTTTGGCGGTCGCCGCAACGTTGCAGCAAATTTGAGTCCGCAGCGTCTTGCGTTGGTCAAATTCCGCGGCTCGCCGGCTGTTGCGGCATGGCATCAAGCCGCGATCGGGTGGGGCAGCCCAACGCAACAAGGCTATCAGCTTTGGTACACGCGGCCGGGACGTCGAATCCCATATGCCGGGTCGCGACGTTGTCATCGAGGTTAGTTATCTTACCTATAGGACCCATGCTTCGAGTTAACTAAGCCGCGATAAGGTGCCTGATGCGGGTCCGCCCAATGCAGGACCTGGGCAGGTAACGACATTTACTCCTGCTGAGGGACGATCCATGCAGCTGGGGGCTAACCCATCGACGGTGAGGCTGGTTCCACGCCGCCTGAAGCCGACGCATCCGTAATAGGCGAATTGGCGCAGCCGCCATTGCCACTAACAGGTGATGCGTCCCTGGCAAGCAGTGACCTAACCAACGCGGTGCGTGTTGCTGAGCTGTTCCGGGTAGCTATCATTTATCGTGCATGCTCGTTGTATAAGGTTCCATCGCAACATCTGCGATCATGCTTTCAATCGATCAATCCAGGCAGGGATCTGGACAGCCATTCCTCGCGGCCATTCCTCGCGATCTGTCCTGAGAGTACAGGAGCTGGTGGCGAATGGTGAGGTACGAATCTCGGGGCATGGCTACGACGAGCTTGCCTAGGATGGGGTGACGGCCCGTGAAGCGGTCGCAGGCCTGTTCAGCGGGACCAAGGGCGAGGAATACCCAGATTATCCTAAGGGTCCGAGCGTGCTAGTTTTACAGGTGGCCGGTGATGGAACCGCGATGCACGTCGTATGGGGCATTCCAAAGGGGTATGACAAACCAGCAGTTTTGGTATCGGCTTACACGCCGGATCCGACTCGTTGGGACGAGAGTTTTCTGAGAAGGAAGTAGTCATGGGGACGCGAGAGCCCTGACCAAGTATGTACACGAGGGCGGTTACGTCGCCGAGGTCGATGTAGCGCTGATCGAGGACGATACGCAGTGATCGCCATACTTGGGTACGGGTGATGCGTATAAGCTTAATGATGTGCGTGCTGCCCTCAGGCAGGGCGATCTCGAAACGGCGGCACGTATTTGGTCGGATTTACGAGATGCGGCCAGTGGGGCAGCTGTAACCAGATCACAGCTGCGTTGGTATAGGGGTGACTAGGGTGACTACGTTGGCCGAAAAAACTTCCGTCTTCCCTAGAAAGTAAAATGCCCTGACGCATTCGCCGGGGCCTCTTGTGGGCAATGGGGTAGGTCTTCCTAAGTAGCACTTTCCGGGTCGCATCACTTTTCGGGCGTTTGACGGGCCGCCCCTGACCATTCTGGCTGTCCGGGAGCTGTGTTATGCGGCGTCAACTCCGCACGCTGGGTTGCGTGGGTACCTCACGCCTTGCCGCCCCCGCCACCATCTGACAGCCTCCGATCAGACGGTACGGGGGCAACGCCGGGGCTAAACCGGTCCGAGGAGGCGCGGGGCATGGCGGACACGGCCGAGCAGCAATTCCAGCAGGACATCATCGATGGGTTGCGGGCCGATGGGTGGTTGGTGGGTGCACCTGGTAACTACGACCGCACCAATGCCCTATATCCCGAGGACCTGATCGCCTTCGTCCAGGAGGCGCATCCGGATCGCTGGGAGAAGTTCGCCCAGAACAATCCCGATAATCCCGAGCGCGCGCTGATCAGCGCCACGGTCCGCCAACTGGATAAGCACGGCACACTGGATGTGCTGCGCCACGGCTTTAAGGTGCCGGGTACGCGTATCGATGTCTGTGCCTTTCGCCCCGATCACGGCATGAATCCGGATGCCGTCGCCCGGTACCAGGCGAATCGCCTGCGGGTGGTGCCGGAGGTCTCTTACTCACCCCATGCGCGCTCCGGGGAATATAACCCGCGGCTGGATTTGGTGCTGTTCGTTAACGGCATCCCCACCGCGACGCTGGAGCTGAAGTCCGAGTTCAAGCAGTCCGTCGAGCACGCCAAGCAGCAGTATCGCCACGACCGCCCGCCCAAGGACCCTCAGACCCGCAACCAGGAGCCGTTGCTGACCTTTAAGCGCGGGGCTTTGGTGCATTTCGCCGTCAGTCAGGACGAGGTGGCCATGACCACCCGCCTGGCGGGCAAGGAGACGGGGTTTCTGCCCTTCAACCGCGGCACCGAGGACGGTGGGGCGGGGAATCCGGCGCCGGCGGATGCCGATACCTACGCCACGGAGTACCTGTGGCGCGAGGTATTGCACCCGGATGCTTGGCTGCGGTTGATTGCCCGCTTTCTGCATCTGGAGAAGAAGACGGAGCAGGACTTCCACGGCCGCCGAACCACCAAGGAGGGCCTGATCTTTCCGCGCTACCACCAGTGGGACGTGGTCAAAAAACTCTTGGCGGCGACGGCGGCCGAGGGCGCGGGCCAGCGCTATCTCATTCAGCACAGTGCGGGGTCGGGCAAGTCCAACTCCATCGCCTGGGTGGCGCATCAGCTGGCCTCGCTGTACGACGACGCCGGCGAGAAGCTGTTTAACTCCGTCATCGTCGTCACCGACCGCACGGTTTTGGACGAGCAGCTCCAGGAGACGATCTATCAGTTTGAGCATGCCCATGGGGTGGTGCGGCCTATTACTAGCGAGGGTAGCGGCAGCAAATCCCAGCAGCTGGCGGAGGCGCTGATGGAACAGACGCGGATTGTCATCGTCACGATCCAGACCTTCCCGGCGCTGTTTAAGGCGCTGGACGAGCGTCCGCAGTTGGCTAATGGACGCTACGCGGTAATCGCCGACGAGGCGCACTCCTCGCAGACGGGCGCCTCGGCGGGGAGCTTGAAGAAACTATTGGGCGTCGAGCACCCGGACGGCGAGGAGGTTAGCGCCGAGGCCCTGATGGATGCGGCCGTGGAGGCGCGCCAGCCCACGGAACGCATCAGCTACTACGCCTTCACCGCGACGCCCAAGGGCAAGACGCTGGAGCTGTTCGGTCGGTTGCCGGACCCGAATCGGCCCAAGGGCAGCGACAACCTGCCCGAGCCGTTCCACGTCTACTCCATGCGCCAGGCCATCGAGGAAGGCTTCATCCTCGATGTGTTGCAGAACTACACCACCTACAGCACGGCCTGGCGGCTGGCGAACGCCGGCGGCGATGACCATGAGGTGGATGCCAAGAAGGCCTCGTCGCGGCTGGCGCGCTGGGTCCAGCTCCACCCCCACAACGTCGGCCAGAAGGTCGAGGTCATCGTCGAGCACTTCCGCTCGCACGTTTGTCACCGACTGGACGGTCAGGCCAAGGCCATGGTGGTCACTAGCAGCCGCCAGCAGGCCGTGCGCTACGCCCAGCAGATGCGGCGGTTCGTCGAGGAACACGGCCATTCCGAGGTGCGCCCCCTGGTGGCCTTCTCCGGGTCGGTGGGCCCGGACGATCAGGTTCCCGAGGAAGTGACGGAACAGAGTTCCCTGTTGAATCCGGGGCTCCAGGGGCGCGATCTGCGCGAGGCCTTCGATACCGATGACTTTAACGTCATGATCGTGGCCAATAAGTTCCAGACCGGCTTCGATGAGCCCAAGCTCTGCGCGATGTACGTCGATAAGCGCCTGCAGGGCGTGGACTGCGTCCAGATATTGTCGCGGCTGAATCGTGTATTCCCCGGTAAGACCACGTTTGTGCTGGACTTCGTCAACAATACCGACGATGTCCTCAACGCCTTTCTGCCGTACTACAACAAGGCCGCGCTCCAGGACACCTCGGATCCGCAGCTGGTCTACGACCTCCAGGATAAGCTCGACGCCGCGGGCATCTATCACTGGGACGAGGTCCAGTCGTTTGCTGCGGCATTCTTCGACCCCAAGGCCAACGCTAGCCAGCTGAGCCACCACTGCCGGCCGGCACGGGACCGGTTTCGCCAGCGCTACCAAGACGCCCAGGAGCGGCTACGGTACTGGCGTAACGCCCGGCAAGAGGCCGAGAACAAGGGCGATGACAGCGGCCTCGCCAAGGCGGACCACGAGCTCGGCGAGGCCGGTGAGGAGCGCGATGCCCAGGATCGGTTCAAGAAGGATCTGCGGAGCTTCGTGCGCGCCTACGAGTTCCTTTCCCAGATCGTGGCCTACGAGGACACCGACCTAGAGAAGCTCTGCGTTTTCGCCAAGAGCCTGGCGCCGCTGCTGACGGTGGAGCGCCTCGCCGAGGAGGAATTGGAACTCGGCGATGTGGCGCTAACCCACTACCGGTTGACCAAGCAGAAAGAGCACGAGATCAACCTGCGCGAGGCCGAGGGCGATTACCGCATTCGTCCGGTCAGTGAGGTGGGCTCCGGCCAGGCCCGCGATCCGGAGCACAAGCAACTCTCGGAGATCTTGGAACGGCTCAACGAGCTATTCGGCGCCGAGATCACGGACGCGGATAAGCTGCAGTTTGCCAATGGCGTCGTGGATCGCCTTCAGCGCGACGAGATGGCGATGGCCGAGTACCGAACCAACAGCCGCGATCAGCTCATGCACGGGCGCTTTCCGGAGCGCGTCGAGCAGATCGTCATGGACACCATGAACGACAACCAGGCCATGAGCCTGTCCGTGCTCGACGATGCGGATACCGCACGGGCGTTTACGCAGCTGATCCTGGAGGTGCTGGCAGGGCGAGAGGCTGGCGAGTTGGCACAGGCCCGCTGGTAGTGGAACTGGGCCGGCCTAATCCAAACGGGGACCCGCAGCGCGAAACGAGGACGGTGAGAACATCGTGACACAGACAGCTAGTACCTTCGGTCTCGCCCAGCAGTGGCCAATCTGGTCTCTCAAGGCTTGGGTGTCCACGTCCACGGTCCAGCGGCCTATTCCCTGTACGGGCTTTACTGGCAGGCCAGTCCCGGTGACGCCGCCGCCTGCCAGGGCTACACCGCAGCTGTCGCCCTGGGCGGCCTAGGCGGACTGATGTTCTGGTTAGCCGCACCGCGGCAGCCGTGGCGCGCTTGATCGGTGATAGCGCAGCTCGCCGCAGCCGCCTTGCTGCTGGCGCCTTGGGTGGTGCTATGCCCCTGGGCGTAATCGATGCGCCGAGCGTACGAATGGCTGGCCCGGGTCGCCCCGACTCGTCTGCCTGCGCACCCGGTCTACGATTCCCGATAGAGGTAGGCGGACATAAAGTGGAACGAACCAGCCTTTACGTGCGACCACCGCGGAGCGCTGGGCTTCGTTGATACTGTCCCCGGGGCGAGATGCGCTGATCAGGAATCGCGTCGTACCCTGCCAACTTGGTAACTCCCAAACCCCGGGCAGCAACTTCATTTGCCACTATCACCTTGGTCCTCATCGAGCGAGATGTCACGGGTCTCCGCACAGCCGCCATCGGTCATATGGAGATTCCATACCTACCGTTGATCGTCACGCCAACGGAGGAGGCCATTGCTGATCTGAGCCACCGAACCGATCGATGACGTAAGCGTTGATCCGGTTGTACGTGTCAGTCAGTAGCTCAACCAGTTCGCCGGCACGATTGAGGGCGCTAGCGAATGCCGCTGGATCACGCATGTATTCGTGGACGAGGGCGTTACGGAGATTGCGCGCCTCCATCCAGTCGTTGACCGAACGCAACAACCCGAGCTGTTCGAGCCGGTTCAAGTTATCCAGTGCCGAACCTGGTTTCTCAAGGAGTTGGCGACGCAGGCTCGGGACCAAGCGCTCACCGAGCGTGTCCTGCATCCGGCCAAAGCGCGCCGCGAAGGCATCCACCCGCTCTGCCAACTCGGGCTGATCCTCCAACGCGCGGACCCAGTTCTCATCAATCTCTTGCTGGAACAGTCGGTCCCTGGTTCCTCGCAAGTGGTGACCTTCGCGCATGACGGTGTCGAGCAGGAAAGCGAAGCGCTGTTGTTCATTGTCCTGTTTCAAAGGGCTACCCCCCCGCGCCTTGCCGCATGGTGAACGGGCTGTTCGGGGGTCGACGGATCCACAAGGACCACGTCGATGTGCTGATCGCCCAAAGAGCGCTGTAACGTACTGACTAGTCGCGCCGTAGCAACCGCCCGGTTCAACACGGCAGTGTCGCATTCGACGTAGAGGTCGATGTCCCCACCGCGCGCGTCGTCGTTAACCCGAGAGCCGAACAGATAGACCCTCGCGGATGCGCCGAGTAGGCGCTGTACAACATCTCTAATCGTATCGGCTTCGAAGGCAGTCAAACGCATGCTAGCGATGCCAGTCATCCTAACGAGATAGCCATAGCATAGCGCGGCTAAACCACCAGAGCACCTGTGCTGCCCCGCCGCTCGGAATGGACGCCGCCCCAAGGGCTATAGCCGCTGTAGACTCCATGGCTCGCATCGCAATCCATGGAGCCCTCGGGATGTTGCGATGCGGTCCAGGCCGGGCCCTTGGACACCCACTAATCGCTTGACTCTGGAATCCGGTGCCCCTGCTTAGGCGATGTTGATCGTCTGTAGCTTTCTCGCAGCGTTATTCCTTTCTGGTCTGGCCGGGCTCAGCCTCGGCCGAGTCGCGCTTGGACTGCTCCTCGCTATCGCGTATCAGGCGGCGGAACTCGATGATGGTGAGGACGACGCCAATTAGCAGCATGAGAAACACAAAACCGGCGACCGCGAGATGGATATTATCTTGCATGGCTATACTCTCCCTTGGCGGCCAGAGCTGCCAGCTTGAAATAGATGCCGAAACACAGGATCGACGGGACCCAGATCGCGGTGAACAGTCCTTGCTCGCGGTAGCCGGAGTACCAGAGCACACCCGAGACCATAAACGACACCATTACGGCTAACAGGATGAAAACGTCGGAGAGCTTGAACATTCGCCGTAACCTCTGAAGCTGCGTGTTAATTGTTTGAAGTGAATGGTAACTGCTTACGTCTGCCCCAGCGCCAGGCTCGCCAACAGCAGGCAGCCAACGACAACGGCCCCTGGTATGCGAATGCCGGCCCAGCCGAGCAAGGCGATCATTGAGGGCACCAGGCCCATAGCGCCGACCACGAGCCAAGCTAGCATTAGCCCCACAATGCTAAGGCTCGCGACGGCCAGCCATACCCGCCACCGCGGCAAACGATCCCAGCGCGGCCAGATGATCAATCGCATACCCGCGCCACCCTCGGTCGTTGGCTTAAGAGAGCCATGAGTTTCGTCACTCTGTTCCCCTTGTGCTGTCATCGCAAGACTGTAGCGAGATTGTGGCAGCTTTGGACAGGATTGCGACATCCAGGGTGCCGCATGGACCGTGGTCACATGCATAAGCGGGTAGATGGAGACCCGGAGCGCCCGGATTAGCCGGCAGAAGATGGGAGGTAAAAGCCCTCTACCCGGTAGGGCGTAGCGAGCCGCCGGGCCCTTCCGTCCTGGGGCGCTGTCTGTATCAACGCTTGGGCGTCTCGACTTTATCGTTTATTCCCTGTCGGCTTATCTCGGCGCGCCGGGTGTCGATAGCCATGACGTGACGCGTCGCTTCTCGCGCGCCACCCTTGAGCCCCGCGGGGCCCTGCAACGGCAGAGGCCCGTGGGCATCGGCTAGCGCCTTCCTAGGAGGCGGGGCGCAACACCGCGGCGCCTTGCAGTCGCCCCTCACGTAAGTCGTTAAGCGCCTGGTTTGCTTGGCTAAGGGCATATTCCTGCACCGTGGTGTGGATGGGCACGCGCGGGGCCAACGCCATAAAGGCATCACCGTCGGCGCGCGTGAGATTGGCGACGGACTGCACGCTGCGTTCGCCCCATAGGATCCGGTAAGGAAAGCTCGGGATATCGCTCATGTGAATACCGGCGCATACGACTCGACCGCCCGGCCGTATGGCCGCCAATGCGGCGGGCACCAGGGATCCAACGGGGGCGAACAGGATGGCCGCATCCAACCATTCGGGGGGCGCTGTATCGGAATCGCCAACCCAATGGGCCCCGAGGGATTGGGCGAATGCCTGGGCATCTTGATCGCCGGGGCGGGTGAAGGCGAATAGGCGCCGGTCTTGCCAACGAGCGATCTGCGCGACGATGTGAGCAGCCGCCCCGAAGCCGTAGATGCCTAGACGCCGTCCATTGCCCGCCATGCTTAAGGCACGATGCCCAATCAAGCCGGCACAGAGTAGCGGTGCCGCCTCGGCGTCGGTGTAGCTCGGCGATATAGGGAAGCAGAAGGCCTCGTCAGCGACGGTGTACTCGGCGTAGCCCCCCGGTAGCTGGTAACCCGTAAAGCGGGCCGCTTCACAGAGGTTCTCATGCCCCTCTCGGCAGTAGAGGCATTCACCGCAAACGTGGCCTAGCCACGGGACGCCCACGCGGTCGCCGATCGCATAACGCTGAGCGCCAGGGCCTAGGCTGTCGATGAAGCCGACGATTTCGTGGCCGGGGACGAGCGGCAGCCACGGGTCCGTCAATTCGCCATCGACGATGTGCAGATCGGTGCGACAGACCGCGCAGGCGCTGACACGCAGTCGCACCTGGCGAGGTCCGGGCTCCGGTATCTCGATGTCGCGAGGCAGCAGTTCTAAGCCGGGCCTCTCAAGTAGCATCGCACGCATGGTGCACGAATCTCCTAATGGCGGAAGCCATCAATCCGCGCTAGTGGTACTTGTTGTTTTGGGAAAGTCTAGCCGATCGAGCAGCGAGCGCCATCGCTGAGTAGCAACAGGGGTTGCGATAACGAACCACAGGCCACTATCGCCAGGATCGAGGGCACGATTTGTGGCAGAACGGTGGCAGTGGGCTAGGCGGCGTGAGGCCAGCCACCGCGGCACGCTTAAGACGGGATGATAGCGCCGGCCGCAACGAGCGTGTGCTTTCGTAACCCTCTTCGGACTGGCGCCGGTGATGAACGTTGGGGCTGGGTTCGGGCGCCGCGGCGTACGGGGTATGGTCAAGGGCGAAGCGGTCATGCGTTCGTCAACGACCGCTCGATACTGGCCTTAGCTAGCCGGCTCATTCGTAAAAGTAACGAGCCGATACGGCAAGTCCTCGACAAGGTTATAAGAGCCGTCTTCGTCGTGAGTCTCGCGGCCCGTGACGGGCGGGTTGAAGGCGCAGATCAGGCGCATCTCCTCGCTGCCGCCCCGCAGGATGTGGCGGTCGTGCTGATCGAGGGCGTAGAGCGTGCCATCATTGATGTCGTGCACCTCGCCGGTGGCCAGGTCCTCAATGCTGCCGTTGCCAGCGACGCAGTAGACCGCTTCCAGGTGGTTCTTGTACCACAGATGCAGCTCGGCGTTGGCGGGAATGATGGTCTCGTGGAAGGAAAAGCCCATGCCGTCCTTCTTGAGCAGCAGGCGACGGCTCGTCCAGCCGGGCCCCTCGACCTCGCGCTCCGAGCCAATGATGTTCTCCATCCGTACGATCTTCATGGCAGGCCTCTTGTTGTGTTTGATGGCTTGTTAAATGGGCTCGACGATTGCGCCGCCCGTCCCAGGATAACTAAAACATGCCCCGCGTTGAGGCGGGGCATGCGCGGCTGGCCTTAGTTAACGGCCGCGCTCGGGCCGCGGATGCCGAGCTCGTCCATGGCCGCCACTAGGGACTCCTCGATGATGCTCAGGCCTTTGTCCAGGTCTGCGTAATCCGTCGTCAGCGGCGGCAGGAGCTTGAGGGTCTCATCGTCGGCGCCGGCTGTCTCGATGATGAGCTGGCGCTGGAAGGCCTTCTCCGTGATCTTATCGGCCAGATCCCGATTGGCGAACTCGACGGCCTGCATCAGGCCCCGTCCGCGCGGGCAGCCCCGTGCCTGTGGGTGTCTGGTCAGCATGGCTTCTAGGGCCTCCCGCACGTGCTCCCCCTTGGCGCGGACCTCGCGGGCGAAGCGGTCGTCGCTCCAGAAAAGCTCCAGGGTTCGCTTGGCTGTCGCCAGCGCCGGGTTGAAGCCGCGGAAGGTACCGTTGTGTTCGCCCGGGGTCCAGAGGTCGTACTCGGGCTTAATCAGCGTTAGCGCCAGCGGAAAGCCATAACCCGATAGGGACTTGGACACGGCCACGATGTCGGGGTTTAGGCCGAACTCCTCAAAGGAGAAGAAGTAGCCGGTGCGGCCGTTGCCCGTCTGGATATCATCGACGATGAACAGGATGTCATGGCGCTGACAGATGGCCTGGAGGCGCTTGAGCCATTCGCCGCCGGCGACATTGACGCCGCCCTCGGCCTGGATGGTCTCGACGATGACGGCCGCAGGGTGCCCGATGCCGCTGGCGCCGTCGTTGAGCAGGGTCTCGAAGTAGCTTAGCGTGTCGACGCCGCCGATGTAGCCGTCGAAGGGCAGGGTGTGCGTGTCGTTGAGCGGCACCCCCGCGCCGTCGCGCTTGAACTGGTTACCGGTGACCGAGAGCGCCCCGAGGGTCATGCCGTGGAAGGCGTTGGTGAAAGCCACGATATCGGTTCGGCCGGTCGCCTTACGGGCCAGCTTCAGCGCGCTCTCGACGGCATTGGTACCCGTGGGGCCGGGGAACTGGACGCGGTAGTCGAGCCCGCGAGGCGCCAGGATGATGTCGCGGAACGCCTGCAGGAACTCAGCGCGCATTACGCTTGCCATGTCCATGCTGTGGGTGATCCGGTCCGAGCCGATGTAGTCCAGCAGCGCTTGCTTGAGCTCCGAGTTGTTGTGGCCGTAGTTCATCACGCTGGCGCCGGCGAAGAAGTCCAGATAGGCCTCGCCGTCGGTGTTGTACATATACGAACCCCGGGCCGTGTCGAAGACCGTCGGAAAGCCGCGAACGTAGCTTCGGACCTCGGATTCGTGCTGCTCGATGGTGGCCATGTAGTTCATGGGGGCGTCCTCACTAAAGATGCTTAATGGCTTCCGCGTCCAGCGGCTCGATCCTGAACAGCTCCTCCGCCTCGTGCCCTGCCTGGGGAAAGTCGGCCTCAGCGAAGAACGGGGTAACCTGACACTCGGTGCCCAGGTCGCTGGCGATGCGGTGGAATAGCGCGCGCGATGGCGTGTTCGATGGCGTGACGGTGGTCTCCAGGCGGACCGCGCCCTCAGCGCCGGGTAATCGCAAGAAGGCTGCCACGAGCTGCCGGCCTAGTCCCATGCCCTGGACTTCCGGGAGGATGCCGACCTGCCAGAGGAAGACGGCGCCGGGTCGAGTAGGCGGGCAGTGGCCCGTGGCTAGCCCCACGATGCGCTCACCGCGCGTTGCCACCGCGCAGGTGTCGGCGAAATGATCGGCCTGGAGCATATAGAGATAGGCCGAGTTCAGGTCGAGGACGCCACAGTCGTGGACGACCTGCCACATGCCCGCGCCATCACCGTGGCGGGCCTGTCGAATAGCGACTTCCTCGGAAGGACGTGGGCTCAAACGGAACCTCCTTGCCTGTTGATGGGCGGCTGGGATCCCAAGCCAGCGGTGGCGCTCATGCCGATCGGCCGCAGTAGACCGCTTTGCGCTCGCTGGCTAGGGATGATCGTGCGGGAGTGGACTCACGCCGCGCCAAATACCGCGGCTTGCAGGCGTTGTTGTCGATTAATAAAAGCACCGTTGGCTCGCCGGGTCAATAGCCGCTCCCGGATCGCGACAAGCAGGAGTCATGCCATGATCCCGCGCGCCACTGAGTCGCCCAGTGTTTGGGGCCGTGGCCAACGGCACCAATTGCCGGGGTCGGCTTGCGGGGCCAGCCTCAACCTTGCATGCTCGCGGCCCCTGAATGGTGCAGATAGGCACCGCTTTGATGCTCCCGGGAGGTTGGTTTGAGCCACCGGCTCTTGGCACTGGATACAACGACGCCGGCATGCTCGGTGGCGGCCGGCGAGGCCTCGCCGCTAGCGTGGCGCTGGGAGCATCTGCCTCAGGGCCATAGCGACCGGCTCCTGGGTATGATCGAGGCCGTCCTCGCCGAGTTGGGCTGGGCCCGAAGCAGCCTGGATGCCGTGGCCTGCTGCCGTGGCCCGGGCTCGTTTACCGGGGTACGTATTAGCACCGGTGTGGCCCAAGGCCTGGCCCTCGGCCTTGGTGTGCCGGTTATCCCGGTCTCGACGTTGGCAACGCTGGCCGCGAGTGCCTTTGCCGATGGTGAGTCGCATGTGCTGGTGGCTTCGGATGCCCGCAAGGGCGAGGTCTACTGGGCGGCCTTTGAGCGCGGTCCAACAATGCTAACGGCCGAACGCGTGGCGCCGCCCTCGGAGGTCAGGCTTCCAACCGTGGCGGGGGCCGTCTGGTGCGGCGTCGGTACCGGTTTTAGTGCCTATCCGGAGGTGCTGCAGGCACCGGCCACCGCGATCGCTCGCATCCATGCCCGCGAATTACCCGACGCCCGCTATTGCTGGTCCATCGCCCGTGCCTGGATGGACGCCGGCAGCGATACCGACCCTAGTGACGCCGTGCCCGTGTATTTGCGCGATAACGTGGCCGATAAGCCGCGCCGGTAGGCCTTGAAAAGGAGCAGAAGGAGGCCTCCGCGAGTGACAGCAACGGGGCGCGCCGAATCGAGCGGGCCTACGGCGCGTTCTATAGGCGTTCCACACTGCGGCATACGGCCGACCCGGACAACGTTAAGGCCCGCAACGACCACGGCGTGCTCAGCATCAAGATCGGCAAGACGGAGGCTGCTCAGTCCAAGCGGATACCGGTCGAGAATGGTTGAGCACGGCGCTGGCCGATCTGGCGTAACACCACGGCGGCCATCGGCCGCCGTTTTTATATCAGCCCGCCATGGCGCGGCTGATGCGCATCCTGAGCCCTTGAAATCGGTCCGTCTGCTCCTATATTTACCCATGCAAGGCAAGGAACTAAACGGGGACAACAGAAAGGAGGTGATTCCCGATGGTGGAAATGATGCGTCGTCGACCGAATGAGGTTCGTGGTTGGTCGGATCCCGTCAGCCAGCTGAATAGGCTCAACCAACTGTTCCAATCGCCCCTGTGGGGCCCGGAGGCCGACTTCTCGGCCGTGGAGACGAGCCAGTGGGTGCCGGCCGTCGACATCCGCGAGGATGAGCAGCAGTTCGTGGTTGAGGCCGATGTGCCGGGTGTGGATCCGAACGATATTGAGGTCACGCTCGAGAACAACGTGCTGACCGTGCGCGGTGAGCGCAAGGAGGAAAAGGAGGCCGCCGCCGATGAGGGCAGTGGTACGCGGCGGATCGAGCGGGC
This sequence comes from uncultured Ectothiorhodospiraceae bacterium, assembly GCA_913055565.1. Classification (GTDB taxonomy): domain Bacteria; phylum Pseudomonadota; class Gammaproteobacteria; order Nitrococcales; family Nitrococcaceae; genus CAJXKP01. Next base: position 30,178 of record CAJXKP010000034.1, read on the forward strand.
CTATGGCGCCTTCTACCGGCGGTTCACCCTGCCGGATACGGCCGATCCGGAAAACGTCAAAGCGCGCAACGAGCAGGGCGTGCTTCGGATCGAGATCGGTAAGAAGGAGGCGGCGCAGTCGCGTCGGATCCCGGTCGAGAACGGGTGACGCGCCTCGGGCGCTGTCGCTAGACCTGAGGGTGGCGGCTTCGGCCGCCACTTTTTTTTGGGTACTGGTGCCGCGCGACCGCGTTGCGTGGTAGCGCTGACAACGGCTAGCCGATGGACGGGCTGATGCCGCGATGGAGCCAGTAGCGCCAGCCGGCCAACTCAGTCCGGCGAGTGTGGGGGTTGAGATGGGTTGGGTCTTCTGCGCTAAACGGGTGGGCTCACCGCGGGGACACCTCCGCC
>CAJXKP010000035.1 GCA_913055565.1 uncultured Ectothiorhodospiraceae bacterium
AGCCACTTGGCGTAGTCCGCCACGAGTGGCTCGGTGGGGGTTCCGTCGGGCAACCGGCGGTTCTACCCGACCGGGCTGGTTCTGTCGGCGGTCTGCTGTGGACTGTCCGCTGGTTGGGCCTGTTCCGCGTGTCACAAACACTGGCCCGCGCGCCCCGCTGGAGAGTTGCAATGCGCAACGTGCAAGACTTAACTTGCGAAAGTGATGTATTCAGATGAAGTCAGTACTGGAGCGCTGCCAGCGGCGTTAGCCGCGGTTAGGCAAGTTGTGGTTGATTACGAGGCTTTGGAATTGGCTATCGTGTTCGGGTCGCACGTCTCGGATTCCGTACGTCCTGATAGCGATCTCGACGTTGCCGTCAGCTTTGGCCGGCCGTTGACCGGGCAAGAGCAGATCCAGATCACTGAAGACCTCGCGTTGGCGACTGGACGGGCCATCGATCTGATCGACCTGACAAGCGCTGGCGAACCGCTGCTGGGTCAGATCGTTACCAACGGTCGACGTATCGCGGGTACGCCGGCTGCCTTTGCCCGAGTGCTCACACGCCATCTCGTTGATGAGGCGGATTTCCTACCCATCAGGGACCGCATCTTAAAAGAGCGCCGTGACGCATGGATCGCCGAGTAATCGAACAAAAGCTTGAGAGCCTGCGTTATTGCGTCGAGCGTGTACGCCATAAGTGTCCATCTGACGTCGCAACGCTGAGAGCGGACCCCGATGCCCAAGACATCGTTACGTTGAATCTGTCGCGAGCGGTTCAGCTATGTGTCGATGTTGGTGCCCACATCATCGCTGAGTCGGATCTCAAAGCGCCGGACACGATGGGGGAGACGTTTGATCTTCTAGCCGCCGGTGGGTTCGTCGACGAAACCGTGGCCGAAAACCTCAAGCGTGCTGTCGGGTTCCGAAATGTTGCCGTGCACCACTACGAAGCGATTAACTGGGACATCGTCCACGCCATCAGCATGCACTATCTCGATGACTTCCGTGCCTTTGCGTCGGCGATGAGCGAACAGAGCCAATAGGTTTCGTTGCGGTCTTCCTAAGTAGCACATGCCAAGTTGCCGCTAACGCGCAGGTTCGACGACGGACCCTTGGCCGTCTATAAAGGATGTCATTCCCGCCGCGTCGTCTCACGCGAGCGGGAATCCCGCTTGGTCCCCGGATGCGCGCCACTTGTTAGCCGTAAGGCAAAACGTCGAGATTCTCGATCCGCCTGCGGCGGTCGAGAATGACCCCACCCTCTGCAGGGTTAGGGGATTACCTGTTCGAATACCGCATGTCAGCCCCAGTTGGCGTCCTTGCTACAAACCGCGCATTCGCGGGGCGGCGCCGCCCCGCTGGCCAGTTGCAAGGATAAAGGGATCGCCGTTGACGGCGCCCTTCCTTAGTAACACGCGTCGGCGGGGTTTCTTTGCTGCTGTTTATGGAAAGCATGGGCCAGCTGCAACGCTCATCCGGGTGTACGTCTCACACGCCCAATAAAGCGGGCCGTACAGGACAGACCCACTGGCGATTGGCAAGTTTGAACTCGCTACTTGTCCCTACACCCCGCAGCCGGCAACCTGAGCCCATGATTTCATCTGACCAACAGGACTTATTGCGCCAACTCGCCATTAAGTACCACTGGCGCCTGCTCGTGCTGTTTGGCTCGCGCGCTGAAGGCCACGCGGGGCGCGACGTTGATCTGGCGATCCTGCCGGCCCAGTTCCCGGATCTGATGACGCAGGGACGTTGGCAACGCGAGCTGCAAGCCGCTTTGCATCCCGAGACGGTGGATCTATTGGTTCTTCATTCCGGCACTTCACCGTTAGTGCGTTTCCACGCCCTTAGGGACGGCGTGTGCCTGTATGAAGCCGAGCCCGGTCTATTCGAACGCGAGCAAGATCGTGCCTTTTTCCTGCACGCCGATAGCGTCCTGTTCCTCAAGCACGCCGCGGAGTTCGCTGATGGCGCCTGAGCGTGCAGCGATCATCGCGCGCAAGCGCGCCATGCTTGAGCAATTCATCACGGACCTGCGCACCTATGAGTCACTCACCATGGGTGAGCGCCGGCGCGAGCACTACGCCATCGAGCGACTACTTCAGCTGCTCTGCGAGGCCTCGGCTGACATTGGCTTGCAACTGCTGCGGGCCAAGGGCTATCGGCTGGCGGGTAGCTATCAGGAAGTGTTTGCGGCGCTACGCGATGAAGTGGATTTGCCGGATGAGCTCGCCGCCGACCTGATGGACGCTTGCGGCATGCGTAATGTCCTGACGCACCTCTACGACACCATCGATCTCGACCGCGTCGCCGCGGCCGTCGACTCCGCAATTGCCCTCTATCCCCGGTTTACGGCGTGGTGCCGAGAGGTTGGCGGCATCGACGATTAGCGCCTTCGATGCCGCTTTCGGTGGCGATGTCCCTGCGGGGCCTTTTCGTATTAGCGAGTTCGTAGCCCACAGCTACCAGCTTGACTGGTCGCTCACCGGGGCAAGCTCCGACGGTCCGACGGTTGCGGCTGTCGGTGGTGCTCCACCCGGCGTGTTCACGAACGCTGGGGTTCTGTTAGCTGTCTGCCGTGAGCTGTGAGCTTGCAGCTTTCTACCCGCTCGCTCTCAGCCGTCCCGGCCTAGTACTATCCCGACGTCTTAATCGGCCGCGAAGACCAGAAGACCTATGTCCAACACCATCACCGGCACCGCTCCCGCCGCGCTCATCGCCGCCCCCGGCTCGGGGTCTGGTAAATCCGTCATCACCGCCGGCCTGGCGCGCCTGCATCGCAACGCCGGCCGCAAGGTTCGGATCTTTAAGTTCGGCCCGGATTACCTCGATCCGATGGTGTTGGAGCGCGCCTCCGGCGCGACCGTGTACCAGATCCACCCCTGGATGACCGGCGAGGCCGAGTGCCGCTGGCGGCTCGCGCAGGCGGCGGCCGAGGCCGATCTGGTGCTGGTGGAATCGGCCATGGGGCTGTTCGACGGTGACCCTTCCAGTGCCGACTTGGCGGCCATGACGGGGCTGCCCGTGGTGCCGGTCATCGATGCCTCCGGCATGGCGCAGACCTTTGCGGCCATTGTTCACGGCCTGGCGACCTACCGCGACGACGTGCGCGTTAGTGGCGTTATCGCCAACCGCACCGGCAGCCCTGGCCACGGACGCATGCTCGCTGGCTGCCTGCCGGAGGTCACCCCGTTGCTGGGCGCGGTAACGCGCAGCGAGGTTATGGGCATCCCCGACCGGCATCTGGGCATCTTCCAGGCCGACGAGATCGAGAACCTCGATGCCCGCCTGGACGCCATGGCCGATGCCCTCCAGGAGGCCGGCCTCGACACCCTACCGGAGGCCGTCACCCTCACCGGTGAGGCGCCGCCGACGCCGTCTCGGTTGCTGGATGGCGTAACCATCGGCCTGGCGCGCGATGCTGCTTTCGCCTTCGTCTACCCGGCCAACCTGGAGCTATTGGCGGCCATGGGGGCAAGTGTCCAGGAGTTCTCGCCGCTCGCGGACAGCGCGCTACCCGACTGCGACGCCCTCTGGTTCCCCGGCGGCTACCCCGAGCTCTACGCTAGTCAGCTCGCCGCTAATACGGGCATGAAGGATGCCATCCGTGCCCATCACCAGGCCGACAAGCCCATGCTCGCCGAGTGCGGTGGCCTGATGTACGCGGCCCAGACGCTGACGGACGACGACGGCCAGTGCCACGAGATGCTCGGCCTTATCGACGCCGACGCCGCCATGGCCGGCAAGCTCAAGGGTTTGGGCGTGCAGGCCCTAGACCTGGCCGACGGCGAACTGCGCGGCCACACCTTCCACCACTCCCAGCTGACCACCGAGATGGAACCTGTGATCCACACCCGCCGCCGCGGCGGCAGCGCCGCCGAGGCCGTCTATCAGACCGGTGCCTTCACCGGTAGCTACTTCCACGGGTACTTCCCGTCGGCGCCGGAGGCCGTAGCGTCGTTATTCCGAGGGCAGGCGCGGCTTGGTTGACGGCAGGCTACGCGCGGGTATTGCCTCGTTACCGAATCCGAGGGGAGGCCGGTGATGCAAAAGCGCCCTCACGGACGAGCCCAGCGTAGCCTACTGAGTCGGAGACCAAGTCGAGCCGAAGCCGTCGATGGGATGAGGCCCACTCCCTGCCCCGACCCGGTGGGTCGCCGGAGGTGGGTTGCTCGCACTGATTACCACGGTCGTGGCCGCCCTAGCCCTAGCGGGCTGCGAGGATGCGCGGCTGAGTTGGCGGAACTGGTTCAGTGGCAAGCCCGTCGTCCGGGACTCTGGCATTGCCGCTACCGGGGTTGAGGTCCAATGGCTCGACAATCAGCGCGTTCTGATCCTCGGGACCGAGGAATCGCGAGTGCCTCAAGCTCTCGCTCGAAAAGCGAAGCGTTCGCGCCAGATTGACGACTACGTTGCCCCGAAAAAAGCCTCTTCATCTGGAACGTCGTCACCAGGGAGCGCACGGTCTACCGGGCGGATATTCCGGTGTCGGGGCTGTGCTATAACCGCGAGAGTGGGCGCCTGTATTACGCCGCTGGGGAGCACGAGCGCGTACCGCCCGACGGCGGCCTATACCGCTACGTGGTAGGCGAGCTAAGCGAGCCGCCCTCGCAGCACGAGCCCTTGACGCCGCCGGACAAGCCCGGCACCTGGGGGATCAACCCGTTCAGCTGCGACCACATGCGCAAGCCCGAGGTGGTGGCGGCTAACGAGGGCTGGACACCTCTCAAGCCGGAGCACGGCTATCTGCACTATCCCAGACCCGTCGATGAGCATAACTGGCGCTACTACTCCGAGATGCGCGATGAGTGGGTGGTCCTCAGCGATGACTTCACCGCCAGCGCGTCCATGAACAATCCGCTTTGGGTCGCGTATCGAGATGCCTACTTCTTCCCGCGACGCGACGCCAGCGCCCGCCACCACCAGCAGTTACGCGCCGCCGGGGATTGCTGGACGGGGTTATGGTTGGCGCCTGACGGCGACCTCAGCGAGGAGTGCATCCCGACCGGGCCGTGGACAGAGTATGGCCTAACCGAAGTCGATCCTTACCGCCGCGGCTACCTCTATGTTGTCCGCAGTGTGAGTGACATCGCCGGCATCTACGTCCACAACGGCGAGACCGGCTACAAGCTCATCGATGGGCTCGCCAAGCGGCCCGTTGTCTCGCCCGATGGCTGCCATGCCGTGTTTAAGCTCCGATGGCGGCCTCTCTTGCCATCGGGCGATAAAAAGAACTACTCCGTATTCTACGGCGTCAGCCTGTGAGAGGGCAACCGATAAGGTGGGCTATTCCGTTCTGGCCACCGTTTATCATTAGGTGGGGGCCTCGGGGTTGGTTCGGAAGTATCTGGAGTAGGCCATGAGCATCGACGATAGTGGCCGCGATCACATCGCCGAGGACGAGCGCTTTCAATGGTCCTCGGTGCGTGACAGCGGCCCCACCAAGGTAGACCGAGAGGATGGCCGGTGAGTAAACCGCTCGCTGATCAGCCCTATTCCTACCGCGCTGACCAAACGGTGCCGGGTTTTAATGACGCCGGCCCGGTGGTGGTTATGGACGGTTCGTGTGCGCTGTGCACGGCGACCGCGCGTTGGATCGCGCGGCGAGATTGGAATGGTGCGTTTCGCATTGCCCGGGCCCAGGGCGAGGTCGGTGGGCCGCTGCTGCGCCACTACGGGCTCGATCCGGCGGATCCTGATAGTTGGCTGTATATCGAGACCGGGCAGGTTTACACCTCGCTGGATGCGGTACTACGCATTGGGGCGCGGCTGGGTGGGATCGGGTGGTTGTTGCAGCCGCTACGAGTGTTGCCGACGCCGGCGGGCCACTGGCTCTACCGGTGCGTGGCGCGTAATCGCTATCGCGTTTTCGGCCGCACGGATATGTGCGCCGTGCCTGATCCAGCGCTGCGCTATCGGCTCATCGACTGAGCGGTGGAAGGTAAATTGCCCAGGGTGGGTGGCTTTTTAAAACCGCCGCAGCAAGGCCGCCCAGCGGGCGAAATTGAGTAGGGCCATGAGTGAGGCGGCGACGTAGGTCAGTGCTGCCGCCGTGAGGATACGCTTGGCGTGGGGCTGATCCACGGGGTTGAGGATGCGCTCGCGCATGATGGGCAGGGCGCGCTTAAAGCTGGCGTCGAACTCCGTGGGCAGCGTTACCAGATGGACAGGGATAGACGAGCCGATGCTGAGCACCCCGCCTAGGATGGCTAGTAAGCTCAAGTGCGGTGCGCGCGTGACGAGGCCTAACACCGGCGCACCGACCATCATCCATGCACCCAGCCGCTCAAGTCGATGGGTAGCGCGTACCAGGCTTGAGCGCCATCGCAGGGGCTTGTAGCCCTCCCGATCCTGCAGCGCGTGGCCGACCTCGTGGGCGGCGACGGTGATCGCCGTCAGCGAACGGCCGTCATATTTGTCGTCGGTCAGCCGAACGACTTTGGCCTCAGGGTCGTAGTGATCGCCTTGTTCGGTGCGCTCGACCCCCAGATCCGGTATCTTGAGTTGTCTGGCCAGGTGATTGACGAGTTCGCCGCCGGTCCCCGGATAGCGGTCCGCGGGTTCACTGTAGCGAGCCATGACCCGGCGCACCCACCAGGAGGGTCCGAAGATGACGGCCAGCAACACACCAATAATCAGTATGAAATGCACGCGCGACCTCGTGATCTGCGGCTAGCAGGGCAAGGGTAGATTGTTCGCTGGCCGGCGGTAACTGATCAAGGCGCTAATCACTACTTGCCTTTCCGGTTTGCGTTCCCAACTCAACAGGGCAGTCGCCTATTACTGCCTGGACGGGGCCGCATCTGCCGTTAAAACAGTCGATGACATCCTCTTACGCAAGATACGTACAATGGAACATCGTCATCTCTAGCTCAACGAGCCGGGCGTTGCCGCTGTCGAGCCGATATTCGAACGCGGTAGCGATGCCGATAGGCGCGAGCTGTTGGTTCGGACCCAGCAGCATCCGTGGGCCCTTGGGGCCGAGCCGGCGGAGCGGGCAGCCAATCGCAGTCCAGTCTACGCTCGGCCTGCATTGGTGCGTCTCGTGCTCGCGCGCCGCCGCGATCGAAAAACCGGGGATACGCTTGATGACCACGGAGCGTGAGGCATCGGCAAAACACTACGCCACTGCCTCGGATTCAGCGGTGCCTCAGTCGCCGCGCCGTGCTGTGCCAAACCCATCCGGTAGCAATCAGGCCTAGCCCCGCGAGCAGTGCCGACGTCTCAATCCAGAGTGTCAGGAAGCCACAGCCTGCGACGCCCAGGGTCGCGATCCAACGCGGGTAGCGCCGCTGGTCGGCCGGTAGGGTCAGGGCGGCGGCATTGGTGATGGCGTAGTAGACCAGCACGGTAAAGGCGCTGAATGACCAGGTGGTCTTGATATCCCCGATCAGAGCTAAGCCCAGCACGGCCCCACCGACGATAAGGACGGCGACGTAAGGGGTGGTGCCGGCGGCGTTAATGCGGCCAACGCCTGCCGGCATGTCCCCGCGGCGGCTCATGGCGAGCAGTACGCGGGAGAGCCCGAGGATGAGGTTAACCAGCACGCCCAGCATGGCCGTTAGCGCGCCGATAGCGAGGAGCTGCGGCACGCCAGGCCAGGCGAAATGGGCTGCGGCTAGTTGGAGCGGCGCGGCCCCGGCCTGCGTTAGGGCGCCGAGCCGCTCGGCACCCACCGTCGCGATGACAATCAGTCCGACCGCCGTATACAGCCCCATGGAGACGATCAACGTGATGATAATGGCGCGTGGGATCGTGCGCGCCGGCTCACGGACTTCTTCGCCGAGCGTGGCGATGCGCGCATAGCCGGTGTAGGCCACAAACATCAGTGCTGTGGCCTCTAGCAGGGCGGGCGCGAGGGCGTCATCGGCGCGCGTGCCGGTAAAGTCCGTGAGGTTGGGGCCACCGGCCTGCCACGCCGTCGGCAAGCCATTGATAATAAGAGCCAGCAGGCTGGCGAGCGTCATAGCGACGATACCCCTATTGACCGCGTTCGTCCGCCGAATACCGGCGAGGACCAGCCCGGTTACGCCGACTACAGTGAGCGTAGCTATGGGCACCAGGGCCTCATCGGCGAGTGCCAGGCTGTTGATCAGATAGCCGGCAAAGCCCAGGGCAGCGGTGGCCGCCGAGGCACCCTTGGCCGCTAAAAAGACCCAGCCCGCGCTAAACCCCAGCCATGGGCCCAGGCACCGGTAGCCGTGTTCGTAGGTGCCGCCGCTGACGGGGTAGGCGGCGGCTAGCTGGGCGCTGCTGAGGGCGTTGCAGGTGGCCAAACCGGCAGCTAGCACCAGTGCCGGGATGACCGCGGGCCCCGCGATACCGGTGGCTAGGCCAATGGTGACGAACACCCCAGTCCCCAGGATGGCACCGAGCCCCATCAGGGTGGCGCCGGTCACGCCGAGTTGTCGTCTAAGTTGGTGGCCCGATGCCTGAGAACAGGCCATAAGGGATTTGCCTAAGGGCTGCCGCCGCTGACGGCGCGATTGCATACCCGGAGCCAGATGGACTGCAATCGTCATCGATGACAAAACAGTAAGGCTAGCCAGCGTGTCGCGCTCAGAAGGCCATTCCTTTAGCCTAATTGGCGGTAATAACGGAGTTATAGAATGGTCGAAGCCTCAAGCGATTCAGAACAGTTCGCTCAGCCCCATTACGTCGTACGCTCCAAGCTGTTGCGCCTCTTCGGTGGCGCCTTCCACGTCTACACCGGCAACGGTGAGCTGGCGTTGTACACCGACCAAAAGCGCTTCCGCCTCAAGGAGGATCTAAGGATCTATGCCGATGAGTCCAAGGCCGAGGAGCTGCTGCGCATTAACACCCAGAGCATCTTCGATATCTCGGGTGCCTATGATGTGACGGACAGCCGCACCGGCGAGCGCGTCGGCACGCTTCAACGGCGTGGGCTAGCCTCGTTCATGCGTGATCAGTGGGATGTGCTCGACGCTGAGGGCAATCCCCTGGGCGAACTCAAGGAAGATTCCATGGTGAAGGCGTTAGTCCGCCGATTCATCGAGGCGGCGGCCTTCCTGATGCCGCAGCGCTACCATCTGGAGGTCGGGGGCCGCACGGTGGCGACCTTCCAGCAGCGCTTTAACCCCATTATCTTCAAGCTGGATGTGGATTTCTCCGCGGATGAGGAGCGGGTATTGGATCGCCGGCTGGGTCTGGCCGCCGCTATTCTGCTCAACGCCATCGAGGGTCGCCAATAGCCGGCTCCGACGCTGGCGCGCTTAGCTCAAGGGGTAACGAGCTTGATACCGCTTAAAGACGACAATCCCACTCGTATCTGGCCGCTTGTCAGCTACGGCGTCATGGGCGTCTGTGTGCTGGTCTTTCTGTGGCAGTTCAGCCTCAGCCAGCAGGCGGGACGGGAGGCGGTTTTTGCCCTCGGCATGGTGCCCGCCGTGCTCATGGGTCAGGCGCAGTTGCCGCCGGAGGTAGCGCTGGTGCCGGCGCCTGTGACGTTGCTGACGTCCATGTTCCTCCATGGCAGCTGGATGCACATCATCGGCAACATGCTCTATCTGTGGGTCTTCGGCGATAACGTCGAGGATGCCATGGGGCACTGGCGGTTCATCGCGTTTTATGTGATCTGCGGCATGGCCGCCGCGCTGGCGCAACTGCTCATCGATCCTGCCTCCGAGGTGCCCATGATCGGCGCCTCCGGGGCCATCGCCGGGCTATTGGGGGCGTATCTTCTGCTCCATCCCAAGGCGCACGTGCTGGTGCTTATCCCGCTGGGGTTCTTTACCCAGCTGGTGCGGGTGCCGGCGATGGTGGTGCTGGGGCTGTGGTTCGTGCTGCAGCTGTTTAATCAAGCCACTAGCGGTACCGGGGCGGGGGTGGCCTTTATGGCCCATATTGGTGGCTTCGTCGCGGGTATGGCGCTCGTCCCGCTGTTCAAGTACCGCCGGGTGCCGCTGTTCGACTAGATCCGCGGCGGGGTGTGGAGGTGGTCACCGGCCTCGGCATCATCGTCGTGGCGATGCTCGCCGCGTTGGGCGTCCACGGCCACCAAATGCAGTCGGCCGTGGTGGACGCCGGTCTCCGCCATGACGGCCTCGGCGAAGCGTCGCACCGCCTGGGTGGGGCCGCGCAGCATCACGGTCTCGAAGCAGTGCTCGTGGTCCAGGTGGGTGTGGACGCTACTGAGCACGAGGTCGTGGTGGTCGTGCTGCTGGCGGGTGAGCCGGCTGGCCAGCTCGCGCTCGCTGTGGTTGTAGGTGTAGGTCAGGCTGCCGACGCAGTAGGGGGCTTCCCCCCCTTCCAGCGCTAGCGAGCCCAGGCGCTGGCGGATGAGATCCCTCACCGCCTCCGAGCGATTGCCGTAGCCGTGGGTCTGGGTGTAGCCGTCGAATTCGGATGCCAGCTCGTCATCCAGGGAGATGGTGACCCGTTCCATGCCCGCGCCTGCCCTTGTTGCCTGGACGGTATTCTAAAGCCTATGCCGGTCGTGCGCTTGTGCTAGCTGGTCCTGTCGCTTAGGCTTGGTATGAATTATGTAGAATTGATCATACATCGGCCCGGCTCCCGTAAGCCGGCGAGCTAAGGAGTTCCCATGCGTTGCTTAACTAGGCGTCTAGCGGCCTGCGTGCTGCTCGTCGTCCCTGTGCTGGGGCAGGCCCACTTCCAGGAACTGATTCCGCCGTTCGCCATCGCCACCGATGAGACAGGGCGCCAGCTGAGCCTGGACATTCGCTTTACCCACCCCATGGCCAACGGTCCGGTGATGGCGATGGGCAAGCCGGAACGCCTGGGCGTGGTAACGCCTAGTGGCCGCGAGGAACTTACGGGCGAGCTGGAGCCCCGGCGTATCGACGGCAAGCGGGCCTACACCGCCGATTACACCCTGAGCCAGCCGGGCGATCACCGGTTCTACCTTGCGCCGGCACCCTACTGGGAGCCCAGCGAGGGCGTTATGATCCAGCACTTCACCAAGGTGGTCGTGAATGCCTTCGGTCGCGAGACGGATTGGGGCCAACCCGTCGGCCTGCCGGTGGAGATTGTGCCGTTGACCCGCCCTTACGGCTTATGGACCGGGAACGTCTTCCGCGGCCGAGTGATACGCGACGGCGACCCGGTGGCTCACGCCCGCGTGGAGGTGGAGTGGCGCAACGACGGCAGCATTAAGGCGCCGGCACCGGCGTTTACCACACAGGTTGTGCGCGCGGATGCCGACGGCGTGTTCAGCTACGCCATGCCGCGCGCGGGTTGGTGGGGCTTTTCGGCGCTCGTGGAGGCCGACGAGCCGGTCGAGAATCCGGACGGTAAGGCAGTGCCGCTGGAGCAGGGCGGCCTGATCTGGGTCCATACACGCGATATGACGGCAGCTAAGACGGAGTAACTGATCGCGCATATACCCGATGGCTTCCTAGCGGCGCCGGTGTTGATAACGGGGGCCGTGGCGACCACGGCGGGTTTGGTCGTCGCCGTTCCCCGCTTGCATGACGATCGCATTCCCCAGGCCGCGTTATTGGCGGCGGCGTTGTTCGTGGCCTCGCTCGTCAGCGTCCCTGCCGGTCCGGTATCGGTGCATCTGTTGCTCAACGGCGTCATGGGTCTGGTGCTGGGCTGGGCCGCGCTGCCGGCGGTCGTTGTAGCGCTGGTCATGCAGATGGCCTTCTTCGGCTTCGGCGGGGTGCTCAGCCTCGGCGTTAACGCCTTTAATATCGGCGCGCCGGCATTGCTTTGCGGCCTACTGTTAAGGCCATGGCTGCGCGCTGCCGGCGCGCGAGGGGCAGTCGCCATCGGTGCAGTGGCGGGGTTTGTCGGTGTTGCTGGTACGGCGGTGCTGTTGGGGTTGTCGCTGACCTTGAGCGGTGAGGGATTTGGCCCCGCCGCGCGTGTCATCGCGCTGGCGTATCTGCCGCTGGCCGCCGTGGAGGCGGTGGTCAGCGGCGCGGCTATTGGGTTCGTGCGGCGGGTTAGCCCGGAGCTATTGCTCGGTGAGGAGGTGCGATGAGGCGCGTTCTAGTTGGGATTGCCATCCTGCTTTGGAGCGGTATGGCGGCGGCCCATGGCGTTGAGATGTTCGCCTATGCTGAGGGCGAGGCGATCCACGGCTCGGTGTACTTCGTCGATGGCACCCCCGCGGCCGGTGCGGAGGTAACGGTCTACGGCCCGGATGACGAGGTACGCAGCCGCTTGGAAGCCGACGAGGCCGGCGAGTTCGTCCACCGCATGGCGCAGTCGGGCGATTTTAGCCTGGTGGCGAAGACGGCCGATGGCCACCGCGCGGCATACGAGCTGACCGGTACGGCGCCTGACGACGCAGACAACAGCGCGTCCAAAGAGACCGATGGTAGTAGTGGCGAGGGCCACCAAGGCGACGCATCGGACCGCGGCGGTGGCGGTGACGCCCTCGACCGGGAGGCCACGCGCGCGCTAGTCCGCGAGGCCGTCGCCGAGGAGGTGGGGCCGCTGCGCCAGGAGCTCCACGCCTACGCCCACCGCGTCCGCGTGGGCGATATCCTCGGCGGCATTGGGGTCATCATCGGTTTGGCAGGTGCCGTCATGGCCTGGCGGGCCCGGCAACGCGAGCGGCGATGGCGCTCCTCGGCGTAACAGCGTATCCAACGGCCGGCGCAGCATGGCTAGCCGAGCGCGACCCGCGGCTGCGCATCGTCGGTGCCGTGGCGTTTGCGCTGACCATCGTTGCCCTCCAGGCGCTATCGACCCTGTTGGTGGCCTTGGTGTTGGCATCAGCCGGGGCGTTACTGCTCGGCGTCCCCACTGGCGCCTTAGTGTGGCGACTGCTGGCGTTGGAGGGGCTGATGTTGGTTCTGGTCGTCTCGCTGCCGATTACTGTGCCGGGACCCGCTGCCGCGCATGTCGCCGGCGTGGCGCTGAGCTGGCCAGGACTGCATCAAGGCGCCGAGATTCTGTTGACGGCCAGTGCCGTTATGGTCGGTACGCTAGCGCTGTTGGCCACCCTGGATGCGGCGCGCCTGGGCTACGCCCTGGCTCGGTTGCACGTACCGGCGCGGCTGGTCCATCTGTTCCTATTTACCGTGCGCTACGTCGGCGTCTTACAGGGTGAGTACCAGCGCCTGCGGCGCGCCATGCGGGCGCGTGCCTTTGTCGCCGGAAACAACCGGCATAGCTGGCGGAGCTTTGGCTGGTTGTTCGGTATGCTGCTAGTACGGGGGCTGGAGCGTTCCCGCCGTGTGCATGACGCCATGAGATGCCGCGGTTTCGAGGGCCGCTTTCGACTGGCCCACGATCAGCACTGGGAGCGTGGTGATACCCTCGCTGCCATGGTGTGGTTAATCCTTCTCGGCGCCCTACTGGGCTGGGAGCAGCTATGAGTGCGGAGCCGCTGCTGCAGCTTGAGGGCGTAGCCCTCGACGGCGCGGAGGGGCGGGTGTTCTCCGAGGCCGATCTCAGCGTCCGGGCCGGCGAGCGCTTGGCCCTGGTGGGGCGTAACGGCAGCGGCAAGAGCTCGCTGCTGGAGTGCATCGTGGGTCTGCGACGACCGGCGGTGGGCCGGGTCGTGGCCTTCGGCGAGGCTCGCACCCGCGAGCAGGACTTTCGCGAGGTCCGCCGGCGTGTCGGGCTCGTATTCCAGGACGCCGACGATCAGCTGTTCTGCCCCACGGTACTGGACGACGTCGCCTTCGGGCCGCTCAATCTCGGCGCCAGCACCGCCGCCGCCCGCGAGACGGCCCAGGCCACGCTTGGCCAGTTGGGCCTGGAAGGATTGGCCGAGCGGGTCACCCACCACCTCTCCGGGGGCGAGAAGCGCCTGGTGGCCCTGGCCAGCGTCCTCGCCATGGAACCCGACGTGCTGCTGCTCGACGAGCCCACCAACGACCTCGACGACGACGCCTACGGCCGTCTAATGCCGCTGCTGGAAGACCTGCCCCAGGCTTTGGTCTTGGCCTCCCACGATCAGGCCTTGATCGGTCGGCTTGCCGAGCGGGCCGTGGTCCTCACTGGCGGGACACTCCAGGAAGGCGTCATCCACCGCCACCCGCACCTCCACCGCCACGCCCATGCCCACGTCCATGTCGCACCGCCAACGGAAGGCGACCACCACGCGGCGGCTGAGGCCCTGGACGATGCTGGTCACGGGCACACCACGTTATAAATACAAGCCCAGCCTCCGGCTCCACGCGACGGGCGAAGGTCGTTATCGCTTTTGCCAACGGTCGCCGGATAGATTTTGGCCTTACGTGGGTGGCAGTAACGGGTCTGTCGCTTTCCGAGCCTCGACGGCGGTTGTCGTGAGCTAGCGTCGTTCCAGCCACCGGCCCATAGTCCGTAGCCGGGAGTCGTCGGTGAGGGGTGTTTTCTTCGCCGCCGCAGGAGGCGCTTCTAACAAGTGCCTATCAAACCATTATCAGTCGCAGACAATGGAGTCAGCGGCTAACATGGCCGAGCTAGTGGCGGCGGCGCGGGGTTTGTGGTGCAGGAATCGATGGTCAAGAACGCGTTGGCGGGGAGTGGCGTGACGCCAGGTTTCGTAGACGATGCGTGGGCCCATTTGGCGAGCCTCGTGCCCGAGATGCAGGGTACGCTCGTTCACACTGGGGACGCCGAAGAAACACTCCTCGCGCCGGTCGCCGATGGTGACCTGCAAACGGCGCTAACGACCTATACAAACACCTACCCCGAGGCAGATAAACGGGCGTTGATCTCCTTGTGGGCCCAGCGTTACCTGCAGGTGACCTGGATACCGTTGGCGATCGGGGCGTTCGGTGGGCTGTCATTACCGGCGCCCTGTGCTGTGCGGTTACGCGTCGATGCGTTCGGTCGCCCCATTGGTATCGCGGTGGGTGCTGGTGAGCACTATCAGGAGCGAACGGTTGAGGCACAGCTCGCGGCGCTAACGCGCGACCACACTGCGCCGATTATCGACGGGTTAGCCGATGTCGGCGGTTTTTCGCCCCGTGTCGCCTGGAATGCCGTGGGCGCGATCCACGCCTGGCTCGTGGAGCGGGTGAGCCAATCGGATGCCGGCTTAGCAATAGCTCCAGCGCTACACCTACTCGCCGATGCCGTTCTAACAGATGGTACTGCTAACCCAATCTACACTACCCGACGCCGGCAGGCGCCATACGGGCGGCGGGTTTGCTGCCTTCGGTACCGGTTGGACGGGCTCGATTATTGCGGTGATTGCCCGATACCGAGCGCCGGCCGACGGTTGTGACGTTGCCAAGGCAACGTCGAATGGTTCGTTGGTGCGAGGTGGCTCCGCCAGCTCCTTTGCCGGTCGCAGCCACCTCAGTGAGCCGCTAGCTTGCCACGGTTTCAGTGCCTTGGGTGGACCGGCATTTCGTTGTACTCCGCGGGATCGAGACCGCGCTGCTCCAAGGCCGCGTCGAAGTCGGCCAAGGTATCGGAACCAAGCTCGGCGGCGATGAGCTCTCGGTTGGTTCGCTCATCCACGCTGGTAAAGGTAGCGCGTCAGGTATGGGCGGCCAGCCAGATGAGCTGCACCTCGCTCTCGGTCACGGGCGCGTAGGCGCGGTATTGCATGAGCATCGAAGCCGATGCGCACAACCGCTAGCCGCCGAGCAACGAGTGGTTGGCGAGGGCGTCCGATATCGTCAGCTACTGCCTCGCACGGGCTGCTTGATTAAATTGCGCCCCCGCGCCGAAGCCGTTAGGACACACAGCCACCGGGTGTCGCGGCTTCTTCATTCGGGTAGCGTTCGCCATGATGGCCTATCCGCATGGGCTGGCTGGTTGCTCGTTCTTCCATTGCAGCCGGATACGCCGCCTCGCTGAATCCCGCCGTTACAGCACTTAGGCCAACCGACCTCCGCAGCCCGATAGAGCTCAAGCTGCAGTAACGCCCTCATACGTAAACAAGAATTAATACGATTTATTTGACGTATGGCACCCTAGACGGTAGTGTGTAAGCGCAATGCGATCGCATTGTATTTTCATGCGTAAAAAGATTGGCTCAAGAGGTCGGCTGGGCACCGCTGGCCACTGGATATCCAAGGGATAACGATGATTCGACGCGAGAATCTCGAAGCAGCTTCTGGCCGGCGCGACGCGCTGATCAACGCCGTTCAGCTCGCGGCAATCGGCCTGCTAGCCGGACCTATTGCCACTAGCGCCGCGGACAACAGTAATAGCGACCAAGCCGCTAGCTCCGCGTCCGATCCAGAGCAGTCGACCGAGCTTGAGGCGATCCAGATCGAGGCCGACGAACTGACTCCCTTTGGGCCCACTCAGGGGATCGTCCCCGAGGTCACTGGAACCGGCACCAAGACCGCTACGCCGATCGACTCAGTGCCTCAGTCGATGTCGGTCATCACGCGGGATCGCATGACCCGGCAGGGCATGGACAGTACGGAGGATGCGTTCCGCTACACGCCGGGAGTGACCGGCGAGGTCAACGGTGACGATACGCGTGTTAATTGGTTGAACTTTCGTGGGTTTACCGACAATGGCAAGGCCGTCTATCGGGACACCCTGCAACTGCGCTCTCAAGGCTTTGCCCAATTCAATCCGGAACTCTACGGCGTCGAGCGCGTAGAGGTGCTGAGGGGCCCGGCCTCCATGCTTTACGGGCAGGCGAACCCGGGTGGCCTCGTCAATCTCGTGACCAAGCGCCCGACGTCAGAGCCCTTTGGCGAGCTGGGTGTCGAGTACGGGAACCTGGATCACAAGGAGCTAAAATTCGACGCCGGAGGGCCACTTAATGCCAGCGGCTCTGTGCTGGGTCGCGTGACCGGTGTTGTCCGCGATAGCGACGCGCAAGTGGATTCGGTCGACGATGACCGCGTCTACCTGGCGCCGGCTTTGACCTTTAGGCCCAGCGCGGACACCACGTTCACGCTGCTCAGCCGCTTTCAGCGCGACGATACCGGCTCGACCAACCAGTTCGTGCCCGCGGCGGGTACCATCCGGGATAACCCCAACGGCGACCTCGATCCTGACGCATTCCTCGGTAACGAGGATTTCGATGACTTCGAGCGCGAGTCGTACGCCGTTGGCTACAACCTCACCCACGAAGTCAGTGATCGCCTGACGATGCGCCAAAATGCCCGCTACAACGATCTAGACACAACCTCGGAAGCGGTCTTCGGGGGCGGCCTGCAGGCCGATCAGCGCACGCTAGATCGGTCCGCGTTCGCCACGGACTCCACAATGGAAGGGCTAACCGTGGATACGAACGCTGAGATGCGATTCACCACTGGCCCCGCGGAGCATACGCTGCTAGGCGGCGTCGGGTTTCAACGCTACGAGTTTACCGAAGAGCAGCGCTTCGCCTCTGCCCCGTCTATTGACGTCTTTAAACGAAATAATCGCGGCACCATCGGCAATGTCCCGGTCTTCCAAGATACAGAGCAAACCCAGCGCCAAATCGGGGTCTACGCGCAAGACCAGATTCGAATTAATGACCAATATGTCGTGACACTAGGCGGTCGCCACGATTGGGTGGATACTGACGAGACGGACAATCTCGCCAACACCTCAACGGATCAAGATGATTCCGAGTTCACGGGGCGTGCCGGCTTTGCCTACGAGTCCGATCTGGGGGTCACCCCCTACGTGAGTTATGCGACGTCGTTTCAGCCCCTCATCGGTGTCAATGCCGAGGGCAAACCGTTCGAGCCGACCACCGGTGAACAGTGGGAGGCCGGCGTGCGCTATCGGCCAGACGGCATCGATGCCCTGGTCTCGCTGGCTGGCTACAACCTCGTACGCCAGAACATCCAAGTAACCGACCCGAACAACCCGAATAACGACGTGCAGGTTGGCGAAGTACGCTCGCGCGGCGTTGAGTTCGAGACCCAAGCCAATCTCGACTCAGGCCTCAACCTAACAGCCAGTTTCACGCTCCGTGACGTCGAAAAAACCGAGGACACCGAGGGTTTCGAGGGCAAACGCCCGCGCCAGGTCGCCGAAGAGAAGGCATCGATCTGGGCGGATTACACCGTAGCGTCCGGCTCGCTAGATGGCCTCAATATCGGGGCCGGTCTTCGCTACCAGGGTGAGAACTTCGCCGATAACGCCAATGACGTGGAGGTTGACGGCTTCACGGTAGCGGACGCGGCCGTGTCGTACGACTGGAACAAGTTCACGCTTCGGCTGCGTGGCGAGAATATCTTCGACGAGGAATTCGTTAGTTCCTGCACGAGCACCGACGCGTGCTTCTTCGGCGCGACGCGGCGCGCCCGGTTCAGTATCGAACGGCGCTGGTAAAAGATGTCTGGCAGGGTCGGAAGACCAGACAGCCGAGCGCCGGGGCCTGATAGCAGGCGATATCGGTGCGCTGACGCACGCGCTCATAGGCGTCGACGGATAGATGGATGGTCTGGTCAAAGGCGTTGCCCAGGGCATCGGCCCCTACGGTCCGCAGGTTAAGCCAGAGCTTGCTGGCCTCGAAGCGCCGCGTCGTCTGGATGGTCTTGTCCACCTACTTGGGCATGGCCTCGCTACGTTGGGAGGCGGGGTTGAGATAGTCCGTGTGATAGGTCAGATACCCCAGCTGACCGGCTAGCGGACCAGGAAGGCACCACAGCTCACCGGCTGAGAGAACGCCTTGTGGTAATTCGCCGTGACCGCGTCGGCGTATTCGATGCCGCGGAGACAATGGCGACTACGAGGCGAGGCGAACAAGCCGCGACCTAAGGCGGCGTCAACGTGGAAAGAGATTCCCTGGTTACGACAGATCGCTCCCAGCGAGGCGAGGGGATCGATGCTACCGAAGTCCGTCGTACCGGCCGTTCCGACGACCGTTATGGGGATTAGGCCCTCGCTATGACACTCGGCGATGGCCCGAGACAGCGCCTTCGGGTCCATGCGCAGCCGATTATCACAAGGTACTGACACCGCCGCGTCACCGCTCAATCCGAGGATTGTGGCTGCCTCGTCGACGCCGAAATGGCTAACTTCCGACGCCAAGATCCGGCGTCTAGCTGTCTCGACTGAGCTACCGTGCCAGAGACGGCATGCCTCGCGCGCGACCAACAGCGCCATGAGATTCGATCGACTGCCGCCGCTGGTGAACACGCCATCCGCGGCGTGCCCGAGCCCGATGCGCTCCGCCGTCCAGTCAATGAGCTTTTGCTCGATATAGGTCGCACCCGCGCTCTGGTCCCAAGCAAAGTATCCAGCGACGAGTTCACCGAGCTTAGGTGTAGGGTGCCGGATGATTGCTGCCCATTGTCTGCTCCTCGCTCGTTGTTGCTAAAACTTCCGTGGCACTGATGTGCCACGGCCGCTCGCGACGGCGAGTCAGAACGCAAGAAAAGAGTAAGTAATAATGATGCGGAGGACAGCAAATCGCATTACGGAATTTTAAGTTAACGAGGCACAGCCTATGAGGAGGCCTGGTCAGGTCACGTCGCGTCGGGGTGGTAGTGGTCGTAAAAAGGGCCTAGCCGCTCGTAGGCAGGGCGGCTAGGGTGTCGGCTACCTCGTCCGACGGGGGCTGCTCCGATCATCCGGGCCCCGGTGGCTGTCGATAGCCCAGATGAGGATAACTGGCGGGAAGGCCCCACCCAGGGGTGGGGCCTCATCGGCTACCATTGCAGCTCGTAGCTCAGGCCGAAGCGGCGACCCGAAGCGTTGGCGAACGAGGACGGGATATTGAACGCTTGGTTGATGGCGGGTTTGTAGTCGTTATCCAGAAGATTCCTTACTGAGACACCTAGCTTACCGGGGCCGGCGTCGAAGCGTGAGGTCAGGTCAAATACGATGTATTCGTCCACATCACCTTCGCCGAAGCCTGGAGCCTGGTCGAACTCCGTGCGGTTACCTACGTAGGTCGCCTGGAGGCGGTTGTCCCACCAGTTAGTGGGTTGGCTCTGCCAGTACCCCGTCACCTTAAGCGGCGGGATACGCGTGCCAGGCAGCCGAACTTTGGTGGTCGAGCTCGCGGTCCGTTTACGCACGCCTTCGGACCAGCTAAAGGTACCGCCGATCTCGTTGGCACCATTGATCCGGTAATCGGCCTGGCCCTCGATGCCCCAGATCTCTTCATCGCGCTTTCGGATGGACAGATTGTTGTCGAAACTGGTGCCGTTCTCGGACTTACTCCCGAATACGAAGGTGGACGCGGTCAAGCGCTCACCGTAGTAGCGTAGGCCAATCTCCAGCTGATTAACGGTTTGGACCTCGCTGGCGAAGTCCTCGGGATCCACAGCAGTGCTCCCGGCTTTGGGTCTAGCACCGCGCAGCGTTCGGCCGAAGTTCGCCAGGGAGAAGCCTTGGGAGAAATTCGTTACGACGTCGAGCTGGTCTGTGGCGTACATAACCGCGCCGACATTTAACAGCATCTCGTTGAACCGGAGCGAACCACTCTGGACCGGGAATCCGTCCCGTGTATTTTGTCGGCGCGCACCGTTTCGATCCAGGCTGGCGACATCGAGGCCGATCGTCTCGTAGCGCAGGCCCATGCGGAGCAATCCCTTGTCGCCGGTGGGGACCTCGAGCTGGGTGAAGGCAGCGGCGGCATCAGCTTCTAATCCGGGTGAGCTCGACGTTCCACCGGCCTCAACGACGACGCGATCGGTCTCATCGCGTAGATAATCGAAGCCCCACGTCAGGCTGCTCCCCGGGAAAAAGACCTCGCCAATGGGCGTATCGATGGTCGTTCGCAGGCCGTATTTCTCTTGCGAGTTACCGCTCTGCAAAAAAGTAGGCCCATTACCGAAAACGATCTCCTGATCCAGGCCGTAAGCCGTCGCCCGCAGGTCGCTACCTAATAGATCTTGGTTACGGTAGGTGATTCGGCCGGCGGTGTTCTCGGTGCCCGGATTCTCCGCCGGTGCCCGGCCAGCAGGGGCTTGGTCGAGCGGTATAGCGGTGGTAGTCCCATCCTGAACGGGCCCAAAGGTGAACTCGGAGTCTTGTTCGTTCTCGTAGTGATTGATCATCAGCTCGAGTCGTTGATCACCCCCGTCGAAGTCGATGCCTCCCTTCGCGAGAACGCTGAACTCCTCGGTGTCAGCCAAACCGCCTTGATTGGCGAGCGGGTCGGGCGGGATCCGATCACCCTCGCCGTCGAACCGGCCGCCGCGATCCGCATAGGAGGCAGAGACGAGATAATCGAACCGACCCTGGGTGCCTGATACCCGGTGCTCGGTTTCGTAGTCGGCGGATTCGTCAAGATCGCTAGTGTCGAACCGGGTGCTGACCTTGGAGTAGGCCTCGAACCCCTTCCCGGAGGGCTCTTTCGTAATGATGTTGATCAGTCCGCCAGCACCGCCGAAACCATAGGTGGAGGTGCCGCCGCGGACGACCTCGATGCGCTCAATGGACGAGGGCGCGATGGTGTTTAGCCCACGAGAGGCGTCACGCAGCGGCGTCGACTGCGGGATGCCGTCGATCAGTACGAGGAACTTACGGCCCCGGATGGTCTGGCCGAAGTTGGTCAAGGCCTCGGTGCTCGGGGCCATGCCCGGAACCGTTTGGGCCAAGATGCTGCTCAGGTTCGAATCGACGCTTGCCTGCCGCTCGATGTCCTCACGGTCGATAACGCTGACGGAGCGCGTGGTCTCGGAGACCGATGTCTCGGTTCGGTCACCGGATACGACGACCGGCTCCAGGGTTTCGCCGTCGCTTTCCTGGGCCGCCACGGCGCCGGCTGACAGGCCGGCGGCTAGTGCGAGGCTAGACACGGCGAATGGATAACAATATTTGGGCTGGTAAGTATACGGCACGTCAGGCCTCCCAAAGCTAAATAGTAAAACGGATGCGAAACAGTATCACCTGTATTTTTGTACGCAATGGGAGGTGGCGGCCGGCTAGTCGCTGAGGAGGGCGTCGGTGAACTGGCGCGCCAGTTGACTGATGGTCTCGGGCCCGCCGAAGAACCAGGTTTGGGGCGCTAGTCGGTGCACGCGCCCCGACGCCACGGCGGGTACTGAACGCCAAACGGGCGAGTTCGTCACTTGCTCGAAGGCGCGATCATCGGGTTGGGCGACGAGTAGCATGTGGGCGTCGGCGGTCCGGGTCAGCCTTGCCAGTCCGACCGTGGTGTAGCCGAACTTCTCCGGCTCGCCTTCCCAGGCGTTGGTTAGACCCAGGGTTTGGATGATCGCAACGCCGAGGCTGTGTTCCGAGTATAGGTTGAAGCGGTTGGTTCCGCGGACGTGTTGGGCCAGGATCACTGCCTCACCCGCCATGCCTGCCTCACGAACCCGGCTCGCCTGCCGTGCGAGTGCCTCGTCCATACCCGTAAGCAGGCGCTCTGCCTGTGCCCCGCGATCAATACGCTGAGCCAGATGACGAACGAGCGCCCGCGTGTGTTCCAGCGGATTCTGTTGGTCGCTTGCGGGAAGCCAGTTGTACAGCACGACGGGCGCGATGCGGCGCAAGCTGTCGGCCAATGGCTTATGCCGAAAGGTCGCGCCGGTAATGAGTTGGGGATTCGCTGCCGCGAGGGATTCCTGATTCGGCTCAGTACGGCGACCGAGATTGGCCGCATTGGCCACCGCGTCGGCGCCTATACCGACCCACTCCAGGTAATCCGGTTTGCCGGCAACCGCCACCGGCTCGAGGCCAAGCAGGGTGACGATCTCGGTGGTGACGAAATCCAGCGTGGCCACACGCTCGACGGCTCGGGGGCCATCGTCGTCAACGCTTGTCACGCCTGTGGCTTGGGTGCTGGCGGGTATTAGCCACAGCAGTACCAGGCTTAGAACGAGAATACGGCGCTTCATCGGGACCGGGCCATTGCCAGTGGACTCCGCACTATACGGGTTGAGAATTGTTTGCACTACTTTAGGCTAGCGTGTTCAGTGCATCCAGGGTTGAGCGATCACAGGGCGATGATGGATGGCTTCAGTTGACGTGACGCGCGATGGCCGCGACGACGTAGGCAGTGGTCGGTCGCTGTCGGCCAGCGCCAGGCGGGGGCTGGCCGCCCTGGGGCTAGGCGGCTTGCTGCTCGGGCTGCTATTCGGCCTGCGGTGTTGGGCCTATCTAGGCGATACGGGAACTGCGGTAGTCTTTGAGCAATTGATCCTGCCCGGCTTAACAGGCGCCTTTCTGGCCGGGGTCGGCCTAGGCCTCAGTGGTGCCGTGCTACAGGGGCTGACGCGCAATCCCCTTGCCTCGCCCGGGTTGCTTGGCGTCACGGCCGGGGCGCATCTGGCGATCGTCGTGGCACTGGTTGGGTTCGATGCCCGCTATTCGCTGGTGCTGGCCGGCTTTCTCGGCTCTCTCGTCGCCTTAGCCGCTACCTGGTTTTTGGTTGGGCCGGCTGGGCGTCATGGGGCCCGGCTGGCGCTGGCAGGCGTGGCCGTAACGCTGGCCTTTAGCGCCGCCGCGTCGGCGTTAATGCTCGTGCATGAGCAGGAGGTCGGCGGTGCGTTCATTTGGAGCGCCGGATCGCCGTTGATGTCGGATTGGGGTGTCGTTCTAGGCTTGGCGCCCTGGATTGGGCTGGGGGCCGTTATCGCCATGTCCATGGTTCGCGGCCTCGATCTCCTGGCGCTGGGCGCCAGCATGGCGCGCGGGTTGTCGGCGTCGCCGGAGCGGTTGACCGTGGCCGGCTTCTTGGCGGTGGGGTTGGCCTCGGGGGCGGGCGTTGCCCTGACGGGGCCGGTCGCCTTCATCGGTCTGCTCGCGCCCAATGGACTTCGTCGGTTGGGCGTACGACGCCACGCCTGGTTGGTACCCGCCTCGGGTTTGTGGGGCGGTGCCCTATTGGTAGGGGCCGACTGGGTAGCTCAAGCTTGGGGGGCCAGCGGGCAGTTGATTCCCGTGGGTGTCGTTACGGCCGTTATTGGCGCCCCCGTGTTTTTGGCCCTTATCGCTGGTCTAGCCGGAAGGGATGAGGGCGCCAGCGGTTTCACCGCCGGTCGCCGTCTACCCGCTGCCGTGCTCACGGTCTCCGGCGCCTGGCTGGTGACGGCGATGCTGAGTCTGAGTTTGGGCGAAAGCGCTCTAACGCCGCCCGCCGTTGTCGATGCTCTGGTTAACGGGGGAAGCCAGGCTGGGTTCGTCGTCAACGAGCTGCGCCTCCCGCGCCTGCTGGTTGCCTCCACGGCCGGTGGGTTGTTGGCCCTCGCCGGCGCCGTATTGCAGGCTATGTTGCGCAACCCCTTAGCCGGCCCCGAGACCCTTGGCTTGGTGCAGGCGGGGGCCCTTTGCTCCCTACTGGCGCTGCTCGCCGGTGCGCCACCGGGCGGCTGGGCCATGCAGGCCAGTGCCCTGGCTGGGTGTGGGGGCGCCGTTGCCTTGGTTTTTGCGGTGGCCCGGCGCAGTCGTTTGGCACCCGTGGCGCTTGTGTTGGCGGGTATCGCGTTGGCCTCGTTGTTGTCGTCGTTATCCGCCCTGGTGGTGCTGAAGGCGGATCTCCAAGCCACCCAGGCCTTGATTTGGCTAGCCGGTAGCGTCTACGGCCGCGGTTGGGCGGACTGGTGGTCATTGCTACCTACCAGCGTCGTTGTCGTCGGCGCGGCGCGTTGGCTTGCGCGGCGGCTGGACCTAATGGGGCTGGGCGATGCGAAAGCGGCCACACTCGGTGTCGGCGCTGGGCGAATGCGCGCCCTGGCTTGTCTCGTCGCCGCCTTGGCGACGGCGGGCGCGGTCAGTGTGGTCGGTAGCCTTGCCTTCGTGGGGTTGCTAGCCCCCCACATGGCGCGCTTAGTCAGGGCCGGTCCGCTCGCCGTCCGGTTACCGGTGGTCGTCATCGTCGGTGCGGTGCTCACGGCGCTGGCGGATCTAGCCGGGCGCACGCTGCTGGCGCCGACGCAGCTACCAGCGGGCATTATGACCTCGCTCATTGGGGCGCCTTATTTCCTATGGTTGCTACGGGCGTCCTGCAAGCATCGCGTACTGTCGTGACAACTAGTAAGCCCTAACGGAGCCGTTAAGGAGGATGCCGTGGCGGAGCACGAGCCGGCGATTGGTCAAGCTGTCCCGAAGGCGAATAGCGTCCGGCCTAGTGAGCCGGCGCCAGCCTTGGATGCCCGGGGTTTGTCGATCGCCTACAACCGGGAGGTTGTGGTGGCGGACGTCGATTTGGCCGTTCCGAGGTGTGGCGTCACCGCCCTATGCGGCCCCAACGGCTCCGGCAAGAGTTCCCTGTTAAACGCGTTGGCCGGCTTGCATCCACCTTGTTCCGGAGAGGTTTATCTGGACGGTGATCCGCTAGCACGGCTATCGCGCCGCGAATTGGCGGCCCGCGTGGCCTACCTGCCGCAGCAGCCGGTGGTGCCGAGCGGCTTGACGGTACGCGAGGTGGTGTCGCTGGCTCGCTATCCCCATCGCAACGCGTTGGGCACGCTCAACGCGGCGGACCGGCAAGCCGTCACGCGCGCCCTCCGCCGCGCCGAGGTGGCCGATCTGACGGAGCGGGATGTCGATCAGCTCTCGGGCGGCGAGCGCCAACGGGTGTGGGTGGCGCTGGTCCTAGCCCAACAAGCGGACATCCTCTTGCTGGATGAGCCTACGACCTTCCTCGACCCGCAGCACCAGGTGGGGGTGCTATCGCACATCCGGCACTGGGCTGATGAGCTCGGTTTGACCGTGGTGTGGGTCCTGCATGACCTCAATCAGGCCGCGACCTACAGCGATCGCCTCGTGCTATTGAAAGGCGGGCATATCGCGGCCTCGGGGCCACCGGAGGCGGTCCTCACGGAGGCAACGGTGCGCGACGTGTTCAATCTCGATGCGCTCATCATGCCCCATCCAGAGACTGGTCAGCCGTTGTGTATTCCGCGTTCGTGATCAGGACGCGTTCCTCGACTCTCTGAGCCAGCCTCGCGGCATCGCTCAGAACGACACGGCCAGCTGCACCGTGGCCGAGTGGGCGTGCTCGCCGGTGCCGCCCTCAGAGGCATCGTAGTCCCGGTCGCGGGGGAGCTGGAGGGATACATCTGTGGCCGTCCAAGGCGTGACGGTTAGGCCGGCCAGCCAGCGTTGCGCCGGTAGGCCGACGGCGAGGGCCTCGTCGGTGCCTTGCCAGCCCAGGGCCGCTGTCACCGGCGTATCCATGACCTTGAGTTCGCGCGCGATCTCCAACTGCCAGCCGGCGGGTTGGGCGCCGTCGCCGTCAAAGGCGAGCTCATTGGCCTCGAAGGCGTCCAGGGCGCTGACGTATTCGCCGGTGAAGGCCCACTGCTCCGCCTCGAGGCGGGCGTGGGTGGCGAGGCCCGTCACGCTGTTGTCCAGGCTATCGACATCGATGACCGTAACGCGCAGGACGTCGCTATCGGCCAGGTTGCTGCTTACGCCGAGCCCGATGTCTACTGCCCAATGGGCGCCGTCGTGGTGGTAGCCGGCATTGGCGCCCAACTCGCTAACGCTATCGTCGCCGCTATCGCCGTTAAACGCCCACACGCCGAGATCAAAACCGTTGGCGCCGACGCCGGCCCGCAGTGTCGTCTCGCGGGTCTCGCCGATCTCGAGCGCCAGGGTGTCGTCGATGAAGGCGGTTTGATAGCTGCCGAAGGGCACGTAGTAGCGTCCGGCCGTGAGGTTAAAGGGGCTATCGGGCGGTGCGACGGTGATCGTGGCGCGGTCGACCTCGATGTGCTCGGTCGTGTCTTCCTCGAAGAGCAGTCGAACTTGCGCCGATACGGTGTCGTTAAAGTGCGCCTGCACCGTCGGCTCGATGGTGGCGACGGTGACATCGCTGAAGTCGTTGCCCTGGAAGGCCTCGTCTTGCCAGTGCCGGCCCGCTTCGGTTGATGCCGTCCCTAGGTGAGCAGCGGCCGGTCGGCGGCCGCCTATCCATAGGCGCGTCAGAGCGCGTTTGATCGGCTTGCTGACAAAACTGCGAACGACGTGTGAACGCCAATGTTGCCCTCGGGCAATGACAAAGTGGCGATAGGCTGGCATCTATGGCTGGGAATTCAGGTCAGCATTTTTCGACTAACGTTGAATTATCTTCAAAATAGGGCCGGCAGCCCTTAGCGGGCTAGCGTGGCGTAGCGGCCTTGGGGTGTTCACCGGTTTATATCGGCGTGCTGATGGCGCTTGCTAAGGAACCGCGGACCGGCGACGGCGATGGCACTGCCCGTTAGGGCGAGATTGACCATAAGCGGTATCGTGGGAAGCGCGATGCCGTGGTGGGCGACGTGCCCGAAGACGGCGGCGATGAGTGAGGCGATAACGAGCCCTTGCAGCAACGGGCGGCCCCTGGGCGTATCGAGTACGAGGGTGGTCGCAATGCTCAGGACCAAAGCTAACCAGAAGGTGGTAGTCAGAGCGGCGGCGTCCGGTACCAGGCTGGCGGCGACCGCCAGTGTTAGGCCCAACGCCACCGGTGTGCCCCAGACGACGCCGGCCCAGGCGCGCTCCAGGTGGGGATGGGCGCTGTTCTGGCGGCGGCGTTTGAGCAGCCAGATGTTGCCGCCCGTGGCGACCATGACGGCGGCCAGCAGCCCTAGCATCGCGTAGGCCAGGCGTACTGGTAGGCCGCCGAAGCTGGCGAAATGGAGGGGGTACATGGCCGCAAAGGCCTGCTGGCCCGCGGTGCCGTCAGACAGGCCGGCGGTGTCATGCAGCTCGCCCGCGGTGGTGAAGTGGTAGTACTCACCGAGCAGGAGCCGGTCCGGGTGTTGGGCCAGGATCTTCGCGCTCGGTCCGGCGCCGCCGGCGCCGTAGATCGTCAGGCGCTTAGCAACCGGCTCGGCATCCGAGTCCTCCAGGTGTTTCAGGATCGGTGCCACAGCCGGTAGCGGACTCGGGCTGTCGCCGTTGGGACGTTCGGTATCGAAGATCGCGTCGAAGAAGCTGCCCTGCCCGGGCGTCAGGGACTGGCTCGTCATACTGACGGCTAGGGATAGTCCGAGGACGGCGCCGCTGATGGCAATCGCAAGATGGAATGGCGCCGCCCAGGCACCGATGCGGTTGTGGGCGTCGGTCTGCTGGATCAGCCGCTGACCGCCCAGCCGCATCCGAAAGGCGTCGCGGAAGATGCGCGGATGCGCCAGGATCCCCGAGATCACCAGCGCCGCCATGAGGGCGCCCAGGGCGCCAACGAGGGTCAGTCCAATGCGCGTGGGGAGGTTGAGATAGAAGTGAACGTTGCGCAGGAAGCTCCGCCACGGGTGGTGGACGGGTGCCACCGGGTTGCCGTCGGCGTCGGCGTAGCGTTCTTGGCCGTCGATGGTTGCCGACAGGCGTGGCAGGTCGCTTGTGGGCAGGCGCAGGCGGAGATCGGTCGGTTGGCTCTCGCTGGCGGCCAGGGCGTGCTCGGCGAGGCGTTCGACGGTGCCCGGTTCGGCCTGCGCCATTTCCGGTACATGGGGTTGTTCCCAACGCGTCCACTCGGGATGAAAGACGACCAGTGTGCCGGTTACGGACAGGATGTAGAGCAAGGCGGCGAGGGCGACGCCTAGGCCAGCATGGCCGGCCAGCATGCGGGCGACGAAGCCGTTGGGGATACGTTCGCTCATGGGGCGCTAACACCGTACGCGGTGGCGGCCATCGCTACGGCGGCTGCCAAAGCACCCGCGAGAGCCGCGGTACGGTGCTTTAAGGGCATGGCGTACATGGCTAGTACGCCGAGCAGGGCCCATAGCAACGGCGCCAAGAACAGCGCCAGGCCGACTCTGTTGGCCGGTGTCAGGGCGCCTGCCAGGGCGGGCAAAGCGCCAGCGATGGCGAAGGCGCTGCCGCCCGCGATGCAGACGACCAGCCCTGTACCCCCTGCTACACGAAGCCACTGCCAGCGACTTGGGTAGTCGGCGGTAGTCTGTCCCGAGCGTTCGGGCCGGGCTTTGTGGGCACGGCTGTGGCGCCAGCCGAGATGGCCCAGAACGGTGCCAGCGGTCAGCATCATCGCCAGCAGGCTTAAGGCCGTGCCACGGGCGATACCGGTGTTCACGGACCAAAGGATGGGGGATAGGCCCAAGAGCGCCAGGGACGTCGCGACGAGCCAGGAACGCCACCGCGCTTGCAGGACTGATGATTGGCTGTAGGCCAGCAGGGCCACGCCGGTCATCGCGGCTAGGCTACCGGCCCAGGCGGTAGTGGACATCGTCGTGTGCCGTTGATCCGCTGGTTACGAGGCCTTAGGCTCTCACAATTAGGTGAATAGGAACAATTCGCAAAATAATGTAAGCTATCGACCTATAAAAGGTGATGCCACAGCGGAGGGCGCGATGATGCGCTTGTTTGGATGGACGATGCTAGGCGTGTCGCTCGCCTGGCTGAGTATCGGGGCCGCCAACGCGGCGCCGGTCAGCGTTGAGCTGAACAAGCTCGAGTCCGATAGCGGGGCCTGCCAGGCCTATATGGTCACCGATAACGGCCGCGACCAGCCGCTGGAGAGCCTCAAGCTCGATCTGGTGATGTTCGATGCCGAGGGCATTATCAGCAAGCGCCTGGCCGTGGAGCTCGGCCCGTTACCGGCGAACAAGAC